>NZ_AP024901.1:0-600000 GCF_024347075.1 Vibrio rarus
GCAGAAGCGCCACAGAAGATACCTTCAATTCCCGCAATAAATCCAATGGTGTGGTTACCAGTGAAATCGTGAGCGGCCAGGAGGAAGAACAAGATAGTTAGCGAACCAAAGATAACTTGTTTTGCCATAGGGTAGCGAAGTGAGCCGATAAACATGAATCCAGTAAAGATACCCCATAAAACAAGGAACCACGCCATAAATCCAGCTGGACTTGCAGGTAGTCCCATATTTGGCATAACAATAATACCAACCAACGTTAGCCAGAAAAGACCATAAGAAGTAAATGCTGTTGTGCCGAAAGTATCGCCACGTTTAAAGCACATGATGCCAACAATAACTTGACTTAAACCACCATAAAATATGCCCATAGCTAGGATCATAGAATCCATTGGGAAGAAACCTGCATTGTGGATGTTTAGCAAGACGGTGGTCATCCCGAAGCCCATGAGTCCAAGTGGAGCAGGATTGGCCAGTTTGTTTGACATGTAATTACCTTATTCAAATATATGCGTAAAAATTGAACGAGGATTTTAAAGGAGGTAATATGAAATACAAATAATGAAAATGGAAACTAAGATTTTATATTTGGAATTGACGGTAATATGAAGAATGAGCAGTTACTTAGTACGATCGGTATTAACAGCCTCAAGCCTAGTATAGGTACAAAAAAACCCGCACAAAAAATGCAGGCTTTTTTAGATAACTAACAACAAATCTAGCTTAGACGTGAAGTAGATTTAGCATACACAATTAATCCAAATATCGCGATGATGCTTGAAATAATGAAAGAGGTGATATGGTCAGGAATAAACCCGTATAACGCATAACCAGTACCTGCAATCGCAACAAGCACAAATAGTGGCAAGGCGGGTACGCGAATTAAGCGAGGGGCATCGGGTTGAGTGCAACGAAGGCGCCATACACCTATAAATAATGAGGCGTAAATAATCCACATTAATGCAATAGGTAGATCCCCATACAAGTCAAAAATGTCTTTGTTTACACTGCTTGCTGCCAACACAAAACCCACAATCATATATAAAGCTAATAAAGCCAACATAGTGAGGCCCGAACGAACCGGTAAGTTAGTTCTACTTGATACAGTGAGCAATGCTTGAGAACCAGGGAAGTTACGACGCATAGCCAACGAATATGGCATGCGCATACCTAGCAGCATCAAGCCATTAAATCCGCCAAGGGCAGAAATAACGATGAAAAAGGAAAGGGTTCGACCTAAATTTTCACCAAATAGAATGTTAGCCACTTGAGATACACCCATATCGTCATAAGCGAAAGCCGCACCTTGAGAAACCGACAGTAGACCTAAAGTAAATAAAACATACACTAGACCGATGATAGCAAGGCCACCCACCATAGCTAGCGGTAAGTTTCGCTGAGGGTTTTTGATCTCATGAGCGATAGTGGTGACATAGATCCAACCATCAAACGCAAACAGAACAGGGATCAAAGCCGCCGCAATAGCTGCAGCAAAGCTAACATCGCTAACCGGTATAACAGCATCAGCAGAGGCAGTGACTACGTCACCATGGTAGAACACGCCAAATAGAGCGATACCTAACAAAGGAATAAGCTTAATAATGGTTGCGACGCGCTGCAGTAGTCCACCTAGGGATTCTGCAAGTAAATTGGCTGCAGCAAAGGTGATAAAATACAAAGCCGAAAGCCCGACTAATACCGGAATAGTAGGTTCAATCTGCAAAAATTCGCAAGTGAACACGGCTGAGTAATAAAGAATAACCGATAAAATCAGCGGGATATAAAGTACGGTTTGCACCCAACCCACAAAAAAGCCAAAACGTTCACCCCATGCCGTCTCACTGAAGGACATTAATCCTCCTGTTTTCGACCCCATAGAAGCAATTTCAGAAATAACAATAGCGGCTATTGTCGTTAATAATGCAGCAAGTATCCAAGTAATAACAGCGTAATCACCATTACCCCCAGTCGCTCGCAGTACCGGACCTGCTTTAAAGAAAATACCGATGCCAACAACGATCCCGACAACCAGTGACACCGCTGTGCCTAAACCGTATTTAGGCTGTAACTTTTCGTGCACTTGAAATACCTCTATTTGTTCTAGCGAAAGAAAATATTGGAAGGCGAGCAGTTTAGACTAATTGAAGAAAAATGCGAACCACAATGCCTTTCACGGGAGCATACACCACTCATAGACGCTTTTAGTTTTGTAAGCATAGATTTCATTTTGGTAAAACCAAAATAAAATATGCCAATAAATACTCTGTCTATTGGGCTCAGTAAGTGGTGTGCGTGTCAGTCACGAAATGGCGTCGTAATCACTGATGACGAAAGCGGTAAGGGCCGTTGTCGATGATTGATTGTGAAACGTTCACTTCACATCAATCTAAGAGGCAATATTTACCGCTGGGATATTGTTTCTTACTAAAGCTCGTTTAACATTTTTGCACAGCTTTGCAAAACGTCGAATATCATCAAAATTAGGGGGTGTCCCATTGCTGATATAGTGCTCCCAGTAGGTCAGTTCAGTGTCCACCAGTTCCATTAATTTTTTGGGACAACCTACGCAATTGGTCCCTGTACCACAAACAAAAGTCTCATCTTCATAAAGGGGTAATTCAATCTTTGCTTGCTCTATGATGTTACGCATTGCAGTAATTCGGTCGGGTTTGGGTGTTGGCATCGTCGTGTTGTCCAAGTAGCTTTGGCGGTATTGTAATACAAATAATTAAAGTTGCATCTAAAATATACTTACTAAAAGAGGGGGGGGGATGCTTCCTGTTAACTTCAACCCCACTAAGGCGAATATTAAACCTTTATTCTTCTTGCCCTATAAGAGGCATTGTCTTTGCCTGGAACTGTACTGCATTGCGACACCCAAATAGTGCAAGCATCTGCGTTGAAAAACAATGCAACCTTAATGTGATAAGAATTGCTTATCACTGATCTATTTATTACTTATTAGAGTACTTACCAAGTGCTTGCTATAAATGCACCGCATAATCATCGTACAAAAAATTCAATGAAATAAATGGTTGGATTTTAACTAAAAGGTAAGTAAATGAAATATTTAGTATCGTTAATGCTATTAGTGAGCCTAGTAGGTTGTAACTCTTCATCGAGTGATAATGGATCGCAATCTATCCCGCCTGCACACCTACCAGATGGAACGGTACCGGATCGCCCAAGTCCTGATGTAGGCGAACCGGGACATTTACCTGGCGATCTACATCCAGACAGATTACCTATTGAATGGTATGCAGAAGCCTCGGCACGTTATGGCATGAGTATTGAAGATTTAGATGCTGTATGTCGATACTCTGCACATCAACAGCAAGTCGCTATTCATGTCTCTTGTGTATGGGACAATGAGCAACTCACTATAGTTTACTTCGCCTCTCGCCATACGAGTGAGCCCGAGTTTCTCTATGATCACTCATTTATTTGGGTTATTGACGATACGCGAATTGATCACGGCATAATTTGGCCTATGACCAATCATCAAGCATCTGGACTGGCAGGAAAAAGCTTACATGTGGCTTATGATGATGTGAGTTTTAATATTAGAACACAGTGTACAGAAGGGGATTGCACGGTGATCAACCATGTGCTGACACATACAGCAGATAATCACCATGTCATATCAAACGGAATTCCTTACAATCACACAACAGATTTTGTTATGAGCACTTATAAGGAATCTGAGCGTTTTTACTATCGTGCTAATTTCAACGATCGCAATACAGGGGAAACTTTTAATAATACCTTGCATCTACAAGATGATTTCCCATCGTTAATGCACGCTGTTCTAGCCCCTGCATTTGGCTACTAAACATTAAACATAGCCCCAACACAGGCAAGGCATTAAAGAAAATGTCACTCTATGGCTGTTGTTTTGTTGGGGCTAATGCTATCTCTCGTATACAAACGTTCTGTGGTTGCTGAAAAGCAAAAAGCACGGCACGCGCCACATCATCCGCTGCAAGTACGCCGCCCATATCTTCTTTCCATGCATCATAACCATCTTTAATTTCTTGGGATGAGGTATGAGACAGTAGCTCGGTTTCAACCGCGCCAGGTGCGATAGTGGTCACTCGGATATTATCTGCAGCCACCTCTTCACGAACATTTTCAGAAATAGCATGCACGGCAAACTTGGTACCGCAGTACGCGGCATGACTTGGGAAAGTTTTCTTGCCCGCAATAGAGCTGATGTTCACTATGGTGCCACTGTTACGAGACTTCATTGAAGCTAGCACGGCTTGCATGCCATTTAAAAGCCCGAGCACATTGACATCAAACATACGCTTCCATTCACTAGCATCTTGAGTATCGATTTGACCTAACAACATGGTTCCAGCGTTATTAACCAGACCTTCCACCGGACCAAATTGTTGCTCAGCCTTGGCGATAGCTGTAGCAAAAGAGCCTTGAACAGTCACATCTACTTTTTCACATAGTGCATTTGGTAGTTGTAAAGCTTGTAGTTTGTCTATACGGCGCGCAACAAGAAGAAGAGGGTGACCTTGCGCACTCAAGCGACGAGCTATCGCTTCCCCAATACCGGAGCTTGCGCCCGTAACAACAATCAGTTTTTTCATCATTTTCTCCAATATACTCTGCAACAACACAAAATGTGTCGATTTTGAAAGTGTAGTGGATATTATTTTGTTGATATATATCATCTTACTTAAAACACTGTTGCTATATAGCAACAATAAATGAAGATAAAGGGATGTTGGGATGTTGGGATGTTGGGATGTTGGGATGTTGGGATGTTGGGATGTTGGGATGTTGGGATAGGTTGAAAAGTGCCGAAAGTGACGGGCAATAGAGTTCAACTTCAATGAAAGACTAGGGCTGTAGTGAGTGTAATGTATGTTAAATAAGGTGAACCTGAGTGAGCTTCGCTCCTTTATATTAATTGCTCAATTAGGCAATTTTACCCGTGCAGCAGAAACGCTAAACGTGTCACGTTCGCATGTTTCAAGGCAAATTAGCCAGCTAGAATCGGATTTAGGGGTGACTTTACTACTAAGAACAACACGAACCCTGAAATTAACGAAAGCTGGACTGCAGTTATTTGAACGATGCCAAAAATCATTTGATGCTATCGACCAAGCGTTATTGGCGGCCATTGATGGCGTGGAAGAGATCCGTGGCCATATCGCGATTAACTGTGTTGGTGGTGTGCTAGGAGAAGATCTCTTAGTGCCCATGATAAATGAATTTATGGCCTTATATCCGCAAGTCACGATTCGTTTGGACTTTAGTAGTCACCGCGTTGATTTAATTGAAGAGGATTTTGATTTAGCGTTTCGAATGGGGGCATTACCCGACGCCAGTTTTGTTGCTAGAAAACTGGCTGATATTGAGATGGTGACCCTTGCCAGTCCCGAGTATTTACAAAAACGAAATGTTATTACCCATCCTAAACATTTGCCGCAGCACCGTTGTTTGATAGGGTCTGTAAATCGTTGGAGTTTTATACACTGCCAAACGGGTGAGAGCGTAGATGTGCAAATTAACGGAGATTTGCAGTGCAAAAATGGTAGAGCTTTGGTTAATGGTGCGCTTTTAGGTAACGGAATTATTCGGGTACCTTTGTTGTATTGTCAGAAAGATGTGGCAACAGGAAGATTACAGAATGTATTTTCCGAGTGGTCTATTCCTAGTGTGAATTTTTCTATGATTTATCACAAGGATAAATTTAGGCCGGCCCGTTTGACTCGATTAATTGATTTTTTTAGCCATAAGTTCACAAAGCAAATGATTGTATCGATGATAGAAAGTGGTAAATAAAAGAATACTTACTTAGTCATCTTTTAATCTTTTATTTAGTTGTATGTGATGGGTTACCGCTAATGCAACAGCTTGATTTTTCCGTATCATACAAGCAATAAAGATAGGTAATAATGTATTAAAGAGGAAAATATGACGCAAATAAAAAGTAATGACGTTACAATAAAGAACATTTTTCTTTTTAGAACGAATCAACTGCAGCGCTTACCTTATTTAGGCTATTCATTAGTGAGTTTCCTATTTGCCATACTCGGCTGCGTAATTTTAATTGAGGCTATTGAGCTTGGCAGTAATTGCGCCATTATACTCTTAATGTTTCCACTTTTACTGGCCGTGGTTTGGTTTGGTGGCGGTTTATCTATAGCGCGATGGAAAAACTGCGGTCATAAAGCCTGGCTATATGGGCTAGCAGCAGTGGTGACTATGTTACTTGATCTCTATTTTAAGGGGGTTGCGAGTAGCTTATTATGGCTCTATTTGCTTCTAAGGCCACAATCTAAGAAGATTTAGCGAATAAAAAGGAGTCTAGTAATGGCTCCTTTTTATGTTTGAAGTAAACATAAATATAAGAGATAACATTGTAATAAAACCTAGATCAGTAAGTTTTTATTTGAGTTAAGTAAGTTGGACAAGGACTTAGAAATACTTATTTTTTTTAATAAAATTAAATGACCCGCATCATATAACTTCACTAGTACATTCTCATCTACACTATTGCATTCGCAGTTATAGTTTATTTCTTCTAAAAAGGCATTCATTTTATAAGGTGATAAGTCGAACCTTTCTATTTCGCGTGCTTGACTACTGTTGTATACAACAACTTCCATAGGTACTCCCCTAAGAGTAATTAATTTCTCTTAGGAAACTATGGTTGATATTCTATTTAATTAACTAGCTCTAAATCACAAACTGAATTATATGAGAACAACCTGTGAATGGGATCAATAAATGCTATTAAAATTGATGAATATTTGAGGCATACGTCACTATGCGCATGGTTGAAGATGTGCTGTTTACTTGGTAACTATTGTGTACTTTATTGGTGTAATGTTGCTTTTTTATGTAAATGTTATGAATGGCTATACAAAATCACCTTTAAATGAAAACTACCATTAACTAAAGTGCTTATTAATTTATTAAACCATTTAACTCTAATAGAGTAGGATTCTAAAGAGGTGTGGCATGATAAAGTAGGCTCATTAAAAATTGAGCCTACTCATAGAATTGCTGACGTGGCTGTTAAGCCATCGCTAATTGAGCGGATTTTGCTTCACTAATTGGACGCGTGATCAGAGATAGCACCACACAAACCCCCATCATGATAGCTGAGATAGTGTACGCAAGCGCGTAACTTTCATTGTGGGCCATAGAAAGCCCAACCACAGCAGCGCCAATAGCGCCACCAATACCCCATGCGGTATACAGCACACCGTAATTAGTGCCGTAGTTCTTTAGACCATAGAATTCTGCGGTAATAGATGGGAATACAGCCAATAATGTACCATATCCAACCGCTGCGATTGCGGTACCAATAATTAGCGTCGCTTCACTGTTAAAGGTAGCAAACAGAACCATATTGATGCCTTGTAGGGCGAACGCAATAAACAAGGTACGAAGACCGCCAATTTTGTCCGACAGAATACCAGCTCCAATACGCCCACCAGAGTTAAAGATGGCGAGAATGGAAGCTAAGTATACCGCATTAGGTAAGTTGGCTTGCACACTGGCGATAGTTGTAATGTTGCCAATGATCATTAAGCCGGTAGCTGAGGCGAATGCATACATGATCCAAAGGGAGTAAAACTGTGGCGTTTTTAACATGACTTTCCAAGAGATGTCACTGTTCTGCTTTGTGGCAATAGGAGCCTTGCCTGCTTTTACTTTTGGTGTTTCTGGTACGTAATCGGCTGGTGGGTTACTAATCGTTGCAGCTAGAGGGACTGCAATTACCAGCACTCCTATACCCAAAATCAGAAAACTTTGCTCAATACCATAATGAGTGATCAGTGCTGATGTTAGCGGAGCTAAATACACCGCTGCTAGACCGAACCCAGCAGCAATTAATCCATTAACCAGCCCTTTCTTCGACGAGTGAAACCATTTCATTGCAGCAGGTGAAAGGCAAGCATAGCCAAAACCAATACCAGCGCCAGCAACGACACCAAAGGTCATGCTTAACATAGCAGTTGATGTAGCAAAGCTTGAGCCAATCATACCTAAACCCGTGAGCGTTGCGCCTAAGACAAGGATGTTACGAGGCCCCATTCTATCTTGTAAAATACCGGCAACAAGAAGAGCGATAGAGAAAGTGATGGTGGCAATGGCATAGGGTTGAGAGGCGTCGGCCGCATTCCAGCCAAGATCAGTGACTAAAGCTTTATTGAATATACTCCAAGCGTAAAGAATGCCTAAGCAAAGGTTAATACAAAACCCTGCAATTAGGATGCGCATCGCTTTATCGATCTTTTTCATTGTAGTTCTCAGTACCTTGTAAACTAGGTTAATTAACGTTGTTGCCTGAAATATTTAAAATCTTTCCACTTTATCAACATTTCTAAGGGCAAGAGGCGCGGATTGTACACAAGTTTATTGTGATTTAAATCTCTTTCTTTCAAAAATGGAAAATTAATTTCCATGATCATGATGAAGGTGAAACGCCGTTTGTTTTTGTAAAATGGGCTTCAAAAAAAGCGTCCATTAATGAAAGGTTATGCGCACGTAATGGATTATTGTGATGAGCTATGCGTTTATTGAATAAAGTCTCTGTGTATCATTTTATTAACAATTGGCGTTCATTGTCACAGTTAAACGACCATAAACAGGATTCATATAGGAAAATTGATTTACGACAATGTTAAAATGTTACGTATATGTAAAATTCACATGGTTCTCAGTCATTTGAAGAACATATCGTTCAAAAATACAGCTTGCGTGAAAATCTTTTTCAGCCACAATGCACTGAAATCTTGGATTTCAAATTTGCAAGGGATGCTTTACTGAGCTTTAGTGAGGTTACATATGAAAATATTTTTGCTACTACTTATTTCTGTTTTTGCAGGGGCTGCATCTGCTGAACACTTAACTTCTTTTTTGTATGGATTGAGTACCGCATCACTTGCTGTGGGTGTCTGTTTTTGGCTCGCTTTTCGTTCATCACGCTGGCCACAACTTGCAGTTTTCCTTCTCTTAACGGGAATGCTGTGCAAACTGGCTATTACTGTAGTGTCGACCATTATGGGAGTTAAAGCAGGATTGATTACTTCACCCTTGATCTTTTCGCTCTCGTATCTGTTTTTTGCTATAGCCACAACCTACATTTACTTTTACTTCAAAGATAAAAGTACCAATCGTCAATTAGGCTTGAATCAAGCCTAAGCTCTTAAATTCAACATAGTGACGGCTGAAATGCATTCTTGCCGCTGTAGATGATCTACAGCGGTTTTTGTGTATATAAAGCAGTAAATTCCAATAGCGTAATGGGGCGTTCTGCGTCTATTCTTATCCGAGATAAATGATAAGAGTTTGATTATGCGAAATTTGTATTCATCCCATCAGATCAGACAAAGTGAAGAAAATGTCGCGCGATTGGCTAATATTTCACTCTATGAATTGATGCAAAGGGCCGGTAGCGCCGCTTTTGAACAGGTAAGGCGAATCCTACCTGAGCAAGGCAAACTATTGGTGTGTTGTGGTTCGGGTAATAATGGGGGCGATGGTTTTGTGGTGGCCACCTTGGCTCTTGAGTTAGGTTATGAGGTGGATGTCTTGCAATCTTCTGGGTCTCCTTCTACCACTTTAGAGGCTATTCAAGCTCAACAACAGTGGCGAACCTATAACCGCCCTTTGCTTAATGAGATAGAAAGTGACAGTCATTATGATCTCATTGTGGATGCATTGCTTGGTACAGGTCTCACCGGTGTAGTTAGGCCAAGTTTAGCTAAAGTCATTCAAACGATTAACGACTTAAAGATCCCAGTATTGAGCTTAGACATACCATCAGGCTTAAATGCTGATACGGGTACGATTTTAGGTGTCGCAGTCCAAGCGAGTACAACGGTGACATTTATAGGGAATAAAAAGGGTCTAGTGACAGGCAAAGCTTGTGATGTGGTGGGTGAGCTATATCTCGCTGAACTTGGGGTTCAACAGCATTTTTATTCATTAGAAAAAGCATATGCACATATCTTTGACCGCGACAGCGCATATAAAGCACTGCCTAAACGTCAGCACTCTTCTCATAAAGGGCACTGTGGACGTGCGCTATTTATCGGCGGCAATCAGGGAAAAAGCGGTGCCATTATTCTAGCCAGTCAAGCGTGCGCCAGAATAGGAGCGGGTTTAATTAATGTGGCCACCCATCAACAATCCGTGCAAGGCATATTAAGCCGACAACCAGAAGTGATGACTATTGCCGTGTCGAGTGATGCTGAGGATATAAAGGTGACGGAGGCTATGGGTTTAGCTACTGCCATCGGTTTAGGCCCCGGTTTAGGGTGCGATCCGTGGGCCTTTGCATTATTTGAGCAGGCCATGAGACAGCACTGCCCTAAAGTGATTGATGCCGACGGACTGAATCTGCTAGCTCAAACGAATGTTATTTATGATTTGCATAATTGCATCCTCACTCCGCATCCAGGTGAAGCATCCCGATTATTGGGCGTTTCAATCGCCGACATCGAACATGATAGATATACAGCCATTAGGCAGTTACAAAGTAAGTATCAGTGTGTAGTGTTATTGAAAGGGGCGGGGACGTTAATTGCTGATGGTTCTAATACTTGGGTAATACATGCAGGTAATAGTGGGATGGCAACCGGTGGAATGGGCGATGTGCTTACAGGGGTGATTTTGGGGTTATTATGCCAAGGTATGCCAGTGGTATCAGCCACTTGCTTAGGCGCTTGGTTACACTCAACAGCCGCTGATCTTAACGGGCAACAATTTGGCAGTGTGGGAATGCTAGCCTCAGATTTATTACCTATCCTACGACAGTTACGTAATGACCCGTTTTACTCACCAATTAGCAGCTAATAGCGAAACTCATGCTAATAATGTACAAAATTGTGAACTTGGCAGTAAAGAAAACGCTAGTTGATGCAGACAAATTGACGGTTTAAATAATGAGTTAGAGATCTAGATCACGGTAAGAGTTAGGCTGTGATGGTGATGCATGAGTGTATTGAAGATGGGGGTGAAAATAAGATGATGATTTTAAAAGGAAATAAAAAAATCAGAGGTAACTGATTTATAAGTTACAAGATAGTAGCACAAAAAAAATTGAAAAATCAGTCTTGCTACAAATTTATCTCGCCCTATAATGCTGAAAACCGGAGCGTCTGCCAACGCCCCGGTTTTTTTGTGTCCGAAGAATGGTCAGCGCTTCTGCCAAAGCAAGACCTGCATTGTAATTGGCACATCATCTATTGAATCAAGGAAATGCAACAATGCGTATCGAACAAGAACTTAAGTTAGGCTTCAAAGATGTATTATTTCGCCCTAAGCGTTCTACACTAAAAAGTCGTTCTCAAGTAAATTTAACCCGCGATTTTACATTCAAGCATAGTGGTCGTCAATGGTCTGGTGTACCTGTAATTGCAGCAAATATGGACTCAGTGGCCACATTTGAAATGGCAGCCGCTTTGGCGGAACATGATGTAATGACCGCAGTACACAAGCACTACTCCGTAGAGCAGTGGGCTGAATTTGCAAAAACAGCAGATAAAAAAACATTGAATCACGTATTTGTTTCGACGGGCACCTCTGATGCAGAATTTGAAAAAACAAAGCAAATTATGGCGTTGAGCGATGAATTTATTTTCATCTGCATTGATATTGCTAATGGTTACTCAGAACACTTAGTAGAATATGTTGAAAAAGTACGTGCATACTTTCCAGATAAAGTGATCTCTGCGGGCAACGTAGTGACGGGTGATATGTGTGAAGAGCTTATCTTAGCGGGTGCTGACATAGTTAAAGTGGGCATTGGTCCAGGCTCTGTATGTACTACTCGCGTTAAAACTGGCGTAGGCTACCCGCAATTGTCGGCCATTATTGAATGTGGCGACGCGGCTCACGGCCTTGGCGGTGTTATTATTGGTGATGGGGGCTGTTCATGTGCAGGGGACGTGTCTAAAGCATTCGGCGGTGGCGCAGACTTCGTTATGCTTGGTGGTATGTTAGCTGGACATCAAGAGTCAGGCGGTGAAATCGTCGAGAAAGACGGCAAACAGTTTATGAAATTTTACGGCATGTCTTCACAAAGTGCTATGGATAAACACTCTGGTGGCGTAGCAAAATACCGTGCAGCAGAAGGAAAAACAGTGTTATTGCCATATCGTGGAAGTGTTGATGGCACTATCTCAGACATCCTTGGTGGTGTACGTTCAACGTGTACTTACGTAGGTGCTGCAAAGCTTAAAGAGCTCACTAAGCGCACAACGTTCATCCGCGTACAAGAGCAAGAGAACAACGTGTTTGGTAAGGAATAAGTTGCATATTGTTTAAACGAGCACTTGAACTTAACTAAAAATAGCCTCCAGATTAGAGGCTATTTTTTTGTTTGCCCAACGAAGATGGCAAACACCCCAATTGAGGGGAAGATAACCCGAATCGCAAGAGCGTCCCAAGTGTAATCCCATGTAATTCAGCCACCCATATTTTTATCTAGCCACCCATATTAAAGCCTGGTGAAAATGGTGTTATTTTTAAAGTAATGCAAACGTAGTGTATGGCTAGTGGGTGTAAAATGAAATCGGTGCTTTTATTGAGGTTTAATATTGACTAAATTACGATAAATCCTCTTAGATAGTGATTTTTAGCTGTTGATAGTATTCCTCATCGATTAGAGGTGCGGATAATTTTTTATTTAAAGCAGTGGCAAAATTGTGTTTATCCTGTATGTAAATACCGACAACATGCAGAAAAATGCCGTCGCCGTTTTTGTAAGTGCTCACAGTAACAGGTTAATTCTGCAAGGCTTCCCACAGGGCCGTGGAACAAATGACCAAACTCAGTAATCAGCTTCAGCCAATTATCATGGTCAATATTTAGCTTCGTCAGCAGTTGCTCGCTGTGCTCACTGATAGCGCCTCGTTTGTCATGACGAATAATCCGCCCTGTTTCATCCACTAATGCTAAATAGTCACTTAGCGAAAACGCTATGCCTTTGGGCTGATTTTCACGCTCATGGCCTATTAAAGGTAACAAAGATGCCGGTTGCTCTCCCTTTAAGGCTGACTGAATACGTTGCTGAATACTCGTGTGATTGGACTGCTCTAAAGATGTGGCGACCTTTGCTCGGATCGGGTTTAAGTCCACATACGCCATACACGTAATAAGTGCCGCATCATCCAGCAGTGCTTGAGATTTAAACCGTCCTTCCCAAAACCGACCTGTGCAGTTATCTTCTTGATTTGCTTGACGTGCAATAGGCTCATTAAGACAACGCATAAACCAACTGATGTCGCATAAGCGACTGCGATAAATCGCAATGGCATGCTTTAGAGATGCGACTTCATTGGCATCAATGACGTCACCGCGTACAAATTTCCGCGTCAATTCATCCCCTTTAAACAGTTGATGCCACTGCTCAATAACCTCTCTGTCACTCCAATTATTAGCCGTATCGATATCAATGCGTAAGACAACATGCAAGTGATTGGACATAACAGCAAATGCTGCGACATCAATAGCAAATACGGAGTTGAGCTTCACAAGAAGAGAGGCAACCCAATCGCGCCTATGGTCATAACTTTTGCCTGAATAGGGGTCATGACCACAAAGAAAAGCGCGCCTTACCACGCGACTACAACAATGGTAGTAAGGCGTATCTTCAACACTAATTTGAGCTCTGCGAGGTGTGGCCATAGTGGGGTTCCTGCATTTATCACATTAAATAGTTTAGTTGATGAGATTCTTTTTTCCATATTGTTCTGGGTGGCCAATTATGAGGCTAGTAAAAACCTGCCCAATTATCCGGTATATTATGGGTGGCCAATTATGGGGGGAATGCCCAATGGGGTTGGGCATTGTTTTTATTGGGGGGTTATAGGGCTTGTAGTTGAGGTTTTGGTTTTTTGATTATGATGGACAGTACGATGGAAATAATAATCAAGGTGAGCATGACATGGAAGGTGGCTAGGAAACCGCCGAACAGTGATGCAATGACCGAGCCTGCAAAGCTGCCAATACCAAAGCCTAAGTAGATAACGCCGTAGTTTTTGGTGACGTTTTCTAGGCCAAAGAAATCGCTTACAAGGGATGGGTAAACAGTGATAGTGCCACCGAAACTAAATGCGATACAAGCCAGTGATAAATAGAAAGCATTAATGCTAGGCGGTAGGAATAATAGCGTGCTGACACCGGCAAGGCAGATAACTAGTGCGATAGTCACTACATAGATTCGGGTGATTTTATCTGAAAGAACACCTAATACTAATCGTCCTCCTAAGTTAGCAATAGCGATAACTGATACCGCTGCCGCTGCAATATCCAAAGATAAGTGAACGTAGTTTTGACCAATATCCTTTGCGATACCAATAGCGTATAAGCCCGACATACACACAGTGGTAAACATCAGTGCCAACATATAAAACTGAGGCTTGCTCATGGCTTGTTTTAGCGTGAAATTATGAGAGCCTGAAGCTTGATTACTCACTTGAGTCACTTGCTTAGGGGCTTCGCGCATCATAAGGCCACCAATTAAAACTAATACCATAGCGATTGCACCCCATACATCAAACGCATGCTCTAACCCAAAGTAAGTTAAGGTGTACATGTTGATGTATTTAAAGCCCAAGCTACCTAGACCATAGGCACCAATAGCTAATGCAGAGGCAATACCTTTGTTGTTGGGGAAAAACTTAATACAGTTGGTCAGTGCAAGTAGGTAGCCTGTACCGTCGGCAAAACCAACCAAAAAACCAGCGCATATGTATAAGGCGGTTAGGTTAGAGACTACAGAGGTCAGATATAAGCTGGCACCAAGCAGAAAGCCTGAAAAAAGAATTACGTTACGCACACCAAAGCGCTCTTGTAGCTTTCCGGCCATGGATGACGCCACCGCTAAAGCAAGGCTAAGTAGGCCAAAAGAGAAGGCCACTTGTTTAACCGGTTCATCCAATTTATCGGCTAAGTTTGCGTTAAATAAACTCCAAGTGTAAACCGAGCCAAGGGCGAACTCTGTGAGTACGGTTCCCAATAGGGTCATCCATTTATCGCGTGGTCGAATTGTTGTGCTCATTAGCAATGCCTTTCAATTAATCATTTGCGATTAACTTATTGGACTTAGTGACACGGTTCAATAGTGGACGATTGATAAATAATGAACTGCCGACTCACTGGAATGAACGGCAATAATCGGGAATGAGTTACAACGCCAAGCGCTGTCTAAATGCCTTAATGTTGGAGCGACTTACCGGTATTAGCGTATCGCTGTTGTGCATTTTTAAACGATATGTGGCACTTGCCCAAGGTATAATTTCTTCGATTTTATCTAAATTAACCCAATATGACCGATGCGCTTTGAAGAAGTTACCCTGCTCATATTTTTCTATAAGATCACTGAGCATCAGTGGTGAAGTAAATAAGCCATGGATGGTTTGCACATCAGTGGTTTTTCCGTTGGCAGCAGCAAAAATGATATCAGATACGTCAACCATACGAATTCTATCCCCAAGATAGAGGTTTAGGCTCTCTTTGTTGGTGATAGGCCCTGACTCAGTGAGCGAATCGACGCCCAATTTATCAAGGCTTTTCTTTACTCGATTTTCCGTAAAGGGCTTAAGTATGTAATCAAAAGCTTCTATTTCAAAAGCATCGGCCGCATGCTCTTTATAGGCAGTGGTAAAGATCAGCTTTGGTGGTGTTTTAAAATTATACAAACTCTTAGCGAGCACCATGCCATTAATGGAGGGGAGGTTGATATCCAAAAAGGCAACGTCCACAGTGTGTAATTGCAAATACTGTAAAGCCTCGAGACCATCGCCAAACTCTGCTTTTATCTCTATGTCGCTGTATTTACCTATAAGGTATTTAAGCTCTTCACGGGCGAGATATTCATCTTCTACCAAAATGGCGGTTAACGTCATGCTTGCTCCATTGGAATAGTGAATGAGATATGAGTTCCAGGCTCTAACCGTTCAATTAAAAGCCCTTTACCATAAAGTAATTTAATGCGCTGGTGGACGTTGTTAAGTCCAATTCGCTTAGATTCTATAGTACCAGCGTTGATTCTTTCAATAACAGAGACCGGTATGCCCACACCATCATCAGCAACAGAAATGGTAATTCGGTTTTGTTGTTGTTTTACTGAAATAGTAACCGTACCTTTACAGCCTTTTGGGTTGATACCGTGCCCAATGGCATTCTCTACTAATGGTTGAATGATCAACGGTGGCACAAAAGCGTTCACCGGATCAATATCGAAGGTCACATTGAGTTTATCAGCAAAACGGGCTTTTTCGATGGCCACATAGTCATTGACTTGTTCCAGTTCCGTAGTCAACGGAATCATTTCATCGACATTTTCCAGGTTAAAGCGCATGAAATCGGCTAATTTACCTACAAGATCCCTTGCTTTTGTGGGTTCAATTCGAATCAAAGTAGAAATCGCATTAAGTGTATTAAACAGAAAGTGAGGGTTGATTTTATTTTGTAACGCACCAAACTCAGCTTCATTGGCCATCGCTTTAAGGGTGTCTACTTTAGCCACTTCAAGTTGAGTGGAAATGAGTTGTGATAAACCAATTGCCATCTCATGTAATGAAAGCGTGATTTGGTGAGGCTTTTTGAAGTAAATCTTTAGAGTACCCGTCACTTTTTTGTCTTCTGAAAGGGGGATAATCATTAAAGAGCGAAACATATGTTGTTGAATGTCATTACTCTCAATAATCTCAGCATTATCAATGGCCTTAAGCGTCATTAAACTGACCTGCATATGGTGGTTATTAAATTGCTCTTCACCGTATCCCACATACACTTTTACATCACGAGTGTCAGTGATGGCGACGGCATCGGCTCCACACTCATTTTTAATTATTTCGCACACGTGTTGCAGAGCTTCATTAGAGTTCTTGCGGATGTAAGGTAACGTTTGGTTCGCTACTTTCAAGGCTTGTTTTGCTTGATAGGCCGCAATCTTATCTTTTTCACTTTCCATCTCTTGTAGCCATTTGATAATGAGGCTAACGCATACGGAGCCTATAATCATGGGCAGGGCAATCGAGTGAACGATAGACATTGCTAACGAGTGATCTTGGTTAAGCTCCACAATCAATATCATGGTGAGTAGCTCACAAGAAGCGGCTATTAATACGCCGTATTTTGCATAATTAGCGTAGTTAGCGCGTAAGTGAACCCAAGAGGCAAAAAGACCAGCAAGAACACTGGTAATAAGACAAGGTATCGATGAGGGACCATTAATATCGATTAAATACCGATGCACTCCAGAAATAATCCCCGCAGTAATTCCCACCCAAGGGCCAAATAAAACCCCACCGGAGACAATTGAAATCACTCGTGCATTGACAAGGGAGCCTTCAACATACACCCCAGTATAGGTATTGAAGATGGCAAAAAATGTGAAAAATAGCGCGAGAACCGTCAGCTTTAAGGTGCTACGACTCTGTTTGGCTATGATGGTTTGAAATACCTTCATATGAGTCAAAAAATACAGCGCCATAAGTAGCAATGCCGCTCTTTCTACCATTGCGAGGAGCATCATTAATTGTTCTAAGTACATAGGGTATGCAGGTGGATTGAGGGGCGATTATAGTAGCGGTTGCTTATTATCTGCACAAGACGATTGCTTATGCAATTACTGGAACTAAAATACCGAATTTTAAACAGTATGCCATTAGCTAAGTGCGGTGACTGTTTTGCCGTTAGCGAGTGTATCCTCAAGCTCTGCACCCATAAGTAACTGACCTAAAGGGGCTTGAGGGGTGACCACAACGATAGTGTTGTTTTGTAGCTTAAAACCGCCACAGACAGGGAGTAACCAGCAAGTGAGTCCATTATCAACGGTTGCCAGAGCGCCTAGAGCTATCTCATCATCATCTGCAAACGGACGAAGAGCCAGTGATTTGATGGTGTTCATCATCTCATCACATTCCGCAACACGCTTAGATTGTCCATGTGCCAAATAAGCCGCTTCAATGGCGACAGTATCGTATTGTGTTTCTGCAACGCTTTGTTCATGGGTGGCATCATCATGGGCACTGTCTGCCGCTTTCAGTGCGTTTTGACGCGAGATAGTTAATATTTGCAGGAGTTCTTGGCGTAGCCGCTCTTTGTCAATCATGGATTATACATTTGAAGCAAAACACTATGGTAGCGAATTTTGCGCCAATCTGCGATCTTTAATCCATGTCTTACTCATCACTTCCATCCTCTGCTTGATGGGGAGGTGACTAATAAAAATGAGGCCAGTATTTATGATTAAATACTGGCCTCATACAGTGCCTATCAAAGGTAACGCTTAGTGTTATTAACGACGTTACTTATCGTTGTTTGTTGCACCAATTTTATGGATAGCAAGATCGGCACCAATAAACTCTTCTTCTTGTCCCAGTCTTAATCCAGCAAACTTATTAACTAGACCATAAACAATAAAGCCGCCGATAACAGCAACAAGGATACCCGCTATTGTCCCTATTATTTGTGAAATCAAGCTAACGCCACCCAGGCCGCCCAGCAGAGGGGAACCAAAAATACCTGCAGCAATTGCGCCCCATACACCACATAGGCCGTGAAGTGGCCATACACCTAATACATCATCAATTTTAGTACTGCGTTGTAGCTTAGTGAATACCCAAACAAAAAGGGCACCAGCAACACCACCCACAACAAATGCGCCCACAGGGTGCATAATGTCTGAGCCTGCACATACAGCAACAAGACCAGCTAATGGTCCGTTATGAATAAAACCAGGATCATTTTTACCAACGAATAGCGCCACTACAGTGCCACCAACCATGGCCATTAAACTGTTAACCGCGACTAAACCATTAATACCATCTAGAGTTTGTGCCGACATAACATTAAAGCCAAACCAACCAACGGTTAAAATCCACGCCCCTAAAGCTAAGAAAGGAATATTTGATGGGGCAAACGCAATACCTGGCTTACGACCGCGACGAGAACCTAACAAATAGATAGCGACCAATGCCAGCCATCCCCCCATCCCATGCACCACAACAGAGCCTGCGAAATCGTGAAAAGATGCACCAAATTGAGAATCTAACCATGCTTGGAAGCCAAAGTTACCGTTCCAAATGACACCCTCGAAAAATGGATACACAAAAGCGACGATAAGTGCGGAGGAAAGTAAAAACGGTTTGAACTTGGCTCGTTCTGCAATGCCGCCTGAAACAATGGCAGGAATAGCAGCTGCAAAGGTTAACAAGAAAAAGAATTTAACCAATTCATATCCGTGGTTCTGAGTCAGTGTTTCAACACTAACAAAGAAGCTTTGCCCATAAGCTATCTGATAGCCAATAACAAAGTAAGCTACCGTGGCAAAAGCAAAATCAGCCATAATTTTCACTAATGCATTCACTTGGTTTTTGTGACGCACTGTACCCACTTCAAGAAATGCGAATCCTGCATGCATTGCAAGAACTAAAATAGCACCAAGAAGGATGAATAAAGTGTCTGCGCTTTGCGCAACGGCATCAATGGCCTGACTAATGTTGTCCATGAAGTTTTCCCAGATCAGTATCAAGTGTACAAAGTATTCTAATATCTCAATGCTTACTGCAATAACCGTTCCAACAATAAGTTATTGGCTGAAAATATCGAAGAAAGAGGGTTTTTTATAATTTTCTGGTAAATTTCACTCGCAAAACATGAAAAGTTGCTGTCTATGGATGCTTTTAACTGTCATTGACGTCATTTATAAAGATAAGGGAAAAACACGCTGCATTAAAATGGTGCAAAAGGTGTTTGTGCGCACCATTTTGGCGCTCTGTTTGGGTGCGTTAGCGTGTTTTGTTTTGGTGCGTAGTGCAGTCTTATAGTAGTGAATTATTGATCAGCTTAATGGTGGGGCGGGGCGCTCTTAATAGATGCGTGAACAAATAAGCGTGTTCGTTAATTTCAGCGAAAGCATGAATGGCAAGCATAAAAAAACCCCAGCGTATAAAGCTAGGGTTTTTATTTAGTTAGCGTTTGCTCTTAGTGGGGGAACTAAGCCGCTTGTCTTTGACCTACGCGTGAGGCATTAACAAGTAGAATACCAACGATAAGTACAATTGAACCACAAACTAGGAACAATAGACGTCCGCTTGGGTCATTTGGAATAAGTGCCATTGCAAGAACACCGAAACCAGCAGTACAAATCAGTTTACCAAGCATTGAACGTTGAGCAGTGTCAAGGTTTTGCTGTTCTTCACCTTCTGCAACAACAGGTGTGTTCCAGTTTGTGAATAGTTGGTCAACTTCTTTTTCACGTTCAGGTGACAGCCCTCTGTAGAATAGGGTTGTTAGAACGAAGAAACCACCAGTAAAGATAACGTGTGCTGCCAAGCTTAGGCCAACTTTAAGATCTGCCCACTCACGAGAAGTTAGAGCGTGATCTAAGTTGAATAGGTGTTGAACATCATGTGCGGTAAGTGCAATACCAAACACGTAAGAAACAATACCACCGACAATCAAGGTTGCCCAAGCAGACCAATCTGGAGTCTTGCGAATCCACATACCTAGTAGGATAGGGATAAGCATTGGGAAGCCAATTAGGGCACCGATATTCAGTACGATATCAAACAAGCTCAAATGTTTAAGCGAGTTGATAAATAGACCAATACCAATGATGATGATACCCATAATAACGGTAGTGACTTTACTTACTGCTACAAGCTCTTTTTGAGACGCGTGAGGGCGAATAATTGGGCTGTAGAAGTTCATTACAAAGATACCGGCGTTACGGTTAAGACCAGAGTCCATAGAAGACATAGTCGCCGCAAACATCGCAGACATCAGTAGACCAACCATACCAGCAGGCATGATGTTTTCTACGAATGCTAAGTATGCTGCATCGCCCGCTTTACTACCCATATCTGCATATTGAGCAGCAAAATCAGGTTGGAAAGCTGCCATATACCATGGAGGTAGGAACCAGATAAGTGGACCAATGATCATAAGAATACAAGCTAGACCCGCTGCTTTACGAGCATTGTTACTATCTTTAGCACAAAGGTAACGGTATGCATTGATACTGTTGTTCATTACACCGAACTGCTTAACAAAGATAAACACAACCCAAAGGATAAAGATGCTTACATAGTTAAGGTTGTTACCTAGTACAAAGTCGCCTTGGAAGTTCGCTACGATATTGGTAATACCACCACCGTGGAAGTAAGCTGCGATAGCACAAGTAATAGTTACAGCCATGATAACAAGCATTTGCATGAAGTCAGATGCAACAACAGCCCATGAACCACCCGTTACAGCCATAAGCATAAGAACTAGGCCAGTAACAACAATCGTTGCTTCCATTGGAATGTGGAATACAGCAGCGACGAAAATCGCAAGACCGTTTAACCAAACACCAGCTGAAATCATGCTGTCAGGCATACCTGCCCAAGTGAAGAACTGCTCTGAAGTTTTACCAAAGCGCTGACGAATTGCTTCGATAGCGGTAACCACGCGAAGTTGACGGAACTTCGGTGCAAAGTAAATGTAGTTCATGAAATAGCCAAATGCATTGGCTAGGAAAAGGATTACAACAACAAATCCGTCGCTAAATGCGCGTCCTGCTGCACCCGTGAAGGTCCATGCTGAGAATTGTGTCATGAAGGCAGTTGCACCTACCATCCACCACAACATTTTACCGCCACCCCTAAAATAGTCACTGGTAGATGTTGTAAATTTTCTAAACATCCAACCAATAGCTAATAAGAAGAAGAAGTAGGCGATCACAACAAAAGTATCAATAGTCATTTATTTCAGCCTTAAGGTCTTAGATTAACTGCGCATAAGCTTAACGTCTTTCCCTATCTATTAGTACTACAATATACATTTAATGTGATCCAGATCACATTGTTGGGGCCTTGTGTGGTGCAGTGTTTTTTGCTTTATAAATCAATGGGTTAGAATGCAAATTTATATAAAATAAACAGTGTTTGATTAAATATCCATCTTTTATGCATGTATTTTAGTATTACTAAATGTAAGTGTTTTATACAGTAATCAATAGGGTTCGCTTAATAGGGTAGACTAGTTTTGGTGGTTTTTTTAGAGATTCTTGATTGCTATTCGCTTTTAGGAGCAGAGAGAGCGCTGTGGGGCAAACAGTTCACCAATAACGCTCCCAAACCATGGCATGTTAAATAGTGAGGTTGGCAAATATCAGCCTCACTTCTGCATTTTGTATCAGACGCTGTAAGATCACTCTTGGCAATCCCCCATGCATGCGTGATTGCCAAGAGAATATGTCTGATAAGCGATTATTGTACTATTGATAAAACCCCACAAGATGACCTAGTGTTAAAGCCCGCAGTTCAAAATAGATCTGCAATGGCAAAGGGTTAAGGTGCTTTGTGGCTTCCTGTGGCGAGCAGAATGGAGGAAAGAAGGGCCGTGCAAAATAAAGACAAAAAAAAGCGAGCCATAATAGGCTCGCTTATACAAAGTATGAGGTAATGATTAGCTAACGTGAGCTACAGCATCACGAACTAGTGCACCTAGCTCATCCCATTTACCTTCGTCCATTAGTTTAGTAGGAACCATCCAAGTACCACCACATGCAAGAACTGCAGGGATTGATAGGTACTCATCAACGTTCGCTAGGCTAACGCCACCAGTAGGCATGAAGTTTACTGGATAAACTGCAGTTAGTGCTTTAAGCATTGGAACACCGCCTGATGGTGCAGCAGGGAAGAATTTAAGAGTACGAAGACCCATTTCCATTGCTTGCTCAACTAGGCTTGGGCTGTTTACGCCAGGGACGATAGCAACACCTTTATCAATACAGTATTGAACTGTACGAGGGTTGAAGCCTGGGCTTACGATGAAATCAACACCAGCGTCAATAGAAGCATCAACTTGCTCGTTAGTAAGAACAGTACCAGAACCGATTAGCATATCTGGGAACTCTTTGCGAAGTACGCGGATAGCTTCGATAGCACATTCTGTACGTAGCGTTACTTCGGCACAAGGCATGCCGTTGTCAACAAGTGCGCGACCTAGTGGAATTGCATCTTCAACTTTGTTGATTGCAATTACAGGGATCACTTTAAGACTTGCTAGTTTTTCGTTCAAAGTTGTCATGTTTTTTCTCATCAAATATTGTGTGAGTCTGCGTGAGCAGGACAATTATAAAGACAGTTCAGGCATTGCTTCAGCAGGGATGATAGCACCAGAATACTGGATTACTGTACCCGCTACTGCGTGGCCACTTGCTGCTGATTCCAGAGCAGTACCACCACAAAGACGTTTTGCTAGGAAACCGGCGCTGAAAGAGTCGCCTGCTGCAGTAGTGTCAACGATATTGTCAATTTGGTTTGCTGAAACGTAGTTGGCGTTTTCGCCTTCAACAACAAGGCATTCTTTTCCGCCTCGTTTGATAACAAGTTCTTTCACGCCAGCATTAGTGGTACGTTCAATACATTGCTCTACGTGTTCGTCACCGTATAGGTCTTGCTCATCATCGAAAGTCAAAAGGGCAGTATCAGTGAAGCTTAACATCTTCAGGTACCACTTTTGAGCTTCGGCTTGGCTAGCCCATAGTTTTGGACGATAGTTGTTATCGAAGAATACTTTACCTTGGAATTTTTCAAGGAATTTGAACAGCTCGTTACGACCGTTATCCGTTAAGATAGCCAGAGTAATACCGCTTAGGTAAACTGCATCGTAACCGCTTAGGGTGTCAATAAGTGCGGCAGATTCAGTTTGGTCAAACATGAATTTAGCTGCTGCATCATTGCGCCAGTAATGGAAGCTACGCTCACCAGTATTGTCGGTTTCGATGTAGTAAAGGCCAGGTTGCTTGTCAGAAAGACGTGCAATTAGGCTAGTATCAATGTTCTCTTGCTGCCAATTTGCAAGCATGTCTGCACTGAACGGGTCTTGGCCTAAAGCGGTAACATAGCTGGTTTTGATGCCATGCTTATGAGTTAAGCGGGACAAATAAAGAGCAGTGTTTAGTGTGTCACCACCGAATGCTTGTTTTAGAAGTTCACCTTTTTGCTGAAGTTCTACCATGCACTCGCCAATGATGGCAATGTTTAATTGTTTCATATTTTTACCGAAGCTAAAGTGTGCTTTCAAAGATTATTTAAGGAAATCTTCACGTGCTGGAGAGAAAAGGTCCATAAGTTCACTACCCTCTTCTAAAGCGATAGCACCATGTACAAAGTGCTTAGGAGCAATGTAGGCATCGCCAGCAACAAGAATTTTTTTCTCGCCTTCAATTTCCGCTTCAAAGCTACCACAGATTACGTAACCAATTTGGTCATGAATTTCGTGAGCGTGAGGGTGACCGATAGCGCCTTTTTCAAAACGTACGCGAACGCCCATCAGTTCGTCAGTGTAGCCAATAATCTGACGGCTAACACCGTCCCCTAAGTCTTCCCAAGGTTGATCTTTAGAAATGAAAAATGAATTCATAACGACGTTCCTTAAATGGTTTCGTATTTTTACAAATAAAAATGTTTAACTTTGTCTATAATAATGGATTATTTTCAATTGTCATACAATAAGTTTATAGTTGTGTGACCTAGGTCAATTGTCACTCTGTTAGTTCCTCTAAACTAAACTTTAGACAGACAAAGTGACATTGCAATATAGATAAAGAATTATGCTAAAAGAAATTGTTTGTGTGACTGCTTTCATTCTTTTTTGACCCGTTCATAGGATTATAGTTAATATTGTATTATTTTATCGGAATTTCTAATTATTCTCGCAAGCTGAGGGATCAAGGCAAATGACCACACAACCGATATTATTTACCCCTGACGAAATCGTACAACTTCGTCAAGAAGTAGGCCGCGAAACCCTTATGGGTCAAGCGATTGCTAAAAACATTGCAGTAACAGATGCGTTCATGAGCTTGCCTCTGGAAGTTCCAGGTCATGGTGATGGTGGTAGTTATGAACACAACCGTCATAAAGATAACTATACCTATATGAACTTGGCTGGCCGTCTATTTGTTATTACGCAAGAGCAAAAATACGCCGATTTTGTCATCGCCTTGCTTGAAGAGTATGCGGATAAATATTTGGAATTGGGATTCCAAGTACAAAAAAACACCAACCCGACGGGGCGTATTTTCCACCAAATTCTTAATGAGCACGGCTGGTTACTCTTTACCAGTATTGCTTATTCTTGTGTTTCATCACAAATGACAGAAGCACAACGTCAGCGCATTATTGACCGTGTCTTTATGCCAATGATTGAAATGAGCACAGAGAAATACGCACATCGTTTCGACCACATTCACAATCACGGTGTTTGGGCGGTGGCTGCAGTCGGTGCTTGCGCCGTCGCTATCGGTAAGCCTGAATACTTAGACATGGCCGTTTATGGTAAAAATCGCGCTGAATGCAGTGGATTCCTCGATCAAGTATCGAACTTGTTTGCGCCATCAGGCTACTATTTAGAAGGTCCTTATTACTCACGCTTTACGATTCGACCTTTAGTTTTACTGGCTGAGATCATCCATCGTCATATGCCTGCCGTTGATATCTACAACTACAAACAAGGAGTGGTAGGCAATACGGTTCAAGCATTACTGGCCACTGCGTATCCAAACGGCGTTTTCCCTGCTATGAATGATGCATCGCAAAGCATGAGCATTGCAGACGCGGGTGTCCAAGTTGCCGTGAGCATTTATGGGGCCCACTACGCACTGGATGACAACATTTTGGGTATGGCTAAAATTCAAGGTGGGGTGTGGATGCACCCGTGTGGACTACAAGTGTCTCGTGCCTATGAAAAAGCCG
The DNA here is from genome assembly GCF_024347075.1 of Vibrio rarus. Classification (NCBI taxonomy): domain Bacteria; kingdom Pseudomonadati; phylum Pseudomonadota; class Gammaproteobacteria; order Vibrionales; family Vibrionaceae; genus Vibrio; species Vibrio rarus. The sequence goes on from NZ_AP024901.1 coordinate 25,740, forward strand.
CCTCTGAGCGTGAAATTGGTTTACCTTATTGGCCAAGCATGGAGTTGAGTGAAGGTCCAAATGGTGACCAAGGTGCTCAAGGTTTTGTGCGCATGCAAGATAAAAGCGGTGATGTATCACAATTGGTGATGAATTACGGTATGCACGGTATGGGACATGGCCATTTTGATACGTTAGGCATTACTTTATTTAACCGCGGTCATGAAGTGCTACGTGAGTATGGTTTTGGTCGCTGGGTGAATGTCGAACCAAAATTTGGCGGACGCTACTTACCCGAAAACCCTTCATATGCTCGTCAAACGGTAGCGCATAACAGCGTGACTATTGATCAAACGTGTCAAAACTACTTTGATGTGGAACGTGCCGATTCCGTACATGGTTTGCCACATTTTTTCCAAGTTGATGATGAAAACATTAAGGGAATGAGTGCGTTTGCTAATCACCACTATGATGGTTTTGCCATGCAACGTAGCGTGTTTTTGCTCAATTTAGACGAACTAGAAGCACCTCTGTTAATCGATCTTTACCGTTTAGAGGGTGAGGGCGAGCACCAATACGATTATTCTCACCAGTATAGTGGTCAGATCATTCGTACAAACTTTGCATACGAAACATTTAAAGAAGTGAACACACTAGGTGATGATGCCGGTTATCAGCACCTATGGAAAATGGCCGCAGGCCAAGCCAATGACACCGCTTTAGTCAGTTGGTTACAAGATAATAGCTATAATACATGGCTAGGTACCAGTTCCAACAATAATGGTGAAGTGATTTTCACCCGCTCTGGTGCTAACGATCCAAGCTTTAACCTACGCAGTGAACCTGCGTTTATGTTGCGTAGCCATGGTGAAAGCACACTTTTCGCATCCGTGTTAGAAACCCATGGTTACTTTAACGAAGAATTTGAGCAATCTGTCAACGCACGTGGTCAGGTGTCGAATATTCGAGTTATTGGTCATAATGAAGTGGGGTCTGCTGTTGAGATCACGACTCAACGTTCAGTGGTGACTCTACTGGTGTCTAACCAGGCACATGTGACTGAAAATACTGTGAACGAACTTACAATTAATGAACAGACTTTCAATTGGACAGGTTACTATTCAGTGAAAGTAAACACTCAATCTCAGGAGATTATTTAATGAGCTATCAACCATTGCTGCTTAATTTTGAAGAAGCGGCTGAACTCCGTAAAGAACTTGGCCAGGATAGCCTACTAGGTAAAGCACTGACTCGTGACATCAAGCAAACTGATGCGTACATGGCAGAAGTAGGTATCGAAGTACCAGGACACGGTGAAGGTGGTGGCTATGAGCACAACCGTCACAAACAAAACTATATCCATATGGATATTGCCGGTCGTTTGTTCTTGATCACTGAAGATGAAAAATACCGTGACTACATTGTTGATATGCTAACAGCGTACGCAAAAGTGTACCCTGGTCTAGAAAGCAATGTGAGTAAAGACACTAACCCTCCGGGTAAAATTTTCCATCAAACTCTGAATGAAAACATGTGGATGCTGTACGCATCATGCGCATACTCGTGCGTTTTCCACACGTTATCTGATGAGCAAAAAACACTGATCGAAAATGACTTATTCAAGTTAATGATTGATTTGTTTGTTGTCACTTACGGTCACGATTTTGACATCGTGCACAACCATGGTCTTTGGGCTGTTGCAGCCGTAGGTATTTGTGGTTACGCAATCAATGATCAGGAATCTGTAGATAAAGCACTGTATGGTCTTAAATTAGACAAAGTGAGTGGCGGTTTCCTTGCGCAACTTGACCAACTGTTCTCGCCAGACGGCTACTACATGGAAGGTCCTTACTACCACCGTTTCTCTCTACGTCCAATTTACCTGTTTGCAGAATCTATTGAACGTCGTCAACCTGAATTAGGTATTTACCAATTCAACGATTCAGTGATTAAGACAACGTCTTATGCCGTATTCAAAACCGCATTCCCTGACGGTTCTCTTCCTGCATGTAACGATTCATCAAAAACGATTTCTATCAATGATGAAGGCGTAGTGATGGCGACCAGCGTCTGTTTCCAACGTTACGAGCAATCTGAAACCTTACTTGCGATGGCTAACCACCAACAAAATGTTTGGGTACACTCTGCAGGTCTTACCCTTTCCAATGCGGTTGAAGCTGCAGACGAAATCAAACCATTTAACTGGGGTAGCCTGTACATCACAGACGGTCCTAAAGGTGAAAAAGGCGGCCTAGGTATCCTACGTCACCGTGATTCACAAGATGACGACACTATGGCGTTAATTTGGTTTGGTCAGCACGGTTCTGATCACCAATATCACGCCGCTCTTGATCACGGTCACTACGACGGTCTTCATTTAAGTGTGTTCAACCGCGGCATTGAAGTATTACATGACTACGGTTACGGTCGCTGGGTAAACGTTGAGCCTAAATTTGGCGGTCGTTATATCCCTGAAAACAAATCGTACTGTAAGCAAACTGTTGCCCACAACACAGTAACGGTTGATCAGAAAACACAGAACAACTTCAACACAGCACTGGCTGAGTCTAAGTTTGGTGAAAAACATTTCTTCAACATCGACAATGCTAACCTACAAGGCATGAGTGGTCGCATTTCTGGTTACTACGAAGGCGTTGATATGCAACGTAGTATTCTACTTGCTGATATTGAAGAGTTCGAAAAACCGTTGGTTATTGACGTATACCGTATTCAATCAGAACAAGAGCATCAATACGATCTTCCTGTTCATTACACAGGTCAAATCATTCGCACTGACTTTGAATATCAAACTGAAGCGACATTGAAACCTGTAGGTGAATCTGACGGTTACCAACACCTTTGGAACTTAGGTTCAGGTAAAGTTGCGGGTAGCGCTTTAGTGAGCTGGCTTGTGAATAATAGCTATTACTCACTCATCACCAGTGCTAGCGCTGACAGTGAAGTGATCTTTGCCCGTCTTGGCGCAAATGATCCGGACTTCAACTTACGCAGTGAGCCTGCAATGATCATGCGTCAATCTGGTAAAGACCATGTCTTTGCTTCTGTTCTTGAGACTCATGGCTACTTTAACGAAGAGTTTGAGCAATCCGTCAACGCTCGTGGTTTAGTTGAGTCAGTTACTGTGGTAGAAAATAACGAAGTGGGGACTGTGGTTTGCATTAAAACAACCTCAGGAAATACATACCACTTTGCTATTTCTAACCTAGCTGAAGACGCTCAGCAAGGTCAACACACTGTGGGTGAGTTTACTTGGCAAGGGTCTTTTGCCAAACTGTAATTGGTCAGGTTATAAGTAATTAACCGCTAATTTAAGCTCTGAAATAAACGGACGTAGGTATTTACCTCACGTCCGTTTTTTTTTGCGCCATTTATGCTCTCTTACATATAGGAATAACTCTCCGCGAATCGATATGTTTTGTTGCATCTTACTCAAACGGACTCTAGAGGTGAAAGCGGTTATTTAGTGCTGTGCATCAAAACACCTATCGCTGTCTTGTTAAAATATGGACCGGCATTTCATTTATGTATGCCATGGAAATATATTCAGCAGCCAGTTAGGAAAGGAATGGAACAGTTAGATTTTTACATAATAGTGGGTTATTTCGCGTTTATTATCTTTGCTGCCGTAGTGTTTAAACGGTTTGCTAACACCTCTTCTGGATACATCCGTGGAGGGGGAGCCATGATGTGGTGGATGGCTGGAGCCACGGCGTTTATGACACAGTTTTCTGCATGGACATTTACAGGGGCGGCCGCAAAAGCTTATGAAGACGGATTAACGGTGTTAATGCTGTTTTGGGGGAATGCTTTAGGCTTTTTTGTGGCCGCTTTGTACTTTGCCGAGCGCTATCGCAAGTTACGAGTTGATACGCCAATGGAAGTGATAAAGCTGCGATTTGGCCAAGTTTCAGAGCAGTTTTATACTTGGCTCAGTTTTCCCTTAGGCATTATTTCAGCTGCAATATGGCTCAATGGATTAGCGATTTTTGTGGCGGCGGTATTTGATATTGATTTGTATGTCACTATTGTCATTGTCGGCACCTTAGTGACTTTCGTTGCCATTAGTGGCGGGGCTTGGACTGTCTCCGCTACCAACGTGATTCAATTAATTTTATTGGTGTCTATTACCATGACCGTAGGTGCATTTGCGTTGTACACGACGGGTGGCCCAACACAAATGGTGGCCAATTATCCCAGGGATTTTGTATTAGGTTCGGACATTCAATATTGGCAAATTAGCGTGCTTTGGGTGTTCATTATTATGGGCAAACAAACCATCAACACCAACAATGCGCTTACCTGTTATCGCTTTTTAGTCACCAGCAATGAAAAGGAAGCGAAAAAGGCCGCTTGGGTGGCTGGGGCGTTATTTATCGTAGGTCCTGTGATGTGGTTTATACCGCCATGGGTGACTGCGGGATTAGAGGTTAATTTACACAGTGTCTACCCCAATTTAGGGGCCAATGCCAACAACGCTGCCTACCTCTACTATATCGAGTACTTTATGCCAAAAGGCATTCTTGGCTTGGTAATGGCGGCTATGATAGCGGCTACCGTTGCCCCCATGACCACCGCACTAAATCGCAATGCAGGCATTTTTGTGCGGAATGTCTATCAAGGGGTGATTAATCCACACGCATCAGAGTGCCAGCAAATGACCATGGGCAAGATAGCCACATTCGTCTCGGGACTGCTCTCTGTTGTGGCAGCCTTGCTGTTTGCTTCCGTTCGGGAATACAGCTTCTTTGATCTTATGATGTTGTTTGGTGCGCTGTTACAAATGCCTCTGTCTATTCCTTCCTTATTGGCTTTAGTGGTACTAAGAACCCCTGACTGGTCAGGATGGTCCAGTATTGTGGTGGGTTTATTGGTATCGGCGTTTATGCATTTTGTGTTTGAGGTTAATTGGCTGTTGCCTTTATTTAGTGCTGAAGCATTTACCCATAGAGAATATGTGGATCTTACGGTGGTGTGTGCGTTAATTGCGCAAGTAGTGATCACCGGTGGCTTCTTTATTAGTACACAGTTGTTTTATAAACCGCGCACAGGCCAGCGCGCCACAGAGTTTAATCAAATGCTGAGTAATTTGACAAAAACCATTGATAAGGATGAACAAGCAAAAGTGGATGGTCGACAAGGCCAATATTTAGGCCGAATGAGTCAAGGACTCGGTGTTGTGATCGTCGGGTTAAGTTTGGCTTTTGATAGTTGGGCTGATAAGAGTGTATTTATGATGATTGGCTCGGTGATTTTTATTGCTGGTTGCCATTTATACAGAAGCCGTAACCCCTGCGCTTTAGCAAGCTCATAGATAATGTGAAGAAAGGTTTGCAAGCGCCTTAACGATGGCGCTTGCAAAATGTTGTGTCAAATTGCGGATTAATAATCAATCGTACATCAACTTTTTGGCTTTTTCTGCATTAAACTCTTTGAGAGACTTTCTTGCTAAATGGCGGAAAGGAAATGCCTTCACAATCTCTTCTATAGGTTGAATAGCAAACGCCCAAAAAACGGACCCTCCTAACGACATAATGATAATAGCGCACAAAGGAATGGAAATAAGCCATTGTCCGGTAAAGTTAATTTTAAACACGGCGGCCGTTTTGCCAAGAGCTCTAAGCACATGCCCGTGCACCGTGTTATAACCACGCACAATCGGCAGAAATATGTACAGAGGCGCTATGGTGGCCAATGCTAAGTAGGTTTCAGGATCTAGGTCAGGGTAAATATGCTCAATGGCGAAACTTAAAGCAAAAAAGAATACAGAACAAATAATAGAGATACCTACCGCAATTCTGATACTGGTATCCACATTGCTCACCAGATCATCCATTTTGTTAGAACCAATGGCTTGGCTTATAGAGATAGCCGATGATAGCGCCCAAGCGGTGATAAATTGTGTCCCAGAGCGAATCCAAGGCATGATAAGTGTAATAGCCACATAGGCATTGATATTAAGTTGCGAATAGAGCAGTTGGTAAATGGTGGCACCAATAGATAAAATGGTCATATTGGCGGCAATAGGAAACACCTCAATAAAGTGATTCTTAATGCTGATACTGAGCCCCTGAAGGTGCTTTTTAAAGGGAAGTTCGATATCGTCAGAGAAATGCACGCACAGTAAAAGATAGATCATGCGGATCGTGATAGCGAACAGCGTACCTGTGGCCGCTCCTTTTAAACCCATGCCAGAAAAACTGGCAAATCCATTAATCAAAAAATAGGAAGTGACAGCATTAATGGGCATTTCGATAAGATAGCCTTTGAACGGTGTTTTGGTGCGTCCAAGGCTATTAAATAATGAAATGATGACCTGAGTAACAGCATTAAATAACACTAAGTATTGAGATACGCTGAGATACTGATTTATCTCATGATAAAGAGAGTCATCATGAGCGAGCATAGTGATAAGTTGATGGTCAAACACCTGCAACAATATGAGAAATAAGGCCGCTACTGAGAAGTTAATGATCATACCTGACCAAAACCCTTTAGCTAGAGAAGCCTTTACTCCAGAGCCGACAGCACGGCTGAGCACTAGCTGTGTTCCATTGGCTAGGGCCATTTGAATGCCAATGATAAAGGCCACAATTGTGCTAGCAATCCCCATTGCCGCCAAAGAAATTTCACCAAGAGGAGAGACTAAGAAAGTGTCGATCATTAACATTGACTGCATAAGCAGTGCATTTAATGCTAATGGCCAAGCGATGGAGATATTTTTTTTAATGTAAGAGGGGGCTACCACTTGAGTACCTAGTTGTCGCAAAAAAAGAACGAAGCAAATTATATTTGATTCGTTCTAAATTAATAGGCTTGGGTGAGTAAATCGTACTTTAAAATTAAGACGCTTTTGCAAGCGCTTGATTTTCATCATCAAGCAGAGACTTAGATGCAATTCGAGCCCCCGCCTCATTACCAGACATAATGCCATCATAAATGGCTTTATGCTCTTCTAAACAGAAACGCCCACCCACCGCTGAATGGTCAATAAATTGTTTGAACATAGTGGACAAAATATTGCTAAATGGCACGTAAAACTGATTGCCTGTAGCCAAAAATATAGTTTGATGGAATAAGTGGTCGTTGATAGCCCAGCTTTCATAATCAAACTCATTGGCTGCAATGGTCATAAGTTGAAAGTATTTAGACAAATCTTTACGCTGTTCGGCGGTGGCATGAACCGCAGCTAAAGCGCATGCTTCTGGTTCAATGGCCTTTCTTAACCCTAAAAATTGCGCTAAAAACGGATTGATCTCATCTAGATCTTGGATCCAATCTAAAAATTGAGGATCAAGGAAGTGCCACTCACGTCGAGGACAAATACGCGTGCCTACTTTTGGTTTTGACTCAATGAGTCCTTTAGCAGAAAGTAACTTTGTGGATTCACGTAATGCGGTACGGCTCACACCGAAGGCTTCACAAAGTTCTGTTTCGCAGGGTATTTTTTGATTTTCTTTTAACTCACCAGATAGAATTTTACGCGCTATCTGCCTAGCGACCTGAACATGAATTCGACGGTCTGAATTTTCCACTAACGCAAAAAGCGACATTTTTACCACCTGATTTTTGCAACAAGCCAGTTTTCACTGTCAACAAAGGTCACGAATATTTAGTATCAAAAAGGCATAACTACCTTGTATAAAATCGCAGTAAGTCAGTGTTGGCAATCAAATCAAAAGATGAGTACGGGTTTAAGTAGCAAACCTATATTCATTGAGGCTTATTTGTAAGAAATAAGTTAACCGGCTAAGTACGCCAAGTTTCAATAAGCTCAAGTTTCAATAAGCCGTAGGCCAACAACACTTAAAAATCCAGTTGGATTTTCACTACGCCATAAATAATACAATAAGATTTTACATCATTAACTAAATTGGAAACATTTGCCAGATTACAAGTCAAAATTAAGACGTTAGTCACGAAAAAGGTAAGTAGAGATTTCTACTACTATAATTATGTTGGTGGGTTGATGTTGGATGTTGCGTGTATGTTAACGGTGTGTTTGCGTTTTATGCCTGCAAGAAATACCTAATAAGGAGGGGATACATCACGTTTACGGGGTAGGTCTGTGGCGCAATCATTTTAAAATGATATATTTCTCCTTAGATAATACATTATTAAAAGAAAATAAAACTTATGGCTGGTTCATTTAATTCAATCGCAGGCTCCAAACGAAGTTTGCATGTACAGGTCGCTCGTGAAATTGCACGGGGGATTCTTTCAGGGGAGTTGGCTCAGGGGTCGATACTTCCTGGTGAGATGACGCTTTGTGAGCAATTCGGTATTAGCCGAACGGCACTTCGCGAAGCAGTTAAGCTATTGACATCTAAAGGGTTGTTAGCATCTCGACCTAAAGTAGGGACAAAAGTTGTAGACCGTGCGTACTGGAACTTCTTAGATCCTCAATTAATTGAATGGATGGATGGACTGGCTGATATCGATCAGTTTTGCTTTCAGTTTTTGGGATTACGCCGCGCCATCGAACCCGAAGCGTGTGCTTTAGCTGCTCAATTTGCGACCGCCGAACAACGCATTGAATTATCAGAAACCTTCCAAGAAATGGTGGAAGTGGCCGCTGAATCTGAGTTGAATATTGAACGTTGGACGGATGTGGATATGCGTTTCCATAGCTTGATTTTTAATTCTACTGGCAACGATTTTTATCTACCATTTGGTAATATTTTGACCACAATGTTTGTCAACTTTATTGTCCACTCATCAGAAGAGGGCAGCACTTGCATTAACGAGCACCGTGAGATTTATGATGCCATTATGGCAGGCAATAGTGATAAAGCACGTCAAGCGTCTGCCGATCATCTTCAAGAAGCAAAACATCGCTTGCCGTTGGCAAACTAAACCAGTAAATATCCATCATTTTGAAAAAGCATGCATTAGCATGCTTTTTTTATATCTATTTTGATAGATGAAAGGGGGGAATCATGGTTACATTGATTACATTTTTCTTACTAATTAAAAAATTGGCGATATAATAATATTAAATGGTTGGGATGCCTTAAATTATCGTTTACGAGACCTACTATGCCTGAATCTTTATTACCGAATATCATTCAATTTATCAGTCAAATTGACCCTTTTGATAAAATACCAAAGTCTGCACTGCGTGAACTGGCGTCTAGTGTTCAAATTACCTATTTAAGCAAAGGTGAAGGGGTCGATCTTTGTACCGAAGGCACAGAAAAGTACCTTTATATTGTGCGTACAGGTTCTATGGAGCAACGTAAGGCGGATGGAGTGTTAAGAGCTCGATTAGGCGCTGAAGATTTATTTGGCTTTACGTTTTTAGATTCCAGTGTGGATAGTGACAATGACAAAGGATACAAGGCCATTGCCATCGAGCACACCTTACTGTATCTCATTCCGCACTCTGCCTTACAGCAGTTGTTTAAATCTTCACCGGAAAGCGCTGAGCATTTTGCATCTCAAGCTCAGGTTCGCCTTAAATCGGCATTAGATGTTGTGTGGTCTGATAAAGAGAAAGGGCTCTTTATCAAACGGGTGAGTGAAGTGGCGAGTGGCCGTGTAGCGGTTTGTGAGGCGCATCAAACCATTCAAGAAGTGGCCCATGAGATGCGGATTGTGAAGCGAACCTCGTGTGCGGTTATTTATGAAAACGATAAAATTGTTGGCCTAATTACCGATAGAGACATGACCAAGCGAGTTATTGCCCTCGGCGCCTCAATTGATCAGCCAATCTCAACTGTGATGACTTTCTCTCCATTAACCATCGCCCCCGATGATCTGGTATTGCACGCTGCCTCTGTGATGATGCAGTTTAATATCAGAAACTTACCTATTGTTGAGGATAATAAAGTCATCGGTCTACTGACTACGTCACACTTGGTACAAAACCACCGTGTTCAGGCTATTTTCTTGATTGAGAAAATTAAATACGCCACCAGTGTGCATTCATTGGCGAGTTTTACCTCTGAACGTCAGGCTATTTTTGAAGCCTTAGTGGAAGGTAAGGTTTCCCCAGAGGTGATAGGTCAAGTGATGACGATGATTATGGATGCCTATACTCGTCGTATCATTCAAATTTCTATAGATAAACTGGGTCCACCACCCTGTGAATTTGCTTGGATTGTTGCGGGATCTCACGCACGCAATGAAGTACATATGTTGTCGGACCAAGACAGTGCAATAGTACTAACCGACGATGCCACTGAAAACGACAAAATATACTTTAAGCATCTTGCCAGCTTAGTCAGCCATGCTTTAGACAGCTGCAGTTACCCGCTTTGTCCTGGTAACTATATGGCGGCTAACCCGAAATGGTGCCAGCCCATTAGCACTTGGAAACATTACTATAAAAAATGGGTGGCTAATCCAGAATATGAACGTTTGCTTAATATCAGTGTTTTTCTTGAGATCCGTTCTATCTATGGTAATGGGGATTATGAGAAAATATTACGAGATGAACTGCATCAAAATATCCGTAATAGTCGTGAATTTTTGTTAATGTTAACGAGCGATGCAGTTAACACTAGCCCACCTTTAGGCATTTTCAACAGCTTAGTTTTAGAAAAATCAGGGGAAAATAAGAAAACTCTGAATGTGAAAAAATACGCCATCAACTTGATTATTGATTTAGCTCGTATCTATGGTCTAGCGGTGGAAAGTGACCATTCTGCTACAGATAAGCGCTTTCAAATGGCCTATGAAAAAGGCTTTTTATCAGAAGATGCCTATAAGAACATTCTAGGAGCGTATGAGTTTATCCTATCATTCCGCTTTAACCATCAGCTCACAGCATTGAAAAATGGCGAAGAGCCAAATAACCATATTGATCCTAATAGCTTTGGTAGTTTTGAACGTGGACATCTTAAAGATGCCTTTAGGATTATTGCCGATTTACAAGAGGCCGCTAAGGTGAGATTTGGGACTCGATAATTTATGTTTAAATATTTTCATCCATTAGAACATACAAAGCGCCAACGTAAATCCTTGGTTGAAGGGAAGACGTTACCTAATTTATTTAAACGGCTGTTAAAGAGTCCGACACCAGAGATAACGACGCTGTATAATGATCTGGATTACATTATTCTAGATCTTGAGACGACCGGCTTAGATAGCCGAAACGACCTAATATTATCTATAGGTTGGGTGGTTTTATCTAATCGAAAAATAGATCTCACCACAGCGTGTCATTATTATATTAACCAAGAGTCTCAAGTGAAGCCGGAGACCGCCATCATTAACCACATCACACCACAGATGTTAGATACTGGTGTATCTATACATGATGCCATGAGATCATTTTATGATGCGGCTTTAGGTAAGGTGATTGTTGCCCACGGGTGCGTAGTAGAAACTAATTTCATTAATCAGTATCTTAGTACTAACTATCATGTGCGTGACTTGCCGTTAATATGGCTTGATACCTTATGTTTAGAAAAGAAAATGGCTAAGGCGCGTAATGATGTAGAGGATTTTGATTTAACGCTCTCTGCAACACGCGCACGGTACAAATTGCCAGAATATAATGGGCATAACGCCCTTAGTGATGCCCTTGCTACAGCGGAGCTGTTAATGGCGCAGGTGAAGCGGTTAGAGCCTAATCACGATATTAAATTTGGTTATTTATACAAACTCGGCAATTAGTATGAACGAATGGATGCAGATGTATTAAAAAGGGCCACGGTATGATTACCGTGGCCCTTTGGCATTAAAGGTCACACATACAGCGGGGAGTACTCGCTATTGTTCATGCCTAGAAGCCCAATGTTAGAAGCTATATGTTAGACCTACACGGCTACGAAGTTCACGAGTAGCACTTTGAGAACTGGTGCTCACGTCACCAAATTCAACATAAGGGTACCAATCACCAAACTTGCGACCTGCCGTTAGGTTGAGTTCATAGTTTTCTTCAGAGTTATCATAGATATCGTAGCCATCTGCATTATAGTAGTTGGCTTCAAAACCAAACTTCCATGCCGCCACAGAGTAGTTTACGTTACCAGTGATACGGTGGCGATATTGATTACTGTCACCATCACTGTATGTTTTTATGTCATAACGGTAACGAGCACTTAGGCTTAGTCCATCAACACTATCTAAAGCATAAGTTGCGCGTAATTGTGGCTTATAAGTCATGCCACTACTGCGTCCTTCAATAGGCATACCAGGTTGAATTGTCCAGTTACTGTTCTCTATTTTATAACGATAGCCGAGATCCAGTTCCCAACCATTGTTTTTAAGATCTTTCATGAACTCGCCATCTTCGCCTTTGAACTTAAGTTCACCGCTAAAATAGAAGTTACCAATGCTATCGCCCATTTTAATACGGCTAGAATGTTGATCGGTGTGACTTTTGTATTCGTGACGAATATTAAATGAAGCTGCAGTAGCGGATGTGGCTACGACAGTAGTGATTAGAGCCAGAGTGACTTTGTTTAAAGCTTTCATTTGATAACCCTTTTGAGTCATTGTTGGTGTTAATGTATGACAAATATATTAAGGGCTTGGCTTTATTTTGGCATGTGACTGCAATCACTAAAAAGGGCGGTTTTAGCTGTTTAGATTTTTTGGGTTAGGTATGTTGCCTGTTAAGTTATTGATTTTAGAGCATTAATCATTTTATGAAATGGGTCGCATAAAAATTACTAAACCCTTAGTAATGTGCACTAATTCGAAAGGAATTTACTTATTTTTATGAATTAATCATCACTGTAGAAAATGATTGAGTGATCACCGTCACAATAGACGATGTGCAGTGGAACGTACACAGTTTGTTGTAAGTACTTTGGTACACAAGGGGGATGAATAACGCGGTGAAATGTATCTAATGAGTTGGCAAGTGAACAAACTAGGCCACAAACGAAGTTGCAGCCTAGATGACATCACAAAGAATTAAGCCTGCGCATTAAAAGCTATAGCTAATTCCAACTCGTGAACGCAGTTGACGGTTGCTGTTTCTAGGGCTTGGACCTTTGCTATATTGTACATTACCCAATTCCACATACGGTCGCCAATTCCAACCTGAACCTTTGTATCCAATTTTGAAGTTATAGTCCCACTCATTGTTTCTTTTTGCGTGATCTCCGCCAAACCATTGGTCATTATTGAAAAAGTCTTGGGCATAGTTGGCTTCAAAACCAAGCTGTAAACCCCCAATTTTATAGTCAATGTTGCCTGTAAACTTAGAGCGATCAATAGAGTCCTGGGTCGATTTAGCCCCCGTGTACTTTCTAAATTCATGGCGATAACGCACTTTAGTCGTCAAACCTGAATCAAATTTATACTGAACTTTTAATTGAGGTTTATAGGTTACACGGTCGCTACCGAAGGTAATGGGCATAGAAGGGGTGACGCGCCAATGCTTATTGATCTTGATATTATAACCATAGACAAATTCATTATCGGCCGCTTCCCAATCGGATATGGGTTTACCAGTTTGTTTTGCTTCTAGACTAAAGAAATGGTTGCCCACGCTACTGCCTATTTTTACTCTACTTGCGTATTTTTTATCTTGGTGTTTGTATTCTTGACGATAATCAATAGATGCGGCTGAGGCGGCAGTTGCACATAATGTGGTGAGCGTGAATAAGGCGATATGTGTACTTTTAATCATTGCTGGAAGTAGCCCTTACTATTTGGTCTTATGGTATGACATTAATAAAAGAGCATGATGATAATAGAGATTTTAATGAACAGGCATAAGAAAAGTATGTTTACTGTCGGTCATCGACTTGATTTTATGCTTAAAGGTTATTAGTGATATCAATCACAGTAATTAAGTGGTCAGAAATAGCGTAGGAAAAATGCTCAAAAACAAGGCAGAAATTTTCCATAAGTCGTTATTCTACAATCAAAAATTCTAACGCAGTTATCGAGTATTTTAACAAGCTAGAATGATCCGTTACTGACTACGATGGTATGAACAAAGGGAGGAAAAGGGTAGGGCATAAAAAAACGGCCAAACAGGCCGTTTTTGTGTTGCGACAAATGGATTGTCTAATTAATTGTGTAGCACAGCAATTTTACTGAAGCTCACATGAAAAACTTGTCCTTGTAAGCTAGATTTTGGTTTGATTTGCGGGTAGATACCGGCTTTGAAGTAAAAACTGTTACTATCTGAGTTCCAATCACGGGTAAGAACATCACCGTCGTAGTCCTCCCCCCATTTGATGGACTTAGTCACACCAGCGGCACTTAATGTAATGCCTTGATCATTCACATCTATTGAATAAGACCAATTAGTGTTAGCTTTGGCTTTACCTAAATTGATACTCATGGTGTCACAGTCACAGGATTTATCACCAGGAACAAACTCGGGATTCAACACGGCGCGGATTGATTTCTTTTCTCCTTCCCAGATCAATTTGACCAAGGCTTGCTTAATTTTATAACCATGCACCTGACCAACGACAACTTTTGGATCTTTCTTAGTAACAGAAGAATCGGGATATTGTTTTATGTTAAGTGTGGCGGATAATGTGTGATGCGCATGGTCGCTAATTTTCCAGTTTTGCTTAGAAGAATCGCAAGGATCCTCTGTTTTATAATTGTATAATTCACGAAACTCTGAACGAGCATAGTGACTGTTAGAGGTAGTAGAAATGCCGTCATCACCTAAATCAACAATAAAGTGCGGATGACCTTCATCATCGACTTCAAAGTAGGGTAAAGAGATATTTGCCGATAAAACAGCGGTCTTACTGCAACGTGCAGGATTCAACTCTGCAGCGCTACTGGATTCACGTAAATCGTCCCCAGCACCATAATTATTTTTAAAATACGTAGCACTGATAGGCAGCGTAAGCTTCCACTCGTTGAGATTCCAATCAGACGCAGTTTTATTACCAGACTCAATATTGTTTTGTACGCTTGGTTGTTGAGTAACTACCGCAGGTTGTGGAGTCACTACCTCAGGTTGCGAAATAACTACAGCAGGTTGTGGAGTAACTTTTGTCGGTTGTGGAGTCACTACAGCCGGTTGCGAAATAACAGCAGTAGGTTGCTGTGTAACTACTTCAGCCTTGGGCGATACTTGAGATTCGTTATTTTGGCTAGAACCCGAACTACTGTTACAGCCAGCTAGAATCATTCCCAAAACAATGGGCACTAATTTAAATTTGCTCGGTTTCATAATAATCCATATTAAAGAGTAAGTTTTATCCCTATATTAATCATATTGTCATACTTTTTTAAAATTGCTCTATTAGGTTTTGTGATCCTTCTCGAGATTAGTAGGGAATTAATTATATGGTAATGATTATAATTTATATAAACCTCTGATTTATAAAAGAAAATCAAAACCCAAACAAAATGTGACAATTACCCTGTTTTTGTTGCGATTACAGAATTAAAGTTAAATAAATTGTAAAAAACAATAATGAGATACACTTAATAGTCTTATTGTTTAGAGAATAATTTGCCTAATTGAACCTATAAATAAATTGGATGGTATATGCAAATCAGTAGCTTAATAGTGATTTGGCTGTAAATCACCATTAAGAGATTAAGCGCATATAAAGGTGTTTAAAACTTTAATAAATTAAAGACAACAACCTTGAAAAACATCGGGTGTCTGTCTCTCTTTTATTATATCTAATATGACTATGCCATAAATAATGCTACCTACAAAGAGAGATAGAAGAAAAACGGAGAGTTCATCTACTAGTAAAAAGTGAATGAAACCGTATCCAAAGAATCATGTCATTAACGGACCGATGGTTGACTCTAAACGGTGGAACATAAGATAAATGAAAAATGAAGTGCATGGTGATACATCTCCTATGCTGGCTACTTTCATTGCTAATAATTAGTTAAGGGGAGATTAATTGTATTACTTATGAATTGAGTTGCACACTAAATGGTCGGATTTCTCTATAAAATGCAATACAGTTAAGAATTTTAAATAGGAGGAAAGATTCTTTTTTGCGCTAATAGTATACAAGGTTCATACAGTTTACATCCTGAATAAAAAGTCATTAAACTTGTTAATATGCTACTAAGTTGGCGTTTAGGCGGTTTTTTATGCTTAATAATAGTAAAAATGCCAAATATATACTCTTTTTTGAGATCTCATCCTCACTTTTTCTAACGCAATGCAGTCTTAGTGGAAAAGCGTGCTCAGTTCACAGTTTGTAACCAAATGTTTCAATAAACTAATTGTCATACATTAATTCAAATATCCATACGGTTATAAAGATAGGTACTTCTTGATGAAAACGAATAAAATTGCCCTAGCAGTGATAGCGACACTTTTCGCTGGTACTGTATCAGCCTCTTCTATTGACTACCGACATGAATACAAAGCGGGTCGTCAACAGCATCAGAACCGCGTTAAACTTAGTACAAGTGTCCAAGCATGGAAATTTGCTTCAGAAGTTAAATTTGGTGGCAGTAAAATTGATGGTGAATACCCAAGTGCCTTTAAAAATCTTGCGATGACTTCATCTGAACTGACTATTGAACATAAAACAAAACTGACTAAACATTTATATATTCAACCTGGTTTCGATCTTACACTGAATCCAACGAGTGTAGTGTACAAACCTCAAGTTCGTGTAGGTTACAAATTCCCAATGGGTATTACGACAAAACTTCGTTACCGTCACGAATTTAGACGTTACACAGAAGGTTCAAGCATGACAGGTATTGATGGTGATAAATATACAGCAGTTAACCGCTCTAAATTTACTGCTAACGTAACCTACAAATTTAAATTTGGTTTAGGTTTCGACCTTGAAAGTAACTTTGCTCAAGACTTCTTTAATAATACATGGGCTATGGGTAGTACTAAACGTGGACAAAATGTTCACTATGAATGGGATTACAACGTACTTGCTTATTACCGCCCTCAAGGCTGGAATTTCCAACCATACTTTGAACTTGGCAATATCCAAGCTTCTAGTCCTTCAAATGATAAACGCGAACTACGTACCCGTGTTGGTCTTAAATACAACTTCTAATCAATGTGACAGAGCTTATTTATTAAGCTCTGTAGTTAATCAAATTAATATTGTGGATATATTATGAAAACTAAATTCTTGATGATACCTCTAGCGATGGCTGTATTAACAGCTTGTAACTCTACAGAGAAAGTGAAAGAGCATACAAATGGTACTTTACCACATGTTACTCATGCGACTCCGGCTGCGACTGGAACAACAGGTGCAACTGGAAATACAGCGACAAATGCTGCAAATAACGTAGTTAAAATCACTGATACCGATACAGCTGATAAAGGTGAATTACGCGTTAAATTATCAGAAGCGACCAAGCATGCTGCTAACCCAGTAGATTCCATTGCTGATGGTAAGGTTACTGTAGACCTAAAACAAGTAGCTAATCAAGGTACATCAGGTGGCAACGGTGTGAATATCGCTCTATTTGCAGATGCTAAAGCAAATAACAGTGATTTGTTTGGTGAAATTGTGTTTGCTGGTGGTAAAGCCGGTGAGCCAGCCGCTATTCAATATCGTCAGGTAGGCGATATGAAACTGCATCCATTGGATAATTATATTGTAGGTCATGATTTATCAGTGACAGTAGAATGGACTAATGGCATTTATTCATTCAAAATTGATGATAAAACAGATGATTCTAAGAGCGTTTCATATGATGGTTCACAATTAATAGATTCAGTTATTAAGCAGGCTCCAGTAGTTGTTGTTGCTGTTAAGTTAGGTGATAAATCTAAAACCACAACTGATGAGTTATTTGTAGATAACTTTAATATTTATCAAGGTTTAGGTGATGCAGCTAAACTTGTGTTTGGTGATAGCTTTGATGATTACCCTGTGGGAACTGTACTCAATGCACTTCCTTACAACAGTAACAGTAATGAAGCTGTTGTTGTTACCCAAACTGGTACAACGGCAAGCAGTCAACCTGCTGCGAATACTCCAGCTCAACCTGCCCAACCAGCAAATACAACTGCTCAACCTGCAGTAGCTGCTTCAGGCGCGGGCGCGATGGCGGATGATTTTGAATCATACGCCAATGGCGACCAACCTGGTGGTAATTGGAAAGTTTATGTAAAAGATAGTGCCCCTGGTGCATCAGCTAAAGTGACCAACGCTAAAGCTAACGGCGGTTCTAACTCATTATTGTTGACAGATAAAAGCACTGGCGATAAACCTTATGTGGCTTTACCATTTGTATCTGATGGAACAAGTGGTTCAATTTCCATTGATGCATATTTCCCAGCAACAAATGAAAAATCCACATACATTAATGTTGGTACTGATAAGTCTAACGCAAAAAGATACATTGAGCTCAAACAAACTAGTAATAAGCTAGAATATGAAGCTGGTGATAAAGACGTAAAAATTGCAGATATTACAAATGATCAATGGTACACCATTAATTTATCATGGACAGCCGCTGGTACATTTAGTGTCACATTAAATGGTAAAGCACTACCTGAAGCAACTAATGTTTCACAGACTAAAACGGGTCTTGCAGCAGATGTTCCTACACAGTTAACTATTTACACAGGCGACACAAGTAATGCTACTAACACAGCTTACTTCGATAATTTGAGATCTGATTTATTCTAACTCTTTGAGTATTTAACAGATATATGGCCGGCAGTTTTGCCGGCCTTTTGCGTCCATATAAATTTATTAATAATTTCAAATCTAAATTCTATTATGTGCAACCTAGATTTGTTATTCATATGTAATAATTTTAATAAGTGCGAGGTGTTATATTTTAAGTATTACTATAAAGATTAATCATATTTATATTAAATAATAATTACTAATAAAAATAGTAGGGATATTTGTTTGTCTCTATCTAATTAACGTGTCTCATAGAATGGATATATTATGAAAACAAAATTTTTGATGATACCCCTAGCCTTGGCTGTATTAACTGCATGTCATTCCAATGATAATCATTCGACCACGCCTGCTACTACTGCAGCAAAATCAGCAATAAAAGCCCCTGAAGCTAAAGCCCCTGAAGCTAAAGCGCCAGAAGCTAAAGCGCCAGAAGCTAAAGCACCAGAAGCAAAAGCACCAGAAGCTAAAGCACCAGAAGCAAAAGCACCAGAAGCTAAAGCACCAGTGACTCAACCAACGAAAGTTGACACACCAAAAACAGCAGCCCCAAAAACAGAAGCGCCAAAAACAGCAGCCCCAAAAACTGAAGCGCCAAAAACTGAAGCGCCAAAAACTGCACCAGCTAAAGTTGCCCCACCGAAACCTGTCATCAATGGCGTGCTTGGTGATGATTTAGAGTCATCTACACTGAGTGAAAGTTGGGTGAAATACTCTGGTGGTTCTGATGCAATGGGTTTAACTACTGCTAAAGCTAACGGTGGTACTCAGTCATTATTGATAAAAGACAGCAGTACAACAGATGAGACGCATGTTGCATTACTATTTAAAGATCAAAAAGTTAAGAATGGTACAGTCACCTTTGATACGTTAATACCAAGTTCTAATGATGATGACACCTATTTTGTTTTAAGTGATACCACTAACCCTGGTTTTTATACGCTTCACTTAAAGGATGAAGATCTCTATCTGGAAGGGAATCATGGTAGTAAGCTCGTTGGGCATGTTTCGCGTGATAAATGGCATACCATTTCAATGAAATGGGACCATTTTAGTGGAAACTATACTACATCTGTCGATGGTGGAAAACCGACAACTGTTATGATTTTCACTCTTGACCAGTTTGTTAACAGAGTAGATCCATCGCAATTGCTTATTAAAACAGGTTCAGAAACGGGTACGGGTAATAACGTTTACATTGATAATGTCGCATTCAACCTTGATGGAAAAACCCTGCCTAAAGCATCTGTACCAGGCACATCAACGCCAGCAACACCTGGAACTTCAACACCAGATACTTCAACACCAGCACCAGCTAAAGCGGCACCAGCGGAACCTGTTGGCGTGCTTGGCGATAATTTTGAAGGGGAAAAATTTAGCAAGTATTGGATGGCTTATAGTGGTGATGCAACTTGCTGTAGCTTAAGTGATAAGCATGCGAATACGGGTTCTAAGTCATTATTAATAAAAGATGTTAGCGCTGCAGGGAATGCTACTGTGGCTTTACAATTTAAAAAGGCACATGCGAAGGAAGGCACTGTAGCGTTTGATGCGTACGTTCCTAATACTAATACTAAGGACGCGTATTTTCTTTTAAATGAGGGTGAAGGTCTTCCAAATGTTAAGCTCCACTTAAAGGGTGATGATCTGATTTTGGAAGGACCAGACAGTACTGTAAATGTAGGTAAATTCTCTCGTGATGCGTGGCATGCGGTTAGTATTGAATGGGATTTTACTAAGTACGTTATAACTCTTGATGGACATTCTGTTACGGCATTATTGTACAAAATTGGATCTTTTGCTAAAACTAATCCATCGCAATTTACCGTTATGGTAGGTGATACAGCCAATACCGGTGATGAAGTTTATCTTGATAATGTCGCATTCCAACTTGAAGGTGAAGGTGATGTGCATGTACAAGCGCCAGCAGTAACAGCACCAACGACACCAGCAGTAACGGCACCAACGACACCAACGACACCAGCGGTTAGTGATAATATAGCGGGTGATGATTTTGAATCCTATAACGTTGGTGATGTAGTTGGTGGTCATTGGAAAGCGCCTAGTGCAAGTGAAACTGGAATGAGCGCCACTATTACTGATGAGAAAGCTAATGGAGGCTCTAAATCATTAGTATTAAAAGATTTAGAAGCAAAAGCTAAACCTTATGCAACATTGCCATTCGTATCTGAAGCAAAAAGTGGTTCTGTCTCTGTTGATGCATTCTTCCCAGCAGATAATAAAAAATTCACTTATATTAAAATCGGTAAGGGCAGTGCTAATGACGACAGATATCTTGAAATAAAACAAGATGGTACAAAATTACTTATTGCTCATAAAGATAAACATGATGAAACACTCAAAGCCACATTGACTCTTGATGCTTGGCATACGTTTAAAATCACTTGGACTGAATCTAATACATATACTATTACCTTAGATGGTACTGATCTTGTAAAAGATGCTGACCAAACTGCCACTGGATATACTGGTATCATTCCGACTGAGTTGAGATTGTATACGGGTGATTCTAAAGCCGCGGGTAACGTAGCATATTTTGATAATGTTAAATCTGATCTATTTGAAGCACCTGCAGCAACTGCACCAGTAACACCTACACCTGCAGTAACTGCACCAGTAACACCTACACCTGCAGTAACTGCACCAGTAACACCTACACCCGCAGTAACTGAACTAGTAACACATAAAGTAACTGAACCAGTTACATCTAGTGGTGTGTTTGGCGATAATATGGAAGGGGCTAAAATTAACGCTTCTTGGAAGGCTTATACGGGTGAGGCAACTTGCTGTAGCTTAAGTGATAAGCATGCAAAAACGGGTTCTCATTCATTATTAATAAAAGACACGAGTGCATCTGCGAAAGCTACGGTTAGCTTACTATTTAAAAAAGCAAGTGTTAAAGATGGCACTGTAACGTTTGATACTTTCGTTCCAGATACTAACAGTGAGGACACTTATTTTGTCTTAAATACAGGTACTGGGGATGCAGCCTTTAAGCTTCATCTAAAAGGTGAAGAGCTATTCGTTGAAGGAGATAACACAAGCCAAAAAGTTGCAGATTTTACACGTAATGCATGGCACACAATTAGTATGCAATGGGATTTTAATAATTTGATTACGGTAGTTGATGGAGCAACACCAGTTACTGCACCTATATTCGTCATACAGCCTGTCGGCCAAAACCCATCACAATTTACGGTTATAGCAGGTGCTATAGCTAATACAGATGATGAAGTTTACATTGATAATGTTGCATTCAAACTTGAAGGTGAAGAGCAAACTCAAGCACCCGCAGTAACTGAACCAACAACAGCAGTTGCTATTTCTGGTGATGATTTTGAGTCCTATGCCATTGGTGATACGGTTGGTGGTCAATGGAACGCTCCTGATGCAAGTCAAACTGGAAAGGTCGCGATTGTTACTGATGAGGTAACTAATGGAAGTGAAAAAGCATTAGTATTAAAAGATAATAGTACATCGGGTAAACCATATGTATCATTACCATTCGTGGAATCTAATACGGCTAGTGGGTCTGTATCGCTTGATGCATTTTTCCCATCAGCTAATGCAGACTACACTTATATTAAAATCGGTAAGAGTTCTGATAATAAAGACAGATACATTGAAATTAAACAAGAAGCCCAAAAATTACTTGTTGCTCATACAGATAGTAAAAAGGATGTGGTTATTTATGAAAACCTGACTCTTGATACTTGGCATACGTTTAATATCACCTGGACTGAATCTCATACATATACTATTACCTTAGATGGTACTGAGATTGTTAAAGACGCCGACCAAAATGCTACTGGCTATGGTAATGTAGTTCCGACTGAGTTAGGATTATACACCGGCTTTAATAGTGGAACAGGTAACGTAGCATACTTTGATAATGTTAAATCTGATCTATTCTAACGGTTGATCATTTAATCTATATATAAGGCCGAAGTTTTCTTCGGCCTTTTTTATCTCAAAGTTTAATATTGACTAATGTCTATATTATTTTATTATTTTATTGTTTTTGATAATATTTAGAGTATTATTATAAATAATATATATTCAATATTAATTTAAGTTTCCCCATCATTTATGCTTAGATAAATGTTTGGGAATGTTTATTTGTTTATCTATTTGTTTATTTGTTTATTTGTTTAAATTTATGGAAATTTTATGAAAACTAAATTTTTGATGATACCTTTAGCCTTGGCTGTATTAACTGCATGTCATTCCAATGATAATCATTCAACAACGGCTGTTACTGCAGCAGCTAAAACAGCAGTAACTAAAACGGCAGTAACTAAAGCTCCAGAAGCTAAAGCTCCAGAAGCCAAAGCCCCAGAAGCTAAAGCCCCAGAAGCCAAAGCCCCTGAAGCCAAAGCCCCAGTGACTCAACCAACGAAAGTTGACACACCTAAAACAGAAGCACCTAAAACAGAAGCACCTAAAACAGAAGCACCTAAAACAGAAGCACCTAAAACTGAAGCACCTAAAACTGAAGCACCTAAAACTGAAGCACCTAAAACTGAACCAGTTAAAGTTGCAGCACCGAAACCGGTAATTCATGGCACACTGAGTGATGATCTAGAATCATCCACAATTAGTGAAAGTTGGGTGAAGTACACTGGTGGCTCTGATGCAATGGGTCTAACTCCAGCTAAAGGCACTAATAGCACTCAGTCATTATTGATAAAAGACAGCAGTTCAACAGAAGAGACGCATGTTGCCTTACTATTTAAAGACCAAAATGTTGAGACTGGTACAGTCACCTTTGATACGTTAATACCAAGTTCTAATGATGATGACACCTATTTTGTTTTAAGTGATACCACTAACCCTGGTTTTTATACGCTTCACTTAAAGGATGAAGATCTCTATATTGAAGGGAATAATGGTAATAAGCTCGTTGGGCATGTTTCGCGTGATAAATGGCATACAATTAGCCTGAAATTTGATGGACCATTTTATACGACAACTGTTGATGGAACATCCACGACTGTTCATATATTCACAATTGACAAGTTTGTTAAAAGAGTAGCACCATCGCAATTGCTTATTAAAACAGGTTCAGAAACGGGTACGGGTAATAACGTTTACATTGATAATGTCTTGTTCAACCTTGATGGAAGTGCGCAACCTACACCAGTAAAAGCACCTACTCAACCAGTGGTAACTCCATCAACACATGCATCCGCAGGTGGCGATGATTTTGAATCCTATGCTGTTGGTGATACGGTTGGTGGTGACTGGAAAGTTCCTGATGCCAGTAAAACTGGATTAACCGCTATTATTTCTAAAGACCAAGTGGCGAGTGGAAGTGAAAAATCATTACTATTAAAAGATAATAGTACAACGGGCAAACCATACGTTGCGTTACCATTCAAATCTGATGCGACTAGTGGTTCTGTATCGCTTGATGCCTTTTTCCCAGCAGCTAACGAAAAGTTCACTTATATTAAAATAGGTAAGAGTTCTAGTAATAAAGATAGATACATTGAAATTAAACAAGAAGCCCAAAAATTAGTTATTGCTCATACAAAAGGTGCAGATGATGAGGTTATTGAGGAACATCTGACTCTTGATGCATGGCATACATTTAAAATTTCTTGGACTGAATCTAATAAATATACTATCAGCTTAGATGGCACCGAGATTGTTAAAGATAAGGATCAAACTCTTACTGGATATACTGATACAGTTCCAACAGAGTTGGGACTTTACACCGGTGATACTAAGGGTGATGCTAACCTAGCATACTTTGATAATGTCAAATCTGATTTATTCTAATCGTTTGATAATTTAACTGATATGGCCGGAGTTTTCTCCGGCCTTTTTTTGTTTAGTTTAAATCATATAAGTTAAGTTATATCAATCACACTAAGTAATTGATTAGCAATGGCGCAGGAAAAATGCATGAAAATATGGTGGATTTTTTCGATAAGTAGTGATTCTGCAATCAAAAGTTCTAACGCAGTTATCGAGTATTTTAACAATCTAGAATGGTCAGTAATTTAGTACGATTGGTATTATATGTGAAAACATAGATTTATTGTTATTAATCTGCTTGACTGCAAAATTCACATAATATGTTTTTTAAGGTTAAACCTGAGAAGCGTATTGTAATAATGTAACGTTATCTCCATTTTTATTTCAATAATAAAAGTGTCAGGGGATACTATTCTCTATTTAATATAATGGATATATTATGAAAACGAAATTTTTGATGATACCCTTAGCTTTAGCTGTACTAACCGCATGTCATTCTAATGAACATCATTCAACTACCCCTGTTACTGCTGCAGCAAAATCAGCAATAAAAGCCCCTGAAGCCAAAGCCCCAGAAGCGAAAGCACCTGAAGCCAAAGCACCTGAAACCAAAGCGCCAGTGACTCAACCAACGAAAGTTGAAACACCAAAAACAGAAACACCAAAAACAGAAGCACCAAAAACAGAAGCACCAAAAACAGAAGCACCAAAAACAGAAGCACCAAAAACAGAAGCTATAAAAACAGAAACACCGAAAACAGAAACACCAAAAACTGAGCCAGTTAAAGTTGTAGCACCGAAACCTGTAATTCATGGCACACTGAGTGATGATCTAGAATCATCCACAATTAGTGAAAGTTGGGTGAAATACTCTGGTGGTTCTGATGCAATGAATCTAACTCCAGCTAAAGGCACTAATACCACTCAGTCATTATTGATAAAAGACAACAGTACAACAGAAGAGACGCAGGTTGCGCTTCTATTTAAAGATCAAAAGATTAAGGAGGGGTCAGTATCGTTTGAAACGTTAATACCAAGTTCTAATGATGATGATACTTTTTTTGTTTTAAGTGATACCACGAACCCTGCTTACTATAAGCTTCACTTAGAAGATGAAGATCTCTACCTGGAAGGGAAAGATGGGCGTAAGCTAGTTGGGCAAGTTACACATGATGCATGGCATACTATTAGTATGAAGTGGGATACAGACGGAAAGTTCACAACAACCGTTGATGGAGTTTCCAAGGTTGAGAGCATTATCATGATTGATATGTTTGTTAAAAGGGTCTATCCATCGCAATTGCTGATTAAAACAGGTTCAGAAACGGGTACGGGTAATAACGTTTATATTGACAATGTCGCGTTTCACCTTGATGGAAGTGCGCAACCTACACCAGTAACAGCACCTACTCAACCAGTGGTCACTCCATCAACACACGCATCCGCAGGTGGCGATGACTTTGAATCCTATGCCGTTGGTGATACGGTTGGTGGTGACTGGAAAGTTCCGGATGCCAGTAAAACTGGATTAACCGCTATTATTTCCAAAGACCAAGTGGCGAGTGGAAGTGAAAAATCATTACTATTAAAAGATAATAGTACAACGGGCAAACCATACGTTGCGTTACCATTCAAATCTGATGCGACTAGTGGTTCTGTATCGCTTGATGCCTTTTTCCCAGCAGCTAACGAAAAGTTCACTTATATTAAAATAGGTAAGAGTTCTAGTAATAAAGATAGATACATTGAAATTAAACAAGAAGCCCAAAAATTAGTTATTGCTCATACAAAAAGTGCAGATGATGAGGTTATTGAGGAGCATCTGACTCTTGATGCATGGCATACATTTAAAATTTCTTGGACTGAATCTAATAAATATACTATCAGCTTAGATGGCACCGAGATTGTTAAAGATAAGGATCAAACTCTTACTGGATATACTGATACAGTTCCAACAGAGTTGGGACTTTACACCGGTGATACTAAGGGTGATGCTAACCTAGCATACTTTGATAATGTCAAATCTGATTTATTCTAATCGTTTGATAATTTAACTGATATGGCCGGAGTTTTCTCCGGCCTTTTTATTTTTAATTTTCTAATCATATAATTCAAAAATGAAAACATAGTTTTACTGTTATGTTCATTTATCTGCTTGACCGCAAAATATATATGATAAGTTTTTAAGGTTAAATGCCGAGAAGCGTATAGTAATAATATAAAGTTATCTCTGTTTTTATTTAAATAATAAAGTGTCAGAGAGATATAGTTCCCTATCTAATATAATGGATATATTATGAAATCAAAATTTTTGATGATACCTTTAGCTTTGGCTGTATTAACTGCATGTAATTCTAATGAACATCATTCAACTACCCCTGCTACCTCTGCCGCACAATCAGCAATAAAGGCCTCAGAACTCAAGACACCTGTAGTTAACACTGCTGAAACTAATAATAAAGCAATTAAGACACCCATAGTTAATGCTCCCTTAGTTAAGACCCCAGAAGTTAAGACACCTGTAGTTAACACTACTGAAACTAAAGTACCTGAAACCAAGGCGCCGGAAACCAAGACACCTGAAACCAAGACACCTGAAACTAAGGCACCTGAAACTAAGACACCAGAAACCAAGACACCAGAAACCAAGACACCAGAAACTAAAGCTCAAGAACCTCAAGGTCAGACTCAAAAAGTTCAGGCTTCAGAAGTTGGAGTTTCCACAGAAAATCATGTAGTTCAAATTACCGATACCGATACTCATGATAGAGGTGAGATTCGTGTCGTGTTTGCAGAAGCAACTTCTGTAACTTCTATTGCCGATGGTAAATTTACGGTCGATTTGCACCAAATTTCTATCGATGGCAATGATAAGAATAATGCTCTAAGTGTTGATTTATACACACAACCTACAGGTAGCGATAAAGATCTGTTTGGGGAAATTATATTATCAGGCGGTAAAACGGGTGAAACCGCACCTATTTTGTACCGTACTACTGAGGGGACTAAGACTAAGATTGGTGAGCATGTTCTCGGTCATGATGTGTTACTAGAAGTGTCATGGACAAATGGCACCTATTCATTCAAAGTAGATGATAAAACAGACCCTAGTAAGAGTGTTTCAATTGATGGCTCACAACTTATTGACTCAGTAATTAAGAGTGATCCTGTTGTTGCTGTTGCTTTGAAGCTAGGCAGCACTAATGAAACTACCCAAGATCAAGTCATCTTGGATAACTTTATGGTGTATCAAGGTTTAGGTGATAATACCAAATTGATCTTTGGTGATAGGTTTGATAGTACTGATGCAGGCACTTCACTTGCAGCTACGGATGATGCTTGGAGTAAATATAGCAAATACTCTAATGAAGCAGTGGTGATTGATGTTAAGGATGTAAAAATTCCAGCACCAGTAAGAGCACCTATCCCACCTCAACCAGAGGTGCATCCAATATCGAATACAAAGGCTATTAAAGATGGTGATCTAGCCGATGATTTTGAATCATCTACATTGAGTTCACACTGGCATGCTTTCACTTTTGATAATTCGTTAGCAAAAGAACAAAGTTTCACTATAACTAAAGCGACTGCGCATACAGGGTCTCACTCGTTATTGATCCAAGATTATAGTCCTTCAACGACAACTAATATTGCTTTAGAGTTCAAAGAAGGAGAAGCAGCGTCGTCTGGTTCTGTAGGATTTTCTGCGTTTATACCTTCAACTAACCAAGACCCTACTTATTTTAATTTAAACCATTACACTAACGCTGCATATCTTTCGGTAGAACAAATTGGCGATGAGCTATATATGGTAGGGAGCAGTAGTAGAATTCTCATTACAAAGATTACCCGTGATACTTGGCATAATATTGGCTTGAAATGGGATGATACTAGTCATTTAAGTGTAACGGTTGATGGGACTGCTTATCCTGATACGACTAATGTATTGACATTTGCCATTGATCGCGGTTTTGAAAAGTCACTCCCAACACAATTTAGTATTCAAACTGGAACTAACAGTGGTATAGGAAACCGAGTTTACATTGATAATGTGAGATCCTCGAAATTATTCTATTACTATAAGTAGAATTTCCTAAATAGATAAGGTTAGCTTAATGGCTGACCTTATCGCTCAACTTTGAACGTCGACCCTTTACTTGAGAGGGGCAGTGTTGTTATTGCGAAATTCAGACAGACAGAATCTGTTACAGCCTCGGAAATAAGATGCTATACAAGCCTCACTAAAAGTGAATCACAAACGTGTCCATTTGCTATGAAATGCCCATATTTTACGATGATTGCTCTTTTGACGCTAATCTTAATGAAATCTCTTCGTTATCCACGTCCAAGTTTCTTGCTTAATTCGTCACTACCAAAAAACCTGCACATGCAATGCTGATACTTCTATTTACATAGTAAAAGCAGACATTGGTTAACACTTTCTCTTTGATTCATGCATCTATAACGTTTCCGAGAGCGACATTATTTGCATTTGCCTAATCTAAAAAACACCAAAAACTTGTACCCCACAACAGCCCGCCTTTATCGCCTATCGTTAAGAGGACACACACCATATCTTTAACCAGATGTGAAAGCTAATGGGACACACACTAGACGCCTGTCTGTTTATGCTTTTGTCTCTTTATTCTCTTTATACCTAGGTAAATCGCCATCTGGCTTTAAATCGCTGCATCTAAGGCTCTTGTTTGAGCGAATTTTATAGATTTGACGTTTAGAAAAGGCAACAAACAAATGAGCTTGTGCCATGAAATATGAGGTGTTTGTGTGTTAAATAAGACAATCATCTTATTGCAAATAGGAAAAAACATAAAAAAACCGAAAATTTAAGCAATAAAATATAAAAAAAGCAAGAAACGGCCACTGTCAACACCCTAAAATCGAGATCTAATACTCACTTTTTATACGCGCACTGCGCCTACGCAACTTTTTGTACATGCATCACAGTTTGTAACTGACGGTTACACTAAAATATTTGTCATACATTAATTCAAATACCCGTATGGAAAAAAAGGTAAAAACACCATGAATAAAAGTAAAATTGCATTAGCAGTAGTTGCTACAGTTTTCGCAGGTTCGGTGAGCGCAGGTTCTATTGACTACCGTGCTGAATATAAGCATGAAGATAAAGAGTATCAGCACCGTATTAAAATCGGTACATCAGTAAAAGCTGCAGATAAAACTAAGGTTTACTTTAGCGCTGAGCAAAAATTTAACAGCGATGATAAAGGTGATTTTTGGTACGAAATGGAGCGTGGTGATTCTGAGTTTGATTGGGGTGTGCGTTACGATCTAACTAAAAACTGGTACCTACAACCTGGTATGCCAATTACTTTCTCTGACGAAAGAACTACATATAAGCCTCAGTTCCGCGTGGGTTACAAATCTAGCTTTGGTTTAACTACCGCTCTTCGTTACCGTCATGAGTTCCAAACGTACACAAGTAGTAAAGAAGGTTCATCGACTACTGTGGATGGTGGTTCACTACTACGTGCAGGTAAAACTTTCCAACAAGGTAAAGTGACTCTTACAGGTTCATACAAGTTTTCTCAAGAAAGCTTGAAAGACCTTAAGCTAAGCTACGAAGCAAACTATAACCACAACTACGAAGATGTTCGCATTGAAAACAACAACAACTGGGGTTGGGATGCAGGTCTTATCGTAGGTTATCAAATGGGTAACTTCCGTCCTTTCATGGAACTTTGGAATGTTAAAACTAGCGGTTCAACAAGCAGTGACCGTCAGCTAAGAACCCGTCTTGGCCTTAAATATTACTTCTAAAAAAATATAAATAATAAAACTGCTGAATGAGCCTGTGCTCAGACTCATTCAGCTAGTAACGTAATGAAACATTAAGAGAGAAAATATGAAAATTTCTAAGTCTGCGATTGCAGTAGCTCTATCTACTGGTCTTCTATTTGGTTGTGATTTCGATGTAGGTTCAGAAAATAAACCTTCAGAACCAGTAATACCAGCAACACCCCCTTCAGCTCTACAAAATACATATTGGGAGCTTGCTGCTGCATCTTCTACTGCTGCGACACAATCTACTGATCTACCTAATATTTATGTTTTTGATGGTACAAATCAAAAATACTACAACGATGATAATAGCTTTGGTACTTACGTTATCGAAGAAAAATCATACTCAGAAGATGAAGATGGTAACCTGACATTCCATTACTATGATGCTGACGGTAATTCATCTGAAGAAACGGCTACTTTTGCGGTTTCTGCTGATGGCGCTCTCACTATTTCAGGCACAAACGATGGTGACCTGACGGGTACTGATCAATCTGACAATGCGGATATTAAAGCGGCAGTTGAAGCTGCAAACTCTGCTTCAGGTGTTAATAACGTTGCTCAAATCATTGATACAACGACCACCGATACAGGTGAGCTACGTGTTAAATTAGCTGATGGTTCTACGGGTATTGCTGTTGATTCTATTGCTCAAGGTAAAATTACAATTGATTTAACTTACCAAAAGCATGCTGATACTGAGCAAGCGGAAGATACTAGTGGTAACAACGCATACATCTCTCTTTATGCGACAGGCACTGGTAATGCGAACCTATATGGTGAGCTAGTTCTTAATGACGGTGAAGTTTTCTACCGCACAAACAATGTTGAAGACGGTAAGCCTCAGTTATCTGACTCTATCGGTACATATACATTAGGTGAAGAGCTTTCAGTTGAACTAGTATGGGGTGAAAACGATGAGTATTCATTCGATATTAATGGTACGTCTTACGGACCTTTCCCTTACGCTATGGAAAATGCCGCTGTACAAGTTATTGCCGTTAAAATGGGTGATAACAGCAACACGACTCATTTTGAGCTACTTGCAGATAACTTCAAGATTTTCAATGTAACTGGTACAGATGAAGAGCTTGTATTTGAAGATAACTTCGAAAGTTATGCTGACGGTCATAACCTTTCAGGTGCCCCATACAACACTAACTCAAATGAAGTTGTAGTGTTGAAATTAACGGGTGCCGCGGATGATGATTCTGGTTCAGAAGATGACAATGGTTCTGGCGAAGAAGATAACGGTGGCGCTGGTGAAGAAGACAACGGCGGTGAGGAAGACAACGGCGGCGGTGAAGTTTCTTCAGTAGATAACTTCGATTCGTACACGGTTGGTGCTCAAATTGATGCAGCTAACGCTAGTTATGTATTAAGCAATGCTGAAGGCAATGTTGCTAAGATCAGCGATGATTTTGCTGCATCAGGCTCTAATTCTCTACTTATCTCTGATGCTTCTGCTACCTCAAAACCTGTTGTTTCTCGTACCTTTAAAGATGGTGCAGCCGACAGTGGTTCTGTATCAGCTTCTTTTTATATTCCTGATGCAGGTTATGTGAAGTCTTCTTACATTTACTTAGGTCATTCGGCAACAGGTTCTTCTAGTACCCGATTCACTGAAATTGTATTTGGGTCTTCTGAAGTCAAATTTAGAAATGAAAGTGGCAGTCAAAAAGCTGTTGCTGATTACGAGCAAGATACTTGGGTTGATGTAACTGTATCTTGGGTTGGTACTGATATTACAGTAACAATTGATGGTCAAGATTATACTTCGTATATGGATAATGATGTTGAAGTTCCGTTGGTTGCTGAAAATGTAGATGGTGCTCCAACTTTAGTGGCGATCTATGCTGGTGATAACAGTTCTGTTGGTACTTATTCATATGTTGATAACCTAGGTTCTGATTTGTTCTAATCTAGTTTGATTATCTAACGACAAAGCCGGCTTATATAGCCGGTTTTTTTATGCTGATGTTAAAGTTAATGTTCTGAAAATCAGTAAATTAAAAGATTTTTACTTGTACATTATTGACGTACCAGAAGGATTAATATTTGATGGTATGCTTGAAAATGGATATCGACAATTATGTATTGATTGTAGAGTAACCTCATCATTTTAATTATGTTTGAAGTTTAGCGTTTCCCATGAATTGATGATTACAGGTAAAACCCAATGCATAAGACAAAATTGACAATTGCTGCTTATGTCATTGCTACCTTCTTAGTTATCGAGAGAGTAGGGGATAAAGGGATTGATAATATTTGTTATGTTGGTGAGTTCTGCTCGCAATACTACAATTAGTATCTGCGGTGCTCTCACGTAGGAATAAGTTGTATCTTATTGTTATTTAAGAGATTTATGTCCGGCTAGCTCCAAAGTTTAGACTTCACTCTATGTTCTGTTGTGATAATCCTAGAATACCCCTTGCTTTTACTATTTGTAATACAATATAATTTAAGAATGGTATTGATCATTGCTTACTAGATGTTTCTGGTTGAGTAACTTAGAAACACCTATGATACCTTTTCCTAAAAAAGTGGGTTTGTTATAAACCGGCTTGAACTAGTGAAACTCCATAACTACTAATAATGGCCTAAGCATCCCCTTCTAGTGTTTAGGCTCGGTACACCACCGATTCACCCATAGGCTATGCACTTGCCTATGGGTTTTTTTTTGCGTTTTGCTAGGGATGTTTACAGGTTGAATATAATTAACGAGAGGTGTTAACAGTGTACATGCAATGGGTGCTAGCTGCATTTATTAACGGTTTAGTAGCAATAAATCTAGCCAATGTAACCATTGGCAAACTGTACTAACTGAGTATGGTGATATTAGTGCCCATTGGCTTATGTCTGCAAAGCAAGAACCGCGTTCATTATTTTATTATAATGTGATAGATAGCAAGGTTTATTTTAATATTATGGCTTTAGTAAATATCAAACATAAATAAAAATAACATAGTCATTCATTTTTATGCATAATATTCCAGCGGTATCTCTAATAAAAAATTGGAAAAGACAATCTTTAATATTGTCCAGAAAAAAACGTGAATTACCTCTATTTTTATCACATCGATTTACATTTTACGAATGGTGTGAATGAGCTTGACTATAGATGGATTATTCATTTTAACTTATTGTTTATTA
The DNA here is from genome assembly GCF_024347075.1 of Vibrio rarus. NCBI lineage: Bacteria > Pseudomonadati > Pseudomonadota > Gammaproteobacteria > Vibrionales > Vibrionaceae > Vibrio > Vibrio rarus. Next base: position 59,027 of record NZ_AP024901.1, read on the forward strand.
AGATAAATGTTGAATTTTGCTCATCATTTTCTCGGTTATTTATTGCAATTGTAGTGTTTTCTGACGATTTTTACTGTTTTGAAAATTACAGTAAAAAATATTAAATAAATGCCTACAAAAAATTATGCTGAAAATCGATTTCTTACTATCCTCATTTATTCTTAAATTCTGTTACTAATAATGAGTCATAAATGAAAGAGGGTAGGCGTTCGGCAATTTGTCGTCTTAGGTATATCGGATAATTTCTGTATAAAAAGTCACCACTATTCATTTAATCAATAAGTGTCATTGATTGAGCGTTTCTACTGTAGTTAAAACCCGATCAATTGTGTGATGTGTGCTGCATTGAAATTAAGTTCATCTAAAGTTGAACTGACCCCGGCAAGTACTTTAATCACAAGTTTGATAAATAAAGACACCAGCTAGAAGTAAAATTAGCAGTATTAAATTCATAAATTAGTACTACTATTTGTATGAGAATGTGTTGCCTGTAACAAATAATATATATGACTAATGGTAGATGTGGCATTTAGATTTCATGCATATGTTGACAAAACAATGACTAGAATTGCCTTGTTCCAGTTATTAATCCTCAGTTACAGCTTAAGAATTGTTGTTTCTATTTAGTCAACAGTTAGCTCTTGATCACTTGTATGATTTAATCTAGGTAAAGTCTTGAGCCCCACGTCACATTTATGAAGTATTGTAATACAAAAGATCTAGATAACTGATTAAAATGAACGGGATTTGAAATAATTATTTACAGTTTAAGGTAATGTGATGGATCTCAATACGATTATTGTTGGCGTTTATTTCCTATTCTTAATTGCAATAGGTTGGATGTTTAGAACATTTACAAGTACGACAAGTGATTACTTCCGTGGCGGCGGTAATATGCTTTGGTGGATGGTTGGTGCAACTGCGTTTATGACTCAGTTCTCAGCTTGGACATTTACTGGTGCAGCCGGTAAAGCATATAACGATGGTTTCGCAGTAGCGATCATCTTCTTAGCAAACGCGTTCGGTTACTTCATGAACTTTGCGTATTTTGCTCCTAAATTCCGTCAGCTACGTGTAGTGACGGTAATTGAAGCAATTCGCATGCGTTTTGGTGCTACGAACGAACAAGTATTTACTTGGTCTTCTATGCCAAACAGTGTTGTATCTGCAGGTGTATGGCTTAATGCACTAGCAATCATCGCATCAGGTATCTTTGGCTTTGATATGATGATGACTATCTGGATTACAGGTCTCGTTGTACTGGCGATGTCTGTTACAGGTGGTTCATGGGCGGTAATCGCATCTGACTTCATGCAGATGGTTATCATCATGGCAGTAACAATTACTTGTGCTGTTGTAGCGATTGTTCAAGGTGGCGGTGTTGGTGAGATCATCAGTAACTTCCCTGTGGGCGATACTGGTTCTTTCGTAGCGGGTAACAACCTTAATTACCTAAGCATCTTCAGCATCTGGGCGTTCTTCATCTTTGTTAAGCAGTTCTCTATTACGAACAACATGCTTAACTCCTACCGTTACCTAGCGGCAAAAGATTCTAAGAATGCTAAGAAAGCGGCACTTCTTGCTTGTGTTCTTATGCTAGGCGGTGTATTCATTTGGTTCATGCCTTCTTGGTACATTGCAGGTCAAGGTGTTGATCTTGCAGCTCACTACCCTGATGCAGGTTCTAAAGCAGGTGACTTTGCTTACCTATACTTCGTACAAGAATACATGCCAGCAGGTATGGTAGGTCTTCTAGTTGCTGCAATGTTCGCTGCAACTATGTCTTCAATGGACTCTGGCCTTAACCGTAACTCAGGTATCTTTGTTAAAAACTTCTACGAACCAATCGTTCGTAAAGGTCAAGCTTCTGAGAAAGAGCTAGTAACAGTATCTAAAATCACTTCAGCGGTGTTTGGTATTTGTATTATCCTTATCGCACAGTTCATTAACTCTCTTAAAGGTTTGAGCTTGTTCGATACAATGATGTACGTTGGTGCTCTAATCGGCTTCCCAATGACTATTCCTGCATTCCTTGGCTTCTTCATTAAGAAAACTCCTGACTGGGCTGGTTGGGGTACACTAATCGTTGGTGGTATCGTTTCTTACGTGGTTGGTTTTGTTATCAATGCAGAAATGGTTTCTCACGCATTTGGTTTACAAGAGCTAACTAGCCGTGAATGGTCTGACGTTAAAGTTGCAATTGGTCTAATCTGTCACATTGTATTCACTGGTGGTTTCTTCATCTTCTCAATGATGTTCTACAAACCTCTATCTGATAAACGTCAAGCTGATGTTGATAAGTTCTTTGGTAACCTAGCTACTCCATTGGTTGCTGAGTCTGCTGCACAGAAAAAACTTGATAACAAACAACGTCAAATGCTTGGTAAACTGATTGCTGTAGCGGGTGTGTTCATCATGTTTATGGCTCTATTACCAAATGAAACGTGGGGACGTTTGGTCTTCATCCTTTGTGGTTTCATTGTTGGTGGTGTTGGTATGCTTCTTGTTAAAGCTGTTGACTCTTCTGCAGAAAACCTTGAAGAAAGTGTTGCTAAATAAATAATTTTACTTTAGTTAACCAATAGTAAATGCGGGCTTTGTTGCCCGCATTTTTTTGCCTATAAGTCTCACCACATCAACTCCCAGCATAGGTAGTAAACTCCTTTAACCCTATTGGCTAAGCATTGTTGTCGGTTTTGCTTTCTCATTCTATCCACCTGTCTTTTAATTCCCCAAACTTTTCTTCTGCTCATTATGTTTATCCAAGTTGGAATTTGCCTCTTAAGGGCCTTCGTTCTTTTATTCATTGTGCCTGTAATAGCAAATAGGATGACCTGTTTAATTGGTGTCTGTCCTTTTAGTATCTAGATGATTTGAAATGTTTTATTAGTGTGTGTCCTCTTATGATCTTTAATAAATTCTACTTTAACCTTTCAGAATTGAACTGATGGAAAGTGGCTTAAAATATTTCAATTAGTCATACAAATATTGGGTATATTTTTGATTTATAGATATATAAATATTTCCTATAAGTAAAAACCAAGTAATTCAATTAACATATAATGTGATCTTCATCGCATTATATGCGGGTAACGATCTGTTTTTGTCTGTAACAAGCTATTTCTGTTATTTAACTCTCTCCGCTTAGAACTTTATCGAATGTTAGATGCAGATCACTTGTAGTATTTATGGAATTAAAAATGACGAGGCGTACGTCACAGTTAAAACTTATTGTAGTACAAGTTATCTCTGGTTCTGGTTAGAATTCCCCAAAATTACATATAACATTAATTTCATAAGGGTTAACGATGGATCTCAATACAGTTATTGTTGGCGTCTATTTCCTATTCTTAATAGCAATAGGGTGGATGTTCAGAACGTTTACAAGCACGACAAGTGATTACTTCCGAGGTGGCGGTAGTATGCTTTGGTGGATGGTTGGTGCGACGGCATTTATGACACAGTTTAGCGCATGGACATTTACCGGTGCCGCCGGTAAAGCGTACGCGGATGGTTTTGCGGTAGCCGTTATCTTTTTAGCCAACGCATTTGGCTACTTAATGAACTACTTATACTTCGCACCTAAATTTCGTCAACTACGTGTTGTCACGGTAATTCAAGCTATTCGTATGCGTTTTGGTAGCTTTAACGAGCAGGTATTTACCTGGTCAGGTATGCCAAACAGCGTAATATCTGCAGGTATATGGCTAAATGGTTTGGCTATTATTGCTTCAGGTATTTTTGGCTTTGATATGACGACAACGATAGTCCTAACCGGTCTTGTTGTTCTTGTTATGTCAGTTACCGGTGGTTCTTGGGCCGTTATCGCTTCTGATTTCATGCAGATGGTTATCATTATGGCAGTAACGGTTACCTGTGCGGTGGTTGCTATCATTCAAGGTGGTGGCGTGGGTGAAATAATCGCTAACTTCCCAACAGATGAGGGTGCTTCTTTCGTATCTGGTAACGATCTAAATTACTTAAGCATCTTTGGCATTTGGGCATTTTTCATTTTCGTTAAGCAGTTCTCTATTACCAATAACATGCTTAACTCTTACCGTTACCTAGCGGCAAAAGATTCTAAAAACGCCAAAAAAGCGGCGCTACTTGCTTGTGTACTAATGACGATTGGTCCTGCAATTTGGTTTATGCCTTCTTGGTTTATTGCAGGTCAAGGTGTTGATTTAGCAGCTATTTACCCTGATGCAGGCTCTAAAGCTGGTGACTTTGCTTACTTGTACTTCGTTGAAACCTTCATGCCAGCGGGTATGGTGGGTCTTTTGATTGCAGCTATGTTTGCCGCAACCATGTCTTCTATGGATTCAGGCCTTAACCGTAACTCTGGTATTTTTGTTAAGAACTTCTATGAACCAATTTGTCGCCCAAATGCGACAGAAAAAGAGTTGGTTGTTGTTTCTAAGTTAACCTCTACTTTCTTTGGTATTGCCATTATCTTAGTCGCACTCTTTATTAACTCACTGAAAGGTCTAAGCCTGTTCGATACTATGATGTATGTGGGTGCCCTTATCGGTTTCCCTATGACTATTCCTGCTTTCTGTGGTTTCTTTATTAAGAAGACACCTGATTGGGCTGGTTGGGGTACGTTAGTTGTTGGTGGTATCGTCTCTTACTACGTCGGCTTTGTTATTACGGCAGATATGGTCGCTAACTGGTTTAACCTTGAGCCTCTAACCGGTCGTGAGTGGTCAGATCTTAAAGTAGCGATTGGTCTTATTGGTCACTTAGTGTTCACTGCGGGCTTCTTCTGTCTTACTACTTTGTTCTACAAGCCATTAAGTGCAGAGCGTCAAGCTGATGTTGATAAGTTCTTTAATAATCTGCACACGCCATTGGTTGCTGAGTCTGCAGAGCAAAAGGTACTGGATAACAAACAGCGTCGTATGCTAGGTACACTTATCGCGGTTGCAGGTGTGGGCGTTATGTTGATGTTTGCTTTGCCTAATCCATTATGGGGTCGTTTTATCTTCATATTGTGTGGCGCTATTGTCATGTCTGTGGGTCTGCTATTAGTGAAGGCCGTTGACGACACGACGGAAGAGTTACGTGAGCAAACGGCTGAGTAATTTGTAAGCTATTCTTAATTTGGTGCGGGTGTTATTGCCCGCCTTTTTTTGCCCCATAATCGACGAGACAAAAAATGAAAAAAACTGCCATTGCTTTAGCTGCAACGTTTGCTTTGTCTGGCTGTAGCTTATTTAGTGATACTGAACAAAAAACCATGACCACAGCGGACGTGAACCGTTCAGTGTTACTAGACAGTGAACGATTAACTGTGATTGATCGCGACAGTATGGAAGAGGCGTATCAAGGTGAAGTTGTGCAATTGCGTAACAAAATCCTTAACGCGAAAGAGGGTGATGTCATTGAGATAGAGGCGGGCAAGTATCGCAATCTTGGTCAACTGACTATCGAAGCGAATAACGTTACAATTAAAGCGCGAAAGCCTGGTACAGCTTGGATCACTGGCTTAGTTCAGTTTGAGCTAAAAGGTGACAACATCACTATTGATGGTTTGGTCTTTACTGAAGGGGGGCCAAACGAACGTTTTGGTGGGGTTCGCATGATGGGTGATAGTAATATTTTGCGTAATTCAACGTTTTACTACTTCAATGATGATTACCCATACCAACCCGATACTCGTCGCTCTGAATACCCGAAATACCTTTGGGTTTCCTTATGGGGCAAAGAGGGTCAAGTGGTCAACAACCGTTTTGAAGGCAAACAAAAGCGTGGCACTTTAATTGGGGTGCAAAAGAATGAAACCCCTGATAACCATATTATTAAACACAATATTTTTGTTGATCAAAAGCCCAACCAATACAATGAGTTTGATATCAAAGAAGCGATTCGATACAACGGCAACAGTTGGGAAGCGATTCGTATTGGTGATTCAAAGTCATCGCAATGGCCTTCAAACAGCCAGTTTGTAGAAAACCTGTTGGTGGGTATGGATGGTGAGCGCGAACTGATCTCGATTAAATCGGGTGGCAATGTTATTGGTGGTAACACGATTTTTGCTAGCACCGCCTTGATATCTCTTCGCCATGGTAAAGCCAATGTGGTTGAAGATAACGTCATTTTAGGAAACAAAAAACGTTTAACCGGTGGGATGCGTATCTATGATGAAGATCATGTGATTCGTAATAACTATATTGCGAATACTCGCGGTCGTGATGGCTTAATTGCAGGTAACGCGGATCTTCGTGGTGGTATTGTTATTAATACGGGTATTATCGATGTGGCTAATGGTGAACAACTTGACCAATCTGTTAAGGGAAAAGAACTTAACAAGCAGTGGACACCTAAGAATATCGCTATCGAGAACAACACATTAGTTGATACAGAGTGGGGGATTGTCTATGGCAACCAAACTCACCGTGTGAGCTTGTTCGACAATAAAGAAGTAGAAAGCATTTTTTCTGGGGTAGATATCAGATTTAAAGGTAATTTAGTGGATAACTCGGCCAACCCAGAGTTTGTTGCGGTACGCGCTTCTGCTGATTTCCCACTGCGTGATGCCACATATTCTGATGAAGTGTATGTGGGGACAGTCACCGAAGCGGGGCAAATTCCGGCATACTCCGCTGAACTGCCCTCTATTACCACGGTAAATGGCTTTGAATCTGCACAAAATGTCGGAGCGGATGTGTCTAAACTGACCATTATTACTGCAGATATTGCAGGACCAGACTACGTAATTAAATAAAATATAACCACGTAGATGGCTAGGTAGAAGCAAGGCGGGCATGTTTACTCATGCTCGCCTTTTTCTATTTTTATGGCTTTTTACCCTCACGGCAAATAACAACCCAGTCTAAGGCTGGATTACCTATAGTGTGGGGGAATACAGTTCATTGTGTTAAATGTTTATAACGTCTATTTGTTCGTCTGAGATTGTGTAATTAGCTGTGAATTATGAGTGAATGGCTATTAATGGTGCTATTTCGCGCCTAAAAATAAGAGCAGTGACGCATAATGGTAATGATTTTTTTCTAATATTGATTATAATGCGCGCGATAAATCAACGAATAAGGTAAATATGAGCGATTGCGATGAATCCAGTTTATTGGATAGTATTATAGAAACACTCGGTATTATGGCGTTTTGTTACATTGCGTACACGGCAACAAAAGCGCTGGTGTCACTGTTGTTTGTGGTCGTATCTTGGGTTATGCGCGGGGTTTACTATGTCATTGCAGGGCTACTTATCGCCCTTGATCACGTTATTTATGATAAAAAAGATAGAAAGTCTGCATTTAATGTAGATAACATAATGCATCCACGCCATTCTCGTGCGTTAGTGAATGATAAAAGTCGACATAGAATTACGATTGGCTTGATGGTGATGGGCTTCATTGGTGGTGTTTCAGCCACGGTATTGAACTCGGCAGACTACCATCAACATACAACCGTCGCGGAGACCGCCCAAGTAACCGCTAAATCTCTTAATGTAAGGCGTCATCCATCGGCAACGGCTCAGGTTGAGTTTAAATTGATGCATCTCGATTTGGTAAAAGTCTTTAAGCAATCCGACTCTTGGTCTTATATTCAAGCGGGACAGGCGAGAGGATGGGTCGCTTCTAAATATCTTGCTCAAACTAAAAGCCGAGCAAAAAAATTGAGTAAACAACTGGCTAAGTTAACTGTTGAGAAAGCGAATGCGCGAAACCTGCCTTCCATGAAAGGAAAGGTATTGTTTCAACTGCAAGGCGATGGTTTTGTCAATATTTTAAAGCAGCAGCAGGGCTGGTCTTTAATTAGCACCAATGGTTATGAGGGTTGGGTTGCCACTAAATTGTTAGCGAGTCAATAATCGTCGGCCTTGTAATAACAAATTATGCCTCGGTCAAATACAGCTAAAATCCTTGGCCGAGGGGTATTAACCTTGCTCATTGGGTCCTAACATACCCTTTAAGCTGATATGCTTGCATTGGCTTTAGCCGTAATGCATCGTTCTAGTTGATGCTTGATAACCTGCTTATAGACTTTAAATATTTGTAAAGAGAGCTCACTTGTATCGCAATACAGCGTTGAGATTGTAATTTCTTTACTTGATGCAGGGTTTTGACTAAGAGTGGGAGTTTGGCCGTATACAAGGCAATGAACCGAATGAGTTAATTGTTCGGTGAGCGTGTTTAACGATTGTTGATTGCTGAATCCCGTCTTGTCAAAACGGCGTATTTTGGAGACTAAGTTATGTGCTCTGCCAACCATTAATTTTGGATTACGTAATCCATTTTGTATCGCGGACCCAATACTGATTCGGTATTGCGTGAGCGCATCCAGTATATCTAATAATCCTTGCCATTGATGGTTGTATTCCACCATCGACAGTTTCATCCCTTTTAAGCTCATTAACACCGCGCAATCACAGCAAAAAAACAACAAACGAATGACCTGCCCATGAAGCACTAAATGTTTAGACAATGATTGTTGATGATCATTTTGGATTAATTGGTGCAATCGAATGGCTAAAATACGTCGTTCAGGACCACTTCCAAGGTAGGGGTAAGCGGCAACTCTATTACTTAGAGTATTCAGCGTGTCTTTAGCTTTAGCAATGGCTATAGCATCCACTTTTTGCTGGGTTAACCTCTTGTACATGAGAGAACGATGTAACCTTACCGCTTCAATTAAAGAAAACACCAACTGAATGGTTTGAAAACCTTGAGACAGAGTTGTTATTGATGGATTAAGAGCCTTTCTTGTACTGTTGTGCTTGATAAGCAACATGTTGCTTGATATGTCCATAATAGCCATCCTTAATGTTCACATAACCTAATCGCATTCATGATTAATATGCAACTAAAGTGCCAATAATTAAGTTGCTGATATTATAGGCTTTACCTTTGTTATTGACATTTATAAAGGGCTATTTTAGTGCGTAACTGCTTATTTAAAGGGCACTGAATATGACATTTGTTCACAACCTAGTGATTACAATTTACGAGGAGATAATGTGGAATAAGTGTTTGAATCGACTAAGGTGTGTACAGGTAGTCATAATTTAGTGGATCACTATGCATGAGGATTGGGCTGCGCTGGGAATTGCGGCGCTAGGGATTGTGGGGTTGGGTTGCCAATGGTTGGCATGGCGATTGAAGCTACCCGCGATTTTGTTTTTGTTGCTGGCTGGGATAATCGCAGGCCCTATTAGTGGATGGCTACAGCCACAGATCATCTTTGGTGAGCATTTTTTTGCTTTGGTCTCTTTAGCGGTGGCTGTCATTCTTTTTGAGGGAAGCCTAACGCTTAAGTTTTCAGAAATAAAAGAAGTGAGCAATACGGTTTGGAGCATTGTCTCTATTGGCGCGTTGATCTCTTGGGCGGTCACCAGTATTGCGACGCATTTTTTGTTAGGGTTTGACTGGTCTATCTCCTTGTTGTTTGGCAGTTTAACGGTTGTGACAGGGCCGACTGTTATTGTACCTTTGCTTCGCACTGTTAGGCCCAGTGCTCGGTTGTCGAATATTCTTCGATGGGAGGGGATCTTAATTGATCCTCTTGGTGCTCTGTTTGTGGTGATGATCTACGAATTTATTATTTCAAGCAGTTCTGCGCAAAGCATGACGGTGTTTGGTTTAATTATCTTGATTGGATTTGGAGTAGGCGTTGCTGCTGGAGCGGGTGTAGCGAGTGTACTTCGTCGCGGTTGGTTACCTGAATACTTGCAACCTTTTGCCGTATTAAGCATTGTTCTTGCGGTGTTTGCAGGCTCAAATTATCTTGAATCTGAAGCCGGGTTACTCACTGTGACTGTGATGGGGATCTGGCTTGCTAATGCAAAAGAGGTCAGTATTCAGCATATTTTGCATTTCAAAGAGAATCTGACGGTGATGTTTATTACAGGTCTCTTCATCATTTTGGCCGCCCGAATAGATCTTGAGGATTTTCAGGCTCTAGGTTGGAGCGCTGTAGTTTTGTTTGTTGTGATTCAACTTGTTTCTCGTCCTTTATCAATTTTATTTGCGACATTACGTAGCCAATTACATTTCAAAGAGAAGGTTTTTTTGGGCTGGGTTGCGCCTAGAGGGATTGTGGCCGCTTCTATTTCTGCTTTGTTCGCCATTAAGTTGTATGCGTTTGGTATTGAAGATGCCAAATTACTGGTACCTTTGGTCTTTATGGTCATTATTGGCACGGTAGTGTTACAGAGCATTTCAGCCAAACCTGTCGCTCGATGGTTGGATGTAGCAGAACCAGCCCCTCGTGGATTTTTGATTATTGGTGCTAATGATGTGGCGCGACCGATTGCGTTAGCCTTATCTAAATATGATTTACGTGTGGTTGTTGCCGATTCAAATTGGGATTATATCAGTCAGGCAAAAATGTCTGGTTTGGAGTTCTATTATGGTAACCCTACCTCTAGCCATGCGGATGAATATTTAGATTTAATTGGCATAGGGCATGTGGTGGCTCTGAGTCCCGATAAGCATTTTAATATAATGGCGTGCATGCAATACCGCTCTGATTTTGGTGGACATCGAGTTTTTTGTTTAAGGGATGCAAAAAACAATAATGATTTTAAGCACATGGTAAGTAAAGAAGCTTATGGGCAGATATTATTCTCCGCCAAGCATAGCTTTAAAAAGTTAGCCACCTTGATCAATCAAGGGGCTGAGATTAAGCATACCAAGCTGAGTGAAAGTTTTACCTATCAAGATTACTTGCAGCAATATAATAGAAACTTGATTCAGACTCTGTTTATAGTGACTCGCTTGAACCGAGTCCAGATGGTGTCTGAGGGACAGGTGTGCTCTCCTGAACCCGGTGAAATCATAGTGTCTTTAATTAAAAAAGCGTGGGTAGGCGAAGATAGACGAGATCATTAAGTTGAAGCTATTATGGACAATATTCACCATAATGATTGGTGTTAAAGAGCCTTTTTTATTGTTGTAGATCCTCATATTATTCGCTCCATCGACAACGCTTATGAGGAAATTCATTATGTCACACCCAATTATCAATGATTTGAATGCTCGTTACACCGCTAAGAAATACGACACTAATAAACGCATTTCAGCTGAAGATATGGAAGTACTTAAAGAAGCTATTCGCTTATCGGCGTCATCAATTAATTCACAGCCATGGAAGTTTATTGTCATTGAAAGCGATGCGGCTAAACAGCGCTTTCACGACACCTTTGCGAATATGCATCAGTTTAACCAACCGCATGCAAAAGAAGCTTCTCATATCATTTTATTCGCCCACAATCCGACCTTTACGAAAGATGATTATCGTAAAGTGGTAGATGCTGAAGTGAGTTCTGGCCACTTACCTGCCGACATGTATGACACAATGCTAAATGGGGCGTTCGGTTTTGTTGAAAATAATACCGATGAAACGGGCTTTAATGGCCATTGGACAAAAGCTCAAACCTATATCGCGGTAGGAAATACGTTACATACCCTAGCTCGCATGGGTATTGCATCTACTCCAATGGAAGGCGTTGATCCTGCACTTATTGGCGAAATTTTTTCTGAAGAATTAGATGGTTATCAATGTGATTTTGCTCTTGCTATCGGTTACCACCTTGACGGTGAAGATTATAACTATGGAAAACCTAAAGCACGTTTAGCAACAGATGATGTAATAACAGTTGTTTAATTAAAAGCAAATCACTAAAAAAAGGGCTAGGTGAGAACCGAGCCCTTTTTTCGTTTTTCAGAACTAATTTTTAGAGGACAGTCTAATTATTTGCTTGTGATAGTGTGGCAAATTAAAGGGACAGTCTGATTATGAATAAGCCTACACTTATACTTATGTATGCATGAGGCTTTATTTGTGTAAAAGATAATCACATTTTGTGAACTATGACGCTTAAAGACTTAAAACAGACGGTTTCATTAAAAACCTTATTGTAATACAATTAATCTAAGTTGCTGAAGGTATTAGTTAGTTGTTCGTGAAAGTGGTACGACATCTAGACTTTTAATTACCTTTAGTGAGGTATCCATTCAATAAAGAGAACATCAATATGTCTAATAAAGTAGCATTTATTTCTGGCGCAACAGGTGGCATTGGCTTCCAAGTTGCTAAACGTCTTGGCCAAGATGGTTATACAGTCATTCTTAACGGTATCGAAGATGACAAAGGTGCAGAGCGTTTAGTTGAACTTAAAGAAGCGGGTATCGAAGCTGAATACTACGGTTTTGACGTAACTGATGAGCACGCAGTAACTGCTAACATCAACACTATTGGTGAGAAATACGGTCATATTGACGTTGTTGTAAACAACGCTGGTGGCTTAGGTGGTCGTAGCCCAATCGAAGGTATGGAAACAGATTTCTTCCGTAAAGTTATGGCTCTTAACTTGGACAGTGCATTCTTCGTATCTCGTGCTGCAATCCCATTTTTGAAGAAGTCTGAAAATGCTTCTATCATCAACTTCACATCAAATGCAGCTTGGAATGCCGGCGGCCCTGGTGCTGGTATTTATGGTACATCTAAAGCTGCTGTACACACTTTGACTCGTGCATTAGCAAAAGAACTAGCACCTGCAAACATTCGTGTTAACGCTGTATCTCCTGGTACTATCGATACTCCTTTCCATGCTCAAATCAAATCAACTAAACCAGAAGTATTTGCTTCTTGGGCTAATAGCATCATGCTTGGTCGTCTAGGCCAACCTGAAGAAGTTGCTTCAGCAATTTCTTTCTTAGTAAGCAAAGACGCTTCGTTTATTACTGCTGAAACACTACAAATCGGTGGTGGCCAAGCTCTAGGTATTTAATATCTAGGATTAGTGTAATAACTAATCGGTAAGCATAATCTTGAAACTGCAGTTCAAATATGGACTGCAGTTTTTTTTATGTAAATGAGTGAAATAACAGAATAAAGGACACACACCTTACCTACCGCTAAAAAAATGAAGGCAGAAGCAGAGGGTGGAGGTTAAGGTATAAAAATCAGCTATTAAAAAATGCCACTATGGCTGAATAATTGATATGGATGCATCAACATTATTAGTTAAGTTGTTTAACCCATCGGATACATGTGTATTTTCGATTTACCAAGTAGAGTTGTAGCGTGTTTAACGTCATCACTAGAGCCAATAGCAGTAAAGCGTGATCTTTCTAAATATTTGCATGTATACAACCAGCGTTTTCGTTTTAATTTTAATCGATCGAGAATGGGGGGGGCCTGGTTATTAATAGAGGATTTTCCTACTCTGAATTCTCTAGCTGTCCAATCGACCAGTTGAAAGTAATCAAATGCAGAAAATGGTAAACAATCTGAAGCTTCATTGAGCGCTTCATTATAAAATGGTTTGAGATGACATTTGCCCATTGTATTTTGCTTTATGTGGCTTACTCGAGCCTTAAATGATGTAAATTGGGACTCTTCTGGTGTGCTGGCTATTCCTGCTCGAACAGGGTTTAGATCTACATAAGCCATTGCTGCTAAAAGCGCTGTATCATTGAGCAACGCTTGGCTTTTAAAGCGACTTTCCCAGAAGTGACCTTTGCATTTGTCTTCCTGGTTTGCTTTACAGGCGATATAGTAATTTAACTCTTTCATAAACCAACTTAAACTCCATAAGCGGTCACGCCATTTATCAATAATAGAGAGACATTTACTGTTATCTATATTGCTAATTACTTTTAGTTGAAGCCAATCTTTAATGATAGTTGGAATTTTATGATTAAGGCTCCACCGCTCTACGACTTCTTCATCTGACAAAGCTAAAGCCTGTGCTTTATCAACACAAAGAACAACGTGATAGTGGTTACTCATGATGGCATAAGCGCAAATATGAACACAATACATATGGGCGAGTGACTTCATTTTGCTTTCTACCCATCCTTTGCGGTGTTCATAATTAGTTTGAGTACTATGGTTTCGGCCACACAGATAACTTTGTCTAACGCACCGCGATACGCAATGGTAGTAGGGGGTTGCCTCTATAGATATCAATTGTTTTCTGGCTGTTGTCATACCGATGCCCACAGAAATTCATGTTAGATATTAATAAATAGCCTAAATAGAGAATAAAGGTATCAACAGAGTCTAAATCAGTTGCAATTCATACTTGAATGGTACTAAAGGTGCTTGAGTTGAGAGTAGGGTGTGGCTATGAATCTAAAAATGTAAGGTGTGTGTCCTAGATATGTTAGGTGTGTGTCCTAGATATGTTAGATATAAAAAATCCCCAATTAAGGGGATTTTTTAATGTTGGTCGGTGTGATATATGCTGCTTACTGAATTTCAGAAATTAAGTTATCAGACCATTTTTTGCTTGCGCTTTCTTGGCTGATAAGGCTAGAAGGTAGTTGTTTTAAACCTGATTTATCAATTAGCTGCTGCATGCTATCAAAGCTAAATTGGTTTTCATGATCGAGCAAATTTTTCGCTTTATTTGCATCTTGACCGTGCTTAACAGTTGCACTAGTTACATAAAGTGCATCGCTTTTTAGATCTTTAGTTTCAATAGCGAAGCTAGAGTCATAACCTTTATTATCTTGATCAGCTTTGCGCAATTCAATGCGGCCGAAGTGTGCTTTTTTATAGTTGATACCATGGGTATGTTGGAAATCTTGATTGATTTGAATGCCATCAATTTCTCTAAATAGCTCAGCTACACCACCGTGATTATCAAAATAAACTTGAATAGAAGTCACTTGTGCATTCACACCAAGATCTTTACAGACATTTGTGTCATGGATTGTTTTGATCGTAGCTTGCTTATCCATTGATTGTAAGTTGGCCTTCACTGTGCTCACATTATAGGCTTGGTTATCTGGGTCATTTGAGGCTACAGCATAGCAAGTATCTACTGGGGCTCCGGTATCTGAGCTTGGAAGTTCAAGGGCAATTGTCGTAGCGATAATGTCTTGAGTCAGTTTATGTTTTTCATGTTTAATAGCATTATCCACAGAATCAGAATTACAAGCTGATAGCAGAGAGGCCGTGATAACAGCTAAAGTAAATGCAGGGATCTTTTTCATTTTTATTCCTTAGACAAGCGTTTAATTAATAAACAGACGTGACGAATTTTCGATAGCATAGGGAATATGTGATGAGAAAGGACAAACGGAATCTTAATTCTTAAAAAACAATAAGCAATCAAAATACCTGATGGAAAAGTAGAGAAAAGGTACCGTATTTTGAAATCGGTACCTTGTTTTGTTGGTTAGTTGAATCAATCGTAAATGGTTGGAATTGGCTTACGTTTGTGCTGTGTACGCTTATAAATATTGATGATGGTTTGTTTAGCCTGCTCAGCTAATGGCTTTCCTTCAAGAAAGTTATCAATATCATCATAGGTAACGCTGAGAGCATCTTCGTCGGCCTTTTGCGGATCCAGTTCTTCGAGATCGGCGGTAGGGATCTTAGTGACTAATTGCTCTGGTGCACCCAATTGTTTCGCTAATTGGCGAACTTGTCGTTTACTCAATCCAAATAGTGGCGCCAGATCACAAGCTCCATCGCCAAACTTGGTATAAAAGCCAGTGATATTTTCAGCTGAGTGATCAGTTCCTAAAACTAACCCTCCCACATAGCCTGCTATTTGATATTGGGCGATCATTCGTGCTCGCGCTTTGACATTGCCTTTTACAAAATCAATCTTTTCTGGGCTGTTTGGCATTAAGCCGGTATTTTGCAATGCAACGCCGGTGGCACTATGCAACCCATTGACACCCTCTTCAATATTCACCGATACTGAGTGAGAAGGTTGAATAAAAGAAAGTGCAAGTTGCGCTTCATCTTCATCTTTTTGTTCGCCGTAAGGTAAACGAACAGCAATAAATTGATAATGGTCTTTATTCTCCGCGTTGAGTTGGTTTACCGCCAGTTGTGCTAGGCGCCCACAAGTAGTTGAGTCCACTCCTCCGCTTATACCCAGGATGAGAGATTTACAGCCTGCTTCACGCATTTTTTCTTTTATAAAGTTAACGCGTCGTTCAATCTCAAAGTCAACGTCGATGCTTGGCAATACACGCATTTCTTGGCGAATTTCTTGTTCCATGAGTTAAATGTCCTAAAAATTAAAAGGCAACTTTTGCTATCATATTGCAAATTCACATTGGGCTCAATTTACAACATGGAAGAGAAAGCGAAATCATGAATAAAATAGCGGTGTTTGGTAGTGCATTTAATCCGCCTAGCTTTGGTCACTTGAGTGTGATTGAACGTCTATCTCATTTTGATCAGGTGTTACTTGTACCGAGTATTGCTCATGCATGGGGGAAACAGATGCTCGACTATACAGAGCGTTGTTCTATGATTAAGGCATTTATTAGTGATATCCCTTGTAGCAATGTCAGTTTGTCATGCATTGAAAAAGAATTAGAAAATGGACAGGGGCCAGTGACCACATTTCATCTGCTCTGTGCGTTACAAATGGCCAACCCGAATGCTGAACTGACTTTTGTTATCGGACCCGATAATCTTTTTAATTTTTCAAAGTTCTATAAATTTGAAGAAATAATGCGACGTTGGAGTGTGTTGGCTTGTCCAGAAACCGTTGCGATTCGGAGTACAGAAATACGCGAAAAACTGGTGCAGGGTCAAGATATTCAACATTTGACCAGTGAAAGCGTGGTCAAAATATTGCAAAACAATGACTTATACCGCATTATTTAAACGGGTATGAAACCAGTTTGATTAAGGGTGTAATGGAACGTTGTGGCGCAGTTTAAGCGAATATTAGCATTGGTATGTGGCACTTTTATGGCTGCAAGTTCTGAAGCTTGCGTTGTCGATCGCGATCCGTCTCGTTCAATTGTCTTAATTGAATCAACACTTGAACTTTGTGAAGAGTTTATTGAAACAGTGGATGAACTTGTGGATGATCTGTTGGTTTCTACGCATCTTAAAGAACAATCGACGACGGTGGGTTACTGGTCTGAGTGGATGTTACAAAATGTTGACGAGCCTTTATTGACGCAACGCGTAGATGAGGGGTTCTTTGGCTTAGGTATTTATCGTCCTTATGAAATGACAGATAATGATCCTGACCTTTCTTACGAGGATTGGATCAAAACTCATGGCTTACAATTGAGTGTAGGCATTGGTGAAAAAAAGAAAAATGAGCCACGAGTGAGACTGGACTACCAGTGGCACGAACGCCATGAGGATGTGATTCATGTGCAGGTGGAGGTTCCCTTCTAAATAAAGGTGACTTTTACTTTCCTATTTTTCCTTCTTAGTCACCTTTCTGTGGGCCTAAAATCGCCATTCTTGCCATTCTATACCCTTGTTCATTACCGGAAAATAATTGTTGAGCAATATAGCCATCTTTCTTTCCTGAAAGGCGCAGTTTCTCTGCTTCCTTTATCCTCATAACCATTTGGTACTCTGCTGAAAGAGGCTTGTTATGGCTATCCCATTGATTTATTTTTTGACTGAAGGCATTCATTTGCAGATTAGGGTGAATCTCTAATAGCTCATACTCAATGGCAGTTAGCAGTATCTTTTGTTGCTCTGATTGAGGGGGAACCTGTGTTAATTTATTAACTAAGGCCACTAATAACGCACTGGGTTTTATATAGCCTGCTTGGCTAGAAAATAACTTGTTGATACGTTGCGATACTGCCACGATATGACAGCGAGTATTTGGAAAGTAGCTCATTGCCGATAGGCAATTAGCGGGTACCCAAAATGAATCACCTGCAACTATAGCGTATTCTAATTTGCCTAAGCGAAGGGTAATGACGCCTTCTGTCACATGGATAAGTTGATGCTTAAGCGTGGGTTTTCTAGAGGTGAGCGTCAGGTATTCAAATTGTTTTTTTTCAAACTGTATTGCGTAATGCATGTTGTATAGGGTGCGTTCAACAAATTTCACTTAGGTTATCGCGTTATGCTGTGCCCTGCCAACCCCAAAGCCCATTAATCAGTGATAATATCCAG
Source organism: Vibrio rarus (assembly GCF_024347075.1). NCBI lineage: Bacteria > Pseudomonadati > Pseudomonadota > Gammaproteobacteria > Vibrionales > Vibrionaceae > Vibrio > Vibrio rarus. The sequence continues at coordinate 76,904 of NZ_AP024901.1, forward strand.
TTATATGGTCAGACCTTATAAATTCATACATCAAACTAGCTGAAAATTGTGGTGTAAATGCGTAAAATCGACGTGATTTTAAGTAAACGATGATGAATATGTCCACTGATAACGATATCTATAAAGAGATTAGACCCTACAACGATGCAGAGATTGCGCCTGCGATCCAACGACTAATTGAAGATGAGGAATTTACCTCTGCAATTTTAAAGCATAAATTTTCTCACTACCCGCAATGGTGCCAACAATTAATGTCACCTTTGGTTAAGGTATATCTAAAAAAACGCTTAGGTAGACTGACTTCTGTGGATTCTGTTCAGGTCGAAGTTGAACAATATTTACAAAAGGCACTGGATGCAACGACAGATGGGGTAACGTTTGAAGGTCTTGATAAGCTTGATCAAAGTACTCCTTACCTATTTATTTCTAACCATCGCGATATTGCGATGGATCCAGCATTGATCAACTATGGTTTGCACCATACCTCACATAAAACAGTACGTATTGCTATTGGTGATAACCTGTTAAGCAAACCTTGCTCTACTGAGTTGATGAAAATAAACAAAAGCTTCATTGTTAAACGTTCTGCTAAAGGGCCTAGAGAGATGTTGAAAGCCTTAGGGTTATTATCTTCTTATATTAAGCACTCTTTAGAAACGGGAAATTCGATTTGGATTGCCCAAAAAGAGGGGCGAGCTAAAGATGGCAATGATTTTACCGATCCCGCGATCATTAAGATGATTCAGCTTGAAGGGCGCAAGCGTAAAATGTCTTTTGCTGAGTATGTTAAATCACTCAAAATTGTACCCGTAGCCATTTCTTATGAGATTGATCCCTGTGATATTGCTAAAGCCAAAGAATTGCATGAAAAGGCCACTACTGGGCAGTATCAAAAATCAGAATTTGAAGATATTAGTAGCATAGTACAGGGCATTACGGGTTATAAAGGTCGCGTAAATATTAGCTTTGGTGATGTGATTACGAAAGATATTGACGATCCTGACACTTTGGCTGACGAAATTGATCGACAAATACATGCAAATTATAAAATTTTCCCAATCAACCTTCTTGCAGCAGGGGTTGAAGATAGCAGTATTAATCAGGTAACACGTGATAAGTTTAATCAGAAGTTAGCGCAATTGGATGAGGCTGCGCGTCCATTCTTGATTGATGGTTATGCAAATCCTGTTCGTAACGTATCCAAGGATAACTCGTTAGAAGTTGTCGCATAACACGATAATAAAAAGTGAGTTGCTTTGTAAAAGTGATTGCCTGGATAGCCGTGTAATGAGGGTAGTTTCGCAGGTGGTGAATAAAAAGGGTCGAATGTGATTCGACCCTTTTTAATAAGTAAGGATTAGCGTGAAAGAGTACGGCTCTTAAGATCGAAAATCAATTTTTCTGCACTTACTTCAAACTTCAATTTGGCATGAAGTTCGAATTGTTCGTTTTCCACAATTTCAAAGCTATGCTCAACAGCGCTATTCACTGTTTTAGCCAGTTCGACGTACTTTTCAAATTCCGCTTCTACAGCTTCTTTAGTAGAAGAAAATAGAGATACTTCAGATACCTCGTCACCTTCATTGATAATAAAGCCCATTTCACCGGCTACACCACATGCTTCACATACTTCAGGTTCTTTTATTACTCTTGACATAGTCAATCTCCTGTAATGATTTGTCATCAGTGTACATAGCATCGAGGTGTTCATCTACAAAAATATTTGTAATGATTAAACTTAAATTTGAAAAACGTGTATTGAGAATGTCATTTTGTCATTAGATTGTCAGGATAAAGTGCCCATTATTGAATCTTGATTACATCTATATGAGTATGAAGTCCAACTTAGATATCGACGTTAGACAAGGCGAAGCAATGCCAAAACGCAGTAAAGAAGATACGGAAATTACGGTCAACAACATTATGGATGTCGTTGTAGAACAACTATTAACCATTGGTTATGACAAAATGTCGTATACCACTTTGAGTCAAGCAACGGGGATATCCCGTACAGGTATTAGTCATCATTTCCCCAAGAAAACAGACTTTACTAATGCCTTAGACAATAGAATTTTTTCTTTACTACTGACACATTTAAATTTTGAATCGGATCTAAAAAGTTTTACTCAAAGCTGGCTATCTTCCTTAGAGGCATCGCAATTTATGGCGATTATACGCCTAATGTTTCATCACTTAGTTATGTTTGATAGCGCTCATGAATTTACCCAAAAAGGAATGAATCGCCTAACTATGCAGTTAAAAGAACGTTATGGCGAAGCAGGGAAAAAGGAATTGGAGCGCTTACTCGGGTTAACGGTAATGAAATTAGCTTGCTAGAGTAGCGTTAAGGTACTGATGAGATACCAATGTATGTGTTTACTCAATGTTTTTTCGTTCCCGATCATAGACTTTAATTGAGGACACACACCTTACTTTAAGGTGTGTGTCCTTTTATTTAGAAGCCATGGAGTGACGATCACTAACATGAGCTCGTAAAATATAAGGTGTCTGTCCCTTTATGTAGTTTAACGTAGTCTTTAGGGAATGAGGTGTGTGTCCTTAGTCGGTATTTTTGTATAATACATTCATACGTAATTTATTGAGATATTCCTATGGCACGTACAGCCCATGCACTACACATTTTGGTTAAGCATAGAGATAAAGCGGAAGATATTATCAAGCAGCTAAAGAAAGGTGCTAAGTTTCAAACGCTTGCTCGTAAATATTCTACTTGTCCGTCGGGTAAAAAGGGCGGCGATTTAGGTGAGTTTAGACAAGGGCAAATGGTGCCACAGTTTGATAAAATCTGCTTTTCGGGAGAAACCTTGGTTCCTCATTTAGTGAAAACTAAATTTGGTTGGCATGTCGTCAAGGTGCTTTACAGGACATAGTGGTTAGAGTCTGCAAAGCCATAGGTAAGATGGTTTGTGACCACCTTAAACATTATTTTCGTATTAAGTGTTGAGATAATGCATTGAAATGAACATGTTACTAAGGTGCTTTACAGAACATAATCGCCACTTAAACCAACAAAGAGCGAACAATCGAGTTCGCTTTTTATAGCCTTATGAATCACATTTGAATGCAGCCTCAAGTGCAACGCCATCCTCGAACTGTTCAAAACAGACATTGTTGGTGAAATCTTCATCTATTTTACCTAAAAATTATAAATATCCATACTTGTTCATACCTTACTTTGAAAACCATCTAAACTGTTTTTAGAGGATTGTATTACAAGGATTTTTTATGAACTCTTCGCAAGATTTTTCTAAGCATGCTATCGATGCCTTTATTAAGATAATCATTGTTGGTGTGTTGTTATTTTGGTGCTTTCAAATCTTGAGGCCTTTTGCTTTATTGGTTATTTGGGGAGCGATTATTGCCACAGCCCTTTTTCCTGTGGTCAAAGGTATTCAAAGTAAAACCGGTTTGTCACAAGGTAAGTCCAGTTGGTTGCTTTCGTTGTGTGGGGTAATGTTGTTGGTTTTTCCTGCTTATTTGGTAGGAGATAGCTTGTTTAGTACGGCCGGAGATGTGTACCAGCAAGTACAAGACGGAAATTTACAGCTAAAAGCCCCTTCGGAGAGCATTAAGTCTTGGCCGGTAATCGGTGACAAACTGTACGCAACTTTACTGGGCTTTTCGCTCAATTTAACTAAGGCTTTATTGCAGTATTCTGATCAGTTAAAGGATGTTTTAGGCACCATAGCGTCTGCAGTGGGGAGTGTCGGTGGTAGTGTTGTGCAGTTTGTCATTTCGCTACTTATTGCGGGCGTATTTATGTCCAATGCCCAATCTTGTGAAAAGTCTTTCCATCAAATTTCTGTTCGCTTGGCTGGCGACTATGGCGCTCAGTTTACTCAGTTATCGGTTGCAACGGTGCGCAGTGTGGTGCAAGGCGTTATTGGTGTGGCTGTGATCCAATCATTGATGGCTGGCATTGGTTTGTATTTCGCAGGTATTCCATTTGCTGGATTATGGATGCTTGCTGTTTTGGTGGTGGCCATTATACAGCTTCCCCCCATTTTAGCGTTGATCCCGGCTCTATTTTTTGCGTGGACGACGGATACTACCTTAGTTGCGGGCATATTTACTGTGTGGTGTGTTTTAGTGAGTGCCAGTGATGCAATATTAAAACCCATGCTCATGGGGCGCGGCACAGATATTCCTATGCTAGTGATTTTACTCGGTGCCATTGGTGGCATGGCCATGTCAGGTATCGTGGGGCTATTTGTTGGGGCGGTAGTGCTGGCGGTGACTCACAGATTGTTTATTGCGTGGTTAGCCCAGTCGGATTCTGGCGTTAACCAAGGTAGTGAGAAGCCGTAATGAGCAAACTATCGCAGCGAGATAATTTTTTATATTTGTTTGTTGCTCTGGTTATTTTATTGGCTGGATGCGCGGTGATGGAGCAGTTTTTTGGTACTGGGCAGGGCGTGATTTTAGCCGGGCTACTCTTTTGCATGTCGACCTCTATTTTGGGGATAGATAAACAAAAATCCACCACCCGAGGTTGGCTTGGCTTTTTGGTCGTGCTGGTGTTTATTTCGTCTTTGATCTCTATTTTTGAAACGATAAATTTGGCCATGTTGTCGCTGGTGGCGTTAATTCTATTTATTGGCCAGTATCTAAAACATGCGACTAAGCTGATTTTAACTGCGCCAGAAATAGATAGAAATCAAATAGTAGGCTCTATCTGCATCTACTTAATGATGGGCCTGTGGTTTGCTTTTGTGCAGCTATTGTTGCTAGAAGTACTCGACGGTGGATTTAATGGTATTGAATATGGACCTTGGTTAGACAATTTATCTAAGATGATCTATTTCAGCTTTATTACGATGACATCGGTGGGGTATGGTGCCATTTCCCCGAGCGAACCGCTAACGCGATTTGTTGCGTATTTTCAAGCCATTGCCGGTGTGTTTTATCTAGCCATTTTAGTCTCAAGCCTAGTGAGCGCGGGACTCACCCAAAAGAACAACTCTTAACTAATGGCGTTATTCATCCAAGGAGCGGCTAAGTGCCTCTCTCCTTGGTGAGTATGTGATTTACTCTTGGGTTTGTAGTTCAGTGAGCGTTACTTCTTCGTTAACCTCACCTAATGTGACAAATAACGAGTGGCCGGAAATCATCAAACTAAGATCATTCGTTCTTTGTAGTGCGTGAGTTAACGCTTCAATAGGAGCAAAATCCAATTGAGTAATGGATACGTTTAACTGGCGCAATGCGGCTTGATTTTTACCAAACCACACATCGGATTTATTTTCATTAAAAGTATAAATATGAGTGTGTTTGGATTTGCGCGTCGCTTTTTTTATTCTGTCGCTTGACGGCTCACCAACATCAATCCAAGTCAATATATCGCCAATATCGGACAACTCCCAAATATCAGGCTCATCTTGATCGGATAACCCTTTAGTGAAGGTTAAATGTTCTGTGCTGTTGAGGCAAAAAGCCAACAAGCGAACCATCATTCTGACTTGGTTTTCAGACGGGTGTTTCGCCACAGTGAGGTTTATATCAGAATATTGGTTGCGATTTGTGTCTGCAAGGTTAACACGGAACTTATAGATTGTGGGTTTGAGCGCCAAAGTAGGATTCCAGAAAATAGGATGTAGGCGTGTGATTATATAGATAATAGGGGATAAAAGTAAGCCAGCAAGGTACTGGCTTACGAAGCTCAGATTATACTGCGCGAATTTGTTCTGCTTGTGGGCCTTTTTGACCTGTAGTAACAACAAATTCAACTTTTTGGCCTTCAGCAAGAGTGCGGAAACCGTCACCTTGGATAGCAGAGAAGTGAGCGAATACGTCTGGACCGTTTTCTTGTTGAATAAACCCAAAACCTTTTGTTTCGTTAAACCATTTTACGGTGCCAGTAACTGTGTTTGACATTGTCAGTTTTCCTTTGAGATATAACTAAATTTAGCCTGTTGCGACCATTCTAAGCGCAAGTAATAAGTTATTTTTACTCTGAAATACATCGTGCTGACAAGTCGTCAACGCTTCAATTAAAGAACAAAAACAAAATTTTCTTACCCGATTTAGTGTATAGAGCAGAGGTAATAAGTCAATAAAATCACCGCAGTAGCGCAGGAGGTATTGTTCAATTCTGTTATGTATATTCAACTTTTCTCATATAAATTTTAATCTTGTCATCAATGTAACCAGATTGTCATTATACAGTGTGTTGAGTTCGCACCGTCTCCCTGTACAATAAGACAAATTAAAAAAAGGACGTGATTATGAAAGCATCGGTATCTTGGGTTAATGACTTTAAATTTATCGGAGAATCCCAGTCGGGTCATTCCATTGTTTTAGATGGTAGTGGTGGTAAAACCGCACCTAGCCCAATGGAGTTGGTACTTATTGCCGCAGGTGGGTGCAGTTCTGTGGATATGGTGGACGGCTTAAAAAGTGTCAATCAAGATGTTACGACGTGTGTAGCCAAACTCTCTGGTGAGCGCCGCGAGATCGCACCTAGATTTTTTACCACGATTAATATTCACTTTGAAGTTTCAGGAAATGATCTCGATCCTGCGATTGTAGCGAAAGTAGCCCAAGACTCTTTAGAGAAATATTGTTCAGTGTGCTTGATGTTAGATAAGGCAGTAACACTGACACATTCTTGGGAAATTGTATAAATACCAAAAAAAAGCCCCGTAGAGCGCAGGCTCATGGGGCTTTATCAATGTCATTTTAATCGCAATTATGCGTTTGTTGCCGGCTCAGTTGTTGTAGACTGATTCTCTGGTCGTTCATCTTCATGATTTTGATAGTAGTATTCCCAAATGTCATACTTTTCATCATCAGACAATTCACAATAAGTCACACGGTTACCATTCTCCGTGGCACGCTCGATATCATGATTTTGTTGTACACAATACATAGAGGCTTTGCTTGTAATTGGATCCCAGTCCTTGACGGTGTACTCATCAGGCTCACTTGCACAACCCGCTAGTAGCACAGTGCCTGTCATTACAGATAAAAGAAGTGCTTTCTTCATTATTATTGGCTCCAAAGAACTAAATTGTTTTAGTTTATCTGAATTAGTGTACGAGATATCTTAATTAATTCAATAGTTAACCATGGCTTACATGCTAAAATAATTGCCAGTTCCCCCATTTAAACCTCGTTTATGCGCCATTTAAAAACCGTCGTTCACCCTCAACTGACCGATCTTGCTAGCCTGCGTATTATGCAAAGGCGTGCCACTCGGGCCATAGTGCTTCAAGGAGAGGTCATCTTGCTACTTTACACTGAGCGTTATCACGATTATTCGTTACCTGGTGGGGGTGTTGATGAAGGTGAAGATCTACAGGCAGGCTTGGTACGTGAACTTGAAGAGGAGACAGGGGCGAGAAACATACGCAATATCCAACCCTTTGGTGTGTTTGAAGAGTATCGTCCTTGGTATAAAGACGGTGCCGACGTCATGCGTATGTTCTCTTATTGTTATACCTGTAGTGTAGACGCTCAACTAGGAGCGCCTAATTTTGAAGATTATGAGATAAAAAATGGCATGCAGGCCGTGTGGATTAATATTCATGATGCGATTGCGCATAATCAACGAACCCTATCAGACAGTGATAAAAAAGGTCTCAGCATTGAACGAGAAACGTTTTTACTGCATTTGATAGCGAAAGAGCTATTATGATTTTTGGTTTCTAATCAATTGCTTGAGCTCATCAATTTCACTATGTAGAGCATCAAGCTCCCGTTTTAATTCTTTACGTTCTTTGGCTTCATTTTGGCTAGCTTGCTGATCTTCTTCGGTCATAAACCAATTGGCCACAAGCCCAGTAAAGGTACCAAATAGGCCCACTCCTGCGGTCATTAATACGGCGGCTACCGCTCTACCTTGTGGTGTGACAGGGTAGTAATCTCCGTAACCTACTGTGGTAATAGTCACAAATGACCACCAAAGTGCATCGCTGGCATTTTGGATATTGGACTCAGCTAAGCCCTTTTCAAACTGCAAGATACCAATTGCGCCAAAGATAACCACCAGTACAGAGATACTGGCGACGATGGAAAAGGTGCCTTCACGGCGGTTATGGAATAAATAATAGAGGATGATTTTGGTCGAGCGAATGGCTTTTAGCATACGCAAAAACCGGACTAGGTGAATAAAACGGCCATAACGTAAAGCGTCCACCATTGGGATACTCGAAAGAAGATCAATCCAGCCCCATTTCATAAAGGCCATTTTATTAGGGGCTCGATGAAAACGATGCAGAAAATCCGTTAAAAATACCATACACACTAAGCTATCTATGGTTGAAAGCAGTTCTCTGGTATCAGGATCAAGCTGAAAGGCATTTTCAACAAATAGTGCCAACAATACATAGACTGACAGAACTAAGGTTAAAAATTGCAGCGGGCCAAGCTCATGTTTTGCTTGTCTTAAGTGTATGCTCATTGTTTGGCTAGTTAATTGTAACAGCAGTGCCTGTAGCACTGACCATAAGCATGCCGTTATCTTTACCTAAAACTTGGTAGTCGATATCAATACCTACGATGGCATTAGCGCCCATATCTTGGGCTTTTTGCTGTAACTCTTGCATGGCAATGGTACGAGCTCGCTCTAATTCTTTTTCATAAGTCCCTGAACGTCCGCCGACGAAATCACGTATACCTGCGAACATATCTTTAAGAAAGTTGGCTCCTAAAATAACCTCACCAGACATCACGCCGTGATAGTGAACAATGTGTTTACCTTCAATGGAAGGGGTAGTCGTCATTAACATATTGAGACCTTTACATTTTTTAGAGTTCTATTTGTTTGATGTTAAACGGTTTTTAATTAAATTCACACTAAAACCTGTGCATATCAATGGTGTGTTTGAGTCCCAATCTCCGCACAGGATTTTAACCCAGGGCATGATTAATGAAGTCAATAAATAACCTGAGCCTAGCGGGCATATATTGGGTTTGTGCATATTGCATTAGTACACTTCCATGATGATTACTGGTTACCGTCCAATCGTCGAGAACTTGTACCACCTCGCCATGCTGCAGAGCGTTTTCAACAACAAAGTCATGGAATAAGCCTATACCTAAGTGATTCTTTACGCCATCAAACCTAAGTTGCGCTTGGTTTACGGCGTATCTTCCTTGAACAGTAACCGATTGTGATTGTTCTTCTTTGTGAAACGTCCAAATGTTGTCATGTTCCGTTTCGGCCAAATACAAACAGTTATGATGAATAAGATCGCTAGGGTGGCTAGGGTGACCGTGCTTCATCAAGTAAGGTTTTGAGGCACACAGTAATAAGCGGGTTTGACCCAGCTCTTTTAGTATTAACTGTTCATCTGGCAAATCCGTCAGTTTGAACGCAATATCAATACCTTGTTTATGAAAATCTACTGCGCCGTCAATGGCTCTTGCTTTGATCTGTATCTTTGGATATTTTTTTAGAAAATCAAGAATTAAAGGTTGTAATACCGACGATAAAAACGCCTCAGGAGCGGAAATTAGAATGCTTCCCTGCGCCTGAGTATGACTGGCTGACGACAACTCTACTGCTTGTTCTGCTGCTCCGAGCATTTTTGTGGCTTGGTCATAGACTTTTTGGCCTTCTTCTGTGATGCGAAGAGTACGGGTAGTACGCTCAATCAGTTTGACAGCAAGCGCCTTTTCTAGGCGGGTAATCGTTTTGGATACCGCTGAAGGAGTCATAGCTAACCTATTGGCTGCATTGGTAAAATTGCCTTGTTGAACCACTAGCGTATAAGTGGCTAAATCGGGTAACAGCGCCATCAGTTGAGTTGTTTTCATTATCTGTGCCTATTGTTCACAAATGATATTCCATTACTGGCATTATACTCGTATCGTCTTTCTACTAAAATCTCTTTACACTGTAAATTCGTAAAATATTTTCTCTTCATATAGTGATGTTTTGCGTTTAAGTTCCCCAGTCTATTGAAAGGATTATAGAGTCATGTCTTCAGCGTTTTATAAGCAAATTCAGCAACAAATCGAAGAAGTAAAAACGGAAGGCTTATACAAGTCTGAGCGTGTTATCACATCGCAACAACAAGCTTCCGTTTCTATCTCTACTGGCAAAGATGTACTGAACTTCTGTGCAAATAACTACTTAGGCCTAGCCAATCACCCTGAGCTTATTAAAGCGGCTCAAACAGGTATGGATGAATACGGCTTTGGTATGGCATCAGTACGCTTTATTTGTGGTACTCAGGACATTCACAAACAGCTTGAAGCAAAACTTTCTGCTTTCTTAGGAACAGAAGACACCATTCTTTATACTTCTTGCTTCGATGCAAACGCAGGATTATTTGAAACGATTTTAGGTAAAGAAGACGCGATTATTTCCGATGCACTTAACCACGCTTCTATTATTGATGGTGTGCGTTTATGTAAAGCAATGCGTTTTCGTTACTCAAATAACAACATGCAAGAGCTTGAGCAACAATTGATTGCCGCTGATGAAGCGGGTGCTCGCCATAAACTTATCGTAACTGATGGCGTTTTCTCAATGGATGGTGTGGTAGCTAATCTTCCAGCTATCTGTGACTTGGCAGACAAGTACAATGCATTAGTGATGGTGGATGATTCTCACGCTGTTGGCTTTATGGGTGAAACAGGTGCAGGTACTCACGATTACCACAATGTGATGGATCGCATCGATATCATTACTGGTACGCTGGGTAAAGCAATGGGGGGCGCTTCAGGCGGTTACACTTCTGGTAAGAAAGAAGTGATCGACTGGTTACGCCAACGCTCTCGTCCTTACTTGTTCTCAAACTCTGTGGCTCCGGCAATTGTATCTGCCTCACTGCGCGTACTGGATCTTCTACAAGAAAGTAGCGATATTCGTGCACACCTTTGGGATAACGCATCACATTTCCGCACTCGTATGGAAGAAGCGGGCTTCACTATGGGGGGCGCAGATCACGCTATCATCCCAATTATGCTTGGTGACGCAAAAGTGGCCGCAGAATTTGCGGAACGCGCTTTAGAAAAAGGCATTTACGTGGTTGGCTTCTCTTTCCCTGTAGTGCCAAAAGGCCAAGCGCGTATTCGTACTCAAATGTCTGCAGCACATACTCGTGAACAACTAGACCGCGCTATCGATGCCTTTATTGAGGTCGGTCATGACATGGGATTGATCAAGTAATGAAAATTAAAGCACTGTCAAAACTTAAGCCTGAAGAAGGCATTTGGATGAATGAAGTGGATATGCCAGAAATGGGGCATAACGACATTCTGATCAAAATTAAGAAAACCGCCATTTGTGGTACAGACGTACATATTTATAATTGGGATACTTGGTCGCAAAATACCATTCCCGTCCCTATGGTTGTCGGCCATGAATATGTGGGTGAAATTGTCGCCATTGGTCAAGAAGTCCGTGGATTTGAAGTGGGCGACCGCGTTTCAGGTGAAGGCCATATTACTTGTGGACATTGCCGCAACTGTCGTGGCGGTCGTACTCACCTTTGTCGTAATACGATAGGGGTTGGTGTGAACCGTACTGGTGCGTTTGCGGAGTACTTAGTGATCCCTGCGTTTAATGCATTCAAAATCCCAGATGGCATCTCTGATGATCTTGCCTCTATTTTTGACCCGTTTGGTAATGCAGTACATACCGCATTGTCATTTGATCTTGTTGGCGAAGACGTATTAATTACGGGCGCAGGCCCAATTGGTATTATGGCTGCCGCTGTTGCCAAGCATGTAGGGGCTCGTCATGTCGTGATTACAGATGTGAACGAATATCGTCTCGATCTTGCTCGTCAAATGGGCGTAACACGCGCGGTTAACGTGGCAAAAGAAAATTTAAAAGACGTTATGGCTGAGCTTAATATGACGGAAGGCTTTGATGTTGGCCTTGAAATGTCCGGCGTACAAGCAGCATTCAGCTCTATGCTAGAAACCATGAATCACGGTGGTCGCGTTGCACTGTTAGGTATTCCACCGTCAGACATGGGTATTGATTGGAACCAAGTGATCTTTAAAGGTTTAGTCATCAAAGGGATTTATGGTCGTGAGATGTTCGAGACATGGTATAAGATGGCAAGCTTGATTCAATCAGGCCTAGATCTAACGCCAATTATCACACATCACTTTAAAGTTGATGACTTCCAAAAAGGCTTTGACGCTATGCGTAGCGGGGCTTCTGGTAAAGTTATCCTTGATTGGGAATAACCTTCTTATTCAATAATGCACAAAACGGTGACTTAGGTTGCCGTTTTTTTATGGCGGTTAAAAGTTGTCAAACCGGATTTCTAGTCGTAATCGAATACTGGCTTGTTTCTCAAAGCTCTGATCGTGCTCTTTGTACCAGTTATATTCAGGGGAAATCTCATAGTAGAACCAGTCAAAAAAATAGTTATGCCGGTACGTTAGCCCAATTAATGTGTTATCAATATAGGTTCGCGGGGAGTCCGTTGCTGTTGTGCTAATGGTATAGTTGATAGCTTGAGTGGTTGAAAGGTAGTGAAATAGCACCCATCCTGTACCCATCTCCCAAATACTGTTATCGGCGTCTTGATCACGGTTGAATTCGGCAAAGGATGTCCAGCGCAGTAATAAGTTTTTCGATAGCGCTTGGTCGATATCAACTTGTGTAGATTCTCCGGTAAACTCTTTCTCTTGATAGACTTTTTGCGTTAGGCGGAACACCGTATTAACGGTAATGGGGTAGCTGAAACGATACCTTGCCTCTATTTTAGGTTGGAACGTGGTTTTGATGTTAAAACTGCTATACCCTTTGGCATAGAAGTCGTACCTAAGGCCTATAGTGTTTTGTATTTCCTCCTCTGTGCGTGGAAATAGATTAAACAGGTCATCCTCTCCCTCTGACTCAATAATCACTTTAAGGCGTTTAGTCACTTTAGGTAGATTAAACTTCGCATCAATTTTCGATTCGTATTTAAGGCCCTTATTTTCAAAATAGGTGAAGTCATTTTTCCAGCGAACAGAGGTGCCCGCTCGTGCATCTTCTGTTACACGCTCGTCGGCAAAAAAATCATCAAACCATACCGCTGGCTGGCAAAATTTAGTGTTTAGGAAGTGATAAGCACGAGAAATTGGCCTATTATCGGTTGACCTGCTTAGGCAGGTATCTTCACTAGATTCGGCCCAACACGGCAAGGAGAAACACGAAATTGCAAGGGCGCTAATAGTGGTGGTTTTGTGCAAACCGCTTCCTTTGGTTGTGAGCACGTTATTCTAGTATTGTCGATATTATGCTAAATGTCATGAAGTGTTTGTAAGGGTGATAAGCGGTGTTAGATAAAGAGAATATAGTCAAATTGGCACGAATGAAAATGCCATTTGGAAAATACGCAGGGCGTGTATTAATTGACCTTCCTGAAGAGTACCTACTGTGGTTTCAAAACAAAGCTCAATGGCCGTCCGGCGAGTTAGGGCAACTACTCCAATTATGTTTGGCATTAAAAGTGGAAGGGCTAGACTCTGTGGTGAAGCCACTGAAATAAAAGGGCTGCAATAAGTGCGATCGTAACAAGATTTGTTGGTGCGTTGATTTTTAAATAATGGCACTTATTAGGCTAATTCAAGTCTATAGTGAATAGGTATGTGAACATTTAAGGAAAGGTTATGAGTCAACCCTATGTACCCCCAGCAGTTTGGACCAATGACAGTAATGGCAACAATAAATGGGCCAACATAAATAGCCCCGAATCCGGTGCACGCTTTGAGCACGATTTGCCAGAAGGTCAGCATCCACTTCAGCTTTACTCTTTAGGTACACCTAATGGACAAAAAGTGACCATTATGCTGGAGGAGTTATTAGCGTTAGGCATTAAGGAAGCGGAATATGATGCTTACCTAATTAATATTGGTGAATCTGATCAGTTTTCATCGGGCTTTGTGGCGGTGAATCCTAATTCAAAAATCCCAGCGTTGGTCGATAAAAGTGGCGAAAAGCCGGTTAATGTGTTCGAGTCGGCATCTATATTGATGCACTTGGCGGAAAAATTCGCTCATTTTCTACCTCCGTCGGGCCCGCAAAGAACGCAGACATTGAATTGGCTATTTTGGGCTCAAGGTTCTGCGCCATTTTTGGGGGGAGGCTTTGGCCATTTTTATGCCTATGCCGATGAGAAACAAGAGTACCCGATTAATCGATTTGCCATGGAAGCAAAACGTCAACTGGATGTGTTAGATAAACAATTAGCGCAGAATGCATTTGTTTCTGGGGATAGTTTTACTATCGCAGATATGGCCATTTGGCCTTGGTATGGCAACCTAGTGCTGGGGAAACTCTACGATGCTGCGCAATTTTTGCAGGTTGAGTCGTATTCTCATGTGATGCGATGGGCAAAAATGATCGAACAAAGAGAAGGCGTACAACGAGGCCGTATCGTAAATCGCGCTTTTGGTGAAGTGTGGGAACAACTTCCCGAGCGACACTGTGCTGAAGATATTGATAAGATTTTGCAGTTGCGCCCTTAATGGCTATAAGCGGTAAATTCGTCCAACGGCATGCTTGTTGTGTAGAGTCTTGTTTGTAAGAGAAGTCATGCTGTGCTTTATTTCGCATGGCGTGAGTGTCGTTGCGCCGACAGGCATCAGTGCTGCGTCTTCCTAATAATTGAAAGATCATATGCAAGGAGTTGAGTTATAAATTAAGAGCATCTGATGTAATCTAGGCCGCAGTATATCAAGAGTGAAGGTGTTGGCTGTGAATGCACTGGGTATAGACTGCCTAGATTACGAGCAAATGAGCCTTTATCGCCATCAAAACGTTTGTATTGAGCTTGTATAAAGCTAGACTATGGCGCCGAAGGTATCTCCGTTAGTTAAGCGGGGATTTTTTGCTTTTAGATTGCAGTTATTCGCTATGAGATAGTGACAAAATATTTCAATTCCGCCTATTCGGTGTAGAATTCTTTTTATGGTGCATATAAGTCATTGCGACGTGATTCCCTTCATGGCGCTGTGTATGACACCCTTAAAGGCATGTAAGGAACAATGATGGTTATACCAGATAAAAGCAGCATAGTGATTTTTGGTGCTTCAGGTGACTTAACTTACCGTAAGTTAATTCCCGCTTTATATCGACTGTATCAAAGCGGTCAACTCCCAGAATCTTTTTATATTTTAGGTGTGAGCCGCACCGAGTATAGTGATGAATCTTATCGTGAAAAATTGAAAAAAGCGCTGCAAGAGTTCGAGCAAACAGAAGAGTCTGTATTAGCTGAATTTATCAGTCACCTTCACTATCAAGCGATTAATACCTCGGATGCCGCTGATTATGCCAAACTGGCGACACGTCAAGATGCACTAGCTGCGCACTATCAACTAGAGCAGCGTAACGTACTGTATTATCTTGCTACGCCGCCGAGCTTATATTCTGTTATTCCTGCAAGCCTTGCCGCTCATGGTTTAAATAAAGAAGATGATGGTTGGAAACGATTGATCGTGGAAAAACCGTTTGGTTATGACTTAGCCTCAGCAAGAAAATTGGATGAGCAAATTCATACTCATTTTGATGAAGAGCAGTTATACCGAATTGACCATTACCTTGGTAAAGAAACCGTGCAGAATTTGCTGGTATTTCGCTTTTCAAACATCATGTTTGAACCATTATGGAATCGAAACTTCATTAATTACGTCGAAATCACCGGTTCTGAATTTCTGGGTGTAGAGGAACGTGGTGGTTACTACGACGGCTCTGGTGCGGTGCGTGATATGTTCCAAAACCACTTGTTACAAGTGTTGGCAATGGTGGGGATGGAGTCACCGCCTCACATTAATGCCGACTCTATTCGTGATGAAGTGGTCAAGGTGTTAAAAAGCCTTAAACCGCTTGATGAACATGATTTGACGAATAACCTTATCCTTGGTCAATATACAGAATCTACTGTGCGAGGGGATTTCCTTCCTGGTTACCGAGAAGAGCAGGGTGTGGCAGCAGACTCTCGTACCGAAACCTATATAGGCTTAAAGGCGTACATTAATAACAGTCGCTGGAATGGTGTTCCGTTTTATGTTCGTACTGGTAAGCGTTTACCGACACGCGTAACCGAAGTGGTTATCCATTTCAAAGATACGCCACACCCAGTATTTGCACAGGATGCGCCAGAGAATAAACTTATCATCCGTATTCAGCCGGATGAAGGCATTCAAATTAGCTTTGGCTTAAAAGAGCCTGGAGCGGGTTTCCATGCTAAAGAAGTGAAAATGAACTTCCATTATAAGTCGTTAAATGAAGCTCATATGCTGACCGCTTATGAACGTTTACTGCTGGATGCTTTAAACGGTGATGCGACCTTATTTGCGCGTTCAGATGCTGTAGAAACGTGTTGGGAATACGTCCAACCAATATTGGATTTTAAAGAGCGCACTCAAGCACTATTTGGTTACGCTTGTGGTACATGGGGACCAAAAGAGGCGCATGCTCTTCTTGAGCGTGATGGTCGAGCGTGGCGTTTCCCATGTAAAAACTTAACTGATACGGACTATTGCGAATTATAATGAAGACGAAAATTTTCGATACACCTGCGCAGGTTGTTGAGCAGTTGGCCAAAGAGTTACAACAGTTCAGTGAACTTGACCGTGCCATTCATATCTCTTTATCTGGTGGTAGCACGCCTAAGATGCTGTTTAAATTATTGGCATCCGAGCCTTATGCAAATGCGATACAATGGCAAAACCTGCACTTTTGGTGGGGTGATGAGCGTTGTGTGGCACCGGATAACGCAGAAAGTAACTTTGGCGAGGCAAACGCATTGTTATTTACCCCTGTCGGCGTAGCTGAAGACAATATTCATCGCATTTTGGGTGAAAATGATCCACAACAAGAAGCGGTTCGCTTTGCTCGCGAGATGACGGATGTTATCCCAACACAAAATGGCGTACCTGTATTTGATTGGATCTTACTAGGGGTTGGGGCCGATGGTCACACGGCCTCTTTGTTCCCAGAGCAAACCAATTACAATGAAGAAAAACTGGCTATCGTTGCCTCTCACCCAGAATCGGGTCAGTTGCGTATTTCGAAGTCAGCAAAAGTGCTACAAGCGGCAAAGCGTATTAGCTATTTGGTGCTTGGCGCAGGAAAAACAGATATCGTAAATGAGATCTATCACACTCCAGCTGAAGAACTGCCATATCCGGCGGCAAAAATTCACTCTAATGTGGGTGAGACTGAATGGTTTTTAGACTCAGATGCAGCAAGCAAGATTGCTTAAGATAAGAATACTAGGAGAAATATAATGAAAGGTGATATTGGTGTAGTTGGACTCGCAGTTATGGGTCAAAACCTTATCTTAAACATGAACGATCATGGTTTTAAAGTTGTGGCACACAACCGTACAGCTGCTAAAGTTGATCAGTTCCTTGAAGGCCCAGCAAAAGGCACCAACATTGTTGGCGCATACTCGCTACAAGAGATGGTCGATAAACTAGAGTCACCACGTAAAGTGATGCTTATGGTACGTGCTGGTGACGTTGTTGATAACTTCATTGAGCAACTTATCCCGCTGCTAGATAAAGGTGACATCATCATTGATGGTGGTAACACTAACTACCCAGATACTAACCGTCGTGTTGCGTACTTACGCGAAAAAGGCATTAACTTCATCGGTACTGGTGTATCTGGTGGTGAAGAAGGCGCACGTTTTGGTCCATCTATCATGCCAGGTGGTTCTCCTGAAGCTTGGGATGCGGTTAAACCAATTCTCCAAGGCATCTCTGCTAAAACAGACAAAGGCGAGCCTTGCTGTGATTGGGTGGGTAACGATGGCGCAGGTCACTTCGTTAAAATGGTACACAATGGCATCGAATACGGTGACATGCAGCTTATCTGTGAAGCGTACCAATTTATGCAAGACGGTCTTAACATGTCTGCTGACGAAATGCAGGCCGTATTTGCTGATTGGAACACCACTGAGCTTGATAGCTACCTTGTAGAAATCACCGCGGATATCCTAAAATACCGTGATGAAGATGGCGCGCCATTAGTGGATAAAATCCTTGATACTGCTGGGCAAAAAGGTACCGGTAAATGGACGGGTATCAATGCTCTTGATCTTGGTATTCCACTGACTTTGATCTCTGAATCAGTATTCTCTCGCTGCCTATCTTCACTGAAAGATCAGCGTGTTGCAGCAGAAAAACTGTTTGGTAAGAAAGTAGAAAAAGTAACAGGTGATAAGCAAGAGTGGGTTGACGCACTTCGTCAAGCGCTACTGGCTTCAAAAATCATCTCTTACGCGCAAGGCTTTATGCTAATGCGCGAAGCATCTAACGAAAATGGCTGGGATCTTAACTATGGTAACGTAGCGCTAATGTGGCGTGGCGGTTGTATCATCCGTTCTGCATTCCTTGGTAACATCCGTGATGCATTCGATACTGATCCAGAAATTGCTTTCTTAGGTTCAGACCCTTACTTCAAAGCTATCCTAGAAAACTGTCTAGGTGCGTGGCGTAAAGTGGCGGCTAAGTCTCTAGAAGTGGGTATCCCAATGCCTTGTACGACTTCTGCGCTTTCATTCCTTGATGGTTACACAACAGCACGCCTGCCTGCGAACCTTCTACAAGCTCAACGTGACTACTTTGGTGCTCACACTTATGAGCGTATCGACCGTGAGCGTGGTGAATTCTTCCACACTAACTGGACTGGTACAGGCGGTGATACCGCATCAACAACTTACGACGTTTAATCGTTAACGGCTGTCTTATTTTGTAACTAAGACTGTGTAAAGTTGATTGGCAAAGGTGGCTTATTTGTAAGCCACCTTTTTTATTGGCGAATTTTCAATCGTAGTCATTTAAGAACAGGCTATCGGTGATCTTGTGGTCTATTCACATCCTTGAAATTGCTATATCATCAGTAAAAACAATCCATCGGTAATATAATATGACTAACTTTTACAGTGCTGCCGCAACTGAGCTATTAAGTCGCCGCGTACCAGGCACCAAAGCGCCACGCTTAGCAGAAGAAATCCGCCCAACAACGCTTGAACAAGCGCTACAAGTTCAAGCTGCAATGATTGAACAAAAGAACGGCGAAGTAGGGGGCTGGAAATGTCTAAACCCTCTAGCAGAAGACAAATACATAGTTGCACCTATCTTCACAGATAGCGTAGAGCGTGGCGAAACATGTCAGTTTTTTGCTGATAATGGCGTAGCGCGCATCGAACCTGAAATTGGTTTTACACTAGGTAAAAACCTACCGGCAAACCCTGAAGGTTATACTGAAGCACAAATTAACGATGCAATCGGTTCATGCCATATGGCACTAGAGCTCATGCAATCTCGTTTTGCCGAAGACAGCGACGCTGAGTTTTACGAAAAACTAGCAGATTGCATGGTAAACCAAGGCCTATACGTTGGCCCTGAAATCGATCGTGAAAAAGCGTTTGATGCGGCAAAAGTTAACGTAACCGTGACTCAAGACGGCAAGGTTCAAAACTTTGATGGCGTACATCCAAACCAATCAGCGCAAAGCCCAATCTACTGGCTAATCAACTTCATGACTCGTCGTGGCGTTGAGTTTAAAGCAGGCGAAACCATCATCACAGGCTCTTACTGTGGCATCGTAGAAGTAGAATTTGATAAGCCAACAACTATCAACTACGAAGGCATTGGCGAATACCAAGTGGTATTTAACGCTAAAGCATAAGTATTGATAACATGATAAGAGGCAGCAGAGCGTAACACCTGCTGCCTCTTTTCTATCCGCATCTTTAGTTTTAAACCAGTTTTAAACTAGCCACCCATTCTAATTCAACCACTTATCAGTACTATATTATCTACGATTAAATACAGGGATTTTAGTGCTATCCAATTATGCTAAAAAAATAGGAGAGTGTAGATTTAGCTACAAGATCTAGTTTATTAAGGGGGTATTTGAAGATTTTAGGCGTATTTATCTACTTTGATATACAAAGTGGATAATAAAAGGTTAAATTCAGATAAATCAGACTTAGCCACTACTCATATAGTGACAACATTTGGAAAAATGCCGTCGCTGTTTTTCTAGATGCTCACAATACAGAGATAACTCGCTCAATGTTCCAACTGGGCCATGAAATAGCGCACCGAAATTTGTAATGATTTTTAGCCAATTTTCATGAGGTAATGCCATGCGGCTGAGTATCTTCTCAGTATGTTTACTAATTGTACCTCGTTTATCATTTCTTATAATACGTCCAGTTTCATCTACAAGTTCGAGATAGTCTTTAAGAGAGAAAGCAATGCCTTTTAGCTGGTTTTGATGTTCATTACCAATGAAAGGAAGCAGGGATTTTGGTTGTTCACTGTTAATTGCAGCCTGAATACGTAGCTTAATACTGGTGTGTTCTGATTGAGTTAATGTCTTGGCCAGTTTAGACCTAATAGGGTTTAAATCTACATAAGCCATACAAGCAAGAAGCGCGGTATCATCCAGCAGAGCCTGGCATTTGAAACGACCTTCCCAAAATCGACCAGTGCAATTATCTTCTTGATTTGCTTGCCTAGCAATAGGTTCATTGAGGCAACGCATGAACCAACTGATGTCGCACAGTCGGCTTCGATAGGTGGCAATAGTGTGTTTTAACTTGGTGACTTCGTTGCCTTCAATTAATGCTCCTTTTACAAAACGATGAGTTAAATCATCCCCCTTGAATAATAAGTGCCATTGCTCTAATACTTCACGATCAGTCCATTGATTTGCGGTATCGACATCAATCCGTAAAATGACATGTAAGTGATTAGACATGATCGCAAATGCTGCAATGTCGATAGCGAATACGCTGTTAAGTTTCATCAATAAAGAGTCAACCCAACTGCGACGGTGATCGTAATTTTGGCCTGAATAAGGGTCATCTCCACATAGAAAGGCTCGCCGGACAACACGGCTACAACAGTGGTAGTAAGGGGTATCTTCAATACTTATTTGATTTCTTCTTGGGCTCGGCATAGTACTGTTTTAACATGGATGATAAATGTTAGTTTAGTCCAGCACTTCAAAACGTGCTATTAAGTATGGGTGTCTGATAAGTGAAAAGTGAAGCGATTGATGAATTATTTTGAATCTCTTTTTGCGGGTGTTTCGTTGGAGGAGCAGGTGAGGAATCCGAATATCATTGTGGGAAAGCACAGTTATTATTCTGGGTATTATCATAAGCATAGTTTTGATGAGTGTGCTCGTTATTTGGATCCATTGCGTGATGATGTGGATAAACTCATTATTGGCAGCTTTTGCTCTATCGGAACAGGGGCGGTATTTATGATGGCCGGAAATCAAGGTCATCGTAATGATTGGATAAGCACGTTTCCATTTTATTATCAGGATTTTCTTCAGTTTACAGATGCTAAGGATGCTTTTGTTCGCGCAGGGAATACGGTTATTGGTAATGATGTGTGGATTGGCAGTGAAGCCATGATTATGGCGGGGGTGACCATTGGTGATGGGGCGGTTATTGCCAGTCGCGCTGTGGTGACTAAAGATGTATTGCCTTATGAGGTCGTCGGCTCTAATCCGGCTAGACACATTAAATTTCGCTTTGCTGAATTACAGATTAAATTATTACTTGAAATGCGCTGGTGGGATTGGCCTGAAGAGCAACTTAAGCAAGCTATGATGCATTTATGCTCTAAGGATGTTGAAGGGCTTTATCAGTATTGGTTGTCAAACAAAAAGGCTGATTGGAATCTTGGCTAGCCTGTCGGTTGAACGCGTTGTTGTTTTAAAAGCTACTTAGGTTAGCTTACCGGTGATAAAGAGCCACAGATCATTACAATCATAACCGCTAACCTAAAAATGCAATGTACCCCTGAAGCACCACTAAATTGACAATGTCGATAAAGAAGGCGCCCACGATGGGAACCACCATAAAAGCTTGTGGTGATGGGCCGTAATGGTTGACCAGAGACCCCATATTCATTACTGCGGTAGGGGTGGCTCCCATACCAAACCCGCAATGCCCGCCCGTTATGATAGCCGCGTCGTAGTTACTGCCCATGACTCTAAAGGTGACATGATAGGCAAAGATAGCTAATACAACAGTTTGTACGGCTAGAATAACCAATAAGGGCATCGCCAAATCAAAAATTTCCCAAAGCTTTAAGCTCATTAATGCCATGGCTAAGAATAGTGATAGGGATACAGTGCCAATAATGTCTACGGTATCCGTATTAAACTTATAGATCCCGCTTACTTCGTATAGGTTAGTGAGGATCACCCCGAGAAAAAGCGCAAAAACAAAATCGGGAATGCCTTTTAACCAGCTAATGCCAAGGTCGGCAGTGAATGCTTTAATATAGGTAGCACCAACCACACAGATAAGCACCATAAATAGGGTTTCGATCATACGGCGAGGGGTGACTTTGTCCTCTTCGGTTTCATTATAGGTAACCACATCGGGAAAGGTATCATGGTGTTTTGAACCGTCACCGTATTGTGAAATGAGGTTATGTTTTTTTATGCGTCTCTGAGCAATAGGGCCACCGATTAAACCACCTACAATAAGCCCAAAAGTGGCTGACGCCATGGCAAACTCAAGAGTCTTTAATCCATAAAGTTCCTCAAAAGTGGCGGCCCAAGCAGCGCCTGTACCATGACCACCGGACAGTGTAATAGACCCCGCGACTAAACCCAGTAGTGGGTTTAAATCCAACATGCTGGCTAAACTCACTCCGATAGCATTTTGGATGACGATATAAATAGAAGCCACACCAAGAAAAACAAATACCTTTTTACCCCCTTTTAACAGCTGTGAATAACTGGCGGAAAGACCAACGGTGGTGAAAAACATCAGCATAAGTATTTTTTCTAGTGGCAGATTAAAATCTAAGTCAATGCCATTCACATGTAAAATGGTAATAATTATGGCAACAAACAACCCCCCTACAATGGGCTCAGGTACTTGATATTGCTTTAAAAAAGGTACGCGTCTATTGATAAACTGGCCAAGAAATAGCACAGAGATTGCGATAAGAAAAGACTCTAAGCTATCGATAGTGTAAGTCGTATTCATAGTGCGCCTTTGGAGTGATTCTCGTTTACATTGGCTTTGAGTATTGGGTAACTATAGCCGAAAAATTCAGGACTAAGATTTTTGATCCTGCCTATCATCAAGCAGTGCGGCTTGGTATTGCTTAGGTGTTAAGCCACTAAAGCGTTTGAACGCGCGTGAGAAATGAGAAATGTCCGCATAACCTAACTGAACAGAAACCTGGGTCAAACTTAAGTTTAAGCTCATCAACTCACAGGCTGTATTAAACATCAGGCTATTTTTAATGGTTCTAAATGCACTTTTTTCTTGGTGTAACTTTCTTTGTAATGTGCGACAACTCATTCCAAACAGCTTGGCAGCTAATTCAATATCTAAACGTTGTTCATGAATATAGGGCGCTAAAGCCGTGTAAACGGTATCGGTAAAAGTACTGTGCCAGATGATTTCTCGAGGTTTAGGCTCTGGGTAGGGTGTCTTGATCGTTTGGTCTAGAAAATCTAAATCGACACTGATTTTGGTGTGACTTTGAGAGAAGAGCAGTTGGATATCGCGGGGGATATTTTGAGCAAAGTCTTTATCTAGCCCTTGCTGTAATGAAACCATTTTGGGCTTCCAGTTATAATTATTAGTTAATGCTCGTACTAACTCTGTGGTGTAGAGAATATTGAAGACTTCTTGCCAGTCACGTATCTGTGTGTGCTTAAATGCTGAACAAAACCAAGCATTATGCTCACCTACCTCTAAGTATTGTGAGGCTGCAGGAATGGAATCGCGTATAAGTAGGTTGAACTTGGTTAACACTTCTCTAACGGTGAGTGCTTTGGGTAGTGTTTTTACAAAATCAGGGATGAGATGATCACGTATTACACTTGCGATGGCATTCGCAAAAGGAAGGATACCTTCTTTTTGATAGGTCTGACCTAAAATTGATATAGCACAGTCATTAAGAATCATATTGTTAGCATCAAACAACATACCACGGCTGATGTTGGCCTGTTGTAATGTCTTTGTGGTATCAAATCCTTGCTTTTCAAACTGCATAATAATCGCATTGACAATATCAGCACGAACTAACGGGATCGGCTGATGGGCAGAATGTTGAGTGGGATGTAAGTGATCTTCATTGTCCGCTAATGGCTTCAAAGCACTGGCTCTCATCTATAGTGGTAGAACATCGTTAGCAATATTTATTATCTTAGTTGGTTTTGTGTGACAGGTTGTTTTATTTGGTAATGAGTCGCCATCCATCAAGCCAACTCAATCAAAAAGAGGGCGAAATTAATAGATAAAAATAGAGTACGACACGTTATGTGAGCCAAGTCGCGTAATTTCGTTCTAGGGAAGAGTGTAAAGATCCTTAAATTCTCTATGCGCGTACTACACTTTGATTGACTCATACAAAAAGGAGATTAAGTCATGCGTCATTTTTTATATGCAACATTATTGGCCTGTTGCGGAAGTGCGGTTGCTGGAGAAAATGTTGTTTATGAAGTGGATGGAAATGCCTATCAAGGCTATTGGTCAAAAGTATCAGATACGGCGCCTTTGGTAATATTAGTTCATGATTGGGATGGCTTAACGGACTATGAAATAAAGCGTGCGGAAATGCTCAATGCACAAGGATATAATGTGTTTGCCGCCGACTTATTTGGTCAAGGTATTCGTCCAACGGAAGTAAAAGATAAAAAACAGCATACCGGTGAGCTATATAAAGATCGTGCCAAATTACAAAAGCTTATGGCAGAAAGCCAACGTCAAGGCGAGATGTTAAATGGTAATGGCGATAATACCGTGGTTATGGGGTATTGCTTTGGCGGTGCGGCCGTATTAGAAGCCGCTAGGGCGGGAGCCGATGCGAAAGCCTTTGTGACTTTCCACGGAGGATTATCAACCCCTAAAGGTCAAGACTACAAAATGACTAAAGCGCCAGTGGTGATTTTCCATGGTACGGCGGATACCGCAATTACGATGAAAGATTTTGCCATGTTGGCTGACGAATTAGAAAAAACCGGCATTAAACATGAAATGGTTTCTTATGGCGGTGCACCGCATGCCTTTACCGTCTTTGGTTCTGAGCGTTATCGAGAAGACGCCGATAAAAAGTCTTGGACCCGCTTTAGTGAGGTGCTAGCTGCGGTGACAAAATAACGTTATTTACACTCAAAGATGGCATACAGGTGGACGTATCTTTTTACCAAAGATCCGTCCTCTTGTTTTTTCAATGGATGCACGTGTGTTTTGTAGCAAGGAGACAAATTAAGAGCTTTCATTACATCATCTAACCTAGGGGCCGGTGAATGCTCTAGGAATATGGCTTGTTGTTCATATTCACTATTATTCTCTGGTAGTTGATTGTGCCACCAATGCAGTAACTGTTGGCTGGTACTAATGCGATTTAACCAGTGATCGCACACTAATACAACGCAATCGTTAGGTTGAATGGCATAAGCGTATTCAGCCCGCCAAACACTGAGCATTTGCACAAGGTGAGATTTAAACACCTTGTTGGCCGTTTTGATTGAATAGGGAAATAACCAAACGCTACCGTGATGTAATGTGATCCGTCGATAAACCGTATTCGCTATATTATCCTTTTTCTCTATTTCAACTCCGTTAGTTTCTGCGCTCAAGGCAAACTCTTTGGCGACTTTCAATAAGCGTCTTTCCACCATGGCTGTTAAATGATTGTTATTCATACCCCTATTGTGCACTGTGGGGTAGTGGTGTTGCGACAGAGATAAGCAGTCATTTTGCACCGCTTTTAACGTTTGAACAACAATGTCTTTTAACAAGGGTGAATCCAGATGAAGAAATGAGAGGTGGATGATATCAAATTAATTCTACTTATCTTTATAGGTAAATCACGAGTATGTTCAAAAATTTAAATTAAGTGAGTTATATTCACACACTCCTGCATAATTTTCCTTTACCAATACAATAATATTCTTGTAGCCTAGATGTTAGTAAAAAGATGCATATAAGTGAAGCAAATGAAGAGTGAAAGATTGATTCGCTATAATCTAACCGCACGCATTCTGCATTGGCTGTCGGCAATACTGATTGTGGGATTGTTTGGGCTAGGCTGGTGGATGGTGGATCTCAACTATTACCATAAATGGTATCAACTGGCGCCATTTTGGCATAAATCTGTTGGTTTGTTACTTATGTCCTTAACGGTGTTGCGCCTGCTGTGGAAATCATTAAAAGGCTCACCACCTGTTACTGGAACAGTGCTGGAAGTTAAGTTGGCCAAAGCTGCTCATCACCTCATGTATGTGCTGTTGTTCACGCTGTTTGTTTCTGGCTATTTGATCTCTACCGAAGACGGAAGAGGCATTTCAGTGTTTGGTTGGTTTGAGATCCCTGCAATTGGTAAGCTTTTTGAAGGGCAAGCGGATTTGTCCGGTGAGATTCACTTTTATGTGGCTTGCTCTTTAGTTGGGTTAGCTGTTATTCACGCTCTAGCGGCTATTAAGCATCATTTTATTGATCGAGATGACACATTACGCAAAATGACAGGAAGTTAAAAATGAAAAAACTAGCAACAATATTGGGTTTAGCCGTCGCTATAGCGATACCGTTTCAGGTCAGTGCTGCCGATTATGTAATTGATACTAAAGGAGCGCACGCTTCCATCAACTTTAAAGTAAGTCATTTAGGCTACAGCTTTATAAAAGGGCGCTTTAATCGATTTGACGGTGAGTTTAGCTACGATCCTGCAAATGTCAGCGCCTCAAAAGTGATGGTGAAGGTGGATACTACCAGTTTAGACTCCAATCATGCGGAACGAGATAAACACATTCGAAGTAGCGACTTTATTGACGCCTCTAAGTATAAACAAGCCACTTTTACCAGTACTAAAGTGACCGATAAAGGTGACGGCAAACTGGAAGTGATGGGGGAGTTAACCCTACATGGACAGACTAAACCTGTGATTATCGCCGCTGATTTTATTGGACAAGGAAAAGACCCGTGGGGTGGTGAACGGGTCGGATTTATGGGGACAACTCGTTTACAACTGGCCGATTTTAATATTCCAATCATGGGCGCATCAAGCTATGTAGACATGGAATTACACATCGAAGGTAAGAAAAAATAGCGACCCATGGTCATTAAGCCGCCCGTTAATGGATTGCTCTATTAACGGGCAGTAGGAGTGATATAAATAGAGGGTTAAGTATTGCCATTTGCCATACTGATAACACGCTTTAGTGTCCAACGGATCAGTAAGGGGACAGTGCCATCACCATGCACTTCACAGTATTCAACAATAGCCAGTGCCACATCCGGTTTAGCGTGTTTTTTTAAGGCTCGATTGATCACCTTCTTCGCTGGAATAGGATGGTCATAAGGGATTTTCACCATGTCACGAAAGAAGTACTCAAAGCCATTGTTATATAGGTAGTGTTCTATGTCTTTATCTGGCAATTCGGTGAGCCTATGCCGCTCTTGCTCTCCCTTTAACATGCCTCGCACGGAAGCGGCGTATTTTTTGCCTGCTGCATCCCCATCGGTGACCACGTGCCAGTCAATATCAAACGCACGGGCCACTTTTAAGAGCGATCTTAAGCCCGATTGGGCAAACTCCACAATTTGCACCCCTTCTGCGGCTAAATCATAGCCACATAATTTAGCCAGTTCGTTAAATAGCCATACCTCGGTTTCGCCTTCAACAAGAAGCCAGCAGCGGGCAAACAAAGCGCTAGAACGATGAAAGCGAATATGAAACCCCACCCGTCGTAACTCGTCTGCTGACAGCATTTCAGGGCGAATGTATTTTGCTTCGGTGCGATCAGATTTCCTCACTAAACGCTTAATGCTTCTTAATGGCACAGCGCCCAGCAATACAGCAGAGTTTGTGGTCAAGATTTTTTGCATCGGCATCATTTGTAACAGTGCCCAAGCGCGGGCTAAATGGGTAGGGTGCAGGCGTCCCTCGGGATCTTCCACTATCAACAGGGGGCGCGCGCAGCGTCTTAACTCTGTATTCCCTTTAGCTTGTAGGTAGTTGTTGAGTAGCCCCATCAGTAGTAGACGAGTTTGCTTATCTTGGGTTTGATCAACAAACTGTTTCAGCGACATTTTGCTGCCGGCGCTAGAGGTAAAGATACCGTCGCGACTGGCTCTGGGATCATGTCGTACATGGTTTTTGTAGGAGAAATAATGATCCACTAAATCGTGCATGGTTTTTACACTGCTTTTCATTTCTTCTTTACTGACCAAGCCTGGATGTGAGATCAGGCGCCGACACGTATTTTTGATTCTTTGTTCAATTTTAGAATTAGCAGGCATCGCTTGCTGGTCAATGCGTTGAAAGCGTCGCGAATCTCGCAGACGAATAACAGGATGTAGAACCATCAATTGTTGCGCTAATTTTTCACTGTGATGGAGCTTTTTGACCACGCCATTTCTATCTAAAAAGGCGTAATCAGTGGTGACTTTAGTGCCTTGTAAAGTGGCGCTTAACTGATAAATAATTTCTGAACGTTCATTGGAATAGTCATTCCAGATGGGTTTTATTTTTCGATAACGCCCAGAGCGAGGCTCATTGTTGGTGCTAGCACGAAATCGCAGAATAATTTGTAAATATTGCGTTTGGGGATGTGAGATAGCGTAATCCACATGAAAATCACGCATTTCAAATTGGTAGGGTTGTGCATTAGTAGGTAATGCCACTGATAAAGCATCCAGTAGTGAAGACTTCCCCCATGTATTTTCGCCAATGAGCGTTGTTAACTGCTCAAAAGGCAAGGAAAGGCGCTTGATTCCACGAAAGCCTGAGATCTCAATTTGCTCTAGTTGCATAGCCGATTCCCTTTTTCTTTCATTATAGAAAACAGAGCACACTTTCTCTGCGAAGCTTGGCAAGTTTCTAACTAATTGATAATTATTATGGTTCTAATCAATGTGAAGGGAATAGGCATCGAAACGCCATTTCAGTTAATCACAGCGATATTTTACAAATGGTACAAACTGAAATAATTCATTGGTTTGTCATAGTCGCGCGACTACAATAGCGTGGAATCTAGAGATGAATAAATGAATAAAAAAAGCAATAAAGTGACTAGAATACGCGTCGCTCACATTAATGATACACACTCTTACTTTGAGCCGACTACGGTGCAACTTTGTTTGAGTTTTAATCAGCAAACGGTATCTCCTTATGTGAGTGTCGGTGGCTTTGCACGCATAAAGACACGCTCGCAGCAATTAAGAGAGCAAGCCAAACAAGCGGGCCGAGAATTTTTATTCTTACATGCTGGAGATTGCTTTCAAGGCACACTGTATTTTTCGCTGTTTAAAGGTGAAGCCAATTCAAGGCTATTAAATTTATTAGGTCTTGATGCCATGACACTGGGCAATCATGAGTTGGATATGGGCAACGAGCCTGTGGCAACCTTTGTAAAAAATATCCAGTTTCCTTTACTGTGTGGTAACTGGGATTTATCCAATGAAGCTGCGGATAAGCCCCTTAAAATTGGCGATGCTAACAACGTATATTCCTATCAACCTCAGCGTCAATGCGCAAAATGGTGGGTGCATAATATCGCTCAGCAACGCATTGCTATTTTTGGCTTATCTATTGATAGAATGGCAGACATTGCCAATCCCGATTGTGATACTCCGTTTGTTAATGCATTGCAAACAGCCCGTAATACGCTGCAACAGATCAAGCAATCTGGCATCAATAAAGTCATATTACTGAGTCACTTAGGCTATGAGGCGGATATAAAGCTCGCCGAATCTGTGGATGGCATCAGCCTTATTGTTGGAGGACACTCACATGTGTTACAGGGTGACTTTTCCGATCTTGGTCTTGCCTCTAAAGATCATTATGGACGCCAAGTGAATGGTACTTATATTGTGCAGGCGGGTATGCATGCGCAGGCATTAGGTCATTGTGATATCGACTTTGATGAGCAAGGAAATATTGTGGCCTTTAACGGTCTTAACGAACTGTTGATCGGCAGAAGACTCTGTCTTGATGCCACCATGAGTGACAGTTCGTTAGATGGCCAGTATCAACAGGTGTTTGATCATTTAAATACCCACCCAAACGTTGTGCGCTGTAAAAAAGATCACGCACTGGATCATTTGCTTATGCAAACCTATAAACCCGCCGTGCATGCATTACAAACCAGTATGGTTGGCCATCTTCAAAGTGGCCTGCGACACGTTCGCATTCCTGATGAAAAGGGAGGCAGTGAAATCTGCTCTCTAGTGGCGGAGTCTTTTTATCATGCCATGCAACACCGTGGTCATAGGGTTGATTTTGCGATTCATAATGCAGGAGGCGTGCGTTGCTCACTAAACGCAGGCCCGATAAGTAAAGCCGATATTACCGGTAAGTTACTGCCGTTTGCAGTACCTATTGGTGTGTACGCTATAGCAGGGCGTTATATCAAAGACATTCTTGAAGGGGCTATTGATAATGCGATTGATAAAAGTGGCACAGGATCAGGAAGTTATCCGTACTGTTATCTATTAGATTATCAGGTGGTATTGACTGGGCCAAAGGGACACAGAGTCAAAAACCTAAAAGTGTACGATCAAAGGCAAGGGTGGTGCGAGATCCAACCTGATCAGATCTATTGGGGAACGTCATCGGCATACACAATGAAAGGAAAAGAAGGCTATTCATCCATACTCAATTGTGGAGATGATTGGTTAGTGACGGCAATGTCGATGGCCGACTGCTTTTTAGAGTTTGTTTCTCGCGATGATTTGCGTATTGAAAGCCAAATTAAATTAGGGCTAATCACATAAATACAATTAAAATTAATGTAATCAAAATGTTAAATTACCATGGTGACGATTTACCATCTCATACTTATGCACTCAGTGGTGCATATATGATAATTTATGCAAGCATTATGTTGGTTGATTTTCAGCCGTGTTGCCATGTTGTAAAATTAGAAAAACTAATGCGAAAATGAAAAATTCTTCGTTTTATTGTTAACAAATTATTGCCTATATTTGCCCCATAACTTATTGAAACTTACAGAATCTAAAGAGGCACTCATGGCGCAAGTAATGCACATTAACACCATAGCAGTACCAAGCTCTCAGGAAGCAAAGAGCTATTCTATTGATTTCAAAGGATTGATGATGCACCTTGTCGACATATTGTTCGGCAAAGGGCAGCCAAGTAAAACTTACTACGCGCGTGATCTTTCTGATCATATGCAAAAAGATTTGGGGATGATGCGCTAGTTGGTATTCATTTACTGCAGATTATCGAAAGCTCTACTTATATAAGTAGGGCTTTTTTTATGTTACAAGCTAAATAGAATGTTTGGTCATTGTGTTAATGAATCAAGCAAGTAGCTAGTCACTGAGTAAGCGCTCCATAAATCCCACATTCTAATCACCTAGCACGAATATTAAGATCCAGTCTCCAGTCAAGAGGAGATTTGAAATAGTAAACGACGTACCAAGCAAGAATGACAAACATTTATCGAGCCATCTGAATCGAGTTCATTGTCACGACTGGCATTTTGTAAGCACAATGAACGCAACCCCTCTACATTTTATGCTAAGCGCCAGCAATTGAATAAGACTGACGCATCTCAAGGCTTTGTTCGGGCTGAAGTCATCGTGAACAGAACAAAGTATCAAGCTCAAATAGCCACCGCGAATAGGGCTCTTCTCGTCAATGTTGTTGAGCTGAGTATTTCGCAAGGTACGCCAGCGGCCTATCTTGCAGAGTTCATGGGAGCATTGTCATTAAAGGTATGCTCAGCGCCTCAGAGATTTCCCTATATGGAGAAAGCGTCGATTTGAGAAAGTTCATCAACGCCCTTGCTGCGATTATCGAAAGTGACACCGACTTACTATTAGGAAGTGGCGCACTGTTCCTGTTCCTGTTCACCAATAAACAGCGCGATAAAATCAAAGAATTGTATTGGGATAAAACAGGCTTCGCCCTTTGGTATAAACGCCTTGGAAAAGCCAAGTATAAGTGGCCTGCAAAAGAGAAAAATGACTGGAAACAAGCGCGTCAATCTCTACTTGAGCAACGTAAACTTGCCTTTGGCCGTCAGTTTGCAAAACGCTCGGGTATGCTAAACTAGCATATGAATTAATGGATTAAAGTTATTGCTAATGATGCCAACAAGAAGCACTAAAACTGCGTTAGTTATCTTACTTACGATGCTATGCTTAACGGCGTGCAACAGTGAGGGTGATAGTGGTAGCGGGGGAGAAGGCGTTGATCCTGAAATACCGACAAGCCCAGAAAGCCCCCCTGAAGCTAGCCCATCACCAGTACTCAATTTACCTGAGACTCATTTTAATTACTCCAATATTGAGCTTCCTGAACATTATTTGGTGAACGATTTTCCAGCGGGCTTTCAGTTTCAGCGCGCTGCGATCGATATGGATAATCAGCCGGATCACAATTTCACTACAGATTCGGGAGCAACGTTGGGTAGAGTGTTGTTTTACGATATAAAATTGTCGGCTAATGGAACCGTTTCGTGTGCTTCCTGCCACATCCAAGAAAATGGCTTTTCCGATCCTAAAGTATTAAGTGTGGGTTTTGAAGGTGGTGAAACCAGAAGACACTCTATGGGGTTAACAAATGCCACATTTTACTCTTCAGGTAAATTCTTCTGGGATGAAAGGGCGGATTCATTAGAAGAACAAGTGTTAATGCCTTTTCAAGATCCTGTGGAAATGGGATTAGTGTTAGCTGAGTTAGAAGAGATTGTCAGAAATCAGGATTATTACCCTGTATTGTTTGAAGATGCCTTTGGCGATTCGACGATTTCAAGTGACAGAATCTCACGAGCTTTAGCCCAGTTTATCAGGAGCATGGTCAGTACTACGGCAAAGTATGATCTTGCAAGGCAAGATGTAAGCTCACCAATAAGAGATTTTCCTCAATTTACCGAGCAGGAAAATTTAGGTAAATCGCTATTTTTCTTACCGCAAGAGACTCGAAATGGTGACATGGTCAATTGCGCTGGATGTCATATATCCGAAGCATTTGTTGGCGTTGTTCCACTCGAAAATGAGGAATTAGCAACAACTATTGCCACAAATAATGGGCTTGATCTGGTATCAACTGATGATTTAGGTGTTGCTGAAACAACTCAACTAAGAAAGGATGAAGGTAAATTTAAAGTCCCATCTTTGCGTAATATTTCAGTTAGAGCGCCCTATATGCATGATGGCCGGTTTGCCAATTTGGATGAGGTGATTGAACACTACAGTACCGGTATCCAAAAGCATGAAAATTTATTGAGCCCACTTTTAGGCAGTAATGATGAGCCTATTCGATTTGATTTTACAGATGAAGAGAAGCTAGCATTAATCGCATTCTTCGATACGCTTACCGATCAAAGCATGTTAAGTGATGAAAAATACAGTAATCCTTTCGTGGAACAATAAAATTGGCATGTGACAGTATTTCTAATTTTCACTGTTAATGGGTATAGGGTAAAACAAAAGGCTTAGTCGCAGACTAAGCCTTTATAGTATCTGGTTAGCAACAACGTATGCGTCCCATGATCCCTCGGGGCGATATTGTTAGTGTTTGAAGTTCCAAGGTAGGAGTGCATCGATATTAGGTTCAGCTTTCGCTAGCTCCTGCATGCATTTGACCAGATAGTCGTACAAGATAAGACCATTTGCTTTGGCCAGTTCTTCCTACCAATGACCAGCGGTTTAATTGCGCGTTCAGCACGGTTATTGTCTATCGATAAGTGACCATCATCGATATAGCGAATAAGCTTCGGCCATTGACCGAGCGTGTATTTTATCGCTTTACCCAGTGAGCTAGACCCTACAACTTGTTGAGTCGTCATCCACTCATACAACTCATCCAGTATCGGCTTGGCATGCTGCTGACGTTCTGCTTTTCGTTTCTGGGCAGACATTCCTTTTAAGCGAGATTCTATCCCATAAAGCTTCTGGATTTTGACCAGCGCTTTATCCGCTTTGCCTGATTTACCTTTGCCTTGAAGCTTCTTCGCATCTATGAACTTACGCCGTGCATGCGCCAAGCAACCAACATTGGTTACTTGGTGAAGACCATCATAGGCTCCATAACCATCGGTTTGCAGATAACCACTAAAATCCCCCAAGAAGGCAACAGGAAGTGGAACGAACTTCTCACTGACTTGGATAACCCATCTTGCCATCGTAGTTCGCGATAGTTCGATTCCCGATTGAGTAAACAAGGATTCTTGGCGATATAGTGGCATTGCGTATTGGTATTTACCAAGGATGATATTGGCCAATAAACTTTCTGTCGCGAAGCTTTTAGGGATAATGCTCTGCGGTGCTGGCTTTTGAACGATGCGGTTGTTGTCTTCAGTTTGCTCGCACTGACGACAAGCATATTTAGGACGAACGTATTCCAGTACTTAGAAATTAAGCAAATATTAACTTAAAGCCTCAAAGTTTACGACAGAACCAAAATTTGTATTACAATGTAATCAACGTAATACAAGGAGGCTTACCATGCCATCTATGTCAGTCAGAATCCCCGAAGATATCGAACAAAAACTAACACTACTTGCAGAGTCCACGGGGCGAACAAAGTCATGGATTACCAACCAAGCAATTCAAGATTACCTAGTTCGTGAGCTTTGGCAGATTAATGAAATCAAAGACGCTCTGAATGAAGCTGATTCTGGACAATTTGCCAATAAGGAAGAAGTGCAGGATGTATTCTCTAAGTGGGGTGTGAATGCAGATTAAGTGGCTGAGGAAAGCCTTAGTCAATCTAGAGCAGTCCGCGGAGTATCTACACGAACACAACCCACTATCATCACGTGAATTTGTTCAAGAGGTCTATGACTTAACAAACCTCCTAAAAACAAATCCCGCTATGGGGCGCACAGGCCGAGTGTTTGGAACAAGAGAGCTTGTCCTAAATAAGTATCCATATCTCATACCTTATCGAGTCAAAGATAACTGTATTGAGATTTTAAGAGTATTCCCTACTCGAATGTCTCAACCTGAATTTTAGTAGTAATAGTTTAATGCCAATACATAGACAGGATCTTAAGAGCTAACTTCTTATTAAATAATGAAATTTAGATAGAAAAAGGCTTCATTTATGATCAGATAATCGTTGCTAAACAAACGACAGAACCATATATGTTCCTAGCGTTATTTGTAACGCTTCGCTTTATACTGAGGATGCATCAAGTTTTCAACAGAGAAGATGTCATCAAGCGCTTCTTCGGTTAATAAATCGCGCTCTAGAGCCACCTCACGAACTTTTTTACCTGTCTCTGCACAGATCTTACCGATAATGTCACCCTCGTGGTGGCCAATGTATGGATTTAGGTAAGTGACGATACCGATAGAGTTGAATACGTGTGATTCACAGACTTCTTTGTTTACTGTAATGCCGTCTACACACTTGTCGCGTAGGTTCACACAAGCGTTTGTTAGGATGTCTAGAGACTCAAACATACTTTGTGCAATAACAGGTTCCATGACGTTCAGTTGCAGTTGGCCACCTTCCGCAGCGAAAGAGATTGTGTTGTCGTTACCTAGAACCTTAAAGCAAACTTGATTGACTACTTCAGGAACAACGGGGTTTACCTTAGCTGGCATGATTGAAGAGCCTGCTTGCAGTTCAGGAAGGTTGAGTTCATTAAGGCCTGCACGTGGGCCAGAAGAAAGCAGGCGTAAATCGTTACAAATTTTAGACAGTTTCACCGCGAGACGTTTAAGTGCGCCGTGTGTCATTACGTATGCGCCACAGTCAGAGGTTGCTTCGATTAAATCTTCAGCCGCAACACACTTGAGGCCGGTTACTTCTGCTAGGTGCTTAACGGCGAGACCTTGGTAACCCGGTGCTGCATTTAGACCCGTACCGATAGCGGTTGCACCTAGGTTTACTTCAAGTAGTAGTTTTGAGGTATATTCTAGGTTTTTGATTTCTTCATTGATGGTGACAGCCCAAGCGTGGAATTCTTGGCCAACCGTCATTGGAACGGCGTCTTGAAGCTGAGTGCGCCCCATTTTCAAAATGGTGTTGAATTCTTGGCTCTTAACTTCGAATGCACCTTTTAGGTATTCAATCGCCTCAATCAGTTTACGAACGCTGTTGTAAACAGAGATACGGAAGCCAGTTGGGTATGCACAGTTTGTCGATTGGCTGCGGTTTACATGGTCATTTGGGTTGATAAACTTGTATTGGCCTTTTTCTTTGCCCATAAGTTCAAGTGCTACGTTCGCAACAACCTCGTTCGCGTTCATGTTTACAGACGTACCAGCCCCACCTTGGAAAACGTCTGATGGGAACTGATCCATGCACTTACCTGTATCTAGAATTAGGTCACAAGCTTCGATGATGTATTTAGCCACTTCGCTAGGAATGACACCTAATTCTTTATTTGCTAAAGCCGCCGCTTTCTTAGTCATTACCATACCGCGAACGAATTCAGGTACATCTGAGATCGTGACATTTGAGATATTGAAGTTTTCAACTGCGCGCAGAGTGTGGATGCCGTAGTAAGCATCGGCTGGAATATAACGTTGACCTAATAGATCTTCTTCAAGGCGAGTAGTTTGAGGTGTTTCAACGTGAGCTTCTGGTTGCGTAGCCATAACAGGATCCTTAGAGAATTATTCTGATAACATAGTGAGTTACAACGCCCTATACCTGATTTTACCAAGCTGTTATTTTCACATAATATAGCCAAATATTGCGTCGTAATCGGTTTAGTTACCTTTGTGTAAATATTATAGAAAAGCAAAGTGAGTGAGCCTTTAGGGCTCCTAGTCAGCAACGGCTTATCACATGCTTAAAATGTTCAGGCGATGCTGGTTGATAACTAGGGCCTACAAGTTTAATTGCGAACAATATTAGTCGCGCTCAATCGCAAATGGAGACCAGGCCTGACGCGTTGGCATTACCTCTACACGGTTGATGTTGATGTGATTCGGTAGTGACGCAATGTAGAACATCTGCTCTGCAATATCTTCGGCACTAAGTGGAGTAGTACCTTGATATAAATTATCAGAAGCACTTTGATCGCCTTTAGTGCGTACTAGCGTGAACTCGGTTTCTGCAATGCCTGGCGAGAGATCAGTAACGCGCACTCCAGTACCTTGTAAATCACATCTTAGGTTGTAACTGAACTGCTTAACAAATGCCTTGCTCGCCCCATATACGTGGCTTCCAGGGTAGGGCCATTGACCTGCAATTGAGCCCACATTGATGATGGTTGCGCCTGCGCCTGTTTTGATGAGGGTGGGTAATAGAGCATGGGTAACATTGACTAAACCTGTTACATTGGTATCGATCATGGTATGCCAGTCGGCTAACTCAACCTCTGGAGCACCTTGTGACGCAAGGGCTAAGCCTGCATTGTTAACGAGAGCAGTTACGGCTGAAAACTCATCTGGCAGAGCGTCTACCGCCTGTTTTACTGCGTCAGCATCACGAACGTCCAATTGCATGACGTGTACAGGCACAGACAGTGCTTCTTTCAGATCAAGCAATCGCTCAATACGACGACCAGATAACACCAATGACCATCCTTCTTGTGCAAATCTGTGTGCGGCGGCCTTGCCAAAACCGGAGGTTGCGCCAGTGATAAATGCGATTTTTTTCATTCTGAGTTCCTTCTTAAAATACGATGATGAGTAGTGCCAACATTACGAGAATGGGCGCTATTGTTTTTCTTGGTGATGGGTCTGGATATTTGCTAAATAGCTTTTTGCCGACTATGTTGCCAATGACCGCGGCGGGAAAAAGCAATAAGCTAAAGTGGATAGACTCTGCTGAAATGGCATCCACATACAGCAGTCCAATTAGCGATGCCAATGAGCTGAAGATAAAAAATATAATGGCAGTCGCCCTTAATTCGCGAGCATTTAGGGATAGATTCAAAAGGTATAACACCAGTGGCGGTCCTCCTGCTGAGGCTGTTGTCATACTAAACCCTGATATGGCGCCAGCGAGCAATGCATAGCGCTGATTCAGCCAAGACACCTTTAGGTTCAGCATAATCAAAGTACCCGCAATAAAAGAGAAGCCCGCAATCATCATCTTTAGTTGATGGGCAGAAATCTGAGAGATAAACAACAGAGAAATAGGGATTGCCCCTAACATACCTACGGTGAGTAGAGCCAACAGTCGTTTATTGATTTGTCGTTTGATCCCTGGAAGTAAGCAAAGGCTACTCAGGAGATCTAGGGTAAGGGCAATAGCAATAGACTCAAAAGGAGAATAAATAAAGCTGAGACACAAAGCTGTGATAATGGCAAAGCCAAAGCCACTGTAGCCTCTTATCATTCCGGCAAAGAATACAAATACTGCCGCTAATCCCATTTTAAATTCCATTCTCAATCGTTGATGACATCAATGTAATCAGGCATTCGATTTCGCTATAGAGCCAGTTTTTAAGATTATCTGTGGCAGAGGCTACAACATCGCCTGACCCATAGTTTTTTTTAAACTGACCCTACGCCTATCCCTACGTTTATCGACAAGATACCTCTACATCAACAGCACAACTTAGAGTTCGCATAGGAGAAATTAAATGAATGGATTTGCACCCGAGATATCAAATCAATACGTCGTGGATCTCGACAAACATGTATTTCACTCTTGGTCTGTACAAGAGTCAGCGCCACCTATCGCGATAGCGAGCGCGCAAGGGTGCAGTTTGTGGGATTTTGAAGGAAAGCAATACCTTGATTTTAGTAGCCAGCTAGTCAATACCAATATTGGTCAACAACATCCTAAGGTGATTGATGCTATCAAGGCTCAAGCAGAAACTTTAGTTACCATCGCTCCTGCTACCGCAAACGTGACTCGCGGCGAAGCGGCGAAGCGTATTCTAGATAGAGCCCCTGATAATTTTAAAAAAGTGTTTTTTACCAATGCTGGAGCTGACGCCAATGAGAATGCTATTCGTATGGCTAGACAGTTTACGGGTCGAGACAAAGTGCTCTCAGCTTACCGTTCATATCATGGTAATACGGGATCAGCGATTGCGGCTACTGGTGATTTTCGCCGTGTGCCCAATGAATACAGCCGCGGGCATGTGCACTTTTTTAATCCCTATCTGTATCGCACCGAGTTTAATGCGCAAACAGAGCAGCAAGAGTGTGAGCGAGCATTGCAGCACCTTAAACGCGTCATTGAATGTGAAGGACCCAATGCGATAGCTGCAATTATTCTAGAAACCATTCCGGGAACAGCAGGCTTTTTATTGCCACCTGAGGGTTATCTGCAAGGCGTACGAGAACTTGCCACAGAGCATGGCATACAACTTATCTTTGATGAGGTTATGGTGGGATTTGGTCGTACTGGCCGTTGGTTCGCGTTTGAGCATTTCAATGTCGTACCCGATCTTATTACCTTTGCTAAAGGGGTTAACTCAGGATATGTACCTGCTGGTGGCGTTGTGGTCAGCGAACCGATTTCAGAATACTTCAAGAGTAATTTCTTCATGGGAGGCCTAACCTATTCAGGTCATCCGTTAGCGATGTCAGCGATTGTTGCTACCCTAGATGCAATGGAAGAAGAAGGCATTGTTCGCTATGCCGATGAGGTCGGAAATAATGTTCTGGGGCCGGCGCTCATTGAACTGATGGAGAAGCATGAAATCATAGGTGATATTCGCGGTAAAGGCATGTTTTGGGCGTTAGAGCTAGTTGAAAGCAGAGCTACCCGTGAGCCATTGAGCAACAGCAAAATTGCATCAATGAAGTCTAAATTTGCAGAGAAAGGACTACTGACCTTTATCGTGAACAATCGTATTCATGTCGCGCCACCATTGATCATCAAACCAAATGAAATTGCTCAGGGTGTGGCAATTATTAGTCAAGTATTGGCTGAGTTTGATTAATCTTTTTTGGAACCCTTAGCCCAGAAAAAGCAGTCAAAAAAACGCCAAGACAATTGTCTTGGCGTTGGCGCATTCAATCAAACTTAATACGGTGTGAGGTTAACCCTGTATCACTCTTGCAAGTTGCTCAATTCCTGGGGTGATTAGCGCCTTATCTATGGCATGAAACCCAAGCCTAAAGTAGGTATTGGTTTCTGGATGAGATTGCTGGTTGTCCATAAAGTGAGAGTAGCCGGTCTCTATTAGCACACCGTGTGATGAGGCTCGAGAGGCAAGTCGTTGACTGCTGATTTTATCTGGGGTTTCAAGCCACAAAGCGTTGCTGTAGTTGTTCTTTGCCAGTCGTGCGCAGTCAGGAAGGTAGTGCTCAACGGCATCATTAATGGTTTGCCAGCGCTGACGAGTATTATTTTTAAAGCGACGAAGAAAGCTGTCGTAGTACCCTTGTGAGATAAAGTGTGCCATTTCCATCTGTACCCGGCTTGGTGGGTGACGATACATTAGACGGCGTAATGTACGAAGCTCGTAGATTAACTCTTCAGGTGCCACTATGTAGCCTAGGCGTAATCCGGGAGCAAGTATTTTAGAGAAGCTACTAACGTAGATAACGCGATTGTCTTTATCTAACGCTTTGAGTGCAGGTAGAGGTGCCCACTCAGAATTACTATCCGAGTCATAATCATCTTCAATAATGATGCCATCGTTGGCTCTCGCCTGTTGCAGTAGCTCATCACGTCGTGCCTTACTCATGGTTACCCCAGTTGGCGCCTGATGGCTAGGGGTGACATAGAAGTAATCACACATGGAAGAGAGCTCATTCAACTTCAAGCCATCTTCATCGACAGCATGCGGGTGTAGCTGCGCGCCAGCTAAACCAAAGATATTGTTCGCTTCTTTATAGCCCGGGTTTTCAACTCCGACACGAGTTTTTTTGTCCATTAAAAGTTGTGACACGAGGTACAAGGCATTTTGAGAGCCAATAGTGATCAGTATTTCATCACTCTTGGCGTGGATGCCTCGTTGAGGTAGTACTCGTGTGCGTATCTGCTCTACAAGCAATTCAACGTCTTTATCTACCTTGTCACAAAGCCAACTATGGTCGTGCGGGTCGGCAATGACCTTGCGTGCCGATTCTCGCCATTGAGATAATGGGAAGTCGTTAATACTAGGCTGCCCATAAATGAAGGGATATTGATAGCAACTCCAATGTGATGGCTTAACAATACGAGGAAAGCGTTCGGTAGACACCTTTAATCGGTTAGCCCAGTTTGGTGCGTTGGCTGGGTTATCTGCCTCAAAATGATCCAACTCATCTTCGACCTCTTGCATTCTTAATCGATATTTTTCAGATAGATAGTAGCCACTTCTTGGCTTGCTGATTAGGTATCCATCATCAGATAAGCCTTCGTAGACTAGAGATACCGTATTACGTGACACCTTTAGCTGGCTAGAGAGCTTACGGCAAGAGGGCAAAGCCTCATCGGCAGAGAACACCCCTTCAAGTATCGCCTTCACTAAGTATTCCCGTACCTGTTCTTGTAGGCTTCTTTTCGAATCGAATTCAATGAAACAGCTGTAATTGATTGCCATATAGCCAACCTCTTTGTGGTTATTATTCATGGTATTTCATTAACTTGTGCAAGAAGTAAGCCAGACTACCTCTTTAGTATTATCTTGTTGTTTTACAAGGCTGTCCCAATCGGTCTACAAAATTGGATCTAACTCACCTCCTTGTCCTGTCTCTAAAGTGAAGGTGTCCACAAATTACAGCAAGGAATGAATTATGAGACAGGGAATGAAACTGAGAAAATGGGTAGCAGTCGCAGCAGTAACGATGACTCTAGGTATGTCGAGTCTGGCACTCGCAGATGGGATTCCATCGTTTGCTAGCAATGGTTTGAAGGTGGCAACAGAAGATAACTACTCTCCATTTAACTTCATTGATCAAGGCAAGGCGAGTGGCATTAATAAGGATCTGTTAGATGAGCTTCGCGCTTATTCTGAGTTTGAGGTTAAGCAAGACATCCTACCTTGGACAGGTTTATTAGCTTCTGTTTCTGCAGGGCAGTATGACTTGGCGTTAACAGGGGCGATTGTGACCGATGCCCGCCTCAAAGCCTTTGATTTCACGCCACCTATTGCTTCGGCACAACATTATTTCGTCGCAAGAGCAAAGGATGACAGCACCAATACGATTGGCGATCTTGACGGTAAAACCGTGGGTTTACAGGCGGGGAGTGCTCTTTTAGAAAGGCTTCCTGAGCTTAAAGAAATGCTTGAGTCACAGGGTAAAGACCTAGGTAAGATCGTTGAGTATCAATCTTATCCAGAGGCTTACGCTGATCTTGCTAATGGCCGAGTGGATTATGTCATCAACAGCGTTGTATCGGTTAATGAAGTCGTCAAAGCTAAATCTAAGGTGTTTAAGAAAGGCGAAGCCGTGTCAGGGCCTGGCTTTGTCAGCTGGCCTGTTCCAAAAGATAACCCTGAGCTGCTTGCGTACCTAACCGAGTTCTTTGCTCACCTAAAGGAGACTGGCCGTTTAGCGCAGCTTCAAGAGAAATGGTTTGGGGAGTCATTTGACGACTTACCTACGGAAGCGATTGTTTCTGTTGAGCAATACCACAAATTGACAGCCGTGCAGTAAAAAACAAAGCAGTAAAACGTCAGTCAATCAGTAGCGACCAAGGTTCAAATAAAGCACACACTGCCTTACCTTAGCCTTAGTCCTACTTTCGAAAATCGTTTAATTATTCAAGCAGACAAGTAGGTGTATATGGATTACTACGCATGGATGCAATTGCTTCAAGGGGCGTGGACAACCGCATGGATATCGATGGTGTCGATTGCGTTAGGGGTTGTTATTGGGCTTGTGATTGCCCTTGTTCGAATGGCTAAGTTACCCATCATTGACCAAGTATTAGGGATATATGTGAGTTGGGCGCGAGCCACTCCGTTAGTGACGTTAGCATTATTTATCTTTCTCTCTTTTCCCTCTTTCGGTATCAATCTCGACAAACACTTTTCTGCCATCTTGTGCTTAACCCTAAACACTTCAGCTTTTAATGCCGAGATATGGAGAAACGCCTTTATTAACTTCTCTAATGGGCAAAAAGAGGCAGCCGAAGCACTTGGCATGCAGAGACTGACTTACTTTAGGCGAATCATGTTCCCGCAGATGGTGATCATGAGTCTTCCTGCGCTAGTGAATGAAATGTCATTTTTGATTAAGGGAAGCCCTGCTATTGCGGTCATTGGTGTTGTTGATTTAACTCGCGTAACCAATCGCATCTCTGCCGTGACTTACGAGCCTTTAGTTCCAATCTTATGTGCAGGTGTCTTGTACATGTTCATCATAGGTGCGCTGATTAAGTTGCAAGAAATAGCCGAACGCAAAGCCGACTATCTAGCGAGCTAATACCATCACATTAAGGAGTAATTATGGCTGAATGGGAAATCATCTGGCAGCAAAAAGACGTATTTATCTCGGGATTTGGCAATACCTTTCTATTATTTATTATTGCCTCT
The DNA here is from genome assembly GCF_024347075.1 of Vibrio rarus. Taxonomy (NCBI): domain Bacteria; kingdom Pseudomonadati; phylum Pseudomonadota; class Gammaproteobacteria; order Vibrionales; family Vibrionaceae; genus Vibrio; species Vibrio rarus. Next base: position 120,198 of record NZ_AP024901.1, read on the forward strand.
GTAGTGAGTTTTCTACTCGGTATTGCGCTGTTGTATGTTTTGGAAAATGGCACTAAGTGGCTAAAAGGCGGTGTGGTACTCAGCATTAATATTATGCGAACTTTACCATTTTTGATCTTGGCTTATTTGTTGTACTACGGGTTGCCAGAAGTGGGCATTCGCATGGACGCCTTCACCGCAGGACTGGTTTCATTAAGCCTTTATCACGGCACTTATTTTTGTGAAATCTTTCGCGGGATTAGAAAGGGATTAGATTCAGGGTATATAGAAGCAGCCCAAGCCTGTGGCTTTTCTAAGTTTAAAATCTTCACTCGCGTAGTTGTGCCCAATGTGCTGTTTAAATCTGTGCCTTTAATTGCCAATCAACTGATTATCTGCCTAAAGGACACGGCATTCTTGTGCATTATCACGGTAGGAGAGATCACCGCGGCTGCCAATAGCATCCAATCGACTTATTTTATCCCGCTCAATGCGTTTATTGTCGCCATCGCACTGTACTGGCTGATCAGTATTGTCGTTGAACAGATCACTAAAATTACGCTCAACAAAGTTCAGGAAAGAGGGCTAAGCCATGCTTAATCAAACGTTAGAAACCAAAACCGTTGAATCCTATGAAGAGGTTGCGGCCGTTGTTGAACTGCCCGTTAAACACTCTGAACCAGCCGTTGTCAGTGATGCAGAAGATATCGTGAAGGTGGTGAACCTATCTAAGCAATTTGATGGCATAGAGGTGTTAAGAGATATTAATTTAACCATTAAGAAAGGGGAGGTGGTGAGCATCCTTGGCTCTTCAGGCTCGGGAAAATCAACGCTTCTGCGCTGTATGAACTGGCTTGAACAACCTGAGCGCGGCACGATTCACCTTGGCGATGAACGTATAGGCATTTGTCCTCAAACCAATAAGCCTCTTAAGTATCGTGACTTGGCAAAGATGCGTGAGCGAATCGGCATGGTCTTTCAAGGGTTTAACCTATGGCCACACCTCACTGTACTTAAGAACGTGATGGAAGCCTTATTGCACGTTAAGAAAATGTCGAAGACTGAGGCTGAAGCCATTGCTAAAGAGCAATTAGAAAAAGTAGGTATGTCACACAAGCTCGATAGCTACCCAAGCATGCTCTCTGGTGGTCAAAAACAACGTGTTGCTATTGCTCGTGCTCTTGCGATGGAGCCAGAGGTTTTATTGTTTGATGAACCAACATCAGCGCTTGATCCTGAGCTGGTGGATGAGGTTCTGTTAGTGATGCAAAAACTGTCAAAAGAGGGCTATACCATGGTGGTGGTCACGCACGAAATGGAGTTTGCGCGAAATGTATCAAGCCAGGTAGTGTTTCTTGAAAAGGGCATCTTAATAGAAAAGAATCCACCAGAGAAATTCTTTACCAACCCTGATTCACCAAGGGTTAGGCAGTTCTTGAAATTGGATTAGTTTAAAGAGGCTAGTAGCTCAATCTACTAGCCTTTTGGAAGAGCGGTAAAAAGATGTTGAACCATGCGCTATAAGATCATGCCCTATGATATTTGGACCGTGTCACGAATGAGCATAAAAGGTGCTTTACGACCCTTTCAGGGAAAGAGGTTTCGTAATCTTAACCTGAGTAAATGGCTTCGCGATGATGCGTCATAGTAATAACAGGTATCGAAGAGTGTAATGAGTTTTCATAGACAGGATATTAAGAGCTACCTATTATTTAGGAAGAAAAAAGGCCTCACATATGATCAGATAATCGTCGCCAAACACGTAAACCGCATGAACATCACCGTTATGCAAGAGACTGTCCTAAATTCTGTGTAACTGCTTACATTTAATGTTGTAATGGCTAAGGAAAGGCAACATGGATAAGAAAGCACTTGAAGCTTTTGCTAAAGAAGCAGCAAAAGGAATTAAACGCCCAGAAGATTTAACCGAATTCAGCCAGATGCTTAAAAAGATCACTGTTGAAGCCGCTCTCAATGCTGAAATGGATTAGCATCTTGTCTACGAAAACACCAACAATCCAAATCAAGAAACAGCCGTAACGGAAAGAGCAGCAAGCGGATCAAAACCGAAGATGGGGAGTTCGAACTCGATACACCTCGTGATCGCAATGGCTCTTTCGAGCCTAAGCTCGTTAAAAAACACCAATCTCGATTTACATCTATGGACGATAAGATTCTGAGGCTCTATGTACAAGGCATAAGCACGCGTGACATCGTCAATGCCTTTGAGTAATGGTACGGTGCTGAGATTTCACCGAGTCTCGTTTTGCGAGTGACAAACGCCGTCATCGATGAAATTGTTGAGTGTCAGTCCCGTCCGCTTGATGTCCTTTACCCCACCAACCGATGATATGTCGGATTTAATGCCCTGAAGCTTTGAAATCGGTGGGTGAAGTTTGCATAGGCTTCACTGCTTTATTGAGCGTTTACGTTGTTATGGATAGAAGGCATAAAAAAGGAGTTACCAATGGCAACTCCTAATATATTCAACAACTCAGTGTGATTAGAAATGTACTAATCAACCAGTGAGTGATTAAAACGTAACTTTAGCACCTAACATGCCTTTAAGCTCTTCGTTCAATGTGAACGCTTTGCTTACACCAACATAAGTTTTGAAGTATTCAGTGGCTTGATAACCGAGATCAAGTGCCGCTTTGGTGCTGTTATCAGATTGAGAGTCAAACTTAACGCTGGTGAAGGTACCAGCAAGAGATAACTTATCAGTAAATGCGTAAGAAGACGCTAATTCGTAACCGTTAAAGTCATCACCGAACTTAGTACCGTTAACATATAATCCACCCACGTAAAGAGAGTCAGTGATATTTGAACCTAAGCTCAATAGCATGCTATCACTGTCTTTGAATGTACCGTTGTGAATTTCTTTAGCGTAACCAGCACCAGCATTTAGGAAACCAAAGTCGTAGCTAGCCGAAAGGGCATAGCCGTAATGGGCTGTTGTTGTGTTACCAACGTTATCTTTAACACCTTGACCACCACCATTAAATGACGCATTGACAGTTAAAGCATCGTAGCTACCAATATAAAGGAACTGGTTGTCAGCACGGTATGCTGTGGTTTCTGCGTTAGACGCTTCTGCGCCGTAAGTGTTTAGGATATCTGTGTAGTTAACGATTTGATAAAGTGCACCATCGGTTTTACCGAATTGCACTTCGTTATTGTCATTCCCTACGGCAACATAAAGATAACGAGTTTCGTTTGATTCTGTTTTAGTAAATTCTTTTTCTACATAGCCACGAGCAAATACATCATCAGTGATTTGAGTTCTTGCTTGAATGTTAAGACGAGCGCGAGAAATGTCGTCTTGTTTTTGAATACTTTTATCTTTGCCTTGATCAGAGAATTCACTGCGAGCTTCAACTCGACCACCTACAGAAAGTGAAAGTGCATCACCTTTGTATATCTCATGAGCATTTGCACTTGCAGCAAAGACTGAAGCAATAGCGATAGTCGTTAGGGTCAATGTTTTCATGTATTAATTCCTTAAATTCCAGCACGTAAATGTTCGTGATAGCTGAAATAAAGGTTATATATATTGTTGTTGTGATATAAGACGGAATAATAAGAAGTTATCTTTTGATTTTAATAATCAACTGAACCTTTAGCGGTGTGTTTCATATGAGATTTGAATATCTTCACAAATAGGCTGAAATAATGTTCTCGAATTCAATAAATAAAGTATTACGTTTATTTATTGAATCGTGTTGCGCGCACATTAAATATTCCAGAAATGAATAAAAATCCAAGATTAAGTGAGGTGTCAACAAATAATGATATGATTTTTTCGCCCACATATGTTAACCACACATTTTATCATTAACTTTTTCTGCCGATACGGTATTAAAAAGGAGGCATATAATGTTGTAGTGGGAACACTATATGCCAGTGAGAATGAGTTTGTTGACTGCGCTAGTCAAATTATTGTTTATTAAGTACTTTATTGGGGTCTTGCTCATTCGATCTATAGAGCATTTTTCTCGCGCTGTAGTTTAATGGCACATTCTTGGTCAATAACTTGTCTAGCATCATTGAACCCTGTGCTAGGGAAGGTAGCAATAGTCCCTATATCTGATTGAATGATGACAGGGGATTGTGTAGCAAACTGTTTAAGTAAAAATTCACGACCTTCACTGTTTTTTGCGCGGTACATGCGCGCATTAGCATTGGCTTTACTGACGAATTTAAAGTGAACATCTTGACCATTTACGTTAAAAATACCGCTAATTCTATTGCCATAAAAAGGCCCTGTAATAAATAATGTCCCTTGGCAGGTCGTTGGATCGGTGCTGTATCTTGCAACTAAGTTAGTGTCGCCTTTATGTGAGCGGTCATTCCAACCTATATTGTTGACTAAACCATTGCCGTGATAGCTCCATTGTTCACTGGCTAGCCAAGCGATCTTTTCATCTGAAAAGGTTGTGTTAGTTGTGGGCGCTTCTAATACTGCACCAGATGTGGATTGACTCGCATCAGTAGGGGAATGGGTGGCTGCACAGCCTTGAATTAACAGTAATAATGAGCCAAGTAGCAGTGACTTGTTGCGCATGGTGTCATCCTTGATGAAGATTAATATGGAATAAGATTAATAATAATGCTTTATCTTATGGAGAAGGTTATGGGAGTGTCTGTTTTTATTTAGCGTTGAGTGTGTTTTTTGTCAGGGGACGGTAAAGGTAGGATGGCGTTGTCAATAACGAATAATGGTGGAGCGTTTATGACTGTTTTATTGAGCGCCCATGTTCACCCTTGAGCACAAGCCTTGCTTTGACTACAATACCCCATCTATCCTTTATATATTTCAGGTCATGAATATGAGCGACACTAACGCAAAGCCAACACTACCGGATCATCTTTCGGGTAACCCACGTAGCCCACACTTTGTAGAAGAGTGCTTTCATCATCAAATAGGCATTCGCCTTAATGGTAAAGAAAGAAAAGATGTTGAAGAGTACTGTGTCAGTGAAGGCTGGGTGAAAATTCCGTCGCCAAAAGCCCTTGACCGTCGTGGTCAGCCAATTTTGATTACTTTAAAAGGTACGGTAGAAGCTTACTATATCTAAAACCGTCCCATCTTTTAGATACAATAAATGCGATTAATCAATAACGCACAATATCATCTTTGCTATTGTGCGTTTTATTTTTTGCGCGACTAGCATAGAACATGTCACCCATATTGACGATGTTATTATTACTTTAGAGGATTGCACTTGAGCACTTTGTTTACACCTGCACGCATTGGCAACATGACCCTAAAAAACCGTTTTGTTCGTAGTGCAACATGGGAAAATATGGCCACTGAAGAAGGCTATATGACCGACAAACTTTATGACATCTATGAAGAACTGGCAAAGGGTGAGGTGGGTCTTATCGTTACCGGTTATGCCAACATAGTCGCAGATGAAAAACCCAATGCGGGAATGATGGGTATATATAACGATACCTTTATTGATGGCTATAAAAAATTGACGGATTTGGTGCATGGCTATGGCTCGAAAATTGTCAAACAAATTGCTTATGGCGGAACAAAAACAACCTATAACTTAGGTGAGCGTACTATATTTTCCCCAAGCGATATCCCTGAAAGAGGCACAAAAACTCAGGGACAAGCCATGACTAAAGATGACATCAACACGATTGTCAGCGCGTTTGCAAATGCGAGTTTACGCGCCAAAAAATCCGGATTTGATGGTGTGGAAATTCACGCTGCACATACTTATTTAATTAATCAATTCTTGAGCCCTTACTACAACCGACGTGATGACGAGTACGGCGGTAGTTTAGAGAACCGCATGCGCTTTCTCTGTGAAATTTATCAAGAAACGCGTCGCTTAGTGGGGGATGACTTTCCCATTTTTGTTAAATTGACGGCCACTGAGTTTTTTGAAGGCGGACAAACCTTTGATGAAACACGCCTTATTTGTAAGAAACTGGAACAGATGGGAGTGGATGCTCTTGTGGTTTCTGGCAATATTCACGGAAAAGCCAGTGAAATGGTAGGTGAGTCTTATGATGGTTATACTTTGCGTCAGGAAGGATATTTTCATGAGTACGGAGATGCCATCAGTAAAGAGGTGAGTGTCCCTGTTATTACTGTTGGCGGACTCAGTGATCTTGCCGCTATCGAATCCATCGCAACCGACACTGGCATTCAATTCTTTGCTTTATCGCGTCCATTACTTGCAGAACCGCAACTGATTAAGCGATGGAAGGAAGGAGATCACGCCCCTGTAGATTGTGAACGTTGCTCTAAGTGTCGAACCCGTCGTGGTAACTTTTGTGTGGTGTTTAAGCGCAGAAAGAAACAACGCTAAACGTTAATGCTCTTTTTTAATCAAGAATGCCCATAGTAAGGTGACTCACTATGGGCATTTTTATTTATATAAGGCGTTGAAAGTTAAAGCTTATATAGGTGAAAGGTATGACTATTCGATAGCTTTTTGAATTGCAGGGCTAATTTGACGTTTACGAGAGAATAGGCCATCAAAAGCGAGTATATCGTTAACTCCAAGTTATATGTACTACTATGGAGTCTTCGAGCAAACAAATGAAACAAGGTCATACTTACTAGAGCCTGAAACTATATTATTCCATTTTACATTATTGTACATAGTAATATTAGCTTTGTTATTTTCTCCATATCCTAAGTCTTGATATCGCCTTTTATTACAGTCAATACGAGTTACTGAATACCCATGATTAGTTGAGCTAATTCGGCTATGAATTGATCGTAAATACTCTCCATCCGACTCTACTGAAACAAGGTAGTATTTTGCACCTTCCGATAAACTCCTAGGTATTTGCTCACCTTCTGGTTTCATATTGGGAGTTGCTGTTTGAGGTGCCGTACTTTCGTCAGAACAAGCAAACAAAGTGCATGTTGTAGTGATAAGTAATAAGGTTTTTATTAATTTCATAATGTCTCCATTTTATATATCTACGTCTCAATAAAGAATAAAAATAGCAGTGCAGGAACAAAACTGGCCGTTTTACCTAAGGTGGGTGCATGCGTATTCACTCTTTGCTGATTAATTGTTGACTGACCTATACATCTGACATAGTCGTTAGGTGGTTTATAATTAATTTTATTGTAAATTTCAATATTCAGGTAAACCCCATCATTTCTTTAAAAATGACAGCAGGTTGCTTGGAGTTAAACCATTGTGATGAAGCTACTTGCTCATACCCGATATTGTATAACCAAGACCAAGCGCCTCTTTAACGTAGGCGACAATTTGATGAGTGTGAGAATAGGTTTTCTCAGTTAAATGCTCAATAAGTTACTCCGTCTGGGTAGCAGAAAGTTTGCTTTGGCTGCCCCCATTTTCAGGCTACAGTGAATTCATGGATACGAAGAGTTTGAGAAATCATAGTCTGACTCCAACCTTCAGAAGCAAGTAATACCGCTTTTATATGGTCACGCACTCGACCACCACTATTAGAGTCGTGTATCTGTTCGAGTTGCTGCTTCTGTTGAGGAGTCAATGTGATTTTTAGCAAAATCAAGTAGCTTCAATGTTCACGAGTATATATTAAAAAACAGCAGATTGGAGCTTGGTATAAGATTTACTATCTGTTGTGGCTAATAATTTCCTACCATCCTTAAATTTAGCTATAAAAGTGATGTCTTTCTTTTTCCCACCTAATAATAGACCTGCTAATAACCCCGCAGGACCAAGAGCCAAAGCTCCTACTGTTCCCCACCCAATAGTACCGGCCATTTTTTTTACGTTTTCTTCTGATGCCACATCAACACTTTCTAATTGGTAAATCAAAATAGTTTCGCCTATTATATTGTGCTTATCAGTTTTAAGTGTTAGAGCATTAAAACTTAATACCCCATCACCCTCAAGAAAATCACCAGCATGAACTTTAATTTTTGCCATAAAACGATCCTTAAAATATTAAATTTAAATATTACAAACTTATGATTAGATATTAACTATATAATCATAAGTTTAAAGTAGAGCAACTCTCAGCATACTAAACTAATCGACTATTTATTTACAATAAAGGCATAACTTAAAACAGATCAATCCCACAAAAATCAAACATAACTACCTAATTAAGGTTAGTATTGAGCGCCACTTTAAGTACCCTTTTTCTACATTGTCTACCCACCATAGATTGGCACGTTTGTGTTGAGTATCTGTGATAGAGAAGAAGAGGTCATCTAAACCCTGGGCTTACTTGTATTGCTATATGGCTTTATGGAACTCATCTTTATGCTTAATGAGTTGATCTGCGGTCAGCGTTTCTGCCACACCAATGCCCATTTTTTTACCACCAAATTCAACGTTGTTGTAATCCATAGTAAGGATATTCAATGCAGAAAGATGGCTCAGATCCGATTTTGCAATAAGCATTTGCTGACCAAAATCATTGATGTCATTAAACCCTGCAATTTTTGCTAGTTTGTTAGCAAAACTAAATTGGCTTGGAGTCCTATGATTTTTGTCAGAAATTGTATTAATCAACTGTGTTTAGTGCTTGATTTAATCCCGGTCTATGTATTTTCAGGCATCGCGGTATTATTTATAGATATTTTATGAAATAGTTACTATATTTCAAATGGTTACATATAAAACTGATAGGGGAATTAGATGGTGGATATCCATCAAATAACAACGTTTTTAGGTTGGTGCAGTATTATTAATATTGGCCTGTTGGTATTGGCAACGCTATTTCTCTATAGGTTTAAAGAGTTTGCCGTGCAATTTCATAGCAAACTGACTGCGGTGAGCCCAGCACAGCTGCCTAGCTTGTATTTTTCATACTTAGCCCATTACAAAATCGCAATATTGCTGTTCAATTTGACCCCTTATATGGCATTGAAACTGATGTTTTAGCAGGCGATATGAATGACTAGGATTTCGATTTTGGTGAGGGAAAGCCGCATTTAGATATGCGCTCGAGTAATATCACTTATCAATACTAATGATTTTATTTGTTGTCTAAAACCTACCTATACTTATTGCATAGGAATTATCGAACAGACACTAACAACTTCAATTTATAGAGAATATGATGAAAAAATTAGTACTAGCTACAGTTATTGCATTGAGTGTTTCTTCTGGTGTTACCCTTGCAGCAGATACGGCAACTCAACATTTTATTCCCGTTACAGAGGCCAACTTTGCTCATGCAGAAACGGCCCGTATGTACCGAAATTGGATGAAAGCCGGAGCAAACCAGCAGTTTGCTATTTTAGAAAATTTACCTCCGCGTGGTAATAAAGCGCCAACGGTGCAAATGAATGACGACACCCTATATGCTGTGGCAATTTTGCATGCGGTAGAGGGCAAAGTTACCTTTCAAATCCCTAAAACGGATAACTACTTATCTGTGCAAGTGATTACTGAAAATGGACACGGTGAGTATTTAATCGTGGAAGACGGTGTGCATACCGTTAAGGTCACTGATACGAAAACGGCATTTCTAATTTATCGTTCAGGTCTTGAAAATGGCATTGAGCAAGCTAGAGAATCATTGCACTCAGTGGATGTTTCCTTGTTCGATTTTGCCACAGATTATGTATTGCCAAAATATAACTTCGAAGAAGTAGACAAAGAGGTTTGGAAACGTAAACGCATAGTGGATGGCATAGTAGAAGAGACGGGTAAGTTTACTTACACATTTCCTCGCACACCAAGTGAAGTCACCGATCTACAGCAATGGAACTTAGAGAATGCCGCGGGTTGGGGCGGGGCATCACCTGTGGCCAATGAGGGTAATAAGTATGTGAACTCTCCATTTATTCACGCAGATAAATGTGTCACTACCACGTTTGAAGACCCTAAAAATACCTTTTTTACTTCGGTAACCGCGTATGACGCAGAGAAGTACCTGATTGAAGGCGCTGTAGCTGTAAACTCATATACATGGGACAAGAATAAAGATGGGACAGTGACCATCTCATTTAACTGTGGTGATGATGCTATCAACAATATCGACACATCAGCGTATAAAGGGGATTTTACCATTACCACACGACACTACGGCGCTACTCAGCAAGTGATTGATTCAGAATATGATCTAATCATTAAACAGTTAAAAGAGCAAAACGGTTGATGTAAAAATTGTCGATATGCAAAGCAAAGTTTGCTTAGAAGAAAACAAAGGGCTCGCAATTTGCGAGCCCTTTGTTTTAATGAGGCACAGTTATATTCAACGCTTTGGTTAAAGTTTAGCGAACGGCGTGACCGAGGTTATTTATTGACCACGACTGTATTACGCATCTTCCTAGTTTAGTTCCATATTAAAGGGGTGGATTGCCGTAAAACATGAAACTGCAGGTGTTGGGATCATCTGGACACAAGATTATACGTTTTATGCATAATCGTAACGGCTTAAAGAACGAACAATTATCTTTGGGGTAAATATTAATAGTCTGATCTTGTCTTGGGGCATTTTTGGGGCATTATAGGGCGTTTTTTCCATGTATGGTAAAATCAGAGCACGGCCTGAGCGTAGTTTGGACATAAAAAAAGGCACTCATAATGAGTGCCTTAATCTTGTGTTTGCTCAGTTACTTTTTACGACAAAATTCGCAACGTAACCACATAGATTGACCGTCTACTTTACCTGAGAATAATTCGACGTCATCCTGCGCAAGGCTGATGTTTCTTACCATTGTGCCTATTTTAACGACCATTGAAGACCCCTTAACAGGGAGGTCTTTGATGATGGTTACCGTGTCGCCTTTGGCTAGTGGAGCACCGTGGCAATCGACGTGTTTTTTACCGTCGTTTTCCATGCCAGTCTCAGCCCAAAGCTTAGTTTCTTCTTCCATGTACATCATATCTAGAAGGTCTTGTGCCCAACCTTCGCTACGTGCAAGGCGAGTAAGTTGACGCCATGCTAGCACTTGCACTGGAGCTTCTTGGCTCCACATGCTGTCGTTTAGGCAACGCCAATGGTTCACATCCATTTGATCTGCGTCTTCAACTTGAGTGCGGCAGGTGTCACATAGCAGAGCACCGTGATCAACAGTGGCTTGAGAGTGAGGAGCTACAGCAAAAGTTTGTAGATCGTTTGTTGCGCCGCAAAGTTCGCATTTATCGCCACTACGTTGGCGCAATGTTGATTCAATAGACATGTATTAACCTTGTTTATCTCGTGTAATTGGCGACATTATGCATATTTCGACCCACTAATGAAAGTAGAACCCGATGAATGTCATGGTAACTTGTGTTTGCACCGTGTGCATAACCCCTTAAAAAGAACCTTTTGACCTTAACTAGCGCCAGCACAAGTGGGCTTTTGTCCTGAATAGGTCGGTATACGGGCCGCTTTTGCTGTTAAGTCCTTAATTCGAGTATCGTGTGAGGGATGAGTGGAAAGCAATTCAGGAGTATGGTTTCCCCCTGAAGCTTTTGCCATGTTCTTCCATAACTCAACACTTTGGTAAGGGTCAAAGCCCGCTTTCGCCATTAATTCTAGTCCAACAATGTCCGCTTCACTCTCTTGCGTACGGCCATAGGGTAATAACACACCGTATTGTACGCCTACACCCATCAAGGCCATAATTTCATTTCTATAGTCTTGGCTTGCTAATGCAATGTTACTGATTTGCAGCCCTGTATTGGCAATTTGTGCATGAGACATTCGCTCATTACTGTGATCGGCTAATACATGGGCAATTTCATGACCAATCACCGTGGCGAGTTGGTGTTGATTGACCGCTACATCCAGCAATCCGGTATATACGCCAATTTTGCCTCCAGGTAGGGCAAACGCATTCACTTGCGGGCTATCAAACACCACCACTTCCCATTCACTGAAACTGCCTTGGATGGGGACATGCTTAATAATGGCATTGGTGACGCATTGTACATAGGCGTTGGTTTTTTTATCTTTACTAATCTTGAGTTCATTTTTCATCTCTGCAAATGATTGGCTACCTAGGCTCGACATTTGCGTATCGGAAAACAGAACCACTTGATTCCTCCCCGTAGGAGATGTGGCACAAGCGGTGAGTAGAAGCGTGGCTATTGTGGATAATCGCATTATGTTACATCGCATAGAATGACGGCCTTTAATTCCTCTTTACCAGATGATTTGTGGTGAATATATTCAAGTGTGGTCCAAACAGAAAAATTTGCACGCAAGATTGAAAAAACACACATAAAAGAGTTAAAAAAGAATAAGATACTAAAAGAAAATCACATAAATGGAGCGTAAGGAATGAGTATCTGGAAGCGTGAAATGTGTTTAGAGTCGTTAAATAAGTCATCAAAAAATACGCTTATTGAGCATTTAGGCATTATTTACACGCAAATATCAGAAAACAGCTTATCAGCGACAATGCCGGTTGCGCCGATCACCCATCAACCGTTAGGTATGTTACATGGCGGGGCATCGGTGGTATTAGCGGAATCTCTCGGCTCTCTTGCGGCAAATCTATGTTGTGATAAAGAGAGTTACTGCGTGGGATTGGAGATCAATGCCAACCATATTAAAGCGTTGCGCTCGGGTGTGGTGACGGGGGTAGCGACTCCAATTCATTTAGGGCGCAGTACACAGCTTTGGTCCATTGAAATAAAAGATAAAAGCGGTGATTTGGTTTGTATTGCTCGTCATACGGTGATGGTGAGACAGAATAAAAAACAAAAGGGCGTGTTATGACGTTAGATTTTGAGTCAGGGAAAATTGTAGTGACGGCCCATGAATTGATGATCCGCTTCACCGGTGAGCAAAGGTTAACTCTTGAAGCACAAACCGAAGCGCTGCAATTAATGGGACAAGTATTGGTGGTGGCCGATGCTCAGAGTCGTTTCTCATTAAAATTAGATTTGGCCATAATTGAACAAATTTCTCAAGTTACCGGCATTGCTATTACCTAATTGCAGGGGAGTTCGTGCTAAAATGAGGAAATTGTGTGTTTGTTTTAAAATTGGAATTTCCTCTTTATGAGTAGCCCCCGTCTTCGAGCTCAGTTTGAAACCTTGTTTGAACATTTTAATGGACAAGATAGTGATACCCAAATAGAAGATATTACGGACATCTTGTGCTGCACTCGTCGAAATGCGCGTATCGTACTCAATAAACTGAGTGAAGCCGGTTGGGTTGAGTGGCAACCTTCCGCAGGTAGGGGTAAGCAATCTCAGCTTATTTTTAAGCAAAATCGGCAAGATGTGGGAGAAGGGCTGGCAAAACGTTACCTGGAAGAGGGGCGTATTGGTCAAGCACTGCAAGTACTTAATCAAGATGCCAATCGTCTTACCCAAGTCATCCAAGACTACCTTGGCGTGCAGCACAGCCAAGGGCAACAAGTATTAAGGCTTCCGTACTATCGGCCCTTAGCGATGCTCAATCCGGCGAAACCTCATCGCCGCTCAGAGCAAAACATTATTCGACAAGTGTTTAGTGGGCTTACGCAATTAGATGAAAATGATCAACTGATCCCCGATCTTGCCCATACTTGGGAGCATATACAGGGCTGTCATTGGCGGTTTTATCTTAGAGCCAAAGTACGCTTTCATAATGGTACTTTGCTACAAACAGAACATGTGGTGAGTCAACTTCAAGCATTATCAAGTTTGCCTATGTTTGAACATATCGAGCAAGTCACGACTTCTTCCCCTTTGGTGATAGATATTCGCCTTAGCCGAGCTGACTTTTACTTGGATATATTGTTAGCGGAAACGGTGGCCAAAATTGTCCCTCATGATCATCAATTGCGGGAGGATTTTGATCAACTCCCATCCGGTACTGGGCCATATCGCGTCGCAGTTAACGATGATAAGCGATTAATTTTAGAAGCATTTGACAGTTATTACGGGTATCGCCCTTTAGTGGACCGAGTGGAAGTGTGGGTGATAGATGAAATTCATTCCAGCATTGTATATCCAAGCTTGTCACAGCCCAATATTCCAAGCCAAACAACAGACGATGATGTGGCGCTCGATCCTGGCTGTACCTATATTGCAGTGAATCAGCGCAGTGGTTTAGGGCAAGACCCTTTATGGCAACGCTATTTTTCAGCGGCATTGACCACGTTTCGCCTATTTGAACAATTGCCTCAACAATCCATTGTTGAATTAGGCTTGCTACCGGCACACGGTTTAAGGCCGGGTTGGTATCACAGTCAACCCGCCACACAACATGCGCCTCCTGAGCGCACAACGGTCACTATTGCCTACCACAGTGAACATCCGGTATTTCCTACTATAGCGAAGAGCATTGCCCGATTGTTAAAACAAGATGGCTTATCGGTAGAATTTGTTCGCTACCAACATATACCAGAAGACATTAATGCCATAGACCTATGGATAAAACCTATGGGGTTAGGTACCCACAGAGAAGATACCTTACGTGGTTGGTTGCTGGAATACAGTGATATAAAAGCGCTCAGTACTGAGTCTCAATTTGCTCACCTTCAGCAATTGGTGCAGCAGTGGCAGCAACAAACAAGCGACTCTTTTCCTGCGCGAGATATTGGGCGATATGTGGTAGAAAATCATTTGATTATCCCTATGTTTCATTGCTGGCTAGGGGTGAGCAAAGATCAATGCGGCGCCTTACAAAACGCCAAGTGCAACGCGTTAGGTTGGTTTGATTTTTCAAAAGTATGGGTGATGCCAGAACACCCATAACCCATGCCGTAATATTCATGAGATTAAGATGAACAACTCAAGCCAATGCCTTTTTGATTGGGCAGAGGAGGTAAGGCCCAACTTGGATCGCAGTCGTGCTCTATAAATGGGTTCTCTAGCACCTTTAACCAAGTATCAAGTACGGTAAACTGGCCACTTTCTACTTGTTCAATGGCTTGTTGCGCCAAATGGGTGCGCAGTAGATATTTGGGATTGACCGATTGCATTGTCTGTTGGCGCTGTTGGTCATCAGGATAATCTTGGCCTAAACGTTGCTGATACAAATTCAACCACAGCTTAAACGAAGGGGGATAGCGCAAGGTGGACCAATGGTCCGCATTGGTCTCAGCTAGGGTTCGCAATGTATGATGAAAATCCATACCGTGCGTTTCCATGAGGCTTAAGCATTGATTAATAAGCTGACGGTCGTCACTTTGTTCACTTTTAAGGGCAAATCGTTGTCTCATCAGCGCTCGGTATTGGCTTTGTACTTGATGGGGATAGGCTTGTAGTGCTTGTTCTATTTGCTCTTTATCAATAAGTGTCGATAAAGCATAACCTAGTGCTGATAAGTTCCATTGTCCAATGCCCGGTTGTTGTTCAAAGGCGTAGCGGCCACTGTAATCACTGTGATTACAAATAAATTTCGGCTGGTAAGCATCGAGAAAAGCAAAAGGGCCATAATCAAAGGTAAGGCCCAGTATGGACATATTATCGGTATTCATCACACCATGGCAGAAGCCATAAGCATGCCATTTTGCGATCATAGTCGCCGTCAACCGAATCACTTCTTGAAATAACTGCAGGTATTTATGTGGGCTATTGTCAATAAATGGCATGTGCCATTGGATGACATAATCGGCGAGGGTTTTAAGCTGTTGATGTTGCCCGCTATAAAACAAGTATTCAAAATGACCAAATCGAATATGGCTTGGGGATACGCGTAATAAAGTGGCAGCATATTCCTGCTCTTCTCTTTGTATTTGGGTAGCCGAGCCCAAAATGGCCAGAGCTTGGGTGGTGGGGATATCCAAGCCTTGCATGGCCGCACTAATGAGGTATTCCCGCACACTTGAGCGAATAACGGCTCGTCCATCACCTTGTCGAGAATAGGGGGTTTGCCCACTGCCTTTTAGGTGAAAATCCCACTTTTGATTGTTGGCATCCAATATTTCAGCCAGCAGTAACCCACGACCATCACCCAAATCGGGATTATAGTGACCAAATTGGTGACCCGTATATTTCATGGCTATGGGTTGCCATTGTTTAACAAGACGTTGTCCCGCTAGTAGAGCGATGAGATCTTGGCGCTTGGTACGAGTGATATCAATGCCTAATTTATTTGCAAGGCTTGGATTGACATGAATAAGGTAGGGTTCATGCAGAGCTGATGGTAAGGTGTGTGTCCCAAAGGCGGAGCCTAGATCGGCGTAGGTGTGGCAATAGTTCAGTTGATCTAGGGCTTTCATCTGGATGTCCTTAGTTGACTGGCATAGAAGGGCACTTTTATGTGCGTGACAGTGTCACTAGCTGTTGTGTGTAAGGGTGCTGTGGCGAGTTAAATAGCTGCTTAGTTTGCCCATACTCAATGACTTCCCCTCCTTTGAGCACCATAGTGTCGTGACACAAGGCGCGCACTACGTTGAGATCATGACTAATAAAGAGGTAGGTGAGGTTGTATTTTAGCTGCAGATCTTTCAGTAACTGTAGTACCTGTGCTTGGACCGTGCGATCCAATGAAGAGGTCGGCTCATCTAATACCATAAATTCTGGTTTGAGGATTAGCGCACGGGCGATGGCGATACGTTGCCTTTGTCCCCCCGAAAACTCATTGGGGTAGCGATAACGTGTGTCTGGATCTAATCCCACTTCTTGCATGACGCGGCAAATGTCATCATCAATATGTTGTTCACTTAACTGAGAGTGTACGCGCAAGCCTTCACCAATAATTTGTGCCACGGACATGCGTGGATTGAGCGCTGAGAACGGGTCTTGAAACACCACTTGCATACGTCGTCTTAGGGGGAGCATTTGTTTTCGATTTAACGCTGAAAGCTCTTGCTCATCAAATACAATGCCACCTTCACTGTCTATTAGGCGCAAGATTGCCATACCGGTAGTGGATTTTCCTGAGCCACTTTCCCCCACTAAGCCAAGGGTATGTCCTTTTTTAAGCGTAAAGTTTACTCCAGTGACAGCCTTAGTATGGTCCACTACTCGTTTGAATATGCCACCGGTAATGGGAAACCACACTTTAAGATCTTTGGCCACCACAAGAGAAGAGGGGGGACTGGGGACAGAAACCGGCTCTCCAGAGGGATCCGCTTCAATGAGCATTTTGCTATAAGGGTGTTGAGGCGCGGTAAATAGGGTTTGGCAATCTGCGGTTTCCACTAAGCGGCCTTCTTTCATGACGCACACTCGTGTTGCAATGCGTTTCACTATGCTGAGATCGTGGGTAATAAACAGCATCGCCATGCCTAACTCTTGTTGCAACTGTTTAAGCAGGTCTAGAATTTGCGCTTGCACTGATACATCAAGTGCGGTGGTAGGTTCATCGGCAATGAGTAATTCAGGCTCATTGATTAGGGCAAGGGCAATCATCACGCGTTGGCGTTCGCCGCCACTTAACTGATGAGGGTAGGCATTAATCTTTTGTTCAGGATGGCGGATCCCCACCTTGTTGAGCCAAGTGAGGGCGAGGGATTTGGCTTGCTTTGTTCTCAGTCCACGATGTATCTCAACCGTTTCCACCAGTTGGCGTCCAACTTTGTGTAGGGGGTTGAGTGAGATCATGGGTTCTTGAAAAATCATACCAATACGCGCCCCCCGAACCCCACGCATCCGGCGCTCTGACAGGGATAGCAACTCTTCACCATCAAAGTGAATAGTACCACTTTGATAGAGGGTACTGTGTTTCGGTAATAAGCGTAAGATGGCATTAGCCGTCACCGATTTACCCGATCCACTTTCTCCTACCAGGGCTAAAGTCTCGCCTTTAGATACCGAAAGGCTGACATTATAAGTTACTGTTCTAGGGGCATTTTTCTTGCCAAAGGCCACAGAAAGTTGCTGTATGTTAAGTAATGGCTGAGTCATGTACTGTTCCTATTCGTGCTGGCCTGTCGTTGTTCCTGCATAAAGGGCAACCTGTTGCTGATACTGTGTAACCGTGCTCATAAAGCTCATGATACTGTCAGTTTGTGTTCAGTTATTAAACAATATCTGCGTATTAGCTCGCACTTTTTAAAATTAACAGTAGCCGTGCAAATGTATTTCATATAAAGTTATTTGTAGTATTAAAGTACAAAAATATTGTTCTCAATTTGACTCAGGAGGCTAAAATGCCAAAAGAAATCTACAAATCAGCGTATAGCCTCGCTAAAGAGCTGGAATTGCACCTTCAACTAGCGCAAAAATGTTTACGCTCTTTAGACGCTACGGTTCTTGATGTCACCGATCATGCTGCAACGCTTGAATCCCTTGCTGAGAAAAATGCGCTCAATCTATCTACAACCATCGAGCTAGCAAATGAGTTAAAACAATCCATTGAGCGTTTAAAGCTCGCTGAACAAGCAAACTAATTGTACGTTTAATGATGAAAGGCGCTGTGATGGCGTCTTTTTTATGCCTGAGAATGTGGATCAAAAGCATCACGTACCGCCTCTCCAATAAACACCAATAGACTGAGCATTATGGATAACACGATAAATGCTGAGAATCCTAACCAAGGTGCTTGTAGATTCGCTTTTCCCTGTGCCAGTAACTCACCTAATGAAGGGGAGCCACTTGGCAGTCCAAACCCTAAAAAGTCCAAAGACGTCAAAGTAGTCACCGACCCGGATAAAATGAACGGGATCATGGTTAATGTTGCCACCATGGCATTGGGTAACATATGGCGACTAATAATGCGCTTATCGCTGACCCCTAAGGCGTGAGCGGCTTTGACATAATCAAAGTTTCGACAACGTAAAAACTCCGCACGCACCACACCCACTAAGCTCATCCAGCTAAATAGCACCATAATGCCGAGCAACCACCAGAAATTAGGTTCAACAAAGCTTGATAAAATGATCAGCAAGAATAAGGTTGGCATACCAGACCACACCTCGATAAAACGTTGACCAATAAGATCAAGCTTACCGCCGTAGTAGCCTTGGGTTGCGCCAACAACGACACCAATAACGCTACTGACGATGGTTAAAATAAAGCCGAATAATACGGAAATTCTGAAACCATAAATGATTCGCGCCAGCACATCCCGCCCTCTATCATCGGTGCCGAGCCAGTTGACAGCATCGGGTGGCGAGGGGGCAGGTTGTGACAAGTTATAGTTAATAGTGTCATAGCTAAACGGGATGACAGGCCAAACGATATAGCCTTTTTCATTAATCAGATCTTGTACATAAGGATCGGTATAGTCGGCTTCTGCTGCAAATTCGCCACCAAATTCAATTTCTGAATAGTGTTTAGCGATAGGGAAATACCAGCCATTATCAAAACTAATAAACAGTGGTTTATCATTGGCTACTAACTCCGCCACTAAACTAATGGCAAATAACAGGGTAAACAGCCACAGCGACCAATACCCTCTGCGGTTTGCTTTAAATCGTTGAATACGTAATGCAACTAACGGGTTCATTTATCGAGCCTCAAAATCAATGCGTGGATCGACCCATGAGTAGGTGAGATCAGAAATAATACTCAGCAATAAGCCCAGTAGCGTCATGATATATAAAGAGCTAAATACCACTGGGTAATCTCGCTGAATGGTGGATTCAAAGCCAAGTAAGCCGATGCCTTCTAAAGAAAACATCACTTCTATGAGCATGGAGCCGGTGAAGAAAATACTGATGAAGGCACTGGGAAAGCCCGCAATGATAATGAGCATAGCATTGCGAAATACGTGTTTATAAAGAATGCTTTTTTCATCCAACCCTTTGGCTCTTGCGGTGACGACATACTGCTTGTTAATTTCATCTAGAAAGGAGTTTTTGGTTAACATGGTCAAAGTGGCAAAGCCGCCGATGACCATAGCTAGGGTAGGCAGTGCTAAATGCCAGAAATAATCGATGACTTTTTGATACCAATTGAGGGAGTCAAAATCTGCAGAAACCAAACCGCGCAGCGGGAACCAATCGAAATAGTTACCACTGGCAAAGAGAATGATTAGGATGATCGCAAATAAGAAACCGGGAATGGCGTAGCCTACAATGACTAAGGCGCTACTCCAAATATCAAACCGAGAGCCATGATGAATGGCTTTAATAATGCCTAAAGGAATGGAGATCAAATAGATGATCAAAGTACTCCAAAGACCAAGGGAGATGGAGACGGGTAAGCGTTCCACTATAAGGTCAATCACAGAACCGCCCTTAAACAAACTTTCGCCAAAATCAAAGGTGATGTAGTTTTTCAGCATCTCAAAATAGCGCACATGCAGCGGTTTATCGAAGCCAAATTGCTGTTTAATGGCTTCAATCACTTCTGGGTCCATTCCCCGAGAGCCGCGATAGCCTGTGGTTTGGGCGTCATTATTCGCCGCCGATAATTCCACTTCTTGACCGCCACCAGTAAAGCGCTCCATCACACCAGAGTCTAGGCCTTCCATTTGCGCAATGGCTTGTTCTACAGGGCCACCTGGAGCAATTTGTATCACAAAAAAGTTAATGGTGATAATGGCCCATAGTGTTGGCACAACAAGCAGTAGACGTCTGATTATATAAGCTGACATAACACTCTTTTCTTGAGTTTATTTAGTGTGGTTTGTTTATTCGAGTTTGCTTACTCTGGTTTAACATTAAGGGGCAATCCCCCTCACAAGGTGACATTAGCGACGTTTCGCGGGTAATTTTTTTGCTTTGTCATTGTCAATCCACCAAGTATCAAGGCCCAGATCGTACTCAGGGCGAACATCCGGTCGCGAGAACTTATCCCAACTGGCAACGCGGAACGAGTCTGAATGCCACGCTGGAATGGCGAAAAAGTTCCAAGTAAGTACGCGATCAAGGGCCGGTCCTAGCGCCTTAAGTTTTTCTGGATCAAGCTGATGGGTATCGATCTCTTCAGTTAAGTAATCAATGGCTTTATCCTGTACCCCCGCCTGATTATAGGTGCTGTCCACAAAGTGGCTGTGCCAAGCGATTTTAAGATTGGCACTAGGGTAGGCGTTAGCAGAATAGGACGAGAAAATCATATCGTAATCACGTTCATGCCAGCGCTTAAGATATTGCGTGGTATCAACGGTACGAATTTTCATGGTGATCCCTAAATGACTGAGGTTTTTCTTGAGAGGATCGGCAATACGCTCTGTGGTTGGACTGTAGGCCATCAACTCAAATTCAAAAGGTTGGCCGGTGTTACTATTGGTCAGTACGCCATTTTTGATTTCCCACCCCGCTTCTTTTAGTAGCTTAATCGCCGTGCGCATTTGTGTTCGTATTCGACCAGAACCATCACTTTTAGGGGGAGTATAGGCGCTATCAAATACTCTTGGGGGAACTTGCTGTTTAATGGGGTCTAACACGGCCAGTTCTGCCTTGCTTGGTTTGCCTTTGGCTTGATATTGGGTGTTTTGAAAATAACTGCTGGTACGTGAATATTGTTGGTAGAACATATTTTTGTTCATCCACTCAAAATCCAGCGCATAGGTCAGGGCTTCACGTACTTTAGGATCGTGGAAAATAGCGCGCTCGGTATTATAGATAAAACCTTGCATGTTTTGTGGCAATTGGTGCGGGATTTCCTCTTTTACAATATACCCTTTGTCAAAGTTACTGCCGGTATAGGAAGTGGCCCAAAATTTGGCCGTGCCTTCTTGTCGTAAGTCATATTCACCGGCTTTAAAAGCCTCCAGCATCACAGTGTCGTCACGATAATAATCGTACTGTATGGTATCAAAGTTATTGCGACCCACGTTTACCGGTAGGGTGTCTGCCCAATAATCTTTAACTCTTGAATAGGTAATGCTTTGTCCAGATTTAAAAGACTCAACTTTATACGGGCCACTGCCTAGTGGCGGTTGCGATAATGGCTGACTTAAATCTTTGTCTTTCCAAAAGTGCTTGGGTAATACGATAAGGCCTTGAGCGAGTGAAAACAGAACATCGTGGTCGGCTTCATTCATTTCGATGCGAACGGTGGTGTCGTTGAGCGCCTTTACAGATTTGACTTTTTTATAATAGGTACGGTACTGAGGCACCCCTTGATCGAGAAACTTTTGAAAACTGAACTCAACATCATGGGCGGTAATGGGCACTCCATCATGGAATTTGGCTTTAGGGTTGATGTCCACTTCCATCCAAGAGTAATCATCTTGATAGCGAACTTTTTGCGCAATTAAGGGGTAAGAGGTATTGATTTCATCACTGGGTGAAAACATCAAAGTATCGTAGATCTCTCCCGTCATCGCTCCGGGTTTCCCCCTAGAGCCATAACGATTAAAACTGTCATAGGTGCCAATAGCGCCATAAGTAACGTGACCCCCTTTTGGGGCATTTGGGTTAACATAATTTAAGTGCTTAAATTGTAAAGGGTATTTAACGTCACCAAATCCGGACAAATAGGTGGATTCTATTACCTGCGCGTGAAGCCAAGGTGAACACAATATAGCTCCTGCAATTAACGTCCCTTTTAGCATGTGGCTCTCCATTTCCCTATAGTCAGGTGCGTATACACCATTGTTGTATACACTATGCCTGTATATGCAATGTGTTGATATTCATCAATCCTACTATTTTAGCGAAATTTGCGCTAACTATTTCAATGGTGGTGATCAAGATTGTCCGCAGAGGAACCCTTTGAAGGGCATTAATGTCCCAATGGTGGGGATAGTGGAGCCTTGTATTGTGCGGGTAGGGCTTAGAGTCTGTAGAAGTACACCAAAGCAGAGCGAGGACTCTGCTTTGTATTTTGACACGATAGCTTGGTGATATTTTAAGCGAACTCTTTTTGTAGATACGCGACAATGTCTTTAGATTCGTACATCCATGTGTCCACACCTTGATGATTGATTTTTAAACATGGCACTTTTATCTTCCCACCACCGGTATGTAACTCTTCACGCGCCTGCAAGTCATTTTTTGCATCTTTTAAGGTGATATTGACCGATTGGCGTTTGAGTTCACGACGCACTTTCACACAAAATGGGCACGCCTCAAATTGGTAAAGAGTTAAGTTGTCCACCTTTTGATTGGCAGCAAGTTGCGCCTGTTGCGAGCGTTTGACCCCGCGCGGGGTGAAGATAAAGTTAAGTAGCAAGATAACCTGTCCGAGAACAACCCTGATAAATTTCATTATGACCTTTGTTGTATTTAATTTTGAGAATAAGTCTCAATGCTGTATCAAAAATAGAACATAGTCAATGCAGTGACTGGGTTCTATTGGGACAGGTCAAAGTAATCCATTGTGTTTTAAGTTGGTTTTTCTACACAGCATTCAGTTTGGTAGTTGACTTACTTTTCCTTAGGGAAACGTAAGTCATAGGGGCAAATTTTCTCAGCTACTCACAGAACTTCCTATCTGAACAGATTATTGGGCTTATCTGACGGCAAAAGTATTAAATGCCTTGTTTTATCAGGGGTAGTGCCTTGTTTTTTTTGCAGAGCAATTAGTAAATTGTTGTTAATAGGTAAGTTGATGCCAAAGCTCCCCAAGGTAACATGCCACATCAAAAAGTGATAACAGGTCAGCTCGTTTTTATGTGACGGTGAAATAAGAATTATATATATAGTCTTTAATTTTTAGTGGGTTATGGTAGGTTTGTTGTAATTTAGGCTGGCGGAAAAACGAGCCGGCCTGTTATTAATAATGTTATACGTTTTAAGGAGGCGTTATCCATAAAGAAATTGCACTCAAATATGAAAGATTGTTGGAAGAAATCGCAGATATATCTTTAATGCAAAGGGTTGTTAATAATTCTTTTAAGCGAGAATTTGAAGTACTAGGCGAGTATGAAAAAAGTAACCTACCGTCAACAGTTATTAGTAGTGATGCCTTTGGTGCTTATAATATATTTACTGGAGAGCTTGAAAAATATGCAATCAGAGAAACAGAAATATCAAAACTCATAACATTAACTGAACAGCATAAGAATAATCAATATTGTTGGCTTCTTTCAAATGCTTTTGAGAAGTTTGAGAAATTCATTAACACTACTTATAACCTAATGAGTAACAGTGATAAAAGTAAGAGAGATCTAAGGAAGGTATTAACTTATTTCACAGACAACCTCCCATATTTAAAAAAGCATGAGAAAAATAACAAATCTGGGATTCATCTTAAAATTGCTATTTTGTATATTGAAAAGCTCAGGCATGCGATTGTACATTCACAAGGTAAGTTGGATGATGTGGAAATTTTTGTTTCTAAAACTATCAAAGACTCAGGTATAAGTAATAATAAGAAAGACCACGAAGAGTTTATTAAACAATATATTTCAAATAATCAGGTGGTTATCTTCGAAACACCAATTGGGAATAAAAGCGCTTTCCCTAGGTACCACGATGTTTATACTCATTTGGTAAGCTACTTAATAGGATATGCTGGTTTAGTAAATAAAGCCGTAAATTTACATAAAAACGTATAATAAATAAGGATAAGTGTCGCCCAGTCGACACTTTATCTGGGTGTTGAGCAAGCCCAATCGTGTAGTTGTCTTCTATTAGTAAATTGCTCTTTGATGAGTAGCTTGAAATGAACCTCATCGACTTTCTACAAGTCGTACGAGGCTATCGAGTTGAATCTGTTATGAAATTTACCTTGATGAAAGTGATTAACGCGGATTTATTTGACTTTATTCGCCCTAGATCTTGAGGGTTAGCACCTCGTGGGGGCATTATGTCTATATTCACAAAGATTAAGAATTAAATCCGTATTAGTTCCGTACAGGTTGCGCTTTGATGGTTTGAATTTTATACTCAGGTTGATTGCGGAATCACTCCGTACAATTGGAGGTTTTATGGCTACTGCAAGACTTGATATCCGTTTGGATGAAGAAATCAAAGCTAAGGCTGAGAAAGCATCAGCTTTACTTGGTTTAAAAAGCTTAACTGAATACGTTGTTCGTTTAATGGACGAAGATTCAACTCAGGTGATTTCTGAGCATGAAGGTATCACTGTTGAAGCAAATGTATTTGATCAATTCATGGCTGCTTGTGACGAGGCTAAGGCTCCGAATAAAGCATTACTTGAAGCAACTGCATTTACTAAAAGTGGTGAGTTTAAGTGAGTTATTCCAAAACTTTCAAAGAATTGGATAAATCACAACACGATAGAGCATCATTTGACTGTGGGGAAAAAGAGTTAAATGATTTTATCCAAACTCAAGCTGCTAAACATATGCAAGCAGGTATAAGTCGTACAATGGTTTTGCCTGCTTCTGTGCCATTACCCAATCAAAAATATCCAATTTGTTCATTTTATAGTATTGCGCCAAGTTCGATTAGCCGTGATACGTTGCCACAAGCGATGGCTAAAAAATTACCGCGCTATCCAATACCTGTTTTCCTTTTAGCTCAATTGGCAGTTCATAAAGAATTTCATGGCAGCGGATTAGGTAAAGTTAGCTTAATCAAAGCTCTCGAATATCTTTGGGAAATTAACTCTCACATGAGAGCTTATGCCATTGTTGTTGATTGTTTAACTGAACAAGCTGAGTCATTTTACGCAAAATATGGTTTCGAGATTCTTTGCGAAATCAACGGTCGTCTAAGAATGTTCATTCCGATGAAAACAGTCGGTCAGTTATTCACTTAGACATAAGAGTGAATATAACGAATAAGGATCAGCTCATCGACTTTACAGTTGCACGAGGCTATCGAGGCGAATCCGCTATGATTGACCTTGATGAACTCTAATTATGTTGTGACTTTAAGGGGGGTATCCTTATTTAGTGTGTTCTCGCATTATCCAATCTGAAGTTTATCGCGATAAATGGGTCATGTAGGCTTGGTGATCCCAACGCATGCCATATCATGTTTGTAGCAGTGGCGTGAACGCTTGGCTTTGGTTTGTGTATTGGTTGATGGGGCGAATTGCCAAGTGTGAGGTGAGGTTATTAGGTTAATCCGTTGTATCCTAATTTAGTAATATAGCTGACAAAGTTCTATCCAAATTCGTGCTGACGGGGCAGATCATCGTAACGCAGAAATGCCCCAAAGTGAGTTTCAGGCACTACTTCAATCCATAAGTAATTTTAATACGAATAAGCCCCGCAATGTGGGCGAGACTCATAAACTACTGGATCCTTACCTCAAAATCTACGTCAGAATTATGGAGCACAGCATCGTTTAGACTTCTTGCCACTGCCGCATAGACAAGGTGCGTTTCTTCCAACTTTTCCACGTTTTATCTGTGGTTGTCCACCAAAGGATAGCTTTCTTACATCTTTTATATGATGCTCTGGTGAAATAGGTCTTAGATCCGCAACTATCCTTTCCATTTCAACTGATTGGCTCCACTCGCTTTCGTGGTATGAAGCAAATCGAAATTTATCTTTAGTTGGGCTAAAACAGCACCCAACCCAAGATTCTGCTTTGCATGTATATTTTCGTTTCTCACAATGCGTAACTAGTTTCTTATAGGCCGTAACATTGTCATCTTCATTACAATGGACAGTTAAGCCAGTTTTTTCCTCTAACAAAGGAAGAGAGATATCATGGTGACGATGATCTATATTAAATTGCGCAATCATCTTTGTAATAGCTTCATTGAGTAGATTAATGCTATCACCATTCATTGATAGAAGATGTAACCCTAGCTTCTGAAGACAATAATCTGCCGAAAACTCAATGCCATCGATTATACTCCCAACATAAGACTTTCTATGAGCTGTGAGGAAACCTTCGGGTGTCTTTTCACCATCATGACCATCCCTTCTGGTTAACATGGCTAATTCCAGATCTGTGGAGATATCATCGTCAAGCATAACTAGTGTCGGTTCTTCCTCAAAATATAAGTTTTGCTTGATGTAAGTTGAGAGAATGACTAGTTCATGATTAGAAAGAAGTGAATCACCATAGTCACTCCGTTTGATTAGGTAGTCGAGAACCCAGAGGGGAGATGGCAACATTTCCGTAATCATATCAATCAAAAACACATCCATTACATAAGGGTGTTTTATTACATTGGTTGTTTGATGTTTTAGAAAGTGTCGCGCTTGGGCAGCAAGAGCTGGAAAGTGGTCTGATACAATACAAACAGGAAATATCGTCTTGAAATCAGATTGAATTTTAACCTGCTTGCCAGATTCGTCTTTGAAAATGTATCCTTCTTTTTGCAACAGTTGGCTACATAAGTCAGCTTGGTCGTAGGCGTCTTGAATTGCTTTTTTAAAATCGTCTTCAAGCTGTTTACCGTTACCTTTACGAGCTTCAATAGTGAGCTTCTTAGACTTAGCTTGCACTACTATAGCGAAACGACCAAATGTGACCAAAACATCAATTTCGCCAGCTTTGCCTTTACCATCGAATATATCGATATTGGTTAGAACGTTCTCTTCGCCAAATATGAGTGCAAGGCGTTCAGCGGTAAAATCCTCAGTAAATGCACCTCTGTGTTTACTTGCGATAGATTTATAAGTTTTATCTTCGTTAAACCAAAAGAATGGACTTTCATAAAGAGCTTCCCATAAGCTGTAGGCTTGAAAGTTTACAAAAGTATCGTCATTAATTTTTATTATAGGAAACGCATTTTTGTGATTGAAGTCGTCCACAGATTTAAAGCAATTCATTCCTTCTTCGGGCTGGGCAGATAGAGCTGCGATCACAGCCTCAACAACCTCTTCATCTAAACCACTTAGTGTTACGACTTCATAGATAGTAAAAATGAACATAGGTAGATGGTATTGTAATGGCCAGCTTTTTCCTGAAGATACTGATTGATTGGCTTTTTCTAGTTGAATTTGTTCTATAGCTGAAATAACATCAACTGCTTGAGAAATTTTAAAGCCTTTGTTTTCTTCAACCCAATTCTCATCAAGAGAATAGCGACGCTTGGCTAAATCTCTATATTGATGTTTAAAAACCCCATCCCCTCCGTAAAAAATAGCTTCCCGCATAAAATGATTTTTATCACCACTTGGGGTTAGTTCTCGCATGAACTTACCAAAATTAGGGGCATCATCACCATCTTTAGAATCAAATTTTTCAGACAAGGCTGCAATATTTAGTGGTGGGTAAAAGCTTCGATGTAGTTCATTAAGAAGTTGCCAGACATGTTCAGCTCTTTCTTTTAATTCATCTAAGCTCAATTGTTTATCGTTGAATCCGCTTTTACACGCTAGACCAATGAGTGTAGAAAGCTCGGTTCTGGATAAGCGAGTCCTATCAAACGCCTGTGAGAAAGCTTCTCCATCCAACTTTTCACCAGAAAAGTGAATGAAAGTGTCTTTCCAACAGAAAAAAGCTATTACTTCCCAAAAACCTTCTTGGGCGCCAAGCTTCTCTAGTTCATCAAAAATCTCTTGTTCACTTCTCATAGTGTTCCGTAATGTGCATGGTTACTTATACTCAATTTAACACATACTAATTAGAAGTTAGCCTTACTTTTCTATTAATTATTATTAATCCATAGCAACGATATTACAGCAATAATTCAAACACGTTTTTGTTCAAAAACTTCCCAGCGGATAATTCGTAACTCAGAAATGCCCCATTATGAGTTAACACAAACATTCATCATTATTCTCTCGGTGTGGATTTTTCATCCAAACGCTAATCTGAAGTCCAAATTGTTAGAAATGAGAGTTTCTTATTATTTGGTATCGAAAGCTTTCTAACCTAGATGAAGTAAACGATTTTTTAATTTGGTCATCCAGATGGCAAAAACCTTACTTAAAGTATGCAACTTCACGTAGTGACTCGTTGTTCATCTGTAGGAGTGTCGATAAAATAGGTGGATAACAATCAGGGAATTATAGGTAAAGTCAGTGGCTGAAACTAAACATATCGGCGCAATTGCAGAAATCATTTCTAGTCAAATCTTTAATGAAATGAAGTGGCGTACAGGTGATGAAACAGACGTAAACTGGAAATGCTGCATGGATTCGCATTTAACCAAGGCGCAGCGTGAAGCAAAGAAACCAAAGGAAAAAACACATCCTACTGATATCGTTTTTTCTTATTCAGACCCGTATGACAGTGAAGTAACGATCTACGTTCAAACAGATCTTAAATCGTACAAGAAGTCTACAATTGAAAACTACAGGGGTATCCGTTCAACTATTAGTAGCCTTGCTCAACAGGTAGAGTGCTCGCAAAAAAGTCCTGAATGGCGTGGTAAATATTTGCTGAAACAACCTAGCAAATACAAGGTTCATGGCATGCTATTTATCTATAACCACGACAATGAATACGACGACGAACTATTTGATAAGCTAAGTGGTGTTCCTAATTCAGAATACAGCATGCCTGAAAACTCTATGATGGCAGTTGCGTATTTCGGTGATTGCGATCAGCTGTTTCGGTTTATTCCGATCACCAGATCCTGCCGTTTTTCTCTCTTCTTATTTTTACTCTAAGTGATCGGATTGCGCCAGTTTTCTCATTGATTCACCTCCCAGTTCTATTCGATGACTATTGTGTACGAGCCGATCCATTAACGCGTCTGCAACGGTAGCGTTACCTATCATGTTGTACCACTCCTTTACGGGTAATTGGCTGATGACGATTGTGCTGCTGTTTTGATAACGATCTTCAAGCACTTCTAGTAAGTGACCCGCATGCTCTTGAGTGAGCTTTTCCATTCCCCAGTCGTCGAGGATCAGTAACGCTTTCTTAGCTAGCGATTGCAGTTGCTTTTGATAGCTACCATCCATACGACCCGCGGTCAGGTCGTCAAGCAAGCGTGTTAATCGGTAGTACCTAACCGTTTGTTGTTGGTCACAGGCGCTGGTTGCCAGTGCGCAGGCAAGATACGTTTTTCCTGCGCCTGTTGGGCCTGTAACCAATATGTTCTGGTGCTTGTATAGATAACTGCCCGTCAGAAGTTCGCTCATCTGTTTACGATTGAGGTTTCGTCCCTCCTTGTAGATGAGTTGGCTCGGCTGCGCATCCACTCTCAGCTTGGCTTGTCGTTTTAAGCGTTGGATTTTGGTCTGGTTACGATTCAGGATTTCACTGTCCAGAAGCAGGCTTAGCCGTTCCTCGAAGTCCAGCTCTGCGTAGGTGGTCAGTTGCTCTTGCTGCTGCTCTAATGCTTTCGCTGCATGGCTCAAGCGTAGGGTTTTAAGTTGGTCGTTCAGTGCATTCATATCCTTTCTCCTAATGATAACTGTTCGGGCCACGAACATTGCTATGAACAAGGTTTGGCGTGTTTGTGCTGTCTTTGCTCAGCTGTCCTTCACGATTGTTTTTCAGCAAATTGCTGATGAAGGTGTAATTGGATTTTGTCAGCATTAGCGCATCTTTACAGGCTTGCTCTAGGCGCGACTCACCATAGGTTTTACTGAGGCTGAGCAAGCCAAGACAGGAACGATAAGACTGCTCTGGATGAGGCTTGGAGTTCAGCATCTTATTGACGATTTCTCGTGTGGCTGGGCCGATAGTGGATCCCCAGCTAAGCAAGCGCCCTGGCGACCACTTTTGATGTTGATGGTTGCTTGGCATGTGCTCTGGTTGGGTGCTGTTTCCTCGCTCTCTTTGGCTACGTGGATGCTGGGCCACCAAGTTACCTTGATGGTAGATCTGTACCAAGCGATTAGAGGCTTCCAACTCAACGTGGTGACCAACAAGTTGATGAGGAACTGAGTAGTAATGACGGCGATATTCGATGTGATAGTCAGGGCCAACTTTGGCTCGCTTAGTTTCGGTGTACAGGTAACGCTGTTTAGGCAGTGGTCTTAATGCAGGTTTGTCGAGTCTTTCGAACAACGCTTGGCGGCTAGCGCCATACTGTTTCATCTGACGCTGATTTAACTCATTCATGAGTTCACGGATGGCGAGATTCAACTCTTTGAAGGTATGGAAGGTTTGGTGTCGTAGCCGCATCATGATCCAGCGCTCTACTAGGAGCACTGCATTCTCTGCTTTGGCTTTGTCTTTCGGTTTGTAGGGGCGAGCTGGCATCACAGCAGTTTGATAGTGATTCGCCAGTTTTTGATAGCTGTCGTTCAGCCTCGGCTCATAACGATTGGCTTTAGTGACCGCACTGCGTAGGTTATCGGGAACTAAGAGTTGTGGTACACCATCGAAGTGTTCGAACGCATTCGCGTGTGCTTCTAACCAGTAGGGCTTCCCTTGACTAGGGAAGGCTTCAACATAAGTGTAATTGGACGCGCCTAAAGTCGCGACAAACACCTCCGCTTCGCGCACTTCGCCAGTGTCAGGGTTGACCACCTGAAGCCGAGGTCCACAGTAATCGATAAACAGTTTATCACCTGCAACATGAAGTTGGCGCATGCTGCGTTTTTGGGTTTTGAACCAACGAGTGAAGTGCTCGCAGAACTGAGTGTAAGCGTAAGCTTGTTCTTGATGTTGCTCATGATACTCCTGCCAGAGCAGCATCTTTGTCATGCCTTTACGTCTGAGTTCGACTGCGTACTGAGTGAAGTCTGGCATGACTTTATCTCGACAGGGTTTCTTACCGTGATACAGCACCTGAGTGAGATCTGCATCGCTACAACTGTCGGGTAAAGGCCAACCAAGTTGGCTTTGTTTAAAGCGAGTAAGGAGTTCCGATATGGTGGACGGGCCGAGTTTAAGGCAAGAAGCGATACCACGATTTGAGAGACCGCAGTCGTACTTAAGGCGTAATACCTCTTTAATTTTGTTCATTGGAGTTCTCTTTTTGGCCATTGTCGCTTCCTTACTTGCTTGTTTAAGAAGTAAAGAATAGCGAGCTATTGATTTAAAAGAGAAAAAGTAAGGATTTCGGGCATTCCGATCGCAGTTTTCGCTATTCCGATCATCGATTTCGGAGTTAGGCTAAAAGTGATCGGATAATCGCGGAATCAGCGATCGGTTTAAACCGAAATAGGTGATCGGATAATCCCGAAATGACTGATCGGAATGCTCCGAAATATGCAGGCAGTTTTCGATCCTAGGCTGATTCGTTTCTTGCTTAGTACTGTTGAAGAAATCAACAAGCGTAGAAATATTCCAGCTGATACTACCGCACAAGAAATCTTATGGCAGAAGATTCCTGATCGAGAGAAATGTAGTTTTTTCTACCCTGACAAGCACAACAAGCTGTCCGTGAAAGGGGGGGGCTCTTCTGCGTCATTGGAAATGATTACATCTGGTATGTTGATGTTTTCTTACGAGCATGATTTTTTTAAGCACATCGAAGGCGATAAAGTAATCACCGTCCGTAAGAAGATTCTAAACATTTTTTGGGATGAAGATGTTAAGTCCAAAGAAGCATTTGTATTTGTTCTCGAATACATTTTTAACTATCAATTGCTGAATCAGTTTGATCGCATTTACATCAGCACACCATTTTCATCAACTTCAGGTACGTATCTAAAAAACGCCATTACTTACTACGCAGGAAAGTATTCGTTTAACAGTCAACAGCTTAATACGGTTCGAGAGAACATCATTTCGATTCCAATCCATACCAAAACGGTATCGATTTATGATTTCCAAGTTGGTAGTGAACAGCACAATCGCATTTGTAACTTTGAGTAAGGCAGAAAATAATGAATAAGTACCAAGCAACACTATTCGCAAATGAAAGCGACATCTACACTGCCTTGCATTCAAACAAAGCGAAAATGGCTGAAGGCGCACTGCGAAAAATTGCTTTTGATCGAGGGTTAATTTTTCCAAAGAAGCTGGAACGTGAAGACCTAGTAGAAAAGATTTCCGATTTACCATTTTCTTACTCGCATGTAGAAAAGATTCAAAAGAAACTTGCTTCAAATTCCAGTCAGGATCTGTTTTCTGTAAAACGCATTTTTAATGATGTTGAAGGTTTCGATAACTTCAATATTGACGACCTATATGACGTTGTCGAGATTGTTAAGCAAGAGCGTCCACCAATGCTTGGTAGCGAAACGATTGAACACTTTGCCTCTCCCGGCATGTACGTGATATCAATCGAATATACGGAATTTGATTTCAAGCGCAGTAAGTTCCAACAACGTAAGATGTATGGTGGTGAAATTCGTTTCATTGTATATCCTAGCTATGTTTCGGTTCGTTTTAACTACACAAAGCGAATTAAAGAAATTCTTGGGGAAGTAATTGATAAGTACCAAGAAAAGCAGAAGTGCAAGATTTGCATTCGTGAAATTGATCTATCAAGTATTACTGAAGCTCAGCATCGCAACGCTTTTGCTGAAAACATGTACGATTTCGACTCTTTATACACGAGTAAATCAGGGTTTAGCTACGCTGGGCTAGAAAGAGTACGTGTAAGTAAGATCCACACTGCATTAGAACAGCCAACGTCTGTTGAATTGGATGATGACTCTGACGAAGAACGTGATGATTTTGAACTGGATGCAAAAGCCGATGATAAAGACAATAAGACATTTATCGATAATGCTTCATATGACGGAAAATCATTAGTGAATACCACACAGATCGAAGATCTATGTAAAGATGGTTTTTACCGTAGTCAGATCAAATGGAAGTCGAAAGCTATATTCTTAACGGGCGCACCTGTAATCACCTTTGAACTGGCTTTTGATGAGAAATACAAAGCAAAAGATCTGAAGTTTAAAATCATTAGCAAAGAAACATCAGGCATGCCTGATACTAAAGAAAAGCCAAATGACGCAGAATTTGACCAAGTGATTGCACACCTAGAAGAGCATATCTTTGTGGTAAACGACATCATTCAAGAAGGATACGCACAACAATTTCAATCTGCAACACCAGAACCTGACAAGCAGGAGGCTAGTTGATGGTTAAGGTAAAACTATACAAGGTCGATCAGATACCTATAGAAAAGATTGTCCGTGCGAACCTCGCATATAGGCAGTATGATCATGACACAGGCTTTGGGTTTGAAGTAATTGATGACGATGAAGAATTCATCATCCAATTCACAGAACGCCAAATCCTTAAACAAGAAATCGAAACACTTGATGGTAGCGTTTCGACTATTGAATCGGTCTCTTACATTAAAGTGAAGTTCTGTATTCGATTTGGAACTAAGCATGCAGTCTATGTCATAGATCCACCTAGAAGCATGAAACACCCATTTGAAATGATAAGGACACTGTTTGGTTCTGACTGTAACTTACAGCCCGCTGAATTCGATTTGAAAACGTTGTTGCTAATTTTTGATGCAAGCTACAAACATGTAATTAAATCTATGTCGCTGTCCAACATCCATTGTGATGCTAACACTTTAGCTAAGACAAAGATTGTAAGCTCAGAGGACTTACATCCGTTCTATTTGAATAATTACAGTGATACTAAAGCTGTCATTGACATAATTCATATGGAAGTTGATGGCATTGATGTTGAATTATCTCGTACAGGGCGTTTTCGCTTACATGAAGCCAAACTACCGAGATTTATGCTTATGCTTGAACATTCATTCCAGTAAGCCCTTAGAAAAGATCTAATGACTTTTTCGTTGTTATGCGCAGATAAAAGGCTTCAAGATACTCATCCTAATCTGACAGAGACGAATTTGGGTAATTAATCTAACTCACTTCTGTCCGTGCGACCTGAAGTCGTATGAAGCGTTGTTCACCGCTTTATGAGTGAACCGTCTGTATCACCAGATGAACCTACGAGCCTGAATAAAGCAGCGGCTCGGACAATGTAACGAAACTTGGCCGTCTGGCCGAGTGGGAAAAGAATCGTAAGAGGACGTTCCTCCTGAAAACCACAATTCGGGTAAGTGCTAGGTAGTCAGTATGATGAACGTATGTGAATCCATTCAAGGTGCGTTATGTGATGAAGCAGCGGAAGTGGTTAATACGCTGTGGCCAAAAGGCAATGAGAGTTGGAAAGAGGTTGGACAGTACTCTTTCGTGGTCGCTGTACTCTCCGCACTATAGTGGGCATCTAAACTGACATTTTACGTAACATACGGAACAGGGTAAGCCTGAATCACTCCCTTTGGGAAAGCCTTTGTGGCCGATAGTGATGCAGGTATAGGAGGTCGGAAAAAGCGAAAGCTACATTGTAATGATGTAGATACAGACCTGTGTCTGATCACAAAAGTGAGCCCACTTCCGACTGGTCTCCCATTGCGAGATAATTTGAAGAACTTTATTCAAGGAGAAAAGCAAATGATGATCTCGAAAGAGATTAGTGCATCTTCTGACGGCGCTCAATGGCAGTCCATCGATTGGAAATCCGTTGAAGCACACGTATTGAAGCTTCAAATGCGTATCGCAAAAGCAACGAGAGAAAAGAAATACGGTAAGGTGAAGTCCTTACAGTGGCTCTTGACTCATTCTCGCTCAGCCAAACTTGTTGCGGTTAAGCGAGTCTCTCAGAATAAAGGCAGTAAAACGCCTGGAATAGACGGTGTCACCTGGAACACAGATGCACGCCGTATGAAAGCAGTCAATCAACTGAGTCGCAAGGCTTACTCTGCAAAACCACTCAAACGTATCTACATTCCCAAAAAGAACGGCAAGCTCAGGCCATTGGGTATTCCATGCATGATTGATAGAGCGCAACAAGCCCTCCACCTTCTAGCACTAGAGCCTGTGTCCGAAACGTTTGCCGACCTCAATAGCTATGGTTTTAGGCCAAATCGCAGCACGGCTGACGCCGTCAGTCAGTGCTTCAAATGTTTGGCTCTAAAGCAATCAGCGAAATGGGTCCTTGAGGGAGATATTAAAGCTTGCTTCGACAAAATCGGGCATCAATGGCTTATGAACAATATCACGGTAGATAAACGTATGTTAGAGCAATGGTTAAAATCTGGCTATGTGGATAAGGGACTGTTCTACGATACCGATGAAGGTACACCTCAAGGTGGAATAATTTCTCCAACCTTGATGCTAATGACTCTCGCGGGGATAGAACAACAAATAAAATCTACAGCCCTGAAACAGGGGGCTAGAGCCAACTTTATCGGTTACGCGGATGATTTCGTGGTCACTTGCTCTTCAAAGGAAGTGCTAGTGAACGACATCAAACCGTTGATTGCTGACTTTTTGGCAGAAAGAGGGTTAACCCTCTCCGAAGAGAAAACGAAGATCACTCATATTGATGATGGCTTTGACTTTCTGGGCTTCAATCACAGGAAGTACAAAGGGAAATTACTCATTAAACCGAGCAAATCCAACACGCTGTTATTCTTGAGAAATCTACGTGAACTTATTAAAAAGCACGCAACCATCCCTGTTAACGATCTTATCAAGTTGATAAATCCGAAACTTAGAGGATGGGCGAACTACTATCGCCATTGTGTTGCTAAACAAGTATTCGGGTATGTCGGCCACAAACTATTCCAAGCGCTATGGCACTGGGCAGTTAGGCGTCATCCAACCAAGTCCAAAGACTGGGTTGTTCATAAGTATTTTCTTAATCGTAAAGGCCAGTGGCAATTTCACGGTTGGCAGAAAATTATGAACATGGACTGTCACTTAAATTTGTTCCAAATAGCTAAAGTGCCTATAGAGCGACACGTAAAAATCAGGAATGCAGCGACCCCTTTTGACCCTCAGTACCAAGAATACTTGGCTAAGAGAAAACCCAAAAGGCTAGCTCGTAACTCTTGGAAAGAGCCTGTCCCGACTGCGTTATAAGTTGCTGGGTATCAATGATGCCTTAGTGGAGGCTTGAGCCGTATGCAGTGAAAGTTGCACGTACGGTTCTTAGGGAGACGGCACTTGGTAACAAGTGTCGTCCACCCGACAGAAGTGAGTTAATGCCCCTTATTAGTTACGGTATTTCTCTCTTTTTTGACTGCTGGGGTAGGTCGATTCTAAAAACCACCCCTTGTTTGCCAGCTGTATTTTGAAAAACGTATCAATATCCATTATTTGCATTTTTTGTGCTATTGGCTCAATAGGACTGAATTACTTTTGCCCAATTGTCGGAAGCCAATAAAGTTTGTTCATTTTGGCAAAGGATGGTAGCTGTATCAGTCAGCAGAACATTGATTTTATTGAACTTAACGTAGAAAAGCGATCAAACTTTATTGTCCAGTCTGAGCGTAATGTTGCACAAGCGTTTCTAAAAGTGATCAATCTTTACGGTTTTTACCGTCAGAATCGGTCTTATCTGGATGCCTTTCTGATCAGACTCTATTGTCTGACGACACCAAGGATGATATTGGCCAATAAACTTTCTGTCGCGAAGCTTTTAGGGATAATGCTCTGCGGTGCTGGTTTTTGAACGATGCGGTTGTTGTCTTCAGTTTGCTCGCATTGACGACAAGCATATTTAGGACGAACGTATTCCAGAACTTTGAGTACCGCTGGCGTGAACTCTAATTTCTCGCTGCGGTCTTCACCGATTTTATGAAGGTTATGATTGCAGCAAGCGCACTGCTTTTCATGGTCGTCTATATCGAGTTCGATAACCTCACGAGGCAAAGTCTTAGGTAGAGGTTTACGTTTACCACGCTTTTTCGTTGTGGTCGTCGTCGTGACCACTTCAACCTCTTCTTCCTTAGCAGCTTCACATTCCGCTTCGTTGAAGAGGTTACCTTGTGATTCATCGTAAGGTTTTAACGCCTCTGAGCGTCTAGCGAACTGACGGTCGAAGGCAAGCTTGAGCTGTTCAAGTAGCGACTGGCGCTCTTGTTTCAATTGGGTTTCTGACGCCAACAGCGTTCTTAGCATCGCTTGTAGCTCGGCAACATCTTGGCTTTCTGGGTTGATATTTGGCTAAGGCGTGTTTTAACTGGATAGTGCTAGTCACATGTGTCTAGCATGATAGCGACAAAACATGGATCTTATCTAGTGGCAAGAAGGTCACACGTTTATATTTATATCGCGGGGTGCATTAAGTATGGGTAGTCTATGGGTATTTACCCCGTAGCTTTTCTTGGATGAAGTCTACAAAGCAACGTATTTTCAAAGGTATATGGCGGCTATGCGGATAAATCGCGTTAATTGGAACCGTATCACTCGAAAAATCATTCAATACTTGAACCAGTTCGCCATTTTCCAGATAACGCTCCATCATCCATATAGGTAGTTGAGTAATACCTAGCCCAGCAAGTGCCATTTCTAAATTGGTTTCACCACTATTACTGCGGACTGTGCCACGAACTGGTATCGAAATCTCTTGATTATCTTCGATAAAGTGCCAATTGTTTAATGAGCGGTTGAAAGTGTAAACGATACAGTTGTGAGATTTTAGATCGTTTGGCCTAGTTGGATTATCATGCTTTGTCAGATAATCAGGCGAGGCAACCAATTTTAAGGGGTTACGAAATAAAGGCCTTGCGATTAGTGATGAATCTTCCAGTTTCTTAGCGCGAATAGCGATATCAATGCCTTCAGCAACCAGATCGATATGGCGCTCATCAATGACCAAGTCCACCTCTATCTCAGGATACTCATTTAGAAATTCAGCAATAAGCGGAGCCAACAATATTCGAGCTATTGGGGCGGGAGCAGCAATACGTAGTGTTCCCTTTGGTGTACTGACTTGTGAACGCATACTTGCTTCAACCTCATCGATTTCCTGCAAAATACTCGCACAATGCCCGAAATACTCCTGACCTGCTTGTGTTAGCGACAACTCTCGGCTCGTTCGTGTTATCAACTTTACACCAAGCTTATCCTCTAGAGCTGATATTTTTTTGCTGACAGTTGCCTGAGAAGTATTTTGCTCTCTTGCTGCTGCCGAGAAACTGCCTGTTTGTATTACGCGTAGAAACACACGCATCGCACCAATTTGATCCATATAGTATTCATTTTTGGAATAGATGGTGTTCATTTTAGCTATCTTCTATAGCTAATCAAGTAGGGGTAATATTTGCTGTATCCCGATTTCAGATAATAACTGCGACATTCATGGAAAGGCATAGAAGAGGAAGCCAACTGCCGAAAGTGGTACGCTCTTCTCGCCAAAGAAACAAGCAGAACTACTATGAATTATCAGCAGTTGACCGAGGGAAGAAGATATCAAATTTCTGCCCTTTTGGAACGGGGAATTTCAATATCTGAAATTGCTAAGACAGTTAAATGCCATCGCTCAACCGTTTATCGAGAGCTGAAGCGATGTAGCAAGAAAGAACAATATCGGCCAGACAAAGCACATCATCAATCAATAGAAAAACGACGGCAAGCCCGTAAGTATCAAGTACCTCAATCGCGTATAGATTTTATAGAGGTTCTGTTGTCTATCGATTGGAGTCCAGAGCAAATATCTAATGTCTTAACCCGCGCAGGGGCTAAAGTGAGCCATGAGTGGATTTACCGATTCGTCGCTCGTAATAAGCGACAAGGTGGAAAGCTATTTAAGCACTTGCGCCAAGGCCATAAGCGGTATCGACGGGGCAAGACAGAGAAAGCACCTGCAATCAAAAACGCAGTTTCAATAGATGAAAGGCCTGACATTGTTGATAGTCGTGAACGCTTTGGTGACTGGGAAATTGATACGGTCTTAGGCAAGCATGGAACGGGGGCAATTGTCACTCTCTTAGAGCGTCAAACGCGTTTTTATCTGACACAGAAAGTGCCCTCTAAGTCAGCAAAAGACGTGACTAACGCAACCATAGCAATGCTGAAGCCTTATAAAGAGTTCGTTCATACTATTACCGCAGATAATGGTCGTGAGTTTGCAGGTCATGAAGAAATAGCACGGGCATTAGAAACCGACGTGTACTTCGCACACCCTTACAGCTCTTGTGAACGAGGAGCGAATGAAAATGCTAACGGCCTGTTGAGACAGTACGTAAAGAAAGGAACAGATCTAAGAACGGTTAGTGATGATGATATTGAAAGGGCGCAACAACGAATTAATTATCGTCCAAAAAAGTGTTTAGGGTTCAAGCAACCTGCTGTCATTTTTAGAGAAATGATGGAGGCTACTTGAATATTAAGAATGTCGCACTTCGGAGTTGAATTCGGGATCAACTAAGCAATAGAAGAGATAAATAATGAAAGCTACTCATACTAAACAAGCAATTCGTGAAGCAATGGATCACCTAATTGACCGCGCAACTAGCTTCGATATCGAAGCGCTAGATACTATCTATCACGAAGACTTTCATACCACGCTGATTATGCCTGATAGCACAGTACAAACGTTTAATAAAATTGAGTTTAAGACGCACTTTGCTAAGCAAGCGGAAGAAGGCAAAACCCAGCTAAACACATGGGCAGAATGGCATGATTACCACATTTTAGGTGACTCAGCTGTGTGCGTATTAAGCCGCAAGCACAGCGGAATGAATGGCGAAGAAATGAAATTACTTTGCAACATTGAACTGCGATTTGAAGATGGACGCTGGCAAGTTTTACGCGAGCAAATCTTCCTTCGTCCACTTGCTGAAGCTTAATTACCTAAAATCGGACATTATTATGAACAATAAAGTTGTCATTATTACAGGCGGAAGCAACGGAATAGGTAAAGCTGCCGCGTTAGAATTTGCTCGATTAGGGGCTAATGTCTTAATTACAGGGCGCAGGGCAGAGCCTTTGGCTGAAGTCGCCAAGTGCCATGCAAGCATAGAAACCATTGTTGCGGATAGTTCTGATGAATCTAGTGCTCAGATCATCGTTGACGCTGCGATAGAAAAATGGGGACGCATTGATGTGTTGGTTAACAACGCAGGAGCTGGAACTAATGCAAACCTAGATGAAATGAATGGTGAAGATATTGCCAATATATTCTCTATTAATGTTGTCGCTACCAGTTTGCTTTCAAAAGCTAGCCTACCATATATCAAGGAAAACAAAGGCAATATTGTGAACATTTCGAGCACGATTGGTCATATGCCTGCTGCGGGCCTATCTCATTACGGTGCAAGCAAAGCCGCGGTCGATTATCTGACTAAATCATGGGCGCTAGAGCTTGCTCCTGACATTCGAGTTAATGCGGTCGCTCCTGGACCAACCTATTCAGGTGCATTGACTGGGATGATGGGGCTTTCTAAAGAGCAAGCTGATAAGGTCGAAAAACAAGAAGAATCCATGATCCCAATGGGGCGACGTGGCAATGCTGAAGATATAAGTCGCTGGATTGTTAAGTTGGCTGAGCCAGAAAGCTCTTGGATAACCGGTCAGGTGATTGGTGCTGATGGCGGATTAGGTTTAAGTTAAAACTTACCTAATAATGAATAATATCGCGTTGCTACTGGTTGATTACCAGAATGATTATTTCCTTTCTTACGATGGTGCTAAATGGTCACTATCTGAGACTGTAGGAACAGGGACATCACACTTCAGTAATAAAGCATCTTTCACTCCATAGTTAAACTGCTCAACAAAGGTTGTAGCCGCATACTGTGGACTGGATTGATCAATCCAAGTTGTCCTATCTATTATGATTGAATAATAAAAACGCTCACATCATTCTAGCTGTGAGCATTACTGTTATAGTCTGGAATTAGGTCCGTTTTATTTCCATGTTTGCTCATAAACTCGCATTAGGTTGCCACCGAATAGCTTGGCTAAATCATCATTCGAATAACCCATTGCCCATAAGCTATCGACGACACCTGCTATGTGTTTTGACAGTTCCGCACAGCCTGTAGAACCTTTGTTAAAGGCATTAACCATGTAGCCGTTATCCGCGTACTTATCTGGGTTTGCGATGGTGAAAGGAACCACTTTCGCTGTGGTCATCATATCATCGGTTGCGATGCCTACATGATCGATACCGGCGACTTTTACAGCGCCATCAATCATTTCGGCAAACTGCTTAGGTGTAATGTCTTCAGGCCACACACCATCCATCATCCACTCGGTTGCGGTCACAGCGATAACACCGCCCATGTTAGCAACAGTTTTCGCTTGTTCGTCAGAAAGAAGGCGGTAACAAGCGGCTAGGCGAAAGTCTGGATCACCTTTTTTTAGGTTCTTCTGCGCCATACGCTTTTCTGTTTCCGTCAGTGTTTCATGTGGCTCACAACCATAAGTAGAGGCGATAGGAGAGTGTGAGTAGATGACAGGCACACCTT
Organism: Vibrio rarus; assembly: GCF_024347075.1. NCBI lineage: Bacteria > Pseudomonadati > Pseudomonadota > Gammaproteobacteria > Vibrionales > Vibrionaceae > Vibrio > Vibrio rarus. Next base: position 161,792 of record NZ_AP024901.1, read on the forward strand.
TATGATGTTTCTGCATGTAGTCAGTAATGCCTTGCGTTGTGTAATGAGAAGTATGAGAGAGGTCGACGGTAATGCCATGCTTAACCATCTCATCAAGTACCTCTTTACCAAACTCAGTCAAACCACTGGTATCTCCGTTGATCATTGAAATCACGCCAGAGCCTGTCAGTTCGGTTTCGTTGTAAGTGAGCTGCATGGTTTTGACGCCATACTCAGCCATGACGGCCACGTTTGCTGCATCACCCTCTAACGGCATGGTCGTTTGGCTTGCCCACATAATGGCGTACTCGCCATTGTCATGCGCTTTTTGAAAATCATCGACGCTCTTAACGTAACGAATCGGTGTTTTTGCTGAAGAAGACGCTTTAGTCCATTTTCCGTGCTCAGATTTAAACGCAAGCAGGTTAGGTGTATGTGGTGCGCCAAGGGTCACCGATGCGCCAGTGATGCCACGCTCATGAGCCAAATCAATATAGTTCGCCACTTCAGAATCTTTGGTAAAGCCCGTACCGCTTGGTGAAGCGTAAAAGTCGAGTACGATGTTATCGACGACATGTTTTTGAGCGTCTTTAGATGCAAATTCATGCCAGTCTTTGGTTTCAATAGATGCGGTTGCCACTGTAGGTAGCGAGGCAATGGTCGTCGCAAGTAGTAATTTACGCATGATAGTCCCTTATCCAATATGTGTATTGTTTAATAATTATTTTGAAATAGTCAATGATTTCAAATAAGTATAGGACATCATTTAATATATAAAGTGATGTGTTAGTTTTTAGTTTGAACTGTGGTGATCTGTACCATTTATACTGGACATAAAGTTAACGACTTTCCATACCTGTAGTTATCTATGAATTACTAATTTAGGAGAAGTACTGACATACTTCTATCCAAATCCGTGCTGACGGGGCAGATCATCGTAACGCAGAAATGCCGCTATCCAAGCTAGAAGCCTTTTCGTACACCATTAGAATATGTAATGAAGTCGCTAGTCGAATACACACTTATGACATGATGATATGGGAAAGTCATTTCCAATTTGGCTAAAAGAAACGCCCAAAGCTGACAATAATTTTGGGCGTCTCAGTATGTATAGGAAAGCTCTATAGCTCTCTCTAAGCTATGACTTTTCCTGAGTCTTTATAATCGATTTTGCAGCATCAAGTACAGTTTCTGAAAACGGACGAGGACTCCAGTCAAATAGCTCTTGTGCTTTATTGTTGTCAGCACGAACATTCATGCCCAGCAAACCCACCATACCTTTTGCTTCATTATCAAATAGAGACATAAAACGTATTAATAGGTTTGGCGCGATGCGTGTGCTTGGCCCCTTGTAGCCATGCTCTTTGAGTATTTTGGGAATATCTACAAGGCGAGTTGCCTCGGCATGAGAAGCAATAATACGCTGACCGGCAGCCTTAGTAGCCGTCATTGCTTGTACATGGATATTTGCCACATCACGAACATCGACCATAGGCATAGTCACATCGGCGAGCATTGGGATTTTTCCACGTAGCATTTGATCAATCATTGTCATGGATTGCCCTGTAATGTTATCTCCTAATACAGGCCCAAATACTGCACCAGGATGAATGGTTACAAGCTCCATTGCAGAGTGTTGCTTTTCCATAAATTCCCAAGCAGCTTGCTCCGCTAAGGTTTTGCTTTTTGCGTAGGTGCCAATGTCTTTAGAGTGGATATCTGCCCAATCATTGGGACCGAATGTGCCACTCTTCATTGTGGCCATCATCGTCATCGTAGAGCTGGTTAATACGACTCTCTTCACGCCCGCCTTTTTCGCTGCACGTAATGCGCGAAGTGAGCCATCGACAGCAGGCTTGATCATATCATCTTCATGTTTTGGCTCAGCCGCTGCATACGGTGAAGCGACGTGCATAACATAGTCACACCCCTTGGCGGCATTATCCCAGCCTTTGTCTGACGTAAGGTCTAGCTCAATGAATGACAATTCGCTTATATTCACTGATGCTTTCTCTAGCGTATTTGTGATGCTCTGTGCTTTTTTCATATTACGAATAGAGCCACGAACGTGAAAGCCTTGGTCTAAAAGTTGTTTAGCAATGTGAAGACCAATAAAACCTGAAATACCAGTCAATAGAACGATTTGTTTTGCCATAGTAGGAGCCTTGAAGTTTCTTGCCTAAATAAGTACTGGGTGGTATCTTATTGCTAAGTCATTTACCTGTCAACAATAAAATACCACTCGGTATCAAAATATGAATCAAGAAAAGAAAGCATCTCGTGGTCGTCCCACAAAATTCGACCGTAACCACGTGTTAGATATTGCACAACAAAGTTATTGGAAACTCGGTATCAAGCAGGTGTCGATCAATGAATTGTGCAAACTGGCAGGTGTATCTAAGCCAGGTATTTATCGCGAATTTGGAAACGAAGATGGTTTGATGCATGCCGTGCTAGAGCGTTACGACAAGACAATACTCGGCCCGATGCTCAGCTTTTTGAGTTTGGATGCGCCATTCAATGACACCCTACAAAGTTTAGCACTCTACAGTACGAGTGCAGATGAAACCTCTGAAATGCTCAAAGGGTGCCTGTTTGCGAATATGAAAGAGTCGCGTTTGAACTTAGGTGAATCAACAATCGAGAAAATCGATAAAACCTATGAAAATGTCATACAGGCATTTGAACAATGGATTGATGCGGCAAAAGAGAAAGGTGAGTTCAAAATGATGGATATGGATAGCCGATTTGCTGCTATCTATATTTATGCCCAAATCAGTTTTGCTCAATCACAGATGATGAAGGGCGAAACCAGTGAGGATGTTAGGGCTATATTGCAGGTTGCTCTCTCCGTTCTTAGATAGCGAACCATAACCTCATGAATGTTTAGCTCCGGGGATGTTCATCTATTGATGAACATTTTGGATGCTAAACAGACTTACCATTTAACAACACTGTAATTTCTTTGCCTTTGCTTTTGATAAAATGGATGAACTCTTTAGATTTAGAAGGTAAGTGTTGCTTATCGGGATATACCAGATATAACTCTCTTCCTTGTGGGATCCATTCCTTACACAAGCTTATTAGTTTTCCTTCATCTATATGCTGTTGAACTAATCCAGTGGGCAGATACGCAACTCCTGCACCTTGCAAGGCCATCTGTACCGATATTAGAAGATCATCCAATAACAAGCTGTGATCCATAGTTAGGTCAATTGACTCTCCCTGAACCATAAAGCGCCACGGCAATATCAAACCATCATTGTGGTTAAGAATACTAGGCCACTTTAACAGATCTTCAGGTGTCTTAATTAACGGTTGATTTTCTACTAGTTGCTTATGAGCGACTAGAGAATAGTTTAATCGAGATATGGGGAGAGCAATGAGTGAGGAATCGTTAAGTGGTCCAAGGCGTAGGGCAAAGTCAGCTCGCTCTGCGGTTAAATCCTTGGTTCGACTTGAAGAGTCAAACTCTAGTTTAATGCTTGAATACTTAGCTGAAAACGCCGAAAACAACGGCGCAAGAAGGTAAAACACCGTTGCAGGTGCAGAAATATGTAAAGTGCCTACAGGGTTCGCTTTGTGAAATGTCGCTTCATCTTTCAATTCACGCACAGTATCAACCACTAGCTTTGCCCTAGGCAATAGGCGCTCTCCAACTTCACTAAGAGATAGCGATCTGGTGGTGCGATTAAATAATCGTACATCTAGCTCTGTTTCAAGTAGTTGAATCTTCCGACTGATGGTTGTTGTGGGTAGGTTAAGTGAACGTGCAGCTTCTGCAAAACTGCCAAGACGCGCCACCTCAATAAAAACAACTAACTCACTGCTGTATTTCATTCTGTTCACCCGATGATTGAGAGTGATTTATTAACCCATTTTTCGGGACTATCCTTCCCGTTCATCAGTGTACTTAAAATTATCGGTTTAATCTATAGTGGTTTTATTCACGAGCAGTCGGGCTCGTTATTTCGTTATAAACCACAGGATAATTCACGATGACAATTTTAGTTTTGGGCGCAACAGGCAATACAGGTTCAGCAATTATTAATCAGTTAAAAGACAAGCAAGCTGATTTTAACGTTATGGCAACAAGATATGAAGCAGCCTCAAAACTCAATTTAGAAAAAGAACGTATTCGTATTGGAAACTTCAATGATGTCTCTTCATTGATTTCCGCATTTAAAGATATCCAAAAAATTTATTTGTTAACGCCTATTCATCCTTCAGCAACAACTTGGGTGAAAAATGTCATTCAGGCTGCAAAAGAAGCTGGCGTAAAACACATTGTTAAGCAGTCGGGCCTGAAAGCAAGTTTAGATGCAACTTCAGAAGTGATCAGAGAGCACGCGTATACAGATAACCTGATCAAACAATCGGGTTTAGACTATACCTTGATTCAGCCCAACACCTTTTTTCAAAACTTCTACGCTAACCTGCCAAGCATTAACGCTGAGAGCCGTTTCTATTCATCATTAGGTGACACCGCACTTAGCCTTGTTGATATTAACGATGTCGCTGCGGTTGCAGTTGTTGCTCTGACAGAAAGTGGTCATGAAGGTAAAACTCATCATATTACTGGCTCGGAAGCTCTAACTTCAACTCAGCATGCACAGTTATTGAGTGATGCCAGTGGTAAAAAGATTACTTACATTGACATCCCTGAAGTTGCACTTGTCGGTGCATTAAAAGAGGCGGGGTTAGGTGACTGGTTATCGGACAAAATAGGGGGAATGATCACTTGGTTCCAACAAGGTGATTATGGCCTAACTACCAATACCGTTGAAGAAGTAACGGGTCGTAAACCTCGTACCTTTTCAGCATTTGCTCAAGAGCTTTCTCAATCTATAGAAGCGACTAAACAGGACTAAATCACCACCAAATGAATGGCTTTTCATACCTGTAGTTATTCACTAGTTGCCCGTTTCCTATTTTCCGAAACTCACTTTTATCCAGAAGTGAGTTAATGACCTTTATTCGTTACGGTATTCCTCTCTTTTTTGAAGGTTGGGGTAGGTAGGCTCTTAAAAACCACCCCCCTTGTTTGCCAGTCGAGATAGGTTGGTTCTTAAAAACAGCCCTTGTTTGAAAGCTGTATTTTAAAAACTAATCCATACCCATGATTTGTGTTTTTTGCGCTTTGACTCAATATGGCTGAATTACTTTTGCCCCTTTATGTTTTAAGTTAGTTTAAACGGAAGAACTCTAAATCGGAATACACCTATTTTAGGGGGTGGTTACAAGCCCAGTCTCATTTTGCCGACACAAGATCTAATAAGTGATTGTCAATCATAGGATTAGTGTTTATCTTCCTAAGATAACGCGCATTGTTAAAAAGTTATAACATGCACGCTCGTTTTTATGTAAAAATAGAATGCGAAATGTGAAGTATATGCATTATATTTCATTGGGTTGTAGTAGCTTTAATGCAAGCTAGGCAAGCGGAAAATGAGCGGACCAGTTATTAACAATGTTATGTTACTTGACGTAGTCAGCACTTTATTTCCTATATTGGAAAATGTTTAATCTAAAATGAGAATTTACAAATGAAAAAATTAATGAGACTTTTTATTAAAACTGCCCTGATCGTTTTTATACTCATACTTGCCAGTAGCATAAAACTAATAGTTGAAGGAATAATGCAATCAAGGTTAGGAGCATTAGAAATGGTTATTTTATTTGGTGGAGCTGGCGCCGCAATTCGAGCTATATATAAATATGAAGGAAAATCATCAGAAGATTCTAATAAAACTGTATTAAACAAGAATCTTGATGATTAATTATTATGAGATTTTAAATGTAAGTGACAACGCGTCCACTAAAGAAATTAATAAAGCTTATAAAAGGGAAGCTTTTAAATGGCATCCAGATAAAAATAATTCTAATGATGCCAAAGATAGAATGGTAATTATTAATGAGGCTCGATTAATACTAATTGATGATGAGGCACGCATTAAGTATGACAGAGAGTTGGGAAAATATAAGTCATTCAAAGCTTCTAGTATGTACACCTCAAGCAGTGCTGAAGAAGAGTATGTATTTGACGATGAAATATTGTACAGATGGATCAAGAATGCAAGGAATCAAGCCAAAGAGATTGCCAAGGCTTCCTTAGATGATCTAGTCGGCATGTCAGCTGCTGGAGCTTCTGCTTTTTACCATAAAACAAAATACGCCTTAGTACTTTATGCTGCAATCATTATACTAGTTTTGGTCTGTTTTTAGTTAAAATCTATAAATTGAGGAGGCAAACAAACGTAACATAACATAAAAAATAAGGATAAGTGTCGCCCAGCCGACACTTTATCTGGGTGTTGAACAAGCCCAATCGTGTAGTTGTCTTTTATTAGTAAATTGCTCTTTGATGAGTAGCTTGAAATGAACCTCATCGACTTTCTACAAGTCGTACGAGGCTATCGAGTCGAATCCGCTACGATTGACCCTGATGAACTCTAATTATGTTGTGTCCAGAAGTGAGTTAATAATATTTATTAGTTACGGTATTCCTCTCTTTTTTGAAAGTTGGGGTAGGTAGGTTTTGGAAAACCACCCCCCTTGTTTGCCAACTGAGGTAGGTTGACTCTAGAAGACAACCCTTGTTTGAAAGCTGTATTTTGAAAACTAATCAATATCCATGATTTGTGTTTTTTGCGCTTTGACTCAATAGGACTGAATTACTTTTGCCCCAAAGTTTGCTAGAGTAAGGTTGAAACCATCACTATGAATCACACAAATAAAGGGAACATACGTATATCATTTAATGATGTGAGTAGATTACAGAGCCTCCACTCAACTTCCTCCGATAAAAACTCCTTAACTCTCTGATTATCCAATAGTTCTCTTTTGCCATTCGTTTTTGGGATCTCCATATCGTAACCCGCATTTTGGACTGGCACTAAACGCAGGTATTAAATTATGCGATAACTTATGCATAGCGCTAACGACATTTGGCAACTTCGATATCAAATACCAAAGCGTGCTCGCGGCCTATTTGACAACAAGTGAGAATTCAAACGGTCATTAGTCAGAGGGTGCTGGAAACACCCTGTTATGACTTCACGTTTTGAGCGAATCCACCTTTTGCTAACTTGGTTACATGACTGGCTCACTTTTTTATTCTTTACTTCGATTGATTGACCACTCACTTCAACAAAGCGCTATTTGAGTTACTTTTCGTATTACCAGTTACATGCCTAGTGGGTACCTTAGGTTAGTTGAACTTCGCTGTTAAATAAATTATTAAAAAATTTGCATAGGCAAAATATGCGGACTAATATACATTAAGTAGCCACAAGATGTAATTGTAAGACACTATACGGCCTACCAAGGAGGCATGATGACTAAAAAAATTGATAGTGAAAGCATCGCCGAAACTCGTAGTTATTCATTGATACCGAGACTTGATGTAACTGGATTTATTGACCATAAAACGTACCAAAAAGCGTGTTTTACGCTTATCGGTGCGGTTGAATTAGCGTCTTCCGAGACATTTGGGAAAGCGATTCAAGAAATGGAGCATAATGCATTTGTTGAAACATGGGACTATGTTGAAAATCCAGAAGAAATGCTTGAAAGTGTGCCAATTTACAAGCTCTTTGATGCGATGTACCAATATGGTCAATTAGGAAATATTGCCTTTCAGCGAACCCTTTCTGACGATGATTTATTAAGAATGTTGCCTATATTGCACATGAATGATTTTATATATGAGCAATTATTCTCAGCAGAGTCGCCGTCTTACCTCGTTTTGACTATGTTGCACAAATACCTCGCGCGTTTAAAGTTAGATTTGGGGATAAATCTTGATGAAGACTGGGATACTGTTAGCGTCTTTTTCCCATTTGCTCATGCTGAAGATTTTAACCTTTACGAAATAGCGCTATTAGCTAATGTAAAAAACGTTAATTCGATTCGAAACGCAGCATATTCGCAAGAAGATCGTTTACAAACCTTCAAAGAGGATGGAAAGCAATTAGTGACCCGTTTTGACGCAATTGAATGGCTTACAAAACGGAAACACTTTGTTGAGAGTTTCTCTTTAGAAATAGAAGGTGGAACAAAGTCTCCTCTCGACAGAGTATCGGTAACTCCCAAGAGATCACAAACAATATTAACTTACATAACTCGGTCTGGGAAAAATCAAGGCCAGATTCAAGTCCCACATAAGCACAGTAATGGCAAATACGTTGTCAGCATGACTCGATTCGCTGAGGACTATATCTACATAGACTCTATAGAAGATATTTTGGGTTACCTTCAAAAAGGATATAAAGTGCGGATGAGTGGGCGTGATATAAAAACTCCCGCGAGCTTAGTAGGACTGAGCTCAATCAAGATAAACTGAATCCACCCGCGGAGTTAAATCTGCTGTTAATTTCGGTGTTATTGATTAGGAATAATTTAGAAAGAGGATTTCAGAATGATTGAACTTACTGAACATGCAAAACTAAGATCTCAGCAAAGAGGCATCACTCCAGATTGTATTGAAGTATTGAACATGTTTGGTTGTGAAATAAAACATATCCAAGGAGCTATATCTTTGGAACTCGACCACAGAGAGAAAAAGAGACTACGTAGAGTCTTCAAAGCTTGTATGCAATTGGTCGAAAAAGATAATTACGCCATTGTTTCAGAGAGAGGCATAGTTATAACGGTCGCGCATAAATTGAGCTGAGAGAGTACATTTAAACAATCGAAAAAGAACCTTACATAGTATTATCTCGTGACGGTGTTGTAATCACCACAACACACTGATTATAAAATAATGGAAGAGCAATCATGGAAAAGAAAACGTTAAACCACTTCATAGACGCCATTAAATCATGCAACTCAAATGAGCCATGGTCATCAAGTTTGAGACTTCACGAAGACAGTAAAATATCGGTTTATTATTCTCCTTTTGAACATATTAACAACCGTGCAAAAATTGTCATTTGTGGAATTACTCCAGGAAAAACTCAAGCAATGGAAGCTAATCGAATTGCTCGTAACCATTTGATTGCAGGTGATAGCATTGAGGTGGCTTCGAACTCAGCAAAGAAGGTGGCTAGTTTTAAAGGATTTAGAAAACCATTAAGTGCAATGATGGATGAGATCGGATTGAATAAACGCCTTGGATTAGATAGTTGTATAGAATTGTTTGAGGCGAAGAGTGAACTTGTCCACTATACCAGTGCTATTCGTTATCCAACTGTGCTCGCTAATGGGAACAATTACAATGGTACACCACGTGTCACTTCATCGCCTTTCTTACTAAATATGCTCGATACATATTTAGCGGAAGAGATACAAGAGCTAGGTTCTGATTGTCTATGGTTACCTTTAGGAGTAGCAGCATCGCAAGCGTGTGAGTATATGGTTAAGCAAGGCGTACTTCAAAGTAGCCAACTTCTCTTAGGCTTACCACATCCAAGCGGAGCAAACTCCGAGCGCGTTGCCTATTTTCTTGGAAACAAAAAACGAGATAAGTTAAGTAACAAAGTTGACCCAGATAAACTCGATGTAGCGAAACAATTACTAATGAAAAAAGTAGCTAACTTATAATGCAATTTTGAGTAAGTTTGGTAATTAAAGTACGTATAAGTACATAGCAAAATATGAAAATATCTGGAAAAGATGCAGTAAATATCTTGGGGAAAGTATCGTCTATAGTAGAGATTCATAAAAAGATAATACAGACAAATTTTGGTCATATAAGCTTGTTGATGGTAGTAGGGCTGCATTTCCGTTCGACCCCAAAACTAAGACTAGACTGGTTGTTGAGGCTGTAACAGATTCTGTGTAACTGACATTTAGTTAACGTGCTTCTCGACACGGTCTTCGAACTCGATGATAAATCGACTCATCGCCTGACGCCAGTTTTGAATGGGCATCGTCCATTTTTTACTGGCATCTTTAATCGCTAGATAAACCATCTTAGTTGCCGCTTCATCATTTGGGAAGATTTTACGCTTCTTCAAAGCCTTACGTATCACGCTGTTGAGTGATTCAATCGCATTAGTTGTGTAAATGGCTTTTCGAATATCTTGCGGGTAGTTAAATAGCGTATTCAAGTTTTGCCAGTGATTACGCCAAGACTTGGTTATTTGAGGGTACTGGGCGTCCCAGGTTTCACCAAAACGCTCTAATTCAAGTAACGCTTCGTCTTCTGTTGCCGAACGGTATACTCGCTTCAAGTCAGCCGTGACGGCTTTATAGTCTTTCCAAGAGACGTATTTCAGAGAGTTACGTACCATGTGAACGATGCATAGCTGAATATGTGTTTCAGGGAACACGGTATTGATAGCATCAGGAAAACCTTTGAGGCCATCCACGCAAGCTATAAGTATATCCTCAACGCCACGTTGGTTAAGCTCCGTCAAAACATTAAGCCAAAACTTTGCACCTTCGTTTTCTGCTATCCACATGCCCATCAATTCTTTTTGCCCATCAGTATTAATTCCAAGGGCAAGGAAGATGGATTTGTTGATAATACGTTTATCTTGACGCACCTTAATCACAATGCAGTCAAGGTATACTATGGGGTAAAGGGCATCAAGCGGACGGGACTGCCACACAACAATTTCATCGATGACGGCGTTTGTCACTCGCGAAACGAGACTCGGTGAAATCTCAGCGCCGTACCATTCCTCAAAGGCATTGACGATGTCACGCGTGCTCATGCCTTGTGCATAGAGCCACAGAATCTTATCGTCCATAGATGTAAATCGAGATTGGTGTTTTTTAACGAGCTTAGGATCGAAAGAGCCATTGCGATCACGAGGTGTATCGAGTTCGAACTCCCCATCTTCGGTTTTGATCCGCTTGCTACTCTTTCCGTTACGGCTATTTCTTGATTTGGATTGTTGGTGTTTTTCGTAGCCAAGATGCTCATCCATTTCAGCATTGAGAGCTGCTTCAACAGTGATCTTTTTGAGCATCTGACTGAATTCGGTTAAATCTTCAGGGCTTTTAATTCCTTTTGCTGCTTCTTTAGCAAAAGCTTCAAGTGCTTTCTTATCCATGTTGCCTTTCCTTAGCCATTACGGCATTAAGTGTAGGCAGTTACACAGAATTTAGGACAGTCTCTGGTTGTTCGATTTGACCGATTACCACTACCAATTGCTGGCATAACCGATGTTAAAAATATAGCCAGTGACAGTGTGTCGACATCACTAGGACGTGTCTTTACTGGTGGTAAACATAAAGCAAAATACAAAGATCTCGTGGAAAACGAGGAAGCTCTAGTTTCAATGATCAATGCACTAATGTAAAAATAACAAGTGCTTTAATTTAGACTCAACCTGTCAGTTCTCAAATCGGACTGGTTTTCCGCTGCGATTCAAACCAGCCGCAAATGCGGGCGCTAATACACGTCTATCTAACTTGTTTGTGCCCCTTTATGTTTTAAGTTAGTTTTTCTGCACAACATTCTACTTGGCATTTGACTTACTTTTCCTTATGCCAAACCATCCAACTATATGGCCAAGTTTGCTCGGCGCTCTAGAATCCAACTCTTGTGAATTTATACAGTTTATTGGGGTCGAACTCGGTTTAAGTATGAAAAATGGCTTGTTTTGCCCCAAGAGCCCAGTCTCGTTTTTCCGACACAAGATCTAATAAGTGGTTGTTAATCATAGGATTAGTGTTTATCTTCCTAAGATAACGCGCATTGTCAAAAAGTGATAACACGCACGCTCGTTTTTATGTAAAGACAGAATGCGAAATGTGAAGTGAATGAATTATATTTCAGTGAGTTATGGTAGCTTTAATGAACGTTAGGCAAGCAGAAAAACGACCTGACCTGTTATTAACAATGTTAGCTTACGAATGGAATTCATCACAAAGAGATAAGCATGGAAGAAATACAAGATAACCCATACTTACTGGCTTCACGTTGGTCTAGAGTTGGGGCGGCAATAATTGATTCAGTTGTACTAGGCATTGTTATGCTACCTTTGGCGTATTTTACAGGTGGCTTTGACGGTCTTGCAGAATCTCCTCCAGTAGAGCCTTCGTTTAGTTATCAGCTAATCATGGCACTATTGGGTTTTAGTCTTTACTGCGTAGTTAACTGGAAACTGTTGGGACAATCTGGTCAAACTGTAGGTAAAAAAGCCATGAAAATTAAGGTCGTGAACTTAGATGGAAGCCAAGCTAAGGTTCAAGATCTTGTATTCAAACGCTATGCATTTATGGTGTTTATTTCATATGTCCCAATAGTTGGTGGGATATTAAGCCTAATCAACCTTGTAATGATTTTCGGTAAACAGAAACGAGCACTGCATGATAGGGTGGCGAAGACGCGAGTAATCTCAAGCTAACAAATAAGGATACGTGTCGCGCTCCCAACACTTTATCCGGGTGTTGAACAAGCCCGAATAAAGTAGCGGCTCTGACAATGTAACGAAGATTAGTCACAGACCAATCAGGATCTAAATCGTGAGAGGTTGATTCTCCTGACAACCACATAAAGTCGGGTGAGTGCTAGGTAGTCAGTATGACGAACACAAGTGAATCTGTGCAAGGTGCGTTACTGTGGAAGCCGCGGAAGTGGTTTATACGCTGTGGCCAAAAGGCTAGCTCGTAACTCTTGGAAAGAGCCTGTCCCGACTGCGTTATAAGTTGCTGGGTATCAATGATGCCTTAGTAGAGGCTTGATCCGTATGCAGTGAAAGTTGCACGGGCGGCACTTGGTAACAAGTGTCGTCTACTCGACCATTCCAATTCAGAGAACTTTATCAATAAGGTTGAGAAGGCGAAACAGAGACGCATAACAGCCTCATCATTGATTTTTAATGTACAGTTATGTGTTTGCTCATTTCGGGTGTTATGTGAGATATAGCATTGATAACCATTCGCCGATTCGTTTTAAATTTCTGTGATACCTTGCTCTTTATATACATATTGTAAATAATCATTGTTGTTATATTGGATTATTAACTAACGATGTTGAAACTATGAATATCGAGCATGTAAAACTGTTTGTTCGTCTTGCTGCTACGCACAATATCAGCGGTGCTGGGCAAGAGTTAGGCTTGTCACCCGCAGTGGCAAGTTCGTATATTAACAAGCTTGAAATAGCATTAGGCGTGCGCTTGGTGCATCGAACGACTCGAAAGGTTGCACTAACAGAAGAGGGTTTGGCCTTTTTGCCTCATGCCGAAGTGGTGATCGATGCGGTAGAAGCCGCAAAAACCTCGGTTGGTGTTGGTAATCATTTACCAAGTGGTGTGCTAAGAGTCTCTGCTCCAGCCTCATTTGGTCGCATGCATATGATCCCTGCGATGCAAGCGTTTATGGAGGCGCATCCTGGACTAAAAGTTGATTTTCGACTGTCAGACTCAATCATCGATTTGGTTGAAGGTGGTTTTGATATTGCGATCCGAAATGCAGAACTCAAAGACTCCACGCTGGTTGCTCGTAAGTTGGCAATGGACACTCGTATTGTACTGGCATCACCGGCCTATATTGAGCAACATGGTGCGCCTATTCATCCATCTCAAATTGTTAAGCATCAGTTTGTGAATCTCAGTGGCTTTGAGCAATGGATCTTCGAAACCCCAAATGGTCCATTAACCGTGAAAACCCAAGGTGTTTTTAAAGCGGATAATGGTGAGGCTGTACGTGATGCCTGCGCACATGGATTAGGCCTAGCTGTGAGCTCAACCTGGTGTTGTCACGACTACTTACAGCGTGGTGAATTAGTTCAGGTATTAGCGGATTTTCCAATCGTATCCGAATCAGCAATTTGGGCGGTTTACCCGAGTTCAAGATTGCTTGCCCCCAAAGTTAGAGCCTTCATCGATTTCTTTAAAGACTATTTTGGTGAGACCCCATACTGGGACAAGCTTTTTTTAGAAAATAAATAAGGTAAGTGTCGCAGTTAATGAAAAGATCCCAGATAAAGTACAGATCTCAGATTCGGGCCTGTACTTTATTGAAATTTACCAAGCGAAAGTTTGAATCACATTTTCTTGTGCCATCGGGTTGGAAGTAATCGCAGCGTTTAAATTTGTTAAGAATTGCGCTTTTTGATCTAGCAAAAAACCTTTTTGCGGTACTAAGTTATTACCGTGATCACCCCAGTAAAATGTATCGATATTCAGGTTTTCTAATAGGTACTTTTCTTCTCGCAGTACCTGCATTTGTGTGGGCATGATAAACTCACCCCGCTGAACCTGTTGCTCCATCACCGTCCCGGGCTGTACGGCGAGTGCCATAGGGGCAATCTCTTCCGGTTGAGTAATATTTAAAATTTCTGTCGTTGCTTCAATATGCTCATCAGAGCGTTCACGGCCACCTAGTCCAAAAATGAATGATAATAAAGTCTGAATCCCAGCTTCTTTCGCCATCGCCATCCCCTCAATGGCATGCTCTGCAGTCATACGTTTTTTTATGCGCTCAAGAACAATAGGATCACCAGACTCTAATCCTGAGTAACACATATCAAGACCGGCATCCTTAATTTCTTTTAGTTCATTTACCGTTTTACGGCGGAAGTCGTTGAGACCACTGTACATTGAAATTTTAGTTGCCTCTGGAAACGTGCTCTTCAATTTATCTAAAACCTTCAATAGATAGTCAGTACGAGCGGCCATTACATTGCCATCAATTAAAAAAACCGACTCTACAAAAGGATAAATGATACGAGCTTGTTTTATATCTTTAAATACGTCTTCGATATCTCGCACTTTAAAACGCTTATCGTCAAACATGCTACAAAATGTGCAAGTATTGATACTACAACCAAGTGTAGTTTGGATTAAAATACTGCGAGCCTCTGTCCAAGGGCGATAGACTTTACCTTCGTAACGCATAATGGTATCTCCAGCGAGTGCACGTGACTGTGCTTTATTAACTTTGTTGATGATGTGAGTTTAATGGAGTGGGATTAAATTGATAATACCCACCATTTAATAATCACTTTATGCATTTTGTAAATAATTTTAGCGTTTAAATGAAAAAAGCACTGATGGATGTCTCCAACAATGCCTGTTTCATTGTATTGTGGGGGGCTCTCATTTACTCAAGCTTAATTATTGACAGCCTATGTGGGCGATCTGCCGATGTATTGACCATTTCAGGACTATCAAATACAGCATCGAAGTTCGTCACGATTACATCCTTACCGCGAACAATCTATAAACGCCACTTAGATGTTTGTTATTTTCTGTTTTCAGCACAGTGTCAGAAATAAACAGGTCACTGTCTTGCCACACTAACGCATTAGTGAAAAGTAAACCGGTTGCAACCGCGTCGACATCGATGGATGCAAATCGGCTTCACTGAAAGCGTACCAAGTTGCCACTTGGTTTTCGGTGGCTAACTTACCGATCGCGGCCATTTTTGGCGTATCGATATCACCTGCTTTCATCAACGTCTCGTTATGGAAGTTTGGCGATGAAAAATACACATTGCCCAAAGTGTCAATATCGGCGCTCGCGGGAGAGTTAAAGTTATCAGGCATGCTAATCAGTAACTGAGATTGTTCTGCCGCTAGCGTCGTGAGCGGCAGGATGATTGCAGCGGCTAATGCTAGTGGTGAAAACTTTATCATGTACACCTCTTGTTTGAGTCGATTGCATCGAGGGTTTGCAGTTAACCCCCCTTTAACTAGAACAAACTTAGCCACTCTCTCTCCTTACTTGTGTATGCACATAACCATTAAACACCTTCAGCGAACACTAAAAAAAGCCATTCTTAAAGCGCCATTGTAAACAAAATAAATATAGTGTTTATACAATTGCAGCTGTTGTTATGGTTCAGTTCATCAACTAAATTTTGTTCATCACTGGTGAGGACACAGCTCTCAAGCACAATAAATTGTGAGTGGTTAAATGAGTGATCGTTCAATGTCGATAAATGAGCACAAATGTGCTCGCTAAGAAAGCTGGAGAAATATTATGTTTGTAAATAATGGTTGGATCGTTGAAGCAAAGTTAAATGAAGGTGAGTTAGAAAACTTCAAAAAAGTGATGAACTCACAGATCAAACGGGCTTTGACAGAGAATGGGACACTGAATTACCAATACTACATGTCTGATGAAGGTGACATCTTGGTATATGAACGCTTTGCCGATCCAGATGCGTCACACGAACATATTGAAAATTGGGATGATCACGCTGAACGTTGGATTGCCGCCGCAGCCCCAACTCGTATGCTACACCTAGGTGACTTACCTGATGATGTTCGTGAGCGTCATGCAGTCCTATCGCCAACATGGTTAAAACCTTTAGGTGGCTTCGCTCGAAAAGAGGCTGAAGGCAGCGAGATAAAACGTGAAGATGGCTCAACAACGTTTGAAAACTTTGGTTGGATTGTTGAAGCAAAATTGAAGGAAGGGCATCTAGAGGCGTTCAAAGAAGTCATGACATCTCAAGTAGAGCGCGCAAAAACAGAAGAAGGCACACTGAACTACCAGTACTATATGTCTGATGAAGGCGACATCCTAGTGTATGAGCGTTTTAAAGATCTTGAGGCATCACACATCCATATTGAAAACTGGAATGATCATGCAGAGCGTTGGATTGCTGCAGCAACACCAACACGTATGGTACATCTAGGCGATTTACCACAAGAGTTACGAGAAAAACACGCGGCCTTGTCTCCACTACTTTTGAAGCCATTTGGTGGTTTTGCTAAATAAGCCAATGAACAAAAAGGGAGCATGATTATGTCTAACAAATTTTACTCAGTTCTTGAAGTGACACTAACAAATGATGATTGGATCCCAGCGTACATTGGTCCAGCAAACAAGTTAGTGGCGCAATATGGTGGTAAATACCTAGCACGAACTAATAGCCATGAGCGCTTAGAGGGTGATCGCGACCAGCCAGCACTTCGCATCGTAATAGAATGGCCTTTTCGTCAAGCAGCCGTTGATTTTATGAATGACCCTGGTTACGTCCCACACCTAAAGGCACGTACGGCGGGATCAGTAAGCCACCACGCTCTAATTGAAGCTAAAGATGACTTTGCTTAAATGATTCGATGATTAAAACACCAGTCCAACTTTATGGGGTCACATCAGCTTTCATTGAGGTTCGACTCTATCGTGTATATCTAGAGTGTTAGTATAAATTGATTTTTGAATTAATAATTAGCTTAGATATAGAATCAGTATTTAGCTTATTCTAAATAATCGCCAGGATTGGGCGTGCTCATGCATGGAATAAAATATCGCGCAAACGGAGAACAAGTATGAAGAAAACTATCCTTATCACGGGCTCAACAGATGGTATCGGCTTCGAAACGGCGAAGAAACTCATCGCAGAGGGGCATCATGTTTTAATACATGGACGCAACCCACAAAAGCTTGAGAAAGTAAAAGAGGCATTAAAGGCACTCTCTCCAGGGGGGAGTAACGTCGAGGGTTATGTTGCAGACTTATCAAGCCTTGCTGATGTAGAGGCATTTGCAGCCGCAGTGAAAAGTGATCATGCTCGTTTGGATGTGCTAATCAATAACGCAGGTGTTTATAACGTTCCTACAGTGACAACCAAAGATAACCTAGATGTTCGCTTTGTGGTTAACACCATTGCGCCATATCTTCTTACACAGCGTCTGCTTAGTTTGTTTAATGAGTCTGGGCGCATTGTAAATCTCTCTTCCCGTGCTCAAGCACCAGTTAACCTTAGTGCTTTGATAAGCCCAGATGCAAAATCTGATGATGGATCTGTGTATGCACAGACAAAGCTTGCGATTACCATGTGGTCTGTTCATCTGGCTGAGCGGTTGAAAGGTAATGGACCTTTAGTGGTTGCGGTCAACCCTGCATCGTTCCTTGGCAGTAAACTGGTGAAAGAGGCTTATGGTATGGAGGGTAATGATCTGGGCATCGGTGCTGATATTCTTTATCGTGCCGCACTCTCTGATGAGTTTGCCAATGCAACAGGTAAATATTTTGATAACGATGAGGGAGTATTCACCTCACCTCATTCCGATGCGATGAACAAAGCGAAAAATGAAAAAGTGGTGGCTGTAATAGAGTCACTCTTGACAGACAAGTTAGCGATTTAGTTTTCCGAACACGGCCCTCATTATTAACGAAAAGAGCTTGGACTGACCAAGCTCTTTTTTACTTCACTATTAACAAAGTCTAAATACTGATTTTAATTTCAAAAGTATTATAAACAAAATATTTTAGTTTTAAGCTTTCTGCATTGAAATTTCGTAGAGCTGAGGAGCTTAACATGCATTACGAAGGTAAAATTTATCGTCCTTGGATGGAAGCAGAGAGCGTATTGATCCAGACAACACTTGGTTGCAGCAATAACCAATGTACTTTTTGTACCATGTTTGATGATAAGCGATTCAAAGTACGCGATTTAGAAAACATTAACAAACATATCAATCATAACCCGATGACGAAAAAGAACGTCATTGAGACTTATGCTTGGTAAAAAATTAAAAGCACCATAAATACAACGATATATGTCGCTTCTGTGTGATGGATATAGAAACGACACATAATGTACTTAGTGCAAATTTGAGAAAAAACAATATATCTCATGTTAACACTGTTTGTGTTTATTGTTAATTGTTTGGTTTGATTCACTGTCATAGACTCATCACTGTCACGACCAATCGGTCTAAGCACTCATAGTATTTATGGAGATATATGATGAAATATACTGGTTTTCAAACATTTACCACAGAACAGAAAGACGGAATCCTTACCGTTACTTTTGATTTTGGTACAGTAAATGTTCAGGGACAAGAAATGCTCGCAGACTTAAACAGTCTGGCGATGAGACTTGAGCGTGACCGTGAAACTAAGGTCGTTGTCTTCCAATCGGCAAACCCAGAGGTATGGGTATGTCACTACGACACTGAACTGCTAAAAGATATGTCTACTGAAGCAGTATCGCGCGAGGAAGCGCAACTGCTCGACTTGCAAGCAGTATGTGAGCGGATCAGTAAAGTACCACAGGCAACCATCGCTAAGCTAGAGGGCTTCGCTCGTGGGGGTGGACATGAATTAGCACTGGCTCTAGATATGCGTTTCGCTGCCCGTGGTAAGTTTAAGTTTATGCAGATGGAAGTCGGCATGGGTATTCTGCCTTGTGGTGGCGGTGCATCACGCATGGCTCGTCAGGTTGGTCTTGGGCGTGCCTTAGAAATTGTCTTAAGTGCTCGTGATTTTGACGCAGATGAAGCAGAAGCGTACGGTACCATCAACAAAGCACTAGAGCCAGATGAGATCGGCCCTTATGTCGATGCACTTGCACAACGTATCTCTAAATTCCCAGCGGAATCCATCAATGTATGTAAGCAGATGGTATACGAATCAATCGACAAACCAATTGATGAAGCACTAAAAGCAGAAGCTTACTGGCTATACCAAGCAACAAGTAAAACCGCAGCAGTTAAGCGCTTCCAAATCGCAGATGATCAAGGGTTAGAACACGATATGGAGAACCAACGTAACTGGGAAGACCTAGTGATGAAAGTTCAAGACATCAACTAATCGCCAGATATGCTTTATAGAAAGCTCCTGTTAGTCAGGAGCTTTTTATGATTATTTGGCAGTCGAAACCTTGTTACGACCAGAAGACTTACTTAGATAAAGCATAACGGATTATTGCTGTTCGTATTTGGATTAATGGATATTTAGACCCTGCAACGCGCATTAAGCGTTGCAGGTAAATCAAGCATTGCGGGTAAATATAAACGTCTGTCGGGCTAAATTCCCCAGCTGAAATTAACCGCTTTTTCTGACCTATCCCAAAGTTGGCTAGAAACGGAAGTATCTAGCGCGTGTTGGGCTAACTGACATTCCCCTACAGGGCCGGTAAAATAGTTAAATCCGGTTGGGCCGTAAAACCCTTTTTCATCGAGATCCTCTTCAAGCGCGCACATGAGTTCAGGATAAGCCCCTTGTTGTGCTGATTGTGTCAATGGGGTTTTTGTCATTAAACCAAACAGAAATCGCGTTATGAAATTGCCGCTGGTGGTTATGAGTGACGTTCTTGATGAGCCAGGATGGCAAGCGTAAACCTTTACATTGGTTTTATCTGCGGCATTTAAACGACGCTGAAGCTCGTAGACGGACATGATTTGCGCCAATTTACTTTGGCTATACGCCTTATTTGCCGTGTAGTTGTTGTCCCAATTCATATCGTCAAATTGAATGGTTTTAATGCCCATTTTATAACCTTCACTCCCTACAGTGACGATACGCCCATTAGACTGCTCAAGCATAGGTAACAGCAAGCCTTGCAACAAGAAGTGACCATAGTAGTTAACACCCAGTTGACTTTCAAAACCGTCTTCGGTGAGAACTTGTTTCGGCACTTGAGCGATGGCTCCGTTACAAATAAGTGCATCAATTTGCGATACGCTCTGCAGCAGCTCGTGTGCAGCGTGTCTGACAGAAGATAAACGACCTAAATCAATTTGCACAAAACTGAGATCAATATTATGGCCAAGCTCAGAGTGCAGTCGCTCTATCGTGGTATGAGATTTGCTCGGATTGCGATTGAGCATCACCACTTTAGCGCCTTTGGTTAGTAGTATTTTTGTGGCCTCAAACCCCGTACCACTTGTTGCGCCAGTAATAACGTAGGTTTTGCCTTTAAGAGAGCCAATTGTTGCGGGTGTCCACCCTTTAGGACCAAATCTTGTATCACTCATCGTTTTTCTCTGCTGGTGGTTAATTGAGTTGGCTAGGTAGCCGTTTTGTGAGTGCTACTTTAATGATTGAGCAATAATTAAACTAGGCGATATCGTCTCTAAAACTTGCCTATTTGTATCAATCTATTGAGTGGCTTGTTTTTCGATGCTACTTTTATTGCATACCTTTATAAGTAGATACCGCACATGAGCCAAGAGAAAATAAAGCAATTTATCCTACAGAAAGTGACCGAGAACGGCATCTTTGATACTGAGATCCCTGGGGTGAAGCTGTTTCGTGAAGATCGCAGCATCCATTGCACGCCAGTCATTTATGAACCGGCGATCATTGCGATTTTAAGTGGTTCAAAAGAGGCGATATTGGAGGGTAAAAAATACCAATATGACCGTTCACAATATATGTGTTGCTCAATGTCGCTGCCTGTTGAGGCAGGTTCGCCTAAAGCATCCGTGGATAACCCGCTACTAGGGGTATACATTTCGTTAAATGTTAAAGCCATTACTGAACTTGCTATAAACATTGAAAGTACAAGGACTACGCGTGCCAAAAGTGGCAAAGATCAGACGCCTCAAGGTTTGGCCTTATCTCCTTGGAATGACAGTTTTAGTGACGCATTATGGCGACTTTTACAGCTTAGTGATGATCCTACGGGACGTGCCGTGCTAGGAAGTGTTCGCCTCACTGAGTTGTACTACGCCGTTTTAACGGGAGGGGCGGGTGAGTCCGCTTTGCGCGCCTTTGGCATAGGAAACGAAATTGCCCGTGCGATAGAGTATTTATCGGCCAATATCAAACAAACGGTGTCCATTGACGACATGGCCTCACAAATAGGAATGAGCCGCGCGGTATTACATAGAAAGTTTAAGCAAGCCACCATGATGTCGCCGATACAGTTTATGAAGTCATTGAAATTAAATAGTGCGGCGATGAAATTGACGGAAGGGAGCAATGTGAGCCAAGCGGCCTTAGAAGTAGGATATGCAAGTTCTTCTCAGTTTAGTCGAGAGTTCAAACGCATGTTTGGTCAGTCTCCAAAACAGTGGAGCCAAGCCTGTGAAATTGGGGGCAACTAAGGGGCAGGGTCTTGAGTGGGGTTTTGCTACTGAGTAAGAAGTTTCAGGGGGGGTTTTAGGCAATGATAGACTGAACCGTATGATCTTGGCGCTTTACATTTTCTTATAATTCCAACACTATCGAAATATAGTAAGCACGTAACGATAATTAAGGAAAAGCTATGTTAGCTGAGTGGATGAAACACAAAGACCAACTAAGAAGTTACATAGTGAAAAAAACGGGGGATCTCGACTTAGCCGATGATATTTTGCAGGAGGTTTACATTAAGGCTAGTCAAAAAATTGAACAGCTAGAAACAAGAGATAAGCTGCAGAATTGGCTGTATCGCATAACGCACAATACGATTATGGACAGTTATCGTGATCAGCAACCCTCTGAAGAGTTGGTGGACAATCTAGTTGCAGAGCACGTCTCCTCAGAGTTAATGAACTTGCAAGAGATGGGGCAGTGTTTACGTCCGATGTTGGATTGCCTGCCTGAGAAATACCGACAAGTGATGATTCTTGCCGAATTGGATGGATTGCCGCAGCAGGCTGTGGCTGACCAATTAGGCTTGTCCCTATCCGCAACAAAGAGTCGAATTCAGCGTGGTCGTGCAAAACTAAAAGATATTTTAACCGATTGCTGCAACATAGAGGTTGGCGGTGAAGGGATCGTCGATTTTCACCCTAAACCGAAGTGTGCAAACTTCGCCAAAAACAAACAGTGCGATGAATGAGTGTCATCATGAATTAGCACGGATAATCATCTTAAATGAGGTGTTTTTCCAGCACTATTTCTGACTACTTAATTACTGATTGGTATTAAATACGGGGGTGTACAACGGCGAAATGTTGACTATAACCAAGTAGTGACACCCTATTCGTACTCCTGAATCTAGGTTGTGCATCGGCGTTTAAAGTGTGTCGTGCTTTAAACGCCGGTATTGCCTCATAACGAAGGTGAAACAATGAACTTGTGTACTAAGCTCATTGTTTATGTGATTTACTGCTGTAATAAAGGGGCAGAGCAAGATGATGGCTGTGCACTTTTATCAAGACGACCGCTTAACCGAGTCAGTGCCAATGCCATGAGCACGATCACCGCTCCAATCCAAGGGGTATGCATTAACCCCATTTCAGAGACAACTAAACCACCACCCCAAGAGCCAACAGCAATACCAACGTTAAAGGCAGCAATGTTTAAACCAGAGGCAACGTCTACCGCGTCAGGGGTATGTTTTTCTGCCAGTTTTACCACATAAACTTGTAGGCCCGGCACATTTCCAAAAGCAAACGCTCCCCAAAGTAAAATGGTGGCCACCGCAAGGATGGGGTTAAAGGCGGTAAAGTTAAATAGGACTAAGATGGTGGCAAGCCCAGAAAAAATAATGGTCAATGCTTTTATTGGCCCCATTTTATCGGCCATTTTGCCTCCCCAAATATTGCCAATAGCCACTGATGCGCCGTAGACCAACATAATGACACTGATGGCATTGGCGCTAAATCCTGCTTCTTGTTGCAAAATGGGCGCAAGAAAAGTGAATGCGGTAAACGTACCGCCGTATCCAAGGGCTGTGATGGCATACACTAGCAGCAACCTTGGGTGAGTTAATACCTTCAATTGTGATGACAGTTTGGTAGCGACAGGCTGTGTTAAGTTATTAGGCACTAAGCAAGCGCTACCAATTACAGCAATAATCCCTAACAGAGCCACAATAAGAAACGTAGATTGCCAACCAAAGGTTTGACCTATGTAAGTGCCAAGTGGCACCCCAGTCACTAAAGCGACAGTTAATCCCGTAAACATAAGCGCAATGGCACTGGCCGCTTTGTCTTTTGCTACCAATCCTGTTGCAATCGTCGAGCCGATAGAGAAAAACACACCATGGGCTAAGCCGGTTAAAATGCGTGCGATGATCAGGGTGTGATAGTTAGGGGCTTGCCATGCAAGTAGGTTGCCAATCACAAACAGTGACATGAGAGTAAGCAGTACGTGCTTACGATTCCATTTTCCTGTTAATGCGGTTAAAACCGGTGCGCCAATGGCAACACCAAGGGCATAAAGACTCACTAATAGCCCAGCAGAGGGTAAGGAAACCTGTAAGTCTGTAGCCATCGTTGGGATCAGCCCAACGATAACAAATTCTGTTGTTCCAATAGCAAAGGCGCTGAGCGTCAATGCAAATAGTGCTAAGGGCATATCATTTACTCTCTTTAATTGGGTTGTAAAACGAAAGCGCAGTAACCAAGAGGATGATTCAGTATGCTGCGCCTTGATTCGATAAGGAGGATTCTGCACGGAAAGTTCATTGCAAAAAATAGGTTATTTAACAAATGATATTTGTAATAAATGCAATAATAGCTAGCGTTAACTGTGTTTATCACTCACAGTGAGTGATTATATTGAACACGGAAAAATGGCGATAAACGGAGATCGATGATGCGAACCAAGTCAGCGGATTTAGAAATTTTGCTTGCAGTTGTGGATACGGGAGGGTTTAGCGCGGCGGCCTCGAGCCTTGATATACAGGTGGCGCGAGTATCAAGAGCGGTGAGCAAAGTAGAAAGCCAACTTGGGGTGACCATATTAAACCGAACCACAAGACGCATTGAATTAACCGATGAAGGGCGGCAATTTCTCGACTCAGTGAGAGTGGGTTTAATGCAATTACAGCAGGCAGAAGAAGAGATCATATCTGGTGGAGAGTTACCGAAAGGGCGGTTACGCGTTGACGCCGCCAGTCCATTTATTTTTCACCAGTTAGTTCCCTTAGTTCAGCCGTTTAATCAAGCTTATCCGCACATTGAGCTAGAGCTAACGTCTAATGAAGGTTTTGTGGATTTACTGGAAAAGAAAACCGACATTGCCATTCGCATTGGTGCGTTAACTGACTCGACATTACATGCTCGCTCACTAGGAAAAAGCGCACTGTACATCGTGGCCTCACCGGATTATTTAGCAAGACGAGGAGTACCGAGTACCACAAGCGACTTAAGTGAACATGACATCATCGGATTTTCAACGCCTAAGACACTCAATGACTGGCCATTAAAAGGATTTACCCGTCAGGCCGCAAAAATGACCTCAAGTAACGGAGAAACGGTGAGACAACTGACTTTGATGGGAAATGGTATCGCCTGTTTATCTGGTTTTATGGTAAAGGAAGATCTTGCCCAAGGAAGGTTAATCTCATTGCTAGAAGGTGAAAAAACCCGCCATCCAGCCAGAGAGCAAGTGAACGCCGTTTATTATAAATCCTCATCTGTGGCTAAGCGGATCTCCGCGTTTATCGACTTTATTCATGGCAAGTTGGATCTCTAACCCCTTATAAAGGTGAAAGTGGCGCACAAACGTGCGCCTTGTATATAGGTATCGATTTGACGATTACATTGTGGAGATAGCAATAAAATAACCTGAAATAGTAGCCACGGACACACCGATTAATCCAGGTAACATGAAGCTATGATTTAATATGTATTTGCCAATTTTGGTGGTCCCTGAACGATCAAACTCAATGGCGGCCAAATCGCTTGGGTAAAATGGCAGTACGTAATACCCATAACAGGCAGGAATACAGCCAACTAACACAATAGGGTCGATACCCAGAGTGAAGCCCAGAGGGAACATGATGGTAAGCACAGCCGCTTGTGACTTTAAGAATACCGAAGCTCCAAACATTGCAAATGCAAACATCCAAGGGTAGTGACCAACAATACCGCTAATATTTTCAATAATCATGGGTTTATGATGGCCAATAATTGTATCGCTTAACCACGCAATACCGAAGATGATGATCACAGCGGACATACCAGCAGAAAAAACAGAGCTGGTGGCTATTTTCTTAGGATTAATTTTAGTGGTTAATAGAATAATCGCGCCTACGGAAAGCATTAAAAATTGGATGGCAGTGGACATTCCCACTCCATCTGGTAATAACGCTAAAGGCTTGCCCAATAGAGCGACAAATACCACGGTGGCAATACCAGTCAAGAACACCAATAGCCCTCTCTTGGCGACAGCATCTTCTTTAGGCGAAGCTTGTCCCATAGACTCATCAATAAGTGAGTTCTTAAACTCAGGATCACAGCAACGCTTGGCAAATGAATCATCTTTATCTAAGTCCTTACCACGGTGAAGACTGTAAAAACACCCTGCTAAAAGCCCTATAAACGTAGCTGGAATGGTAACCAATAAAACATCAATAAGTGATATATCAAGGTTGTTATCAAATGCCGTTGCCATAACGACGGCAGCCGCAGCTGCAATAGGACTTGCGGTGATCCCCATTTGCGAGGCGACAGTGCTCATAGCCATTGGCCGTTCAGGCCTGATGCCTTTTTTATAGGAAACATCATAAATCACGGGTAACAGTGGATAAACGGAGTGCCCAGTGCCAACCAGTACCGTTAAGGTATAAGTACACATAGGTCCAAGGAAGACGACATGCTCGGGGTGCTTTCTTAATAACTTTTCCGCATAAGTCACCAGTAACTTAAGACCACCAGTCACTTCCAGCGTGGCCGATGCGGAAACAACCGCTAAAATGATCAACATAACGCTGATAGGTGGACTACCAGGGGCTATACCGAAAACAAAAGCTAAAATGGATATACCCAAGCCACCAAGAAGGCCGAATGCGATACCTCCATGACGGATGCCAATAAAAATCACTACAAGCAATAACAAAAAATGAATACCAAACATTTTTCACCTCATAATTTTTTAAATTACATAACTGTTTAAATTACAACGTTATTTTACGCTTTATGGCATAGATTGTATTTGCCCTAATTGTTATGAAATATGTCTAAATAACACGATAACCTAACTAAATGAATAAGGTGAATGGTTATTATTTATGTGGGGAAGTAGCGGTTTAATTTATTTCATCACAACAGAGCGTGAGTCAGTACGGTATTCTGCTTCAATGTGAATAGGGGGAGATAGGCTTGCCTATCATCTAGGGCATTCTTTGCCACAAAACGAGACGATCCATGATTCATTTGCGTAATCTTGTGATTATTCAACTAACCATAGATTCGTCTCGTGTTGACAGTGCGTTATAAAAGATCGCGAACTCTAAAATAAGACATGGCTAATATCAGTGCTGGCGTTCTTAGCATACGTCCGCCGGGGAAGGGCATATGCGGAATTTTATCAAAGATGGCAAAGCGCTCTGCGGTTGTCGCGACACACTCAGCCATGAGCGTACCTGCCATACCCGTTGCGGCAATGCCGTGTCCGGAAAATCCTTGTGCGAAATAGACATTGGGCTTTAAACGGCCAAAGTGAGGAGCGCGGTTCATGGTGATGGCGACATTGCCTCCCCATGCGTAGTCGATTTTGGTATCTTTTAATTGCGGGAAAATATCGAGCATTCGTCCTTGCATCGCTTTTTCTAAATTGACTGGAGCCATACCAGAGTAACTGACTCGCCCGCCAAATAACATGCGATGGTCTCCAGAGCAGCGATAGTAATCGAGCACAAAATTAATATCACAAGCGGCGATATGGTCTTGCATAAGCGCCCCTGTTACCTCCTCCCCTAAAGGTTCAGTGGCGCAGATATAAGTGCCTACGGGCATGACTTTATTTTCAAGTTTTGACTCAAGGCCCTTCATATAAGCATTACAAGCTAGAATGACATGATTGGCCTTTACTTTGCCGTTCTTGGTGAAAAGGGTAGCGGGATCGCCGTGCTCAATTTGGTGTACGGAACTGTCTTCATAAAATTCGGCCCCTGCCAATTTAGCTGCATTGACAAGGCCTAATGTATAATTGAGAGGGTGCAGATGACCACTGTTGCTATCGAACATACCTGAGGTATATTTATCACTGGCAATGCGACTGCGCACTTGGTCCTGATCCCACAGGGTTAATGATTCATAGCCGTAGTTTTCAGTAAGATCGTCGTACCAAGATTGCAGCTCTTTATCGTGACGAGGTTTCATTGCCAGATGGGCCATTCCATCGCGCCAATCACAATCGATATTGTATTTATTAATGTTAGACTTGGTTAAGGCTAACGCTTCAACAGACACATCCCACAACTTTCTAGCATCGGATTTACCCACCAGTTTCTCAAGGGTATCTTGCTCAGAGGCCCAACCAAAAATCGCTTGACCACCACTACGACCAGATGCTCCCCAACCGACGCGGTTTGCTTCTAATACAATGACTTTAAAGCCTTTGTTGGCAAGTTCTAAAGCCGCGGTAGCGCCAGTTATTCCAGAACCAATCACACAAACGTCGGCAATGTGTTCTCCCGTGAGTTGTGGGAAATCAAATTGCTGGTTTTTTGAAGCAGCGTAATAGGAGTCTGTGTGTTTCTCTTTCATTGAGTATCCTTACTTATTTATACCACTGGTATTCTAACGGCGAGACTTGCGCTGAAAACCGCGCTTGTTCATGTTGCTTATTGGCTAAATACACTTTGCAAAATTCATCGCCAAAGCTGCGTTGCATAAATTGACTATGAGCAAATTCATGCAATGACATATCCCAAGAAATGGGCAGCATAGGTAACTCCAATAAAGAGGCGTCTCCCTCAATGGGGGCAGGGGGGATTAACTTGTTGTCTATGCCATCGAGTATGGACGCAAGCAACACGGCCACGGTTAAATAAGGATTGACGTCGGCCCCTGACAGGCGGTGTTCGATACGTTTGTCGGCTTTGCCACTGGCAGGCACGCGTACGGCGACGGTGCGATTGTCCCACCCCCATGTGGCATGAAGGGGCACAAACATATTGGGTTGAAGCCGACGGTATGAGTTAGCGTTAGGAGCGAAAATGGCCATGCTATCTTCAAGGTGCGCAAGGACGCCCGCAATGGCATTGAGCAATACGTCCTCATTATCCCCAAAAATATTGTTACCTTGTTTGTCTTGCAAACTGATGTGTACATGACAGCCATTGCCTGCATATTCGGTATAAGGCTTGGCCATAAAGTTGGCATAAAAGCCGTGTTTTTTAGCTACGGCTCTAACCACTCTTTTTAGCAGCATTGCTTGGTCGCAAGCCAATAAAACGTCATTAGTGTGCTTTAGATTAACTTCGAACTGTCCTGGGGCGTATTCGGCGGTAATGTTCTCCGCAGGAATGTTTTGTTCATTGCAACAGCTGATCACTTCATCGAGAAAAGCTTTAAATTCATCGAGCTCTTCTAGGGAATAAACTTGTGTTTGAGTCATTCTTTCGCCACTAATGGGCATCAAAGGCGGTTGAGGGTTTCCCCCTTCGTCCGTCTCAAGGTCTTGCAGATAAAACTCCAGTTCAACGGCGATACAAGGGGTTAAGTGTTTGGCCGCAAGCTTATCTAGTTGCACTTCTAGTACATGGCGGGGGTCGGCAAAAAATGGTTGATTTGTGCTAGGTTCAAACATGGTAACGATAGCCTGTGCGCTATTTTCTTGCCATGGCGTGGTGGTGAGTGAACTGGTCACCAGACGACATATTCTGTCACCGTCACCCTTTTCAAAACCAAGGCCTGTTTCCTCTACCGTTTCTCCGCAAATATCCAGTGCAAACACCGAAGCCGGTAAGCAGATACCTTGCTGCAGAACTTTATTGAGCTGAGAAAGGGGAATACGTTTTCCTCTGACGACACCATTCATATCAAACAGGATCAAATCTAATGTTGTGACCTCTGGGTGCTGTTCAACGAATCGTTCAATGGCTAGCGTGTCGTAGCTAACGGGTATTTGAGCGATGTCGTCAGTGCTGTTTGATCCTTGACTTGTTCCCACTGTGGTTCCTCCACTTTTTCCAACATATCCTTAATTGGCTAGCATTGCGCTGTTTTTTTGTACTGTTGGATGCTTTACAACCATAGACGTAATGTTCAGTAAAAGACAACAGTAATGCATATAAAATGTTAAATTTAGCCATGTGAGCATCATAATAATTAACATACTTGTTTGACAATTGTACAGTTTGGTGCCAATTCTAAATGGAGCTTATTGATATATTCGCTAAGAAAACAACCAAAAGAAGGATTTATGGAAACGATTAGGGAATGGATAAAGAAGAACCGTATTACTGAAGTTGAGTGTTTGATCCCAGATATTACAGGCAATGCTCGAGGCAAAATCATGCCCGCAAAAAAATTCCTTCGAGAAGGGGGCATGCGTCTACCCGAAGTGGTTTTTTTCCAGACCGTAACCGGAGATTGGCCCGATGATGAAAGCATGATTGATCTGACAGAAAAAGACATGATTTTAGAGCCGGACCCTAATTCTATCCGCTTTGTACCCTGGACCAAAGAGCCTACGGCGCAAGTGATTCATGACTGTTATACCGTTGACGGCGACTCCGTTGATGTCTCTCCTCGTGCCGTATTGCGCAGAGTGTTAGAGCTGTATGAAAAAGAAGGCTGGAAGCCGGTTGTCGCCCCAGAATTAGAGTTCTTTTTAGTGAAGAAAAACCTCGATTGGGATTATCCATTGGAACCACCTATTGGCCGTAATGGTCGCCCCGAAACCGCCCGTCAGTCGTTTAGTATTGATGCCGTCAACGAGTTTGACCCTATCTTTGAGGACATGTACGACTACTGCGAAGCGCAGCAGTTGGATGTGGATACATTGGTTCACGAATCTGGCGCAGCGCAAATGGAACTGAACTTTGATCATGGTGAACCACTTAACCTTGCCGATCAGGTGTTTTTGTTTAAACGTACCGTGCGTGAAGCGGCGTTAAGCCATGATGTGTATGCCACTTTTATGGCAAAACCTATGGAAGATGAGCCGGGCAGTTCCATGCATATCCATCAAAGTTTAGTGGATAAAAACGGGGACAATTTATTTGCTAACGAAGATGGAACAAACAGTGAACTGTTCCTCAATTATATTGCTGGAATGCAAAAATATACCCCCGCTGCCATCGCCTTTTTTGCCCCTAATGTGAACTCTTATCGCCGTTTAGTTTTTGGAGAATCTGCACCAACAAACGTGGCTTGGGGAGAAGATAACCGCACGGTTGGCATACGTGTTCCCAATTCCGATAAAAACGCCAAACGTGTAGAAAATCGCTATCCTGGAGCAGATGCCAATCCCTATTTAGCCATGGCGTTAACCCTTGCTTGTGGGTATTTAGGCATGAAGGAAAAACTGACCCCCACCGCCAAAAGTACCGGCGACATGACCACTGAACCGTACTCATTGCCGCGTAACCTCGAAGATGCCCTAGTGTTACTAGAAAACAGTGACCAATTAAGAGAGATATTAGGTGACCGATTCGTGTCTGCTTATGTGGCCATTAAGCGTAAAGAGTACCGAACCTATTTCCAAGTGATCAGTTCTTGGGAAAGAGAATTTTTATTACTAAACGTTTAATACTGGCAACGCTATAGGGGTTGTCAGTGGTTAATAATGAGAAATGGAATTAAGTTATGTCACAGCAAACAGAGTCGGAGTGGGTAGCA
Organism: Vibrio rarus; assembly: GCF_024347075.1. Classification (NCBI taxonomy): domain Bacteria; kingdom Pseudomonadati; phylum Pseudomonadota; class Gammaproteobacteria; order Vibrionales; family Vibrionaceae; genus Vibrio; species Vibrio rarus. Next base: position 192,864 of record NZ_AP024901.1, read on the forward strand.
CAAGACAGTGCTCACTGCTTGCATCCATTTACCAACTTTAAAGCACTTAATGATAAAGGCTCGCGCGTGATTACCCGAGCGGAAGGTATCTATATTTATGATAGCGAAGGTAACAAAATCCTCGATGGTATGGCGGGATTGTGGTGCGTCAACATGGGATACAGTTGTCAGCCATTGATTGATGCGGCAACAAAGCAAATGCAAGAGTTGCCGTATTACAACTTGTTTTTCCAAACCACCCATCCACCAGCGGTGGAGTTGTCCACTTTGCTTGCTGAAATTGCACCTGAGGGGATGAACCATGTCTTTTATACCGGTTCAGGTTCGGAGTGCAATGACACTGTAGTACGCATGGTTCGTCATTATTGGTCCAGCTTAGGTCAGCCAAACAAACAGACCATTATCAGTCGCAAAAATGCCTATCACGGCAGCACGATGGCCGGTGCTAGCCTTGGGGGGATGGAATTTATGCATGCCCAAGGGGGGCTACCACTGCCCAATATCGTGCATATTGACCAGCCATACCATTTTGCTGAAGGGCAAGGTATGGATGCTAATGAATTTGGTTTACAGCGCGCCCAGCAGTTGGAAGCCACAATTTTGCAATTAGGTGAAGACAATGTCGCCGCTTTTATTGCTGAGCCTATCCAAGGTGCGGGTGGGGTGATTATTCCTCCGGATAGCTACTGGCCAGAGATTCAGCGCATCTGTGATAAATATGCCATTTTACTGGTGGTGGATGAGGTGATTTGTGGCTTTGGCCGCACGGGAGAATGGTTTGCCAGTCAAACTTTCAACATCAAGCCCGATTTAATGTGTATGGCTAAAGGCATTACCTCCGGTTATTTACCCCTCGGGGGCGTGATGGTCAAAGACCATGTAGCGCAAGTGCTCACAGAAGCGGATACCGAATTTGCCCACGGCTTTACTTATTCCGGTCATCCTGCGGCGTGTGCCGTCGCCATTGCCAACATCAAAGAGATGCAAAAACACAACATTGTAAGCCGTGTTCGACAAGATATTGCCCCTTATTTTGCTTCTCGTTGGAGCGAATTATTGGCCCATCCTATGGTCGCGCAAGCGAGGACAAAAGGCTTGGTCGGTGCCATTGAATTGGTCAAAGATAAGACGACGAATGCCCGTTATGACAAACAGCTTGATGTAGGCACTCAGTGTCGTGAGCACTGTTTTGCTGCGGGTGTGGTGTTGCGTGCGGTGGGCGACACCATGATTTGTTCGCCACCTTTGATCATTACTCGCGAACAAATTGATGAATTTATTGAAAAAACCAAAATTGCCTTAGATCACACACTCGCCGACATTGCGCATTAGCCGACGAGACTTATACCCCAAGGTATTAACCAAGAGCAACTGGAACGGAGATCCAAATGGATAAGATGAAAACATGCTTTAGCGTTGCGTTAGGGATGACGATAGGGCTTAGCGCTATGACATCCCATGCCGCAGAGGAAAAAGTACTCAATATTTATAATTGGTCTGATTACATTGCAGAAGATACGATTAAAAAGTTTGAACAAGAGACGGGCATCAAGGTGGTTTACGATGTGTTCGATTCAAACGAAGTGTTGGAAGCAAAAATTCTATCCGGAAACACTGGCTTTGATTTAGTGGTGCCAAGTAATGACTTTTTAGGGCGTCAAGCGAAAGCCGGAGCTTTCCAAAAGTTGGATAAGTCTAAACTGACCAATTACAAAAATTTAGATCCGAAACTGATGGGCATTCTTGCGGAAACCGTTGATCCAGACAATGCCTACTCTGTGCCTTATTTATGGGGAACCACCGGAATAGGTTACAACGTTGAAAAAGTCACCGCAGCACTGGGTGCGGATGCGCCAGTGGACAGTTGGGATTTGGTGTTTAAGCCCGAGAATATGGAGAAGCTATCCAAATGTGGGGTGGGTTTCTTAAACGCGCCAACAGAAGTTATGGCTGCCGCATTGAACTACATAGGTAAAGATCCTAACAGTACTAATCCTGACGACTACAAAAAAGATGCGTTGGCGTTACTAAAACAAGTGCGCCCTTATGTTACGTATTTCCATTCATCTCAATACATTAACGATCTTGCTAATGGTGATATTTGTGTCGCCATTGGTTGGTCTGGGGATGTATTACAAGCAGCCGACCGCGCCGCAGAAGCGGACAATGGTGTCGAGGTGGCGTATTCGATTCCTAAAGAAGGCGCACTGGCGTGGTTTGATCTAATGGCCATACCAAAAGGGGCCAAACACCCACAAAATGCCCACTTGTTTATTGATTACCTGCTTCGTCCAGAAGTGATTGCAGAGGTGAGTAATTACGTGTGGTATGCCAATCCAAACCTGCCATCACGTGAGTTTGTAGATGCTGACATCTTAAATGATCCCGGCATTTATCCAACACAAGAGGCGCAAGCCAAACTGTATAGCTCAAAGATGTTACCTCATAAAACATCTCGCGCTATGACTCGCGCTTGGACAGATTTTTTGAAGAACTAAAGCAACACTGATATTGGCGACTCTGTTTGAGTCGCCAATTTACTTGGAGACTACAATGACAGTGACGTCAATCGAGACAAAGCTCAACCACGAACACAGTGCACCCGCTCTTCCAAAACCGCTATTAGAAATCCGTGGTTTAACCAAGGAGTTTGATGGTCATCCTGCGGTGGATAATATTGATTTAACCATTAATCAAGGGGAGCTGTTTGCGTTACTTGGTGCATCGGGTTGCGGAAAATCGACTTTATTGAGAATGCTGGCAGGATTTGAACAGCCCAGTGCCGGACAGATCATTTTGGATGGGCAAGACTTAGCGGAGATCCCTCCCTATAAACGTCCAGTCAATATGATGTTTCAATCGTATGCTCTGTTTCCACACATGACAGTGGAAAGGAATATTGCTTACGGCTTAGAGCAAGACCGCATGCCGAGCAAACAAAGAGCTGAAACGGTCAAGCATATGCTGGAATTGGTGCGTATGAGTGACTTTGCCAAGCGCAAACCTCATCAACTCTCCGGTGGTCAGAAACAGCGCGTTGCGTTAGCGCGAAGCCTAGCAAAAAAACCAAAACTGTTGTTATTAGATGAGCCCATGGGAGCGCTAGATAAGAGCCTACGTGAAAAAATGCAACTTGAAGTGGTGGACATTTTAGAAAGTGTCGGCGTGACCTGTGTCATGGTGACCCACGATCAAGAAGAAGCGATGACAATGGCCAGCCGCATTGCCATCATGAATAAAGGGCAGTTTGTCCAAATTGGCTCCCCTGAGGCGATTTATGAACATCCAAACTCCAAATTCTCCGCTAAATTTATTGGTTCCGTGAATATCTTCGAAGGGATTTTAGACACCAACTTGAGTGATAAATCCACAGTTAGAACCCCAGATCTTCCCAACGTTATTACGATAAATCACGGCATCTCTGGTGCACCTGGCATTCCTGTGATGATAGCGGTGCGACCTGAAAAAATGACCCTTTGTGAGCACACGTATCAAGGGAGTAATACTTGCAGTGGTGTGGTGAAAGACATTGCTTATATGGGCAATCAGTCTATTTATCATGTGCGATTAGACTCGGGAAAAATGGTGACAGCCACACTGCAAAACACCAGTCGGGTGAGAAAAGGCATGCCCACATGGGAACAACGAGTCAACTTATGCTGGGATATGGACAGTTGCGTGGTACTTAAACTATGAACAAACAAGCCAAACTTAATCTTTGGCGTATTATACCAACGCCTAAATGCTTACTTCTTGCAGTGCCTTATGGCTGGTTGCTGCTGTTCTTTTTGTTGCCGTTTTTAATTGTTTTTAAAATAAGCTTTGCAGAAGCTCAGATCTCCATTCCCCCGTATTCAGAGCTCATCAGTTACGCCGAACAACAATTACAGTTGTTGCTCAATGTAGGTAGCTACCAATATCTTATTGAAGATGATCTGTATGTGTCTTCGTATTTACAGTCAATTAGAATTGCGTTGGTGTCCACGGTATTGTGTTTGCTGATTGGATTTCCAATTGCGTGGGCAATAGTCCATTCCACCCCCTCCACACGAAACGTGCTCTTGATGCTGATTATTTTGCCATCTTGGACCAGTTTTTTAATTCGGGTGTACGCGTGGATCGGCATACTTAAAAATAATGGGCTATTGAATAATGTTCTGCTATCAGTAGGGGTTATCGATGAGCCATTGAAAATACTGCATACCGATACCGCCGTGTATATCGGCATAATTTATACTTATCTGCCATTTATGGTGTTGCCCCTCTATACCGCCTTAATGCGAGTGGATTATTCACTATTAGAAGCGGCCAGCGATTTGGGGGCTAAACCCATTACCACTTTATTCACCATACTGGTGCCACTGACTAAAGCGGGCATTATTGCCGGTTCGATGTTGGTGTTCATCCCTGCGGTGGGGGAATTTGTGATTCCTGAATTGCTCGGCGGACCCGATACCGTATTAATTGGTAAAGTGCTGTGGCAAGAGTTTTTCAATAATCGGGATTGGCCTGTGGCGTCTGCCGTGGCTATTGTGATGCTGGTTATTTTGATGTTGCCGATTTTATGGTTCCATCGCTATCAAAAACGTGAACTGGAGGCGCAAGGATGAACATTCCTGTGTACAACAGCAAACTAAAGTGGGCCATTCTTGCAGCAGGCTTCACCTTCTTATATTTGCCTATTTTTATTTTGATCATCTACTCATTTAATGAGAACCGTTTGGTAACGGTTTGGTCGGGATTCTCTTTCAAATGGTATTTTGAGCTACTGGAAGACGATCTACTCATGGGCGGGGTGAAACTGAGCTTAATAATAGGCTTCTTATCGGCCAGTGCTGCTGTGGTTCTTGGCACCATTGCCGCTTTTGTGGTGAGTCGTTTTGGTAAGTTTAGAGGAGAGACGGGTTTTGCCTTTATGATCACCGCTCCCTTAGTGATGCCAGAGGTGATTACCGGCCTTTCTTTGTTGCTTCTGTTTATCTCTATGGGCCAAGTGTTTGATCTATTTAGTCAACGAGGCATGATGACCATTTGGATTGCCCATGTCACCTTCTGTACCGCCTATGTCACTGTGGTGGTGAGCTCTCGGTTGCAAGAAGTGGATAGATCTGTAGAAGAGGCCGCAATGGATTTGGGCGCGCCCCCATGGAAGGTGTTCTTCCAAATTACCTTACCATCCATTTCTCCGGCAATTTTGGCCGGTTGGTTGCTCGCTTTTACTTTGTCTTTGGATGATTTAGTGATTGCCAGCTTTGTATCAGGCCCCAGTGCCACAACATTGCCTATGGTGGTGTTCTCAAGTGTGCGTTTAGGGGTGAGTCCTAAAATCAACGCCTTAGCAACGTTAACTATTTTAGCGGTCGCAGCAGCCACCTTTATCGCGTGGTGGCTGATGGCCAGAGCGGAGAAACGTCGGCTACTTGAGATGAAAATGAGCCAGTAATAACCAGCACACTGAAAGTCGTCATGACTCTGTTCTTTTTGGAGAAAAACATGGATGTAGGCAAACAACTAAAAACAATTCGCACGATGCGCGGCTTGTCCCAGCGCGAACTGGCCAAGCGAAGTGGTGTTACCAACTCCATGATTTCTCAAATAGAGCAAAATTTAGTCAACCCTTCTGTGGGATCATTGAAAAAGATCCTCGATGCGATCCCTATCTCTATGGGTGAGTTTTTTACTTTAGACGTTGAGCCCAAAGACGATATTTTCTTTACCGCAGAGCAGATGTCGGATCTTGGGGATGGCAAAATAAAAATGTTGCTGGTGGGAGCGAAACGCGAAGGACGTCAATTGGCCGTGCTAAGGGAGATTTATCCTCCGGGCTCAGATACGGGGACTGACTTTATCGAGCATGATGGCGAAGAGGGCGGAGTGATCATTCGTGGTGAAATTGAAATTACCGTAGGCAGTCATACTCGAGTGCTGAAAGCGGGGGATTCTTACTACTTTGAAACCCGTAAACCGCACCGTTTTCGCAATCGAGCAAAAGTGGAGTGTGAGCTCATTAGTGCGGCGACGCCACCAACCTTCTAAAGCGTTTTTTATGCAGTGAACGAAAAGGCCTAGCTTGCGCTAGGCCTTTATGCGTATGAGAGGTTAATCCAACTCTATCCAAGTGGATTTAACTTCCGTGTATTTGTGCAAGGCATGCAATGACTTATCGCGGCCATTGCCACTTTGTTTATAGCCGCCAAAAGGCATTGTCATATCACCGCCATCCCAATTGTTAACAAAGACGGTTCCGGCCCTTAATGCGCGTGAGCACTTGATGGCGGTAGACATATCTGATGTCCAAATTCCTGCGGCCAAGCCGTACTCGCTGTCATTAGCAAGGGCGATGGCTTGTTCGATAGTATCGAAACTGGTGACACATAATACAGGGCCAAAAATTTCCTCTTTATAGATGCGCATATCGGGGGTGACATCGGTAAATAAGGCCGGTTGAATAAAGAAACCATCGGTGTGACTCATTACCTTGTTGCCACCAAAGGCCAATGTCGCGCCTTCTGACTGACCAATGCTAATGTAGTTTAATACGCGTTCGTACTGAGTGGCATCCACCATAGCGCCAACGCGGGTGTCGCTGTGCAATGGGTCGGCGGGTTGCCAGTTAGCCATGCTTTCTTTAAGTAGTTCAATAAATTGTTCTTTAATGGAAGAGTGAACCAGCAAGCGAGAGCCTGCGGTACACACTTCACCTTGGTTGTAGCAAATGGCAGAGGCGGCTGTTGCGGCGGCTTTTTGTATGTCTTTGACATCATGATGAACAATATGCGGGCTTTTTCCTCCGCACTCCATGAATGCCCGTTTTAGGTTGGATTCACCGGCGAAACTCAGTAATTTTTTACCTACAGCGGTAGATCCGGTAAAGGTAATGCAGTCCACATCGTTGTGCAAAGCAAGGGCTTGCCCCGCTTCATGGCCAAACCCAGGAAGCACTTGAAATACTCCATTGGGGATACCGGCCTGTTGCGCTAAATCGGCCAATAAAATGGCAGTCAGAGGGGATTTTTCAGACGGTTTGACTATCACAGAGTTGCCAGTCGCAAGCGCTGGGCCAATTTTCCATGCCGCCATAACGGTAGGAAAATTCCAAGGCACAATGGCGGCCACCACCCCTAAAGATTCTCGTGTCACTAACGCCAACGCCCCTTCGGTCACAGGAGCCACTTCGTCGTAGACCTTATCAATGGCTTCCGCATTCCATTGAATGCATCGAGCCGTGGCGGGAGCATCATAGCCCATGGCATCGGAGATGGGTTTACCCATATCTAAAGACTCCAGCAAGGCAAATTCTTCCTTGTGATCATCAATGAGTTTGGCGTAATTAAGCAGAATTGTTTTGCGATCTGCGGGGGCTAAACCGCTCCAAACACGGCTTTCAAAGGCATTACGTGCTGCCGTGACAGCAAGGTTAACATCCGCCTCATCACAACGAGCAACATGGGCTAAGTGTTGCCCTGTAGCGGGGTTAATGATGTCAAAGGTATCGCCAGAAACGGAGTTCACAAAATGTCCGTTAATGAATGCTTGAGTACGAAAACTCAGAGCGGCGGCTTTATCATGCCAAGTCATAGTATCCATAAATGTCCTTTTTTCTTAAAAACTGGCGGGTGAATTTGCGCTGACGATAACGCAATTGCATTGGGTGGTATTTCTAAATCGATGGGCGCGCTGACTATCAAAGTAGTAACTGTCTCCCTTACCAAGAGTGACGACCTCATTATCAACGGTAAGCTCGATCTCTCCTTCTACGATAACACCGCACTCTTGTCCTTCATGATTTAACATTTCTTCTCCGGTATCTGCGCCGGGGGCGAGTGTTTCTCTTAACATGCCAATGTGCCGACCTTCATGGTAATGGCCAATTTGGCGATAACTGATCTGTCCGGTTCCGATTTCGGGTTGCTCGCTTTTGCGGGTAAAAAATTGCTCAGGTCTGGGTTCATCGATGGCAAAAAATGCGGCCATAGAAGAGGGGATTTTGCTGAGTAACTTGCTCAGTGAGGCCACCGAGGGGCTGACTGCATTACTTTCTATTTGCGAGATAAAACCGTTGGTAACACCCGCTCTTTTGGCCAGTTCACGTTGCGATAAACCCGCTTGCTCTCTTAAGGCTTTAAAGCGCGATCCTATATGCGTATCCATGGGGTCCATCTCCAACACAACACTGCCCATTCTATTGTGTAAACATTTGGTTAATAAACTAAACACAATCCTAGCTCACTAAACGTAAAAAACCAGTAAGTGTTTATAATTTAATCATTGAAGTGGCAAATAAAACGTCCTATAGTCATTTTTGTTCATTATTTAATAACATTGCGTTTACATTTGAAGTTTTAAATGTCTATGGGTGTTTAGTAAAAGAGACGATGTTAATTCAACATGCTTAGTTGGAGCGTACGATGCAAGGGATAAACAAGCAAGATAGCAGTAGTTCAGCAAATATGGATGCGTTTTGGATGCCGTTTACCGCCAATTCACAGTTTAAGTCTGCCCCTAGAATGTTAGTGTCTGCGGAGGGGATGTACTACACATCTGAAGATAAACGACAGATCCTTGATGGTACGGCTGGGCTGTGGTGCTGTAATGCGGGTCATGGTCGTCGGGAAATTAGTGAGGCCGTGGCCAAGCAAATTCATCACCTTGATTTTGCACCAACCTTCCAAATGGGCCATCCCGTACCTTTCCAGTTTGCTGAAGCGCTAGCGGAAATTGCGCCTTCTGGTCTGTCTAAAGTTTTTTTTACTAACTCTGGCTCGGAATCAGTGGATAGTGCATTAAAAATTGCATTGGCGTATCAGAGGTGCATAGGACAAGGTACTCGTACTCGTCTTATTGGCCGCGAACGTGGTTACCATGGTGTGGGGTTTGGGGGGATTTCGGTTGGGGGTATCGTGAATAACCGTAAGGCATTTGGCAGTTTGTTAACTGGCGTAGATCACCTGCCACATACCTTAAGTATAGAGAACAGCGCCTTTAGTAAAGGCTTACCTGATTACGATCCTGGCTGGGCTGAAAGCCTCAACAATATTGTGACCTTGCATGATGCCAGCAATATTGCTGCGGTTATCGTAGAGCCTATTGCCGGATCAACAGGGGTTATTATTCCCCCTAAAGGCTATCTAAAACGTCTTAGAGAAATTTGCACCCAACACGGAATTTTACTGATCTTTGATGAGGTGATTACTGGCTTTGGTCGCATTGGTAGCCCTTTTGCGGCGCAAGAATTTGAGGTGAAGCCCGATATGATCACCTCCGCTAAAGGCTTGACCAATGGCGCGATACCTATGGGGGCGGTATTTGTCAGTGATGAGATTTATCAGGCAATGGTTGCCCCAGACAGTCAAGCTATAGAGCTGTTTCACGGTTATACCTATTCTGGGCATCCCGTGGCAGCGGCGGCAGGATTAGCCACGTTAAATATCTATAGAAATGAAAATTTATACAGCCGAGCCTCAGATCTTTCCCACTACTGGGAGCAAGCGGTACACAGCTTAAAAGGTCTGCCGTATGTAAAAGATCTGCGTAACTACGGTTTGATTGCGGGTATTGAACTGGAAGGGATCGCAGGGAAACCGGGCTCGAGAGCGTTTCAAGTGTTCACTCAGTGCTTTGAGAAAGGGGCGCTCATTCGGGTGACGGGGGACATTATTGCCCTTTCACCGCCACTGATTATCGAAAAACACCATATCGACGATTTATTTACTCTGCTTGCAGACGTTTTACAAAATATTGATTACAAGGAATAAGACTATGTCAGTTTTGGTATCTAACTTTATTAACGGTCAAATCGTGGCCAGCAACAGTGGACGCTCGGCTGACCTGTTCAACCCCGCCAATGGCGAACATAGAGGGCAGGTGCAGTTGTCCAGTGCCGAAGAGGCGTTGCGCGCGGTAGAGGTGGCCAAACAGGCACAATTGGCATGGCAAAATACGCCACCATTACAACGAGCGCGAGTGATGTTTCGCTTTAAAGCCTTGCTTGAAGAAAAGGCCGATGAACTGGCCACCTTAATTTCCATAGAACACGGTAAAGTGCACAGTGATGCATTGGGCGAACTGACCCGTGGCTTAGAAGTGGTGGAGTTTGCTTGTGGGATCCCTCATCTGTTGAAAGGGGAACACTCTTTGAATGTTGGACGAGAGATTGACAGTTACTCCCTAATGCAACCGGTGGGGGTCTGTGTCGGCATTACGCCATTTAACTTCCCTGTGATGGTGCCTCTGTGGATGATCCCTGTCGCTTTGGCCTGTGGTAACAGCTTTATTTTAAAACCGTCGGAGAAAGACCCGAGTGTCTCTTTGGCTCTGGCGGATCTCTTACAGCAAGCCGGTTTACCTGATGGGGTGTTTAACGTCATACAAGGTGATAAAGAAGTGGTGGATGCACTTTTAGAGGCACCAGATGTCGTTGCCGTGAGTTTTGTCGGTTCTACGCCAATTGCGCAGGCGATTTACAGCAAAGGCAGTGCTAATGGTAAACGAGTACAGGCTCTTGGGGGCGCAAAAAATCACTTGGTGGTGATGCCCGATGCGGATCTTGAAGGGGCGACTAATGCACTTATGGGCGCAGCTTACGGGGCTGCAGGTGAACGCTGTATGGCCATCTCAGTGGCGGTCGCTGTTGGCGATGAAACCGCTGACCGCTTGATTGAGTCTTTGCAAAGAAAAGTAAAGGGGTTACGTGTTGGTCCAGGGCTTGGGGTGTCTCCTGAAAATGAAATGGGGCCACTGGTGAGTGAAGTTCACATGAATAAAGTGAAACAATATATTCAAAGCGGTGTGGAGCAAGGGGCAACGTTGGTTGTTGATGGACGAGAGGCGCATGCCAGTGGGCCGGGGTACTTTGTTGGAGGAACACTGTTTGACAATGTCACCTCTGATATGACCATTTATCAAGAGGAAATTTTTGGTCCGGTATTGTGCGTTGTGCGCGCCAAAGATTATCAACAGGCGCTGCAATTAATTAATGACCATGAATTTGGCAACGGCACAGCCATCTATACTCGTGATGGGGATACCGCCCGTGATTTCTCGGAAAAAGTTGAAATTGGTATGGTAGGGGTCAATGTTCCAATTCCCGTACCGATGGCATTCCACAGTTTTGGTGGTTGGAAGCGTTCTATCTTTGGCCCGCTAAATGTACATGGCAATGATGGCGTGCGTTTCTATACTCGTATGAAGACGGTCACCGCTCGCTGGCCAAAAGGGCAACGAGAAAGTGAATTTGTGATGCCAACAATGAAGTAGGTGAAAAATGAAGATAGGGATATTAACGTGCGGTCATGTTGATGCGCCATTGTCTGATGGTTATGGGCAGTACGCTGACATGATTGAAGGGACGCTTTTTGAGGTCAACAATGGATTCACGTTTCACAACTATGACGCCACCTTAGGAGAATTACCTGATCTGGACGAATGTCATGGGTTTATTATCACAGGCAGCGTCAATAATGCGTACGATAATCATCCTTGGATTTTGCAGCTTATGCAGTGGATCGTAAGCTGTGAAGTTCGTCGGCGTCCGCTTGTTGGCATATGCTTTGGCCATCAATTAATTGCGCGCGCTTTAGGGGGTATGGTGCAAAAGTCTGATAAAGGCTGGGGTTTGGGCAGCTATGAGGTGCAAATTACGGCTCAAAAAAGATGGATGAACCTATCTGTTGAACGCGTGCGACTGCTGGTGAGTCATCAAGATCAGGTGACCACAGTGCCAAAGGGCGTTAAAGTGATCGCCAGTAATGATTTCTGCCCTAACTTTATGTTGGCAAAAGATAATCATATATTGACGGTGCAGGGGCATCCTGAGTTTGCAGTGGATTTTACAAGCAAATTAGTGGAGAAACGTAAGCACTTAATTACGCCTTTGCACTATCAACAGGCTTTTATCGATCTGGCCACGCCACAAGACTCTGCATTGATATTACATTGGATAGACAGTTTCTTTGTTATGGCCCAAGACAATACCGATATTGAGCGAAGTAGCAGTCAAATCGAAATATCATAAACCACTCATGGGTTAAAAAAGGCAAGCCACATGCTAGGTATTGCGGTTTGGCGGTGCTGAAATTCAAAGGAACCCTTATAAAGGTTCCTTTTTTCATTTTACTAACACTCTCAATCACTTGTTTAATCGAAAGGTAGGCGAGGGTATCCATATTCGTACAGCGTCAATGGTAACATCTCATAACTAACAAGCATCGTGACATAACAAATTGCTAAAGAGTAACGGCTAACCGTTGGTATTTTCAGTTTGGTCGGGTTTAGTGATTACGGTGGCTTTGCTTAGGTTTCGTGGTAGTTAACTGCACCTTAGCAAGACGTTACATTCTGAAATTGTCTCTTTTGAGATACAGCGCTATAGTTTAACCAGATTTGATAATTAGAGTCTGCTATGCCAGAGATAGATGCATTGCTTGGGCTTTCATTTTTCTGTATTTTTTCGACAACAAGCAGCATAAATTGCCTCATATTCATGTCAAATATGGTAGCTATGAGCTAATCATAGCCATTGAAACAGGTGAGTGCTTAGAGGGTTATTTACCAAATAAGCAACGAAAACGAGCAGAAGCTCACATTGAAAGTAATCGAGTTAAATTTATGGCAATGTGGAAACAAGCCGTTGCTGGTATTAATCCGGGTAAATTATAGGTGACGTATGTTGAAAGTAATTGATGTTGATTTGGTAGCTGATTTTACACTTGAGCTTACTTTTAGTGACGGTTATACCGGTGAAGCAAATTTAGTCGAGTATTTCCAAAAAGAAGCATTTAGTCACGTGACTCATTTTCAAAAATTTGCATTAACGGCTGACGGCTCTCTTGATTGGAGTGGTGCTGAATTATCAGCTGCAACGTTAAAAGAAATTACAGTTGGTAGCTATACTGAATCTAATTTAACGCCTTTTGACGTTAAAGAAATGGAAATGGTAATCAAGCAGGCTTCATGGGATTCAATGCAAGAAGGTCGAGCTGACATTTTGCAAGCGGCCATTCGTTCTTATGTTGAACAATTTGGTCACAGTGTTGTAATTGAGCGTGCAGGAATTAAAAGTAGAACCAGTGCTTATCGTTCATTAAAACCTGAAACGACACCAAGTTTTGGTACTTTGGTTCAATTAGGTCATGCCGTAATTGAGTTGGCTAAAGATAGAGTATCTTCTCATTCTATGAGTCGTATGTAACAAATGCATCAACACGATTTACTACACTCGGCATCTTAGGTTGTCGGGTGTTTCTCGTTTCTCTGGCTCCAGAAAAATCTCAAATGGCTTCCTCTTCAGATTCAGGAACATAAATCGGAGTAAACTCTTCTGCCTTAAAAAGCTTGGCAAGTTCTGCTGCATCTCGTTTGTCGATTTAACATGGTCACCTGGTTTTTTAGGTATGAGTGATGGGACGATGGCATAACAACAATGTCCCAAACTCGTTAGCAATCGATAGGACCAATAACCGCACGGCCCAGGTTTATAAATGAAATGGAGCGTGGCTTTTTGATATTTAGACTGCAATTGTTTGTAATTAAATTGATAAAAGTTATTAACGCGGATTTATTTGACTTTATCCGCCCTAGATCTTGAGGGTTAGCCCCTCGATAGTCTTGTAAAATAGCGACTTGGATAAAAGACTTGTATATCTAAGTCAGTGAAAATTATGTTATTGTTATTCATATTAGTCTCCAGCTTAGTTGTTTGAACACACTAATTATGGCACTGGCTTTTAGCTAACCTACACAATTGGAGGCTAGCACCTCGTGGGGGCATTATGTCTATGTATAATATCCGACTAAGGAGAAAGTTGGAATAAGCTCTCTCCTTGCAGTGAACTACTTACAAGCGTCAATAACTTTTTGAATTGCTGCTGTAGAGCCTTTTAGAGAAAATTTTGCTTTAGACGTATCGTAGTCGTAGCTAGTAAGTTGAACCAAAACTGTTGATTTCCCGTTCATTAGCCCCTTGATAAACTGAGAATCCATATCGTTAATATAGACGAAACGCTTTGATGTTGCTTTCATAGTCATTTGAACTGGAGTATCTTTATCAACGCGGTATTTAACGTTTTTATTAATTGCTTTGTCGCCAATATATTTTCCTGTGCTAACTTTGAGCTCAAAGCTTTTTCCTGGGTAGCACCCCATAGTAATGAATCCGCCCTTAATCCCTGTTTCAGAATAAACAGTGGCAAAAGTTTTAGTTGCATCAGTAAAATCATCTACTACTTGCTCAGAACTCCATGAGTTTATATTTGCAAATGCACTAGAAGACAATAGAAGCAAACTAGAAATTAAAAAATTAGAAAGGTTTCGCATGTTATTCCTTGGTTTTATTGTATGACGTTTCATATGTATTTTATTTATATCGTAGTTAATGTCAATATTGTTCGTATAAAATTTTCTCTAGGGATAGAGTTGTTTAGAAATATACATAACAAAGTGTTTAAGACGGATTCCCAACGCTCGGCATTTTTGGTTTGCTTCAATTTAAGTGATTACGGAACAATACTTTATGTGTAGTGGTATGCGTTGCTTACCACTTAACGAAGCGTTATATTTACGGAGGAATAATATGCACAATATTAAAATAATTATTACTTTCTTATTTTTCCATCATACAGTTGGGCAAGTAAAACAATATGTAAACTTGAAGAAAAAATTGGTGCTATTAAAACTATTGCTTGGGATACGGAAACTCGAAATGCTACTATCAAAGATAGCGCAGGAATAGACTGTCACGGGCTACTCACATATTCAAAAAACATTACACATGAAACAGGTAACAATGTTAATATTTATATTTTTCATGGAAAGCCATTATATGGTGCTGATGCTGGAGAGTTTATAGTTTTCCCTGTATCTGATTTTTATAGGGTAATTGGTACTACTTACATAATTAGAAATGGCAAACAATATTTAAATGCAACTAACGGCAATTACACTGCACCGTGTTTAAGTATGTAAACATAACAAGTCACTCAAAAGGACCAATAACAGTTGGTTTTTGCTCCTAGGTCGCATATTTTAACCAACTATTATTTGCCTCTTAGTGAGGCGTTAAGTTTCATTGGTGACTCATCAGCAACTCATAACCTAAGGATGATAATGAGCAGGACGGCAGAAAGTACAATAAAAGGTTTTTTGTATCAATTCCAAAAAACAATAAAATCTATCCTTGAATCTTCGTATGACGATACCGTTACAGTGGAGGGAATTGTTGAGGATGTGGATGTTGTTCATCTAGATGGGAGCACCACGGCTATACAATGTAAATATCATGAATCAGTAGAAGCTTTTTCTGCCAGCCTTATTTATAAACCAATGCTTCAAATGGCAGAAAACTATGCCGTAAACCCTACTGAAGATATAAGTTATAAGCTTTTCCTACATGTGCAAAATCAAGGTATTAGTTCTAGGAGTGTAACAGAAAATGAGCTTGACGCAGCACTGGGATCTGCTAATGCAAAGCTACAACCAATAATTAATAGAATACCCACTGCTTTCAATAAAGCAGATTTTTTAACAAAATTGACACTTGAATTTGGTGAGTCCATTGATGACTTATCGCTTAGTATTAAAAGATTATTATCAGAGATAGAAATTAATAATTCAGATGTTGATAATATTTTATATCCAAATTCAATAAATCATATTGCGAGACTTTCATGTGGTGATACACCTGAATCTAGGCAGATAAATAGATTGGATTTTGAGCGCTTCTTATCTACTTCAAATAGTACTGCGATTTCAAAATGGACACTGGCGCTAAATACAAAAAAACAACTTTTAACGTCTAAGAGAAAACAACTTTCTCAATATTTGTCACAAAACTCCCGAGAGAGGTGTTTTTATCTATCCAAAGATCAGCTTGTTGTGTAGTGGTCAAGTAAAACTGGCCACAGTTTTATAAGATTGCCAATAGAGTCGTTCCGACTCATTTGGCGTGAGACCACCATTGTACTGATGTGGCCTGATTTGGCTGTAATATCTAATGATGTAGCCAATAATGCTGTTCCAGGCCTCTGTTAAATTCCGATATCCACAGGCTGGCACCCATTCTGTTTTTAGGCTTCTGAAGAAGCGCTCCATAGGGCTGTTATCCCAACAGTTTCCTCTGCGCGACAAGCTTTGTTTTATTTGAAAACGCCATAAGGTCTGACGGAACTTACGGCTAGTGTAATGCGTGCCCTGATCGCTATGGAACATCACTCCTCTAGGCTTACCACGGCTTTCATAAGCCATTTTCAAAGCTTTGCTTGTCAACTGACTATCGGGCGAAAAAGACATAGCCCAACCAATTGGTTTACGAGCAAACAAGTCCAGCACAACGGCTAGATAAGCCCAGCGATTCCCTGTCCAGACGTAGGTCACATCTCCAACCCATACCTGATTTGGAGACGTAACGGCAAACTGTCGGTCAAGGTGATTCGGGATCTCCACATGCTCGAGCGGCTGTTTCTTATATTTATGCTTCGGTAGCTGCCGACTAACTAACCCAAGCTTTTTCATAACCTTAGTTGCGCGATAGCGGCTCAAATTAACGCCAGCATTAGTTACTATGCCCGCAATCGTTCGAGCTCCTGCAGAGCCATTGCTGGCACTATAAGCTTCTTGCACAAGCGCTCGAGTTTGAACCTCTAATGTAGGGATAGCTTTTGGTCGTCGCTTCCAATGCTTGTAACTACTTCGATGAATGTCGAAGACGTGACATAGCGTAGTAATGCTGTAGCTCTGTTTGAGTCGCTCGATTATCGAGAATTTTTCAGTGAGTCCGACATCAACAGAGCTGTAGCCTTTTTTATGATTTCATTGTGCTCTTCAAGCTCTGCGATCCGTTTTTTTAGCTCACGGATTTCAATTTGTTCTGGCGTTAACGGTGAGGCTTTGGGCGTAATGCCTTTCCGCTCTTGCTTGAGCTGCCTCATAAACTGAGTACCCTTGGTCAACAACTAGCTGCGCTGCTTCAAGTTTGAATTCTGGGCTGAAAGTTCTTCTTGTACGTTTTGTCATAGTTCCACCTGTTGTGTACGAGGTGCATCTTAACACCTCTAATCAGGTGGCCAAATTCACTATGCCACTACAAATAGATTCCTTGGAAGTTTTTGAATCAAATAAGTCTGAACTGCAAGTAGGGAAATACATAAAAATTGAAGATGGAAATCACAATTTTGCAATAGCGATTGTCAAAAATATAGCAGGAAAAAATGATGATGATAGTTGGGTGTTTACAATTGATGCGACTCCGATAGGCGCATTAATTGCGAATGAAAGTGGTTATGACTTTAAAAAAGGAACCCCTGTTTTACCTGTCCCTACAGAACCCGTATATATTATGGATTCTTCGACCTTAGATAACCTTTTTTCAAATGATGGTGCTTTTAATTTTAATATAGGTACTCTTACCAATAATGTGACTGTTAAGTTCAATCTACATGGCAACCGTTTCTTTAGTAAGCATATTGGGATTGTAGGCTCTACTGGATCTGGAAAGTCTTGTGCTGTTTCTAGAATTCTACCAAATGTTGTTGGTATAACTCCAGATGGTTATACATTACATTGTCACTAAACTAAAAATAAAAAGTGGAATGGGCATGAGCACTGTGTTTGAAACGAAGGAATAACTCAAGGCTGAATGTACATTTAACTTTTATATGCTGTAATGTGTTAGCTTCAAGGTAGAGGGAAGATAGTTAGTTAGGCTTACTTCGTACCTATCTACTTCATTTAATGTTCTCCTTTATGGCTGCAGATCTGAATTGAGTTTGAAAAGTAAATTCTTGTACATGGGTGTGTTGTGTGGGCAATTAGCAGTATAGTGATTGCAAGTAGATCTAATTTTATCCCACTATTTTTAATGTACCAATTGATTGTGTAGTATTTAATCTAAGAAAGTCTAAGCGAAGCTGACGCTTTCAAAAGTACTTGCATATATCAGTGGTTTGAAATAAAGTACCGAAAAGACAACAAGTTAAGATGACTTCTCTTTGATTTGAAAAGTTGTATAGAGTTGTATAAATAATGCAGGTGTGGTGGAATCGGTAGACACGTTGGATTCAAAATCCAATATCGAAAGATGTGTGGGTTCAAGTCCCACCACCTGTACCAAGTTTAGAAAGAACCGTCTTTATTGACGGTTTTTTTGTATCTTTTTTTTGAAAATATTAAGGAATTATATATGAAAGTTTTAAGCGTTAATGCTTTTATGAGAGATTTCGGTAATGCAATTCGTCCACAGATGAATATGTCTATATATAGAGATAATTTTAAATGTGTTTGTGGTCAGTCGCATTGGTTTGATGAGAGTATTGAATTGCTTGCTGAGGGGAGCATGAAAGTAATGGTTAAGTGTCCGAATGATCCTCGATATGTAACGAGTCTGAAGATAAAAACGTTTATGATTTTTAAGTTTAAGGGATTTGAAAGTCTGGCAGGAGCTTGTGCTCAAAATAGCGATGAGCAAGAAATGTTGGACGTATTAAAATTTGCATTGAGGTAAAATATGGGTATTGTTTTTTTTGTAGTCATTGTTTTCTTTGTCTGGTTATTTGCGAGTAAAAAAAGTCGTAGAAATTCGGCAATTGAAAAGCGTGTTGGGAGAATGATCTATGGGAGTGTTGAAAGTGCAACCTTCGAAGATATATATTATGAATCTGCTCAATCTTACGCAAAATCAAAAGGAGCAACATCTTATAACACCAATAATATAGCAACAAATATACAAATTAATCAAAAAATGTATTTTGTTATGTTTCATAGGACGCATAAAGGGGGGGTGTCGATAAGTATTAAGTATTGATAATCAAAGTTATTGCATTTTATATATTTCACATTATCGTAAGCGTCTAATTAAGCAGTGAGGCCTTATTCGGCCTCATCGATTTCCATGTTCCAAGGCATAAGATCGGTGAGATCGTCTTGAAGGGATCGCGTTGGTAGCATTTTGAACAAGTGCGCGAAGTAGTAATACGCGTTGATATTATTCGCCCGACACGTCATCACTAAGCTATACAAGTTGGCACTCGCTGTAGCACCCTCAACCGAGGTTGAGAACATCCAGTTTTTCCGGCCCGTTGTAAACGGGCGGATATCTCGCTCAGTCACATTGTTATCAATGCTGATGCCGCCATCTTCTAGATAGGTGAGCAACTTCGGCCATTGGTTGACCGTGTAATTGATGGCGCCACCAAGCTGACTTTTCGGCAGCACTTTTTCTTGGCTTTCCAGCAACCACTCGTGGAACTTGTCTAATATAGGTTTTGATTTTTGCTGGCGTAACCGCTGCCTTTCGATAGCACTTAAGCCTTTGGCTTCTTGCTCAATACCATAAAGCTTGGCGATGAAGTTGATGGCCTTTTCTACTCGGCCTGATTTCTTCTTCGGCTGGGCTTTTTGTGCATCAGTAAATTTGCGCCTCACATGCGCTAAACAACCAGCTTGGCTTACATTATCGAGACCGTTGTATGCTTGGTAACCATCCGTTAGCAGGTAGCCAGAGTAATTTCCTAAGAAGTCTTTAACACATTGCCCTGCGCGACTTGGTTGATAGTCGTAAATGACCACAGGCTGTTTGACGAACTCGCCGCTACGATAGACACACATGTAAGATTACTCTGAGCACTTCGGTCTTGCTCTCGTAAAACCTGGACGGTGGTTTCATCGGCACAGATGAGCTTCTCATTCAGTAAATGGGCTTTCATCGCTTCAACAATGACATTTACCTTATTACCCAGTTGCACACACCAGTTGGCAAGTGTCCCACGGCTTACGTCGATATCAGAACGTTTTAAAATGTCGACCTGGCGATAAAGCGGCAGCGCATCAACATATTTTGCGGTTACGACAGCGGCGAAGGCTTCAGGACTACCCATGCTTTTCGGGATCATATTGGCAGGTCGAGGTGCGGTGATAATTTTACTGCTGGTTTGTGTTTTTTCACACTGACGGCAAGCATATTTCGTGCGTTCATGGCGCACAACGCTGACTTTCTGAGGAATGATTTTTAGCTCTTCCGAGACTTCCGTGCCGCATTCATGCAGTGGTTCATTACAGCATTCACAGTAAGGGGCATTGAGTGTGTGTGGATGTACTTCTCGCTCTAGCTCGGCTGGTAGTGGTTTTCGGCCTTTCTTATGATGCTTAGGGGCAGGTTTTGGTAATGCATTCTGCTGCTCGGCTTCGTTGAACGTGCCTTTGGGCTCTTTTTCGCTTTTGGCTGAGAAGCGTTTGGATTTACTCAAGTTAAGCTGCTCAAGGAGCAACTGCATTTTGTTTTCTAACTCAACGACTTCCTCAGCTTGAGTGTCGACTGTTTTTTTGAGTACATTGTTCTCCTCCTGAAGCTTAAGCAGCATCGCTTTGAGTTGTTCTACATCATCAGGAAGGTCGGTCATGGTAAGGGCTCGTTATCTGTCATTCCACTTAGTCTGACAGCGAAAAAGGATCGTTCAAGCCCAATTGGGGGATCAGTATTCTAGCTCACACTTCTCTGCCATAAAGAGGTTGATGAGCCTTGGGATTTTCAAGATTTAGCCCAGATAATAGCCAGTTAAGTTGTTGAGTTGAAATATGGATATGGCCCACAGCTGTAGGTTTGGGCCACTTAAAGCGGCCTTTTTCTAGTCGGCGATAGTAGAGCCAGAACCCGTTGGTGTCCCAAAAGAGAATTTTGATTTTATCTCGGCCACGATTACAAAAGATGAACCATGCGCTGCTCAATGGATCCATTTCTAGCACATCCGCGACAATAAGAGACAGGCCATCAATCGACTTTCTCATATCGGTGATACCAGAGACGAGATAGACCGCGCCACTTGGGATCATTGCAGCGCCTTAAGCCAAGTTTGAATTTGTGCCAGTGGTAATGAGGTTGGCAGTTCCGCTCTAAGTCCATTAGGTAGATGTACAACAACCGCCTCCGAACCTAAAGCTAGACGATCATTCATTACCACTTGATGGGCAACCTGCTCATCATCAGTTTGTTTGAGTTTCTTCAACCAATAATGAAAAGTAGCGTAATTGATGTCGTGCTCTTTGCAAAACTGCGGAACAGAAAGTCCGCTTTCTTGCTGATTAGAGACAATGGCCGTCCAGTGTTGGTGTTTTTCAGATTGAGTCATAGTTCCTCGGTTTGTTTAGGAAACTATGACAAAGGCTTTCTGGAATTAGAACGTGTGGTTAATTGCGCGCTTACTTATATCTAGGTTAGAAACTAGGCTTTCAGACGATAGGCTAAGGTTTCTTTTAAAACCAACCAAACCTGATGGTGAGAGGTTTTGTACTAATGATTTTAATTTATTATTACAGCAATTTATTGGGTATTACAATAAGTCCAACGTAACAATTTTTGACCTGAGCGGAGTACCATTTGAGGTTTTAAGTGTAACAGTTAGTTTGTTGTCTAGAATAATTTTTGATTTCTCTTTTCATAATTCAAAGCTTAAACATGCTGAAGGTGAAGAAAATGAGGTCCCAATTCTTTTAGTTTGCGAAGAAGCACATAATTACGTTCCAGCATCAGATTCTGCAATGTATAAGGCTTCAAGAAAGTCTATTGAGAGAATAGCAAAGGAAGGTAGAAAATATGGACTAAGCCTAATGGTTGTAAGTCAAAGACCATCTGAAGTTTCTCCAACAATATTTTCTCAATGCAGTAATTTCATAGCATTACGTTTAACAAATAAAGCAGATCAAAACTATATTAAGGGGCTTTTACCTGAAAATACTAGCTCAGCTTCAGAAATGCTTCCTAGTTTAGGTCAAGGTGAAGCGCTTGTAGTTGGTGATGCATCAATAATGCCTAGCCTAGTACAATTACCTAGACCTATACCTGAGCCCAAGTCTGCCAGTGTAGATGTTCACACGGCTTGGAACGAAAACTGGAATGAGCCAAATTTTGTCAACGTCATAAAGCGCTGGCGTAAAGAAAGTTCTGAGGATTGAAACATAACAAACAAGGGACACTTTATCTGGCTGTTGAACAAGCCAATCGTGTAGTTGTCTTCTATTGGTAAATTGCTCTTTGGTGCGTCGCTTGAAATGAACCTCATCGACTTTCTTTTTGTATATTTACTTCTTTGCATAGGTTAATTGCAGAATCTCATCAATTGCTGTCACTTTAGGTCACAGGTCATTTATACTCATAAAATGATCAATTGCAGTGAGAATGGATAGTGAAGCCGTCATCGGGTGAGATTTTAAGGGGCGAATTGCTCTTAGAGCACAACACTGTGCATGCCATGATTGTGATTTATTGTGCTAAGCACCATAAAAAAACACGGCAACAGCATCATAGCTTGTGCGCTGAGTGTATGGCGTTGAGTGAGTATGCAAAAGTGAAGTTAGATCGTTGTGTGTTTGGTCAAAATAAACCTACTTGCAATACATGCCCTGTGCATTGTTATCGTCCTGAACCAAAAGAGCAAATGCGACAAGTGATGCGTTTTTCCGGGCCGAGAATGTTATTAAAGCACCCCATATTGGCTATTAGACATTTAAGGCATGAAAAAAGAGCGGTCCCTGAAGTGCCAAAACAAAATGTTTCGAATCGGCACCTAAGAAAACGCTCTAAGTAACGGGATCATTACAAACTGGCGCAGAGGCTATAACGCTACA
Source organism: Vibrio rarus (assembly GCF_024347075.1). Classification (NCBI taxonomy): domain Bacteria; kingdom Pseudomonadati; phylum Pseudomonadota; class Gammaproteobacteria; order Vibrionales; family Vibrionaceae; genus Vibrio; species Vibrio rarus. The sequence goes on from NZ_AP024901.1 coordinate 215,472, forward strand.
GCGTCATAGCGCTGGGTGTTATCGCTGATGATTAGCCGGTTTGTTGCCGCTAGAATGGCTGTTGCGTTGCGGACGGCGTCTTGGTTTTGGCGCTGCACCATCACGAGAATCATTGCCTTGAGCCGAAGAGCGCTTACTAAATTGGCGTTGGTTTTTGCTTGCAGGTTTTTTCCCTTGGCCATTGTTGGCTGAACGTTGTCCATCTTGATGGTCAACTTTTGCTTTCTTTGGCTTTTTAGCTTTGATTGGACGAGTATTGAGTTTTGACTCGGGAATGTCGTTAACGGGTTTAAAGCCTTCCATTTCATGGCGCTCTAATACTTTGCCAATCAGTCGCTCAATGGCAAATAACTCTTTGGTTTCATCGGCGCATACTAAAGAATAGGCTTTCCCTGTTTCCCCAGCACGACCCGTGCGGCCAATGCGGTGCACATAATCTTCAGAGACATTAGGTAAATCAAAGTTAACCACTTGAGGCAGTTGCGGGATATCTAAACCGCGCGCGGCAATATCAGTGGCAACCAGCACACGAATCTCACCAGACTTAAACTCGGCTAACGCTTTTGTTCTTGCCCCTTGACTCTTGTTACCATGAATAGGTGAGGCTGAAATCTGTTGCGCTTCAAGGAATTTAGCTAGGCGGTTAGCCCCGTGTTTTGTGCGGCTAAACACCAAAACTTGCTGCCAATTACCTTGTTTAATCAAGTTGGCAAGAATGGCCGGTTTTTGTTTTTTATCAGCCACATAAATACTTTGCTCAACCAGTGCGGTGGTGGAGTTAGGTGGATTAACGGAGACTTCTACAGGGTTATTGACTAAGCCTCTGGCCAAATCACGGATTTCAGCGGAGAAGGTGGCTGAAAACAGCAAATTTTGACGTTGTTTGGGTAGCACATTTAAAATGCGTTTAATGTCGCGAAAGAAGCCCATGTCTAACATGCGATCGGCTTCATCTAATACCAACACTTCCAGTTGTGAAAATTTCACCGCATTTTGGCTATGTAAATCTAACAATCGGCCAGGAGTGGCCACCAACACATCACAGCCTGGACGCAGTTTTTGCATTTGCGGGTTAATTTTAACCCCACCAAATACCACAGTAGACGTGATATCTAAATGGGCACTGTATTGAACAATGCTTTCATGAACTTGCGCTGCAAGCTCACGAGTTGGGGTGAGGATTAACGCACGAACGTGATTGGCTTTTGGTTTTGAACCTGAACTTAATCTTTCTAGCAACGGTAAGCTAAAGCCACCGGTTTTCCCTGTCCCTGTTTGCGCCGCAGCCATGACGTCTTTGCCTTCAATGATAGCTGGGATGGCTTTTTCTTGAATCGGCGACGCTTTTGTATAACCGAGATCGGAAATAGCGCGAAGAATAGGGGCAGATAGACCAAGGGAGTCAAAACTCATAGATGTTCTCGATGTGAAGTGGTGGAGGCGGATTTGCCTGCAAATAACAAACTAGTAGGAGCGTAGTTGAATAATATAGAAAACGCTCACCTTCTTGGGAAGGAGCGCTATTTTGCGTCCTTTCCGGCCATACATCAATAAGAATCTACATTTGAAGGCGAGGTCGTGTTTGTTTTTTGGGTTTTAGGGCAACCCTAGAGGCTGCCCTGATGAATTGCGACGGGGTTATAGGCGATGGGTTTGTGTGCGGTGAGAGGCATTCGCAGAGGGAATACATAGTGCAATGATCGCAACAACAATGGCCGAGCCCAGCAGATCTTCTGGTCTATGCATGCCTAACCAAAGGCGACTATAAGCGACCCCAAATCCCCAAAGCAGTAATATCGTCAAGGCGCAATATTGTTTGCGTTTGCAAAATAGGCCGCCAAAGAAAAACAGGCATAGGGCAACAAATACGGTATGACCCGATGGGAAAGAGTAATCAGTTTCACCTTGCCAGTGTATGGTGCGCCAATGAGAAACGTGTTCAGATGCTTGCTCTATGAGTGAGTTCTGTGCCGTTTCAGTTAAGGTATAAAATGCACTCGGAGACTCAACTAAATGCAGTTCTGTCAGTGCTTGAGTATAAGGGCGAGGGCTTTGTGTGACCTCTTTAAGCAAGGTTTTAGCGGCAAAAGAAAGTACTAAGAGCACGCCTAATTGTACCATTAACAAAAACCACTGTTTTTTGCTGGTGGTTTTTAGCGTGGTAAAAAGCACCAAAATAGATAATGTGATTAAAAAGCCTTTGGAGCCGGCAGAATAAGTCAGATACGTTAGCGTACCTCCGATAAAATCTGAGGTATGGCTTAATAAATCGATATGGGGCATAAAGGTTGTTAGTACAGCGACAACAATTAGAAAGCCACATAAGATAAAAAGCCCACAAATATTGTTTTTCCAGAACTGTAATTGCATCTTAGCGAGAACTCTTGGTTAGATTTTGGCGTATTGTAGCGTGCAGATAACAGGGCTCGTAAAACTGAAACTAAAATTTCGTTTAATGGCTTATAAAATCTGCCGTTAGGGCGTGTGTCTTTGCATCTTTAGTTGTTACCAACGACCTTCGAGTGATAGCGATATTCAAAATGTTAGCTATAAAAGGCAGTGGATTGGGCATTTTATCGATTTTGTCTTTCCTTTTCTATGTTACTGTTCGCCTTATTATCCCAGAAGGCGTGCTGTTGGTGCGTATTAATGCGTAAAATGCGGATAATTTCCCGAGGCGGTGACGGGTTAACGCCTGTCATCATTGTGCATTATTGACAGCCTGTGGCATGGGTACTTAGCTGTAATAGGGAAGGGTTACATTGTCAGTTGTGAAAAATAATCAGAAAGTAGAGTCATGAACAAAAAATTTGGACAAAGAGTGGGTATCGCTGTGCTGCTATCCTTATTAAGCGGTTGTACAGTGTATCGTATTTCAGAGCAAGATATGACTCAGTATGTGCATAAAAATGTTGGGTTTTCTCATTCTGTTGGCATGAAACACGTCATGTATGCACACCTATCAGTAGACGACTTAAAGGTTAAAATTGGCCGTGTAGACGCTGAGCGAATTTCTATTTATGCCGCCACGCAAGCTAAGGTACAAGTGTTAGATTCAGCAGCGCAAACCCTTCATTTACAATTAGAATTTAGTGCGATCCCTGAATATGAGCCCATGCGAGGTGAAGTCTTTTTAAAGAAAATTCGCTTAGAAACCTTCACTCATGAAGGCACTCGTATTGATCCTGACATTGAGCGCCTCATCAAACCTGCCGTTGCTATGATAGGTTACGGTTTATCAGACCGCCCCGTGTATCAGTTGGACAGCAATGCTCTGCAACAGGCGCTAATAAAATCGGCTCAACCTGATTTGCGGATAAAAGATCATAAATTGGTAATTGAACTGTTTGATTGAATCTCTCATGTTGCAGTACATAATTCAGTGAATGGGGATAAAAAAGAGGCGAGCAAAATATGAACTTTTTAGCGCATTTACACTTAGCCGAGGTCAGTAACAGCGACTTATTAGGCAATTTGCTCGGTGATTTTGTACGGGGCAACCCTGACGGGCAGTACGCTACAAAGGTGACAGAAGGGATTCGTCTACACCGTTTTGTGGATAGTTTTACCGATTCTCATCCAGCGATAATGAATATCAAACCTCTGTTTGGCGCTCATCGCCGTTTCTCGCCCATAGCTCTAGATGTGTTTTGGGATCATTGTCTTATTCAGCACTGGGATAGGTTTCATCAGGACTCCTTGCTAAACTTTTGTGCTAAAGCCAAACAAGCCACCCATCCTAAGCACATAACCATTGAATTGCCTGCTCGCTATCAGCAGGTGATAGGTTCAATGTGGGATAGGCAGTGGATCGCTTCATATAAAGAGTTGGACAATATCGGTTTTGCTTTAGATAAAATGTCTCAGCGCACCCCAAGAATGGGGCCATTATCGGGCTGCTTTGCGACACTAGAAAAACATTACCTTGAATTGAATCAAGTCTTTATTGAGTTCTATCCAGATGTGATAGAGGCTGTAACTCAAGCCAAATTGAAGTAAACTCACGCCATTAATCGCGTTTAGCGCAAAAGAAGACCCATTTTAGTCATAGACTGGCGACAGTTCACATTGGCATACCGGCATCATTGTGGGAAGACAGCCATTGTATGTCGTTCATTGTGACGCTATGTCAACGGCGCTCTCTCACTAACCGTTATGGCCATTGTCTCTGCGGTATTTGCAATCACTTTTATACAGCCATTTTTACAGGACAGACACGGAAACCCTATGCCTTCATCACAATTTACTGAGCTTGGCCTTGAAGCTACGCTGGTGGAACAGCTTAACTCTCTTAACATTGTTATACCGACGCCAGTGCAATCGGAAGCGATTGGACCTGTGCTTGATGGTCGCGACGTATTGGCAGCCGCGCAAACAGGGACTGGTAAGACGGCCGCATTTGGCCTACCTATCATTCAAAAGTTGATGGTTGATGTGAGCGAGCATAACACTCAAGCGCCCTGTAAGGTTAAGGCGTTAGTTTTAGTGCCTACCCGAGAATTAGCCCAACAAGTGTTTGATGCGATTAGCCAATACGCGGCCCCTACAGCATTAAAAGTCGTGGTGGCTTATGGTGGTACCAGTTTTGGGGTACAGGCGAAAAACCTCAATAAAGGGTGCGATATTTTGATTGCGACCCCAGGGCGTTTATTAGATCACTTATTTAATAAGAACTTGACGCTACAGCATACGCAATTCTTAGTGCTTGATGAAGCTGACCGTATGCTTGATATGGGCTTTATGCCCGATATTAAACGCATTATGCAAAAGGTGAACCCAGAACGACAAACCTTGTTTTTCTCTGCCACCTTTAAAACCAATGTGAAAAATCTCGCCTATAAAATCTTAAATAATCCAGTGGAGGTGTCGGTCAGTCCGGCTAACTCCACCGCAGACAGTGTCTCGCAGATCGTCTACCCGGTGGATAAAAAGCGCAAAGGGGAATTGCTCTCTTATCTCATCGGTTCACGAAACTGGCAACAAGTGCTGGTGTTCACTCGCACTAAAGAGGGGGCTGAGGTGGTTGCAAAAGAGTTGAAGTTAGATGGCATTCAAGCAGCGTCCATTCATGGTGATAAAAGCCAAGGGGCAAGACAGCGCGCATTAGATGATTTTAAAATCGGTAAAGTCAGAGCTTTAGTGGCAACAGATGTCGCAGCCAGAGGCATTGATGTGAAAGAACTGCAACACGTCATCAACTTTGATATGCCCTATAAAGCTGAAGATTATGTGCACCGCATTGGCCGCAGTGGACGCGCCGGAAATAAAGGTAATGCCGTATCGTTAATGAGCCACAACGAAGTGTATTTATTGGAAGCCATTGAGCGTTTACTGGATCAAAAACTGCCACAACAATGGTTAGAAGGCTTTGAGCCGAGCCCAGAGTCGGAGGTCATCGAAGAAAATGGTGGTCACCGTCGCAGTCGCAGTGCAGAAAAACGCAAAATGAAAGCCAAGCTAGGAGTACACAAAAATAGAGGCAAAAATCGCCGTCGTTAGATGTTTTACTTGCGCCATTTGCAGTCAAATCGTAGCTAGGATTAAAGGTAAATATTTAACGAGCCATCACCGGTTTAGAGGCGGTGATGGCCTTGGTCACACATGGTAGCCAAAGTCGCGAAACACTTAAATCACAATAGCTCCGCTAATGCCGTTAATAACTGATCAACATCATCTTGTGTAATGTCGTGATGGGTAACAAAGCGCAATGGATTGCTTGGGGTAATGATGATCCCTTGCCCGTGCAGTTGCTGGGCGATAGCATGAATATCTATCTGCTCATGGAGTTTGGCAAACACAATATTGGTTTGCACTCTGTTTGTATTGACAGAGAATCCCGGTAGGGCGGCTAATCCGCGCGCAAGGTGTTTTGCATTAGCGTGGTCTATATTGAGCTGCGGCACTTGTTCGGTTAAAGCCAGTTTGCCGGCTGCGGCCAGAAATCCTACTTGGCGCATACCACCACCGAGCATTTTACGAATACGACGTGCTTTATTTATAGTGACGTTGTCACCTAAAAGCAAAGCGCCAACCGGTGCACAAAGCCCTTTAGATAAGCAAACGGTCATAGTGTCAAAATGTTGTGCTATCTCTTTAATGTCCACATCTAAAGCGACCGCTGCGTTATACACACGAGCGCCATCAAGATGTAATTTCAAATGATGCGTATCCACAAATTGGCGTGCTTGGGCTAAATAGTCTAACGGCAGTACTTTGCCATTGATGGTGTTTTCTAAACTCAGTAATCGGGTGCGGGCAAAGTGAAAATCGTCCGGTTTAATGGCTGCCGCTAGTTTTTTAAAACAGAGAGTGCCATCGGGTTCATTCATTATAGGTTGTGGTTGTATGGAGCCCAGAACGGCGGCACCTCCCGCCTCATACATATAGTTGTGCGCTTGTTGACCACATAAATACTCATCCCCTCGCTCACAATGGACCATAAGCGCTAATAGGTTTGCTTGAGTACCCGATGTGGTAAAGAGTGCCGCGGCAAAACCGTGAGTCTTGGCCGCCCAAGCCTCAAATTCATTCATGGTAGGGTCGTCACCATAGACATCGTCGCCTACAGAGGCGCAAGCCATTGCTTCACGCATTGCTTTTGTCGGTTGGGTGACGGTATCTGATCGAAAGTCCATACTACATCCTTTAATTGATAAGACCACGAAGCAACGCCTTCGACAGGGTTGCGATGGTTTTAGCGTCCGTTATTTTGTCTTGTTGAATCCACTGCAGTAATTCATCGCAACTCACTTCTTGCACCTCAATCACTTCATCTTTATCCGCTTGTAAGCGCTGAGTTAGGCTGAGGTCTTGGGCAAAATAGAGGTGCTGTACTTCATTGCAAAATCCCGCCATGGGTGTCAGCGTTCCCAGTTCAGTCCAAGTTTTGGCGCTATAGCCGGTTTCCTCTTCTAGTTCGCGCTTAGCCCCTACGATAGGCAGTTCATACCGTTCTAATGTTCCCGCGGGTATTTCCAGAAACCACGTCATTATTGAAGGTCGAAATTGATTAAGTAGTAACAATTTCCCTGAGGGTGCTTGGGCTAAAATGACGACAGCACCGGGATGTTTGACGGTAGTATGATGGGTGACCACACCAGTGGGTAAAGCGATGGTTTCTTCAACTAAAGAGAGGGTTTTCCAACTATGAACTGTTTTTTGCATGCTTTGTTACTCTTTTAAACTTTATTTATTGATAAATTACGTACAAGATCACGGTTTGAATGTGGCTTTTCATATTTATTACAACCCAAAGTAATGCATTGACCACATGGGTTAAATAGCATTGTAACAGTCTAACATTGCCCTGTGATGTAGATCTCGTTAACTTGTAAGAACTGCATAAGTAAATTTGTTATTGTAACAAATGATTAACTTGGATATAAAAACAATACATAGACGCTGTCATGGAGCTTTTTAATAATGGAACCTACTCGAGTTTCTCACGCACAACGAGCACTGCGGTCTGAACGAATTAATAAATTAGTTAAAGTGCTTTCGGAAGGTGTTTACGAACGTGAACATACCATAAAGCTTTGTCTACTCGCCGCGTTAGCCGGAGAGAGTGTTTTCTTACTCGGCCCCCCTGGAATTGCCAAAAGTCTTATCGCAAAACGTCTTATCTCCGCTTTTGAGAGCAGCAGTTATTTTGAATATTTAATGACGCGCTTTTCCACCCCAGAAGAAGTGTTTGGGCCTTTGAGTATTCAAGAGCTGAAAGATCATGGGCGTTATGTTCGACTGACCAAAGGGTATTTACCTACCGCCAATGTGGTGTTTTTGGATGAAATTTGGAAAGCGGGACCGGCCATTTTAAATACATTATTGACCGTGGTGAACGAGAAAACGTTTAAAAATGGCAGTGACATTGAGAAAGTGCCGATGCGCCTTCTGATCTCCGCATCCAATGAACTACCGGATCAAGACAGTGGTTTAGATGCGTTATACGACCGTATGTTGGTGCGTATTTTTGTCAATCGTATTCAAGATAAACAAAATTTTCATAGCATGCTAACGGTAGGAACGCCTCAAGAAGCGCACGTGCCTGATGACTTGACCATCTCTAATCACGAATATGAGCAATGGCTATCTGAGTTAGACAGTATGCCTTTGCCTGATGAGGTGTTTGATAAACTTTATCAATTAAAAACCATGCTAGAGGCGCGTCATAATGATGCCAAACAGACCTTAAGCGCCGATGAATTGTATGTGTCGGATCGTCGTTGGAAAAAAGCGGTGAAACTGCTGAAAGCCAGCGCCTTTTTTAATGGCCGAGTTAAAATAAACGCCCTAGACTTGTTGTTGATCCAAGATTGTTTATGGAACAGCCCAGAGTCACGATTAATTGTTCGCGATGTTATGCGTGAATTTGCCCTTAAGCATGCGTTTAATCAGCAACAAATCTCTCAAACCATAGAAGACAGTCGTCAGACTTTAGATGATATTCAGCAACAAATTGAACAAGACTACGTTATGAGTGTGGAGTCTGAACCGGGAACGGGATTGTTGCGTAAAGGGAAAGAAGGTTTCAAGGCCAATTTTGACGATTGGCGTCCTCATAGTGTAGGTAATGCCCATAACTTGGTGAAATTAGTCTTATTACAAAGTAACCAATCAGTATCAGAGCATGATAAAGGGGATACCCGCTATGTGTTTGTGGCACATACGGATTTAGTGAATATGATCAGCCATGGTGGCGGTAATGTGTATGGCTATGTGAACCATAATCCTAACTTGCTGTCGTTAAAGTTTGCGTTAGATGGTGACAGTCGCTTGGTCATCAAAGATATCGCTAATCGCTCTGTGTTATTGAGCTTAGTGACTTATGCAGGTTTAGATGGCGAAGGTCATCAAACTTGGCATAACAAAGCCAACAGCGCCGTTGATAACCTAATGAATATGGAATTGTTACTCACTAAAGTGCGTTCCGATTTTCATGGTGCTTTGCCACACAACTTTATTGAACCTGAGCTTCCCACAGCCATGGAGGCCAGTTTGCAACAATTGGCGCAATCACTGAATGACGCTCAGCAAACGCAAAAAAAGAGGGCGCAAAGAATTGGTTTTTTAGCTAAGTTTTTTGCTGAATAGGAGGTTCAATGCTCGGTGTTGATGCATTAAATCTGGCGATGTCAGTGGCAGATTCAGGCATGGTCGAAACAGCGATGAACGATTTAATAGGTCGTAGTCAGGTTTTGATGTCATCAGAAAAACCTGGCATGCAAGCGTCAGTAAAGAGCCATTTACGCAAATGGAAGGGTTCAGTGTCCAGACGCATGAGTAAAGTCTCTGAATCGGAACAAATGCGTGAGGAGTTGGCCCTTTACCAAAAAGTCATTCACTGGGATGAAGGACAATTTGCCGAGGATATCGAATCGGTGGTGGCTGAACTGAAAGGGCGAAGTGATTTTTACGCTACAGGGAAGCGCTTGCTTGAGCGACAAAGCGAAGCCCCAAATCCTATGTTTGCGCACTTTTTTTGCGACCAATGGTATCAGTCCCTTTTTCATACCATTGAAAAAATGCAGCTTAAAGAGTTAGAGCATGATAAACAGAAGTTTCTTGATGATCTGTATAACCGTATGGAAAACATCAAGAACATGCGTCAAATAGCCGATGCCGGTGATGAAGCGCAACAAGGGCGACTGTGGGATATGGCGGCGGCCCGTTTAAGCCGTACCGATGTGTCCACTATGGCTAAATACGCGGCGTTTTTGCGTAAAAATAAAGGGTTAAAAGAGATCGCCAATGCATTGGGACGAATGGCCAATCAAGTGGATGATCCTTCTTTAAGAAAGCAACCGGCCGCGGAGTTACGCATTGTTGAAGAGCAATCGGATCAAGCTACAGACGATATTGTCGGTATTCATGAAAGTGACGATCTGAATAAAATGTTGCCCTATGAAACCATGTTTTTGGCCTACCCAGAATTAGAAATGATTTTCTATAAACACTTGGTCGATAAACAATTATTAAATTATCGCACCACGGGTAAGTCTCGTAAATTACGCAAAATTAATGCCCACACCCCAAATGCCAGTGAAATGGAATTAGAAAAGGGCCCATTTATTGTGTGCGTGGATGCCTCGGGCTCCATGAGTGGCTTTCCAGAGCAGTGCGCAAAAGCCATTGCATTTGCTTTGATGCAAATTGCCTTATCAGAGCAGCGTGAGTGTTTTGTGATCTTGTTCTCCACCGAGCAAATTACCTATGAGTTAACCAAAAAAGAGGGTTTGCGAGAGGCCAGTGATTTTCTCTCTTACACTTTTCACGGGGGGACGGACTTTGAACCCGTTTTGCAAAAATGCATAGACTTGATGTACACAGATAAATTTTTGAATGCAGATATGGTGGTGTTATCGGACTTCATTGCTCCGAAACAGTCTCAAGATATGGTGGATAAAGTGGAAGATCTGAAAGCGCGGCACAATCGCTTTCACGCAGTCAGTCTATCGAAATACGGTAACCCCAGTTTGTTGGATATTTTTAGTCACCATTGGAGTTATCATCCGGGATTGATGGGGCGCTTTGTTAAAAAATTCTAGAAGGGCAGTGCTTGTGTGCTTTGCGGTACATAGTTCATGTCTTTGATGGTAACAAGTGAGGCGGCATAGGGTTAACCCATGTCGCCTCACTTAAATAGCATTCTCTTATTTTGCCGGTTTAAACTGCGCTTTACGTAAGCGATTGAGGGTGGCAAAAATATCGAGAATCCGCGGCTTAGCCATATCGCCATTATTTGGCATTAATGCGTGCCATTGATTTTGATCAAGCTGAGTTTGAAACTCTTTGCTGAGATCGGAACTCCAGCCCGGGGTTTGCGCCACTTGGAACCAAAGCCAGCCGATGGCATTGACTTCATTTGCTGTCTGTAATTGCTCTAGGGCTGAAATATCAACAAACTCTTTGCCAAAGCGCAGAGAGCTATTGCCTTTGGCCCCGACACGAAATTTCCCTTCAGCTAGAAGTGTTTGCAAGCAGGCTCGATGAAAAGCTCGCGGCGACGTGCGTTGCAGTGGTTGCTCTCGTTCATGAGAGCGTTCGCTAGGGTGCTGCGCGACCACTTGCTTGGCTTTAGCCGTTACATCCACCGGTTGATATTCGTGCATCTGTATGACGTTGTCTGCTTCATCAAGGTAATCCCCTGAACCCCCCATCACAATCACACAACTGATATCTTCACTATCACGTAGCTCGGCGATTCTATCCACCAGTGGGGTGATGGGTTCCGCTTCTTTGGCCACTAAGGCTTGCATACGCTCATCGCGGATCATGAAGTTAGTTGCCGACGTATCTTCATCAATTAGCAGGCTTTTCGCACCAGACTCAATGGACTCTTGTAACCAAGCCGCTTGGGATGTGGAGCCAGAAGCATCTTGTGTCGAGAAGTCGGTGGTGGACTTTTGCATGGGCAGATGATTGATAAAATTGGCAATGTTGAGGTTGTGAACGCAACGACCATCTTCTGCGCGAATTTTCATGCTCAGTGGATCGGTGACGCAATACTCTCGGCCATCACCTGGAATATGTGCGTAAATGGATTTCTCAATGCCATTGAGTAGGGTGGATTTACCATGAAATCCACCCCCAACAATTAAGGTGATGCCTTTTTTGATCCCAAGACCGGTAATATAACCGCGATTAGGTGCATGTAAGGTGACCGCTAGCTCTTTTGGTGCCTGCATCGGTAGGGCATCTTTCATCGGAATATCGCTTTCACCGCTCACTCGGGGCAACATACTGCCGTTGGCGATAAAGCTCACTAGGTTGTGATGATGGAGCTGCTCTTGTAGTGCATATTGATCTTCCACCACTTCACAATGCTCGGTAAAACGTTGCTGGGGTAGCTCTCGCCAAAGGGTGGCTTTACGTAAATACTTTGGCAAATAGAAGGTGATAATATTCAGTGCTTTTTTGGCTAAAATGGCACGGCCATCGGCAGGAAGGTTAATCCGAAAACGTAATTCAATGCCTTCATCGGTAAACAGTACCGCGGTATTATCAAGGACAACTTGTCCTGTGGTCGCCACTGAGATGGCGTTATCTTGTTTGGCATACTCGGCCAGTGTTCGGCCAATAAAGTCTCGGGCAGCCAATTGATAGGCCGCAGACGTTTGTAATATAAAATCTAAACCGGTGACAGACCATGGTCGAATGGCTCTAAATCTTGAGGCAGATGCATACGGGTCCCCTTGTACTTGGTCAATATGCAAAGTGAAGTCAGTAAAGTCATAACTGCCCTTGATCTGTTGATAAGCACGGTAGTTTTGTTTTTCGAGTTTTTTTAGTTTTGCGGTAAGCAGATCCATTTGGGAGCCCTAGATGTCAAGCATGAGGTGTCAAGCATGGGGGGGATTATATCAACCCTTGGCTAAGGATGTGTGAAAATATTCATGTTCACTGACTGTGATTGCTATGAGGCTGGTTGATATCCCTTTGCTGATGCAAAATCTGTGCAAAATCTTTGCGTGTCATCGGTCCGTGATACCTTTTGCCTTCGGCAAAGGGGCCGTCAAACTGTAACAGCCATTGCTCCTGCTCTTTGGTTTCAACTCCGGTCAATACGGTATCTAAGCCCAATTTGGTGGTGATTTGCATGAGTGAGTGCAAAAAGCTGCGATCTTCTGAGCTGTGCTGCAGGTTATCAATAAAGGATTTGTCAATTTTAATGCGTCGGAACGGACTGTGTTTTAGATAGCTAAACGAGGCATGTCCATGGCCAAAGTCACACAGGGTAAGAGCAACCGAGAGTTTTGATAGGTGCTCAAGGGTAGACTGTAAGGTGGCTTCATTGGCAAAAAGTTGTTTTTCTGACACTTCGATCTCTAATGCATCTCCGGCTAAATTGGCCTCTTTAAGCCATTGATGAATAGACTCAGCTAAATGTTTTGATGCCAGTTGGCAGGCGTTGAGCTTAATGGCCACGCGAAACTGAGGTTTGATGCTGCGCCATTGCTTGACTTGATAAATGGATTTGCGCAGCAGAAAGTGACACAGGGCATCGGCAATTTCTGGTTGATCGCATAATTGACTGATGGAGAGCTCTGACACATTGCCAAGAATGGGGTGATCCCAGCGAATGGAAGTACTGGCACTGTGGCATTGACCATTTTCTAATTCAATTTGCGGTTGATAAAACAGCTTGATGGCTTTGTCTCTAATGGATTCGATGAAATAACTTTCTAGGCGATTGAGACGAGTATTGTGTTCTGCTTGATTGTCATCAAAAAAAACAATGCGTTTGCCTGACTCACGGGCATGTTGCATAGCTTGATAGGCTTGTACCGTTAAAGCGAGGTTTTGTTGATTATGCTGAGGGTGACTGATAGAGACGCCCACATAAACTTGCAGTCGAACTTTACCATTATTGACGTCAAAATCTTGTGAAGTCACCTCCATGATTTGCTGAATTATCGTATCGTAATTTTTGCTGGTGCTGTTGGACAATAGAGTGAAAGCAATATCATTGGAGCGAGGACGGGCACACAGTTGGCGATGCGGGCTAAGTTGGCCTAATTTATCTTTAAGCTGTTTGATAATTTTATCTAAGGTGTCCGCTCCCATATCTATCTGTATTCTTTGCCCATTACTGATACCTAAATAGAATACCGCCACTTCTTGATTAAACAGATCCGCTTGATTCACCATGCGGTTGCTTTCTATCTCCCATGCCTTAGCGTTTAATAATCCACTACCCGTATCATGATGCAGTTGATAGTGAATCTCTCGTTCCAATTGTTTTCTTTTGTTGCACTCTTTATCTAACTGATAACTCAGGTTGGCCAACTCTACGGTGCGATTTTGAATACGTGTTTGCAGCTCTTTATTCACCAACTTTAACTTTTGATTTTGATAGATAACCGTCAATTGTGCTTCTATGGAGTCTTTAAAAATGGCTAACAACTCGCGAATGACAATTTTAAAGTGGTTGGTCTTGGAATCTAAAATAGATAACGTGCCAAACGGAGTGCCATTAGGCCAGTGCAAGGGCACCCCTAAATAAGCGACGATGTTGTTGGGCAGTGACGTTGATATAGGTTGCCATTGTGGGTCTTGAAAACGATCGGCGACCACCAATATGGCATTGTTTTTTAAGGTTGTTTCACAAAAATGGTGTCCTCCTAAAGGGAAGGATTCGCCCATTTTGAAAGGGTTTTTTATGCTGTGGTTACAACAGTACACATCGAGCTGATTTTGATTTAAGCGATTAATCATGCTGACAGGCACATGGGTAAATTGTGCTAAGTTTTCCAGCATATCTTGCCAGCTAGAGTAAATTTTATTGGGTACCTCAAGTTGCTGAGTATCGACTCTGGCCATTGTGTAATCCGTTACCTTGCTGGCTATTGATAGGGCGAGTGGTGTGGAGCAAGGCTGGGCCGTCACCCACAACACGCGCGTATAACAGTAAGGATAGACCTAATAGCCATCGTAGCAAATAACGTAATAGCTCTGGTTGGGCACAAGGTATGTCTTCTACCGCTTTGTGTGTCCTCCTCGCGGTACATTTCCTCTTCGCGGTAAAAGACCAGCAAGTTATTAGGGCGTTAGCGCTTGAAGCTGTTCAATACAGTAGTGCTGTTCATAATCCACATCATCAAAAGCGAAGCCATTTAATTGCAAAAACTCTTGTTTATATCCGTGATAGTCGCCGACTTCACGGAAGTTGTCGCTATTCATTTGCTGTAGTCGTTGCAGAGTTTTGCTTTGTACGCTAGAGCTGAGTTCCCAGTCGTCCATGCGGATCAGGCGCTGCGCATCAACTTGTGCTTGAGGATAAAACTTAGAGTTGAATAGCCGTTGCATCTGCTCAATGCAGGTTTCATGAACCCCTTGCTCTTTCATTGTTTTATACAAGGCTAACAGATAAGGGGAAAAGGTAGGAATAAACACACTGGCTTTGGTCACCAGTGCCTTACAGACACAGGTATAGGCTTCACCATTGAATGGAGCCAGTTTTTGGTTTAATTCATCACTGGTGTGATGAAGGTGCGTTTTGGCCCGGCCTAATGTCCCTTGATGGTAGATAGGGTATGTGTATTGCGGGCCAATATAAGAAAAGGCCACGGTGCGACATTGCGGTGCTATGGCGTTGTGCAAAATAAGCAGCTCGATCCACTGCTGCCAATCTTCACCGCCCATCACTTTCTCTGTGTCATGGATCTCACGGTCACTGGCTGCGGTTAACTCCGTTTCTTGCCAGCTGTCATCTTGTAAATTAATGCTAGCACCACAAAGGTTGCCCCCTATAGGCTTAATGGCGGAATGCCACATTTTGTCGTCTTTTCCTTGCGGGCGCACTCCGCAGGCAAGGCTATAAATGATCAGATCCACTTGCCCGTCAAATTCATTGGCTATGGCGCTAAGCACTTGTTGCCTAACTGGTGTGGAAAACGCATCCCCAACAATATTGATGGCTTTTCTTCCCGCCGCGGTTGCGTGCTGCTTGAAGTAAATGTTGTTGTACCATCCGGCACTGCCCACCCCTTTCTCTGATGGCCCGCGTTCAAAAGAGACGGCGATGGTATCGGCCTCGGCTCCGCCAAAGGTTAAAGCGATGCGCGCCGCTAAGCCAAAACCGGAGGACCCCCCTAAAATGAGTACCCGCTTGGGCCCTTGTGTAATGGGAGCGGCGCGAGATACGAGGTCAATGTGTTGGCGTATTCCTTGCTCACAGCCTGCAGGGTGAGCACTGCGCGCCACGACACCTTTGATTATGGGTTCAATGATCATCGGTTTTGTTTACCCCTATATAGTGTGTTTTTGAGTCAGGTTATAACGTAAACATGCTTAAAAAGCGGATTACAGCAATGGCGTTAGCTCGTCGGCCACAAATTTGGCAATCCAAGGTTGCGCTTTTGCTTTTGGGTGCAGGCCGTCTTGCATCATTAAATCGTTATTTGTGATGATCTCTGTTAGAAAAAAAGGAATTAAATCAACGTTTTCCCTTTTACTCACGGTAGGATATATTTGTGCAAATGCTTGCGTATAACGTTTGCCGTAATTGGGTGGCACTTGTATTTGCATCAGGATCACTTTAGCGCCGTTGTCTTGACTGGTCGTAATCAGTTTTTCGAGGTTATTTTTGATCAGCTTGGGAGGGAATCCTCGTAAGCCATCATTAGCCCCTAATTCGATTAACACGTAATCCGGTTTGTGTTGTTGCAAGAGCGAGGGTAGGCGGGTTAAGCCGTTTCCGGTGGTATCTCCAGAAATGCTGCCGTTTATAATCGTCATTGGGTGACCGCGCTGAGCCAACTCCTCTCGCAGTAAAGTGGGCCAGGCTTTTTCAATGGGCATTTGATAGCCCGCACTTAAGCTGTCGCCGAGTATTAAAAGATTGCTGGCACTGGCGTTAAAAGAAAAGAACAGAATAATTAAGGAAAGCACACGTATCATGACCACATCCGTTATAAAGGCAACATCGTTAACTAAAACAGTCTCTACTAAACAAGAGCATTTAACAATCCTACAAGATGTAAACTTGGACATCTGTGCAGGTGAAAGTGTGGCGATTGTGGGCGCATCTGGAGCAGGTAAGTCTACCTTGATGACCTTGTTAGCGGGGCTCGATATTGCCAGCGAAGGGGATGTTGAAATATTAGGGCATTCGTTATCGCAATTAGATGATGAGCAAAGGGCGGATTTACGCAGTCAGCATATTGGTTTTGTCTTCCAAAGTTTCTTATTAATTCCCAGCTTATCGGCATTAGACAATGTCACTTTGCCTTGCTTATTACGAGGGGAAGGGGAAGATAAACAACGAGCAAGCCAGTTGCTTACCTCTGTGGGTCTTGAAAAGCGCATGCATCACCTACCCTCGCAATTGTCTGGCGGGGAGCAGCAACGCGTGGCCTTAGCCCGAGCCTTTATGTTGAGCCCGAAAATACTGTTTGCCGATGAACCCACCGGAAATTTAGATCAACAGACGGCGAAAAACATAGTAGAGCAGTTGTTCAATTTAAATCAGCAGCACGGCACAACACTGATTATGGTCACCCATGATAACGCTCTTGCTGCCCGCTGTGATCGAGTGCTGTATATGAACTCCGGTAAACTGGAAACGCACTTAGCCTCTTCTGACTCAAGCCAAGTGCTGTAGGGGGCGTTATGCAACAATCAACCCGCGCTCTTAAACCGGTAGCAAGTGCAACACTCAATGGACGTTTATTGTCGTGGAGCTTTAAAGAGATCCGTCATGGTCAGTTATGGCCTGTGTCTGTGGCGTTAACCTTAATTATTGCCTGTGTGTTTGCGTTATCGGCATTAGCCGAACGTATGGAGCAGGTGATCGTAAAGCAGGGTAGAGATGCGCTGACCGCCGATCTGGTGTATCGCTCCGCCAATCCGCCTCCTGAAACCCTCAATGTAAAGTCGTTACCTGCGGGCGTCAACAGTGCTTCTATGGTCAGTTTTGCGACCATGGCGTTTAGTGATCAAGAGATGCTTTTAGTGACGGTAAAGGCGGTCAATAGTGCCTACCCATTGCGTGGTGACTTGCAGTTAAGTTCGGATTCCACCACAGGATCGCATGTGAGTTCAGGGCAATTATGGCTTGAAGAGAGTGCCATGTTGGCACTTCAGGTGAAAAAAGGTGACGTCGTCACAATTGGTGATGCGGATTTTGTATTAAGTGGCACTTTAGAGCAGCAACCGGGGTTGAGCTTTAACCCTTTCCAGCAGATGCCAACGGCGATGATTCATAGCAGTGATATAGATAAAACCGGAGCGCTACAATTAGGTTCTCGAGTGCGTTATCAACAGTTTTTTACCGGCACTGAACAAACATTACAACAGTTAAAAGAGCAGGTGGTGTTAACGCCTAGCGACCGATGGCGAGATGAAAATAGCCGCAGTCGTACTAACGATATGTTTACTCGTACCACTCAATATTTATCATTAACCGTGGCCATTGTTGTGATCATGGCGGCCACTACTTTAGTACTGACTTGTCAGCATTATGTGGCAGGGCGTCGCCAAACAGTGGCGATGCTGAAAAGTATCGGAGCCAGTAAACGTTGGATTGGCCGCTGGTTATTGTTGCAAGTGATGCTGTTGTTTGTCATTGGCGCAGTCTTTGGCGTGGCCATTGGTTATGGATTAGAGGTGTTGCTTCGTTTACCTCTGGCGGACTTGCTTCCCGATCCCTTGCCTAGTTACGGTGTCACCCCTTTGTTTGTCTCCATTATGAGTTGCTTGTTTATTGGGATACCGGCTCTGGGTATTCCAATGATTAATTTGTTGCAAACGTCGGCCAGCAACGTGCTGCAACCTTCGTTACAAAAATCAGGCAAGAGCTGGTGGCTGGTGGCGGTGCCTTTGCTGCCTATGCTGTTTGTGTATGCCTCAAACACCTTAGTGTGGATTGTCTTAGCTGGCATGTTGTTACTGTTTGTGGTGTTAGGTTTGGTGGCCATTGCGGTGTCGCGCTTTATCGGCACCTTTACACTGCGCCCTGCCATGGCACTGGCGGTCAGTCGGCTCAATCGATCTTCTATGGCAAGTGGCTTACAGTTTGGTGCCTTGTCATTGTCTTTAATGCTGCTCGCCATTGTGTGGTTAGTGCGAACGGATTTATTGCAAGATTGGCGTAGCACGCTTCCGGCGAATGCGCCGAACGCATTTGCCATTAATATTGCCTCTTACGAACTAGAGGGCTATTTACAACATTTAGATGCCGCCCACATAGAGCGTTCACAGGCGTTTCCAATTATTCGGGGTCGTTTAGTGAGCGTTAATGGTGTGGATGCTAAGTTGGTTAAACAGCAACAAGATACCGATGCGGTGCGTCGAGAACTGAATTTAACTTGGGCGCAGCAGTTACCCAGTTACAATGACACGCTAGAAGGTGAATGGGGCAGTGAGAATGGGGTTTCCGTGGAGTCTGAAGTGGCTGAAGCTCTGAATTTACGTATTGGTGACACTCTAGGCTTTAGCATTAGCGGGCAAAATATCGAGGCGGTGGTAAACAGTATTCGCCGCGTAGAGTGGCGCGAAATGAAACCCAATTTTTATTTTATTTTTGCCCCTTCTTATGCGGACAAAATGCCAGGGGCATTTATGGTGTCGTATCGTATAGAGCCACAGCATGAAGCGATGATCCGCAGTTTATCTGCGCAATACCCAACGGTAAGCCTGTTAGATATTCGTAAAATGGGCGATAAGATACAGTCGTTATTATCGCAAATTGTTTGGTCTATAACGGTGTTGGCAGTATTAGGTGTGGTGGCCGGTTTGTTGCTGATTTTCACTTTGCTTCGTCTTAGCATCGCGCAACGTCAAATGGAAATCCGTTTATATCGAACTTTAGGGGCGAGTAAGCAGCGGATCTCCACCACCTTGTGGTGTGAGTATGGCTTAATGGCACTCATTGCTGGCGTGGTGGCCAGTTTAGGGGCGGAGGCCAGCGTCAATGGATTGCTGTATTGGGGATTTGATTTTTCATTACGTTTCCACCCTCTATTGTGGATCGCCTTGCCTATGGTGACGTTAGTGGTGCTGAGTTTAGTGGTCAATAGCTTGATAAAGCAGTTGTTACAACCGGTGAAAAACGGGGGCTTGTCTTAGCTTATTTGTCTGCCATAGACACAGAGTTAACCCCCGCTCTAAATGTAAGCTCAGCCCTGACATTCTTTGAGCTCAGCGCTAATGTCCGCTGAGCTTTACAGGTGGGTCGTCAGCATAAATGGAGAATAGTATCCACTATTTTTGTTGATGAAACGGGTCAACTAAAGGGAATCAATGATTTGTCGAAAAGGGGTTATCCACACGAATTGTGGATAACTAGTTGGATAACTTTTTAAGGAAAATGAAGTAATCCCCCCTTAGCCTTTAGTTATTCTGGGCTTTGGTATATGGGTTATTCACAAAAGTTATAGATCAGAATTTCGGCGGAAATAGGTCAAGACATATTTTCACTATTTTGTGCTTTTTTGTGGTGTTTAATTTTGAAAAAATCGTAGCCAATTTTTGTAGATATCCAAACATGACTCAGGATCGGCCTCGCTAAATCGGATCAAGGCCCCCGGTTTGGCTTGTGCCAATTTAGGCAAATCCATTCTGGCGACATTGCCCAGTTTTAAATAGCCACCAATGGTTTGATGCTCACAAAGCATAATAATGGGTTGACCATTGGCGGGTACTTGAATGGCACCTTGAGTGATGGCTTCTGAAATAAGTGAGTGTGATGGCGTTTCAATAGCAGGGCCGGTCAGTTGATAACCCATTTTGTTGCTTTGCGCACTGACCTGATAAATGTGACTGAAGAAAGAGGTAATGGAATCGGCACTAAATAGGGAGTGCTGTGAGCCGAGCATAACCCTTAGGGGGATGATCTGTGTTGCTGACAGTGGTGGAATATAACGTGGATCCACTGAGCGTTTTTTAAAGGTGGGGTTTAGCGGGCGTTCACAACCTATGACGTCATGCTTGCTGAGGTTGCGTCCATCACAATGCAGTCCCCCTAAAGCATCTTTAGTCACAGTGGCGGCGCTATTGTGATGAAGAGGCGTTGCCACACCGCCGAGTAATGCCAAATAGTTTCTTAACCCCTCCCGAGGCCCTTTAATGGTTAGGCGTTGTCCCTTGCGTGCGAGAGACGCGCTCCAATTCGGAATGGGTTTTTCGTCTAAAAATGCATTGTTGATGGCCCCTGTGATGGCAAAGGCGGTGCGTTGCGTAAATTGCGCTTCAAATCCGCCAAGGGTGATTTCGATGACGGGTGAGGCAAATGGGTTGGCTAATAATTTATTGGCCCAATGGAAGGCGTATTCATCTGCGACCCCACCTTGAGTGATACCTAAATGAGCATAGCCTTTACGGCCCATATCTTGAATGCTGGCCATTGGGCCTGTTTTTATAATGTTCAGACAGGGGATCATAACTGGCCTCCTAACTGAATAAACTGCTGTTTGCTAATGGCCACAAATTGCACCCGATCACCGGGAGCCAGTAAAGTCATAGGATCAGATTGTGGATGATAAAGGGAAGTCGGTGTTCGGCCAATAATGTTCCACCCAGCAGGGCTTTGATTTGGATAAATTGCCGTTTGTGCTCCCGCTATGGCGACACTTCCTTTTGCCACTTTAGGTCTTGGGGTTGGCAATCTAGGCAGTTGTAGTGGCATCGGAACTTCGGCCATAAAAGCAAATCCTGCAGCAAAACCTAACGCGCAAACTTGATAGCAAACCGAGGTGTGCAGGGTTTGCACTTGATTTAAGGACAGTCCAGACAACTGCTGGTAGCGCTGTGCATCTAAGGCCACTTCTGCCCCATAATAAGTGGGTATTTCTATGCTTTTCCCTACTTGATGTTCGCAGCTTGCTAATGGTGGTTGCAATAGATGTGCAAGGTTTAACTGCAATTGTGGCCAGTGAAAAGCAAAGGGTGAAAATTCAAGTAACAGGGTGTTATAGCTGGGCACATAATTAATAGGGTTAGGCGTAAGAAATTGTTGAATGCGCTCCCTTTGCTTCGCAATTAGCGCCGGCAGATTGCGATCAATTTGATGGGAAAATTGGATCATAATAGCGCACTCACCGATACGTGTGATGGATGGGCGCTGCACGGTCGGTGTTATTGCGTTGGACAATGGATCTTTGGCAGACGACATTTATAGTTGCCCATCTATTAGTTGGCGCAGTTGTCTGGCAAATGTGCACGCATTTGCCCCGTCCCCATGAAGGCAAAGTGTATCCACGTTCAGTTGAATCTTCGCCCCATTATCAATGCAGTGAAAAGGGTGATGGTGGATGATGCTATGCGCTTGATGGAGCATGTCGTTAGCATTGTCGATAACCGCGCCGGGCATAGAGCGGGGTGCAAGGTGAGCATTGTCCTGATAACGCCGATCAGCAAACCCTTCTAGTATCAATGGCACTTGCGCGTGATGGGCTAGTTGTAAGTACTGTTGCTGGGAAGTAAACAGTATCATTAAGGGTAACTTTAAATGTGCGGCCGCGTTAACAACGCCTTGAAAGACTGTGGTATCTTTCATCATGTCATTATACAAAGCCCCATGGGGCTTAATGTATTCCACCTGTGCTTGATGCAACTGGCAAATGCCTTGTAGTGCGCCAACTTGGTAGAGAATTAAATGGGTGATTTCATCCATGCTATGGGCAATACTTCGGCGGCCAAACCCTTCTTTATCAGCATATCCAGGATGAGCGCCAATGGTGACATTATGGGATTGCGCCAACGCAACGGTACGAGCCATGGTATTGGCATCGGAGGCATGAAACCCACAGGCAATACTTGCCATATGAATGTAAGGCATTATCTGCGCATCGTATCCCATGGACCAAGAGCCATAGCTTTCACCCATGTCGCAGTTTAACTTCATTGTCGACGTCCTGTTCGAAGTGCTTATTGCATAAGGTCATTATATAGCAACAATTATGCAGCTTCATGATTATCATGCCTTTTATTCAGTTCTAGGGGGAGGGTTTTGCTTGGCTTACAGTGCAAAAGTGGGCTAATTAATGCAGAAAATAACGCAAGATAGCAAAATTGCTACCGCCAAAGAATTTAAACTGAGTTAGAATGGAATGATTTGAACCATTAAGCATTGAGTTGGTAAATTCATGAAAGTACTTGTGACTGGTGGTATGGGCTATATTGGTAGCCATACTTGTATTCAGCTATTAGAAGCTGGAATGACTCCTGTAATTTTCGACAACCTTTACAATAGTAAAGTCAGTGTCAATGAACGCATTCAGCGCGTGACGGGTCAATCAGTGGAGTTTGTTGAAGGGGATATTCGTAATAAAGCCTTGTTAGTCGACACAATGAAACGTCATAACATTGATTCAGTTATTCATTTTGCAGGCTTAAAAGCGGTAGGTGAGTCTGTCGCCAAACCGTTAGAATATTTCGATAATAATGTCAGTGGCACATTAGTGTTAGTGGATGCGATGCGCGATGCTGGAGTCACAAGCTTAGTGTTTAGCTCATCGGCAACGGTCTACGGTGATCCTGCTTCAGTGCCGATTACTGAAGATTTCCCAACCAGTGCCACCAATCCATACGGACGAAGCAAACTGATGGTTGAAGAGTGTTTAACCGATTTTCATGCCGCTAATCCACAGTGGAGCATTACCTTACTACGCTACTTTAACCCGGTTGGCTCGCATCCAAGTGGTGATTTAGGCGAAGATCCTCAAGGTATTCCCAATAATTTAATGCCATTTGTTTCTCAAGTGGCAGTAGGGCGTCGTGAGTTTTTATCGGTATTTGGTGATGACTACCCAACACCGGATGGTACGGGTGTTCGTGATTATATTCATGTTATGGATTTGGCCGATGGCCATATTGCAGCCTTAAATAAAGTAGGGCAACAAGCCGGACTACACATCTTTAACTTAGGTACCGGAAATGGTTCTAGTGTATTAGATATGGTGAAGGCATTTGAACAAGCCAGTGGTAAAACTGTCGCTTATAAAATTGCACCACGCCGACCGGGCGATATTGCCGAGTGTTGGGCAGATTCAAGCAAAGCAGAAACCATTTTACAGTGGAAAGCAACGCGCTCTTTGCAACAAATGTGTGAAGACACATGGCACTGGCAATCGGAAAATCCGAAGGGTTACCCTGAGTAATTCCGAATAACCATATGTTCTTTAGCTAACATGCTGTTAAACTTGTTGCGTATCGGGGATGTCATTAACATACTTATTATAGGTAGGAAATATGGAACTTGCGCTAATCGTCATGTTTATTACAGTATGTACTGTTATGGTAGTTAAAGAAATAAAAGCACAAAGATAGCCTTGCATGACCTTGCAAAATAGATAAACCAACTCATAGAGTTGGTTTTTTCGTTTATAGGAATACGATACCCATCGTACTAAATAATGGGTCATTCTAGCTTGTTAAAATACTCGATAACTACGTTACAATTTTTGATGGTAGAATAACGACTTATAGAAAAACTCTCCCTTGTTTTCGAGCATTTTTCCTGCGCTATTTCTGACCATTTACTTACTGTGATAGGTATTACAGTTGCAACGCCATTTCCACCACGCCTTCCTCGAAGTCTATTTGGGTTGAAAACCCCAACTTTTGCGCCAGAGAGACCATACCTTTGTTAGATGGCATGGTCATGCCTTCTAGGCGAGTGATGTGTTTGTCTCGGCAATAATCGATAATGGATTGCATGAGTATTCGCCCCAGACCTTGGCCTTTCATATCGGAGCGAATTAATACCGCAAACTCTGCGCTGTTACTGCGTATGTCAGTGATGGCCCGCACAACGCCGACTATTCCTGCGTCACTTTCTAATACCAGTGCCATTTCTCGGTCATAGTCAATTTGTGTGAGATTAGCCAGAGCCTGATGGTCAAATTCACCTACATCACTGAAAAAGCGTTTATACAAATCTTCTTTGCTAACGTTATTAATGAATTGGGCGTGCAGCGGTTCATCTTCTGGCCTAATAGGCCGTAGTAATAGCGATTGATTATTGTGGAGTGTGAATTGAGATTCCAACTCAACAGGATAGGGGCGAATGGCTAGCGTTCTGCGACTGGTTTCCCCTAATGTGATGGCAGTAGGTGAGAACTGACATCGCTGCTGCTCATCAAAACGTCCCACTAAGTGTAAAGATTGGATGGTCGCTTGGTCGATAATGATTTGGGAGAATCGAAGCAAATTGTTGGTTAGTGAAGTAAAGTTTTTCTCTGTTAATGGTCTTATTTTGGCTTTTTTAACGGTTTTTTTGATCAGCAATTGCGCCAGTTTTTCATTCAGCGGAGGAAAGCCTGCTTCAAAATGCTGATCATTGATTTGTGAGCGATTAAAGGGCAATGGCGTAAGGTAAGGAGAGTGACCAAGTAAAATTACCGGGCCAAAGGTTGGGTCACATTGCATGTGTAGTGAAAACTCTCCTAGCTCAACCTTTGTGGTGCGCATGTGGTAACAGCGCAGTAGATCATGAACTTTTTCAACGGGCAATGCGTTGGCGATGCGTTGTTGCAGTATCGCTTTGGCTTTTTGTCCAGCTTGTAGGGCATGCTCAATAGAGAGGGGGGTCTCCATCAATTGCACTTGGCTGGCGCGGTAGCGAACCAAATGCATAAAAGCCATCACGCTACTTTCGGGGGTGCGATACGTTGGGATCCCATGTGCTGAGAAAAGATGCCGCGCTTCCTTCGCAGAAGTTTCCCCAAGCCAGTTGGTCAAAAGGTTTACTCTGCGTTTATATGGGTGATTATGGTATATCTGCAGTAACTTATTGGCCGTGGTTAATGAATCAGCAATGGCTGTGGGACTATACATGATAAGTATGGCGTCCATTTCTTTACTGTCTAATAGTGCCGTAAAGGTACGTAATAGTTTTTCGCTTTGCCTATCTCCGGATAAGTCGATGGGATTTGTGGTGCACTCTGTAGAAATTTGGGCAAGCTGTTGCCTTGTTTCTTGGCTGAACTGCGCCAGTTTACCGCCTAAGTGATGCAATACATCACTGGCGATAACGGCAGGACCTGCGCCATTACTTATCATGGCCAGACGTTTGCCTTTTAACGGAATGGAGTGAGTAAGGGTTTCCGCTGCGGCAAAAAGTTCATGGGTGGAGTGGACTCTAAGTAATCCACAACGCTCAAAGGCAGAATCATAGACAATATTTAATGATTTACTGCCCCCATGGTGCAACATAGAGAGCTCTTTGCCAATGTTGGAGCGTGCTCCTTTAAGGACTAATACCCGTTTGTTACGTGCTGCGGCTCGCGCTGCAGACATAAATCGCCGGGCATCTTGAATATGTTCAACGTACAGCAAAATGGCTTCCGTTTTGCTATGCATGCTGAGGTAGTCAATGACTTCGGCGACACTGACATCCACCATGCTACCTATGGAAACAAAAGCAGAAAAGCCGATCTTTTTATCTTTGGCCCAATCCAGCATGGTGGTGGCAATAGCGCCAGATTGCGAAATAAAAGCAATTTTACCCGGCTCAACCGTCACCGGAGAGAGTGAGGCATTAATATTGGCCCAAGGCATACAGATCCCCAAGCTATTAGGGCCCATCAACCGGATATTGTGCCGTTTAGACAGTTGCTTAAGTTCGGTGGCCAGCGGTTCATCATATAAAGCATTAGCGATTAATAGAGCCGCTCGAATCCCTTTGTTATCCAGTTCTGAAAAAAGCGTACTGAGATTATGATGATCTACACAAATGACGGCTAATTCAGGCACTAAAGGTAGGGAGGCAAGGTTAGGATAACAATAGACACCAGAAACCGAGGTGTGCTTGGGGTTAACCGGAAGTACGGTACCGCTAAAGCCCGATTGCAATAAATTGTCGACAATGACTTTTCCCGATGACATTGGCCGAGTGGATGCGCCAATAATGGCAATGGCTTTTGGGTTAAACAACGAATCCATTGAGCTCATGCATCACCTTATATTTTTGAATAATCCTTTTAATTTTAAGGTGGAATGGCTTTACAGTGTGACAATTTTATTTTGTTTGTAGGATAATGCATGAAAACTGAGTCTTTGATCACGTCCAATTGCAATTAGCATCAGGCTTTTTCTTGATTGTGGAGTCGATGATGGGCATGATTTTGTCAACAATTAGGCAGTGAGCATAAAAATGAAAAAGATCGCTATCGTTTCTTTAGCTTTACTAGTTACCGCATGCAGCAGTTCTAGTGATTATCAAACAGACGTCACATCGGAAAGTTATCAAGAAAACTATCAAACCACTCAAGCTGAGGTGGATGCCAAAGCGCCTAAAATTGAAGAGCAAGACGTCACCGCAGATGAAACAGTGAATACTACGGATGCACAAGGTGCAGACAGTGCACCGCAAAGTACACCAGTGCAAGAAGCCACAGCGCAGCAGTCAACACAAGCCCCCGTCACCGAAGACGTTACGCCCTCTGCGCTAACGCCTAAAAAAGGCTTTGCTATTCAATTAGCCACGTTATCGGATAAAGAGCACGCCAAAACATTTGCCCAATCTCTTATGGCCACGACAACGTTGTGGATCCAAAGCAAAACCCTACACCAAAAACAGGTGTATTCGGTAGTGATGGGGGATTATGAAGATTATGATCAGGCTAAAGCGGCTGTGACGGCACTGCCTTCTGACTTACAGAAGCTGAAACCGTTTGTTAAGAACTTTACTGACAAAGAATTGGCAGCAACAGATAGCTTTGAGCTGTTAAAATAATCTCGAATACAATTTATTAGGTCTATATAGATGTCGAACATTACTATTCTTTTGCTTTGTGGTGGCGGTTCTTCAGAGCATGAGGTGTCTTTAGTTTCAGCTGATTACGTGCAACAACAGTTAGAATTAACCGCAGAATTTACTGTTATTCGCGTTGAGATAAAAAACAATTCATGGCTCACCAAGGCGAACAACGAATGCTATCTAGACATTCATTCAAAAGAATTGGTGGAAGGGCAAACTAGATCGGGCATCGACTACATTGTTCCTTGTATTCACGGCTACCCAGGTGAAACGGGCGACATTCAATCTATGTTTGAGCTGGCTGGTATTCCGTATTTTGGTTGTGGGGTTGAGGCAAGTTGTAATAGCTTTAATAAAATCACTTCAAAATTGTGGTACGACGCAATTGGCGTAGAAAATACCCCTTATGTGTTCCTCACCGAAAACAACGGCCAAAGCCACCAACAAGTGCATGATGCATTTAATCGTTGGGGCAGCTTGTTTGTAAAGGCGGCTCGTCAAGGCTCCTCTGTAGGTTGTTACAAGGTCACGGACTGCGAGGGTATTGAAAAGGCGGTCAATGATGCGTTTGGCTACTCAGAGCAAGTGCTGATAGAAAAAGCCGTGACTCCAAGAGAGCTTGAAGTTTCCGCCTATCAATATCAAGGTGAGTTATTCATTACAGCCCCAGGGGAAGTCATTGCACCTTCGGGCACCTTCTATTCTTATGAAGAGAAATACAGCTCTGATAGCCACTCTACAACTGAGATTGTGGCGAAAGGGTTAAGCGACGAACAGCGACAAAAAATTGCGGATTATTCACATAAAGTCTTTGTGCAAATGGGTTTGAAAGATCTATCCAGAATCGACTTCTTTTTAACGGAAGATGGAGAGATCTACCTCAATGAGGTGAATACTTTCCCAGGAATGACCCCAATTTCGATGTTCCCTAAAATGCTGGCAAATAATGGGCACTCTTTTGCTCAATATTTAGCTCAAGCAGTAACACGCGCCGTTAATCCCAAGGCTTAATCACTTTAAATTTGAGCCTTTCATTGTCTGCCAATACCTGTTTGCCTAGGTATTGAGCAGGCATTGCAGGACTGAGCCAACGTCCAAAATCGCTAATGTCTTTCACATCATACCCTTGTTTTGCTAATTCTTTTGCCGCACCCACCCGAGCAGACTGTCCTGACAGTTGCAAACTTAACCCCAACTGAGTTTCTGAGGCGCGGAAGACACGGTAGATAGAGGAGGCATCCAAAGGTTGTTCGCCAATATTGCCATGGCGATCAATACGCCTAAAAAGTGGTCCAATATGCTCAGGCACCATCAAAATCCAGCGCTGCACAATTTCACTACTGGCTGACGACAGTTGGTAGTGCTGCTGATTGATATTCACTTGAATGGATGTGGCCTCGATGACATCACATTGAATTTGAGAAAAAGACAACTCTCGTAACTCGCTACGTTTCATCGCACATTCAAACATAACCGACAAAATCGCCGCATCTCTTAATTGCTTTACACTGCTTTCGCTATTGAGTTGCTGTTGGATTTGAGACAAGTGGCTGGCATTAAAGGCTTTTGTTTGTTTGGCGTCACCTCGTTTATCTACGCGCAGTTGTGCTAGTAACATCTTGGTTTGGCGATGGTTGCAAGGATCACTAAACTCATGAAAACGATGAACTAATCCGATAGTTATAGCCATTCTTTTTAATGTGGCGTACTTACGTGTCTCACTCTGTTTTTCAATAAATAAACGTACCGCAGTGGTAGATGCAGGAATGCAAGACACATGGCGGCGCTGACAGAACTCGACAAAGTGATTCCAATCATTGAACATAGATAACAAAGAATTGTGACTATATTGCTGATGCGTCAATTGGTTAAAGTCATCAACAGTGACCAATTGGCTAAACCGCTGACAGCTTTGTTGTTTACGCTTACTATCGGTGATGGGGATACACTTTTTACGCATGTGACGCACTATAACTAAATTAGGTGGTGTTGATATGATAGTTGCTAAGCAACTGATTGAAAAGTATTAGTTTTACTAACAACTCATCCTGCGGTTAACCTCGCATAAGAAGGGTGCTAAAATAACACAAACACTCTTATATAAAGGCTGAATAATGTCTCTAGTATATTCAACGGAAGTAGGGCGAATTAAGCCCGAACAAACAAAAGAACAACGTCCTAAAGGTGATGGCATTGTACGTATCCAACGTCAAACCAAAGGCCGCAAAGGAAAAGGGGTTTGCTTAGTCACCGGTTTAGATCTTGATGATGTTGGCTTAAAGCTCATGGCAGCAGAGCTTAAAAAAGTGTGTGGTTGCGGCGGCGCAGTTAAAGAAGGGGTTATCGAAATTCAAGGGGATAATCGCGATAAAATCAAAACCCATCTGGAGAAGAAAGGCCATACGGTCAAACTAGCAGGGGGCTAATCAGCATAAGGATATTTAATACAAACCTACGTTTGTTATGTCAATATCCTTTATTTATGCATATGTAATGCACTATAACTAAATTCTTAGAGAGAAATAAACATAGTTTCAATAGATGAACACAAGTTAAAGTGTAAACAAGCATCTATTATGAGCGTACTATAAGTTACTGTTGTACTTAACGTTGAATTCGGAGCTATCTCATATCAATCGTACTAAATAACGGATCATCTAGCTTGTTAAAATCCCCGATAACTGCGTTAGAATTTTTGATTGTAGAATAACAATTTATCGAAAAATTCTGCCTTGTTTTCGAGCATTTTTCCTGCGCTATTTCTGATCACTTACTTAGTGTGATTGGTATGATCAAAGCAGTCACTAAAGGAAATAGCAGATGATTGTCATTTACGGAATTAAAGAGCACTTAAACCCCATTAAAGCCTTACTATCAGACGTAATCCAGCAGTCCATGTCGAGCGCCTTAGGATTGCCCGATGACAAAAGAGCTCATCGATTCATCGCAATGAATAAAGAAGATTTTTACTATCCACAAGGAAGATCGGATGCCTACACCGTCATTGAAATTAATATGATGCAAGGGCGACAAGTGCAGACAAAGCAGAAACTGATTAAGACCTTGTTCAATGAAATTGAAACTCAATTAGGCATATTGCCTATTGATATTGAAATCACCATCCATGAACAGCCAGCGCATTGCTGGGGATTTAGAGGCATGACAGGCGATGAGGCACAAGACTTGAAATATAGGGTAGACGTGTAAGGTATTATTTAGATTTAGTACGTTACAATGTCACTAACCACCAAGAGCGACCAGTAATCATTTAATATTAAAGACTTGCACTGAGTTGCAGCGTTCCATTTGTACGCCAACACAGTGCAAACTTAGCAGATAAACTCAGTACATTTGATGATGTACCACTTCCTCCATGCTCATAACACACCCCGTCTATATTTATTCTAGCCGATTCAAACGCAATCTAGCAGCAGACGTTGTCTGTCATATCACTATGTCTTTGATGTGCTTTTCCTATCTACCATGATGCTCTATACAGGTACTGAATCAGAAAGCATTTTTACCGTTGCTCAAAACCACATCCAATCAGTCGTTGCTTACTGATTACCCTGATGGCGATTTGCTCGGCTAAGAACGGTTTTGGTTTCCTATGCGCCTGGGAGCGAAGTCTTTAGCTCCGACAGTTTTTGAAGCCTAAAAAGTGAAGGACTCACTTGACCTAACATTGAAGAGACAAAGGGAAAGGACATCCCATGAGGCATTCACCGCTCATAATGGTATGACTTCTAGCCTCTATTTACTGATTTGCCAATGGGATTTGCAAGCGATGATAGGGTAGAGCAAATGCCTTGAAGGGTTGAAATGGATGAAGTTATGGCTTTATTGAGGGTGTGCAAATAATTAGGCGCATTTTACAGGCAAAATTATTTGTGTAAAAAATGTTGTAAAAAACAAAGTGCAATATGACCATGCTTTCATTTGATTGCACCAAAAGTGTGATGTGATTAAAAAAAATAAAAGAAACTATAGAAAACGCTGTTAAATTAATAAAATGAGTAGAATAATTACTCTAATTCCTTGAGTTAGGTGCGTTTGGATTTAAATCTAATTTCGTGACCTATATATTAATTGATGTATCATTGATATGAATTATGCTTATTTTAACCCCCGTCAAAATATGTAAATATAAAGCTAAAATTAATAAGTAAATATTGTTGCGCAACATTATAATTATTGTATTTTCGACGCAATATAACCTGTTGATTTTGCAATGTAACATTTCATATACATATCCCATGCTGTAAAATCTGCCTTCGCAAGCCTAAAAGACTGCAAGATGCCCATTTCTCAATACAAAACCCTACAAAAACATTCCTGTTTGAATTTAACTTCTGCTGTTAATTACTTAATCATATAAGAAATAGCTGAGAGCGTAATTAAGGTGTTGAATTTAAGTCGCTTTTATCTATAAACTCTACCCCGATTTCAACCATTGATTAAAATATGCACAATGCTCACCAGTATTAAAGTGTTGTAACTGTTGAAATTGCTTGCATATATTCACATGTCTTTACTGTGAATATTTAATATTATTTATTGTTAATTGCAATTAGTGCAAAAATTAGGGCGAACCAAATATGATTACTTCTTTATATGTAAAATCTTCTTTAGCAACAGAAAACATGATCAACAAATGCAAATCTTTCATCAAAGATGAGCGTGGTGTGACTGCAGTTGAGTATGCAATTATTGCTGTTGCAATGTCTGCGCTTGTTTTAGCTATATTCAAAAATGGTACATTAAAAGACGCACTAACAAGTGCAATGGGTCATGTGTCAAACAATATTGATAATGCAAACGCTATTAAAGCTGGTAAATAAGAAACTATATTTAGAATTTGAGTCAATACATTGTATTGGCTCTATTCCAATATAATTATGTTTTATATATTACTTTTAAATCTATTTTGTATTGCATATTTTGACTGGAAGCATCGTCGTATACCGAATTTGATGTTAATGACATTGTTACTTTGTCTTGTCCCAACATTGAAAAACACAATTGAACTAGATGTTATCGCTCATTTTTTTGAAGTATTAATTATCGGTTTTGTATTTGTATCGTTTGGAATCATCGGTGCAGGCGACGTCAAACTACTCGCAGTCATTAGCCTAGCGGTGAAACCCGCTTTCTTTCTTTTATTCTTGTTTAGTATCACCTCACTAGGAGGGCTACTGGCAATAGGTTATCTCATCTACGGTTATTGTACCGATATTAATAAGGTAAGAGCACGAGGCATTCCCTATGGATTGCCAATTGTCATCTCGGCAGCATGGGCGCTGTTTGTCTCAATTCATTAATGCTTTTTTTGGTTTATTTCCTTAGGGGGAAACGTGAAACTAAGAATTTTCATATTGGTGTTGTTGTTGGGGATCGTTGGTTACCTGTTAGTTGGCAATCAATTTCATTCTCAATCTACACCATCTAGTCAGGCCAATTCACCGGAACCTGTTCAAGTAGAAAAAACGTTTAAAGTTTGGATGACCACTCAAGCGGTGCATCGTGGTGACGAGATCACTCGTGATCAGCTTAAAATCGTTTCTTTAAAACAGCAACAAGCGTTCGACCATGCCATCGATCATGATGTAGAAATTACCGTGAGTCCGAAGATGGTCGTTGATAGAGATCTTGATAAAGGTGCCTTTATCTTTCCTGAGATGTTAGTCACGCCAGATCAAGACGAATACGTGAACTTGATTATCCAACCCAATTTTATTCCTTATCCCATTTCGCTCTCACCGGCAGTATTAATTGGCGGCGGCATTCAAGCGAACAGTTTTGTGGATGTGTTGGCGTATACCGCATCTAACAACAGCCACATTGCTGATGACGAGGAAGATGTTGAATATCTGGATGAGCGTGATGCTCGTGACGTGTCCATTTCTCCGCTACTCATGCACGTTAAAGTGTTAAAGGTTGCTTACCCGCGTAAATCAACGGATGAAGACAGTGATGAAGTTAAAGGGGACTTAATGACGCAAAAGGCCACTTTAGTCCTTGAATTAACCGAAAAGCAAGTGGCGAAAATGACGGTTGCACGGCACATATCCGATATTGAAGTTCAACATTCCCTTGGTACAGAGCGAAGCCGTGATTTGAGCGCGGATGTGGATGATGTTTTACCTAACCTTAATCAAGTTCGTGAAATGCGAGGAGATACGAGCAAATGACAATAATAGCTCGCATTATGTTAGCAATGGTTGTGAGTTTAACGTCACTATCTGCATTAGCAACCACCATGAATCTACAAGTTGGTCAGGCACAGTCTTTGTCCTCTCGTCAGGCCATTGGTTCAGTGTTTGTGGTAAACCCGAAA
Organism: Vibrio rarus; assembly: GCF_024347075.1. Classification (NCBI taxonomy): domain Bacteria; kingdom Pseudomonadati; phylum Pseudomonadota; class Gammaproteobacteria; order Vibrionales; family Vibrionaceae; genus Vibrio; species Vibrio rarus. Next base: position 249,008 of record NZ_AP024901.1, read on the forward strand.
GTGGCAGACTACAAGGTGATCGATAACAACAAATTAGTGGTGTATGGCAAGAAGGAAGGAGATACCAGTCTGTTGGTGTTTAACCATGACGGTCAAACCTTAATTAGCCGTAAAGTGCATATTACTCAAGATCTTTCCTATATCAGTCAGCAAATAAAAATGCGTTACCCGCATAGCCAAGTCACGGTATCTTCCGTGGGATCATCGATTGTCCTTAGTGGCAACGTATCCAGTGATGCCATTAGTGACGGTATTTACCAGTTGGTAGGCTCTATGGCGCAAGGTGATGGCAAGGCCACCGCCTCAAGTGATAAACATACTAGCGCGGATAAGACAGCAGTTGATCAACCTAAGCAGGCTATTGGTCATTTTGTTCAAAAGAAACAATATCCTGGCGTTGTGAACAACATTGAAGTGATTTTAACTCGCCAAGTCAATGTCAAACTGACCATTGCTGAAGTGACTCATGATTTTGCGGAGAAACTTGGCGTACAAGTGGGCTCTGGCGGACAAATGGGTGTGTTTGTTGATCATATTGAAAACTTCAGCGCTAGTGATATTACCTCAGTGATTAGTGCGGTTAACTCAGAAGATGTTGGACAAATACTGGCCGAACCAAACCTGTCGGTTATTTCCGGTGAAAAAGCCAACTTCATGGTAGGCGGTGAACTGCCTATCGTTTATTCAACAGACGACAATATCACGGTCGATTTTAAAAAGTACGGGGTCAATCTTGAACTGCAAGCACTGGTTGAGCGTGATGATAAAATCAAGCTACTGCTTCACCCAGAAGTGAGCTCCATTGATGAGCAACATCGCAATGATAAGTTTGATATTCCGGCCCTAAAAACCCGCAGTGCTGAAACTACCGTTGAGCTAGGTGATGGTCAAAGCTTTATTCTTGGTGGTCTATTGGACTCTCAAGATGTTGAACGCTTAAAGAAAATCCCATTTGTTTCTGAAATTCCAATCATAGGTGCGCTGTTTAGGCATACCGAATCTGAGCGTAATAAAACCGAACTGATTATCGTCGCAACCGTTAACTTAGTTCACCCTATTGATGGCGCAAAAATCCAGCTACCTACCATGCGCAAAACTCATACGTTAGAGCGTTGGTTAGGGGTTCGCAGTTCGCAAAAATCGGCCGGAGAGCAGTGGGGACGTGAAATTTTAGCAGCGGGAGGGTTTAAGAAATGATCTCTTTAAAAATCAGTCAAGTGCTTAGCCTTTTCACTCTATTTATGCTGATGAATATGACCGGCTGTAGTGAATATATCCACGAACGCAACGCTGCCACCATTGATGTGGTTCCTATCAATTATCATTTGCAATTAAAAGTGCACTCACCGGGTTTGAAAAAGTCGGTGGATAAAGTGGTGGCGTATGTTAACTCTCATCGTAATGAGTTAGTCGATCATAAAATTGAGCTGACTTGGTATAGCAAGACGGCGTATAAGGTGGTTACTCAAGTAAAAAGTTATTTAATTTCACAAGGGTTTCGCTCTGATAGTGTGTTATTGACTAAAGGCAATGTTAAACGTGATAAGCCCTATTTTGATTTAGAACTGTTTGCGCAGCGATATCAGGCGGTTTCTAGTATTTGTCATTATGAACAAATAGAAGAATACGGCCGTTACCCTAATGGATGTGTGGTTGAAGGCAATCGCTGGCAGATGATGAATCATCCAGAGCGCGTATTAGGTTCATCAACGTCACCTGAGCAAGAATAGGGGAGCCTCATGTTCGATTTTATGGATCTTGTCTCTAGTAAAGATGGAAGAGACGAAGAATTAAATAATCTCTCTAGCGCGATGTTCTATCGTGATGAAGAGTGCATGCACAGTATCAAGGAAGCGTTTGAATTTGAGGGTTGGAAAGCGCCTGAATTCTTTGTACTGAAGACTCAAAAGCTTGCCGATTATATCCGTGAGCAAACGCCAGAAGTTGTGATCCTTGATTTTACCGATAGTATCGACCTTATTGGGGATGTGGAAGAGATCCAGCTGTTATTGCCCAATACGGTTTCAGTCATCATTATGGGTGCTCAAGATTCGATATTGTTGAAGCGAGAAGTGCAGAGTAAAGGTTTTTACTACTTACTTTGGCCTTCACAAAAGCGTGACGTGATTGAACTTGTCGGACTGGTTCGCAGTGAAAGCTTTTCAAGTGAAGGGCTTAGCCAAGCGCGTAAAGCGAAGAAAATTTCTATTGTAGGTTGTAAAGGCGGTTGTGGCAGTACTTTGATTGCCTCTGAGGTGGCTTATCAATTGAGTCATGAGAAAAAGTCTTCGTGTTTATTAGTCGATAACCACTATTTGACCAGTAATCTTGACATCATGTTAGCGTTAAAGAACTTTCAGCGACGTCCGTTAACTGAATCAAACATGCTATCCAATCTTGATGTTTCATCAGCAAAAAACCTTACACAAGAAGTCACGCCGTTACTTTCTGTTTTGGCGTTACAACAAGACGAGCGCCGTAATAGCACGGAGTTAAGACAGTACTCCGACGCCATTGCCGATGTATTGTCCGCAGAAGCGAACTTTATTATTGAAGAATTTTCTTGTGATAATCAGCTCTATGCCAGTCAGTTTTTGGCCGATAGCGATATTGTGGTGTTGGTATTTGATTCTACTGTTTCGGCTTTACGAAACGCAGCCATCATAAAGAGTGGCATTGAACAGATGGTGACCAAACACAATACACGATTTTTACTAGTGATGAATCACACTATGCCGGCTAAATTTGCCACCGTGACTAAGGTGGAGGTGGAGAAACTATTAGATACCCAGCTTAATATTGAATTGCCTTTTGATAAACATATCCGAGCGATCAAGTTAGAAGGAAAGTCCGTGTCGAGAGGAAAAACGCGATTGGCCAAAGGATTAAAGCAACTGACGTCTTTGATCTTAGGTCAAGTGGTCATCAAAAAACGTGGCATAAAAATATTTAGCAGGACTAAGTAACATGAACGCAAGTGAAGCCTATCTGTATATACGCAATAAGATCTTTACTGTTTTAGACGCCGAGGCGGTAAACAATTTATCTAAAGATTTGTTACGTCAGCAACTTGCCAGTGCGATTGATTCTATTATTCAGCAAGAGCGTTTATCGGTACCCAACGTCATTAGACAAGAGTATGCACAAAATTTAACTAATGAGTTAGTTGGGTTAGGACCGCTACAAAGCCTAATGGATGATGATTCTATTGCCGATATCATGATCAATGGGCCGAAGAATATTTTTGTCGAACGTAACGGTATTGTTGAAAAAGTGCCAGTCACTTTTATTGATGAAGAGCAACTGCAAACGGTAGCAAAACGCATTGCAACCGAAGTTGGACGCCGTGTGGATAGCACTTCACCGACCTGTGATGCTCGTCTAATGGATGGCAGTCGAGTTAATATTGTGCTTCCACCAATAGCAATTGATGGCACTTCAATTTCCATACGTAAATTTCAAAAAAGCCGTATAGATTTTAAAAAATTGTGTGAGTTTGGAGCTATGAGCCCTGAAATTGCGCAGGTATTAATGATTGCCGCTCGCTGCCGTTTAAACATTATTATTTCTGGTGGTACCGGTTCTGGTAAAACGACCATGCTCAATGCTTTGTCGCAGTTTGTTTCTGAAAGAGAACGCATTGTAACGATTGAAGATGCGGCGGAACTGCAATTGCAACAACCTCATGTTGTGCGGTTAGAAACTCGCGCAGCCAGTGTCGAAAATACGGGCATGATTACTCAGCGTGATTTGGTCGTAAACTCACTTCGTATGCGCCCGGATAGAATCATTATGGGTGAGTGTCGAGGCGGTGAAGCCTTTGAAATGTTGCAAGCCATGAATACAGGTCACGATGGTTCAATGTCCACTTTGCATGCCAATACACCAAGAGATGCGGTATCTCGTATTGAGTCAATGGTCATGATGGCAACCAACAGCTTACCTTTAGAAGCGATTCGTCGCACCATCGTTAGCGCGGTAGATGTTATTGTCCAAGTTAGCCGTTTACATGATGGTACTCGTAAGGTCATGAGTATCTGCGAGGTGGTGGGTCTTGAAGGTCAAAGTGTTGTATTAGAAGAAATTTTCAAATTTCAGCCGGCACAAGGTCACTCTTCAGAAGGCAAAGTGCAGGGGAATTTTGTCACAGCCGGTCTTATGCAGCGTTCCGTGTTAATGGAAAAAGCCCGCTTCTTCGGCCTAGAAGACAAACTCTCTGCAGCCTTTGGTTCACTTGACTTGCAAGTTAATGTGTAAGAGAGATCACGGTGTTAATTAAATTACTTATTTGCATACTATTAGCTTGCTGTGCATTTTTACTTTATCGAATAGTAAACCCAAAGCGTCATCATGACTATATAGATGAAGCCGCGAAGTTTAATCAAACTGTGTATCTTAATTCGATGATGGATGATCACCAAGCAGTGGATCTATTATCACTTTCAGATCAAACGATTAAGCAGAACATTGAGCAGAAGTTTCGCAACATTAAGCAACAACTAGGATCGAAGTCAGAGCTAAAAATCATCCTATTTGCATTGCTGGTTGCGTTTGCTTGCTACGAAATAAACAGTGCAATATTGAAAGCAAACTTAGTCATTATCATAATTATAGGCGAGATCATTGCCAGTTATGTCATGCTTGGCTGGCTTAAAAAGCGTGAAATGAACGCATTTGAAGACTCTTTTCCTATTGCTCTTAATATTATGACCAGTGCAGTTTCTGCGGGTGAAAGTGTTATGCACGCAGTTATTCATGTTGGAAAGAACCTTGAAGGACCGGTAGGCAAAGAGTTTCGTTTAATGGGAAACCGTCTGCAAATGGGTGAAGCCCCCGATGAGGTGTTTCGTAAGTCCTGTCGACGTTTTCCTTACAAAGCTTTCTACTTTTTTGTTATCACGTTACGGGCCAATATGCGCCGTGGTGGACAATTGAAAGATGTCATGTCTAAATTAAATCGAATCATGTTTAATGCTAGAGCGATTGACAAAAAGAAAATGGCGATGACTTCAGAGGCTAGAGCATCCGCTAAGATCGTAGCGGCAATTCCCTGTATTTTCATGGTGATTATGAAAGTATTTAGCCCTGATAATTTTGATTATGTTATGACCGATCCCACGGGGCGTTATATTCTATATTATTTATTAGTGAGTGAATTTATTGGCATATCGATCATTGTCTGGCTTATGAAGGGGGTTAAGTAATGCCCTCTATACCTATTATTTATAATCGTCAGTTTTGGATTGTTATCATTATACTTGCAGTCGTATTTTTAATTGGCGATTTACTCTATTTATCAATAAAGAGAAAGAAAGTACTTGAACAGGTTAATTTAAGAAAAGCCAATTCTAATCAAGAGAATCAACAGTGGTTAGAATCCTTATCTGGAGTACTAAATAAAGTATTTTCAGGTGATGAAAATGAGATTTCGGCTAAATTTATTGCGGCAGGTTTTTATAATGGCGCAAAATTCGCAAGTTATTTTATGCCTATAAAATACGGTTTCCTTATTTTAGGTAGTTTCATTATTTACCTATTAGGTACAGAAGGGGATTGGTCAAGTACCTCCTATATTGTATACGGTAGTCTCTGGTTAGTGTTTACCTTAATCTTTCCCGATTCTTTTTTAGCCAGTAGAGCAAAAAATCTTAAGCATAAGATTTCATCAAATTTACCTTATCTATTAGATTTGATGGCAGTTTGTGTACAAACCGGCATGACGATTGAAGCTGCAATGCAATACCTATCTCAAGAGATGAAAGGGTTTGATAATGACATCAGTTATTTATTGGATAAAACCAATGATAGGGCACGTATTGTTGGGATGGAACAATCTCTTGATGAGTTGGCCATTCGTGTGCCGAGCAATGAAATTCAAAGCTTTGTGATGACATTAAAGCAAAGCATGCACCATGGTACATCTATCTACCAAGTGCTTTCTACGCTCTCTTCGGACATGCGAGAAGTGCAAATACTTGAGCTTGAAGAAAAGGTAGGCAAATTGTCTTCTAAAATGTCAATTCCGTTAATTCTATTTATTATGGTGCCTATTGTGATTTTGATAGCGGCTCCAGGTGTTATGAGGATGCTATTGTAATGGTGATTATTCGAAGTTTAGCGATATTGATTTGCGTCTTGTTAGTAGGTTGTGCATCACAACCTACTAACGAGCAAAAAGCATTTGCTACCAGTGAAAAGATTTATATGGTCAGCCATAACTATAAAAAGTTGATAGATTTATACAAAAATGAACTTAAAAAAGATCCCAATAACACCCAGTTGCAAACTAAGTTAGTTCAAACTTATCTTAATTTTAACGATATTAATTCTGCTAGATATTATCTGAATGAGTTGATTAAAAAACAATCAAAACCTAATCCAAACATTTATTATCTTGATGGCCTCGTTTACTACCAAGCATCTGATTTTATTTCGGCCAAAGAGTCTTTAGAAAAAGCACTGGAAATAAATAAATACCAAGGAGAGTCTTCTCACCTTACGGAAGATATTTCCGGTGATATCTATAATTTAAAAGGGATTGTAGAGGCTTCGCAAGGAGACTTAAAATCGGCTAAGGCTGATTTTATTCAAGCTAAACATTATATGTATGATGATGTAAAAATAGCGAATAACTTAGCCGTTATTGACATGCTCAATGATGATTACCAGTCTGCATATGACCGTTTAATGCTGTTTTATCTTGATAGTGATGCAGACGATCAACTTAAAGCTAATCTTGCGATTTCTATGGCTAAATTAAATAAATACGAAGAGTTGAAGCAATTATTTAGCAAAAAGTATGATGAACAAAAAATATTTGAGCTTTATCAGTATTTGCAACAACTGCAAAGCAATAGCATCAATGATTTTAAAGTGTCGAAGTGATGTTTAGCAATATGAGAAAGCAAAAGGGAATCGCGACAATAGAATTTGCTATGGGTTTTGTCTTCTTTTGGCTAATGGTAGTGCTTTGGATTGAACTGAGTTACGTCAACTATGTATCGTCATTAGGTGATTTGGCCATATCTGAAGCTACCCAAGCGGCTAAAAAACTCAAACACACTCATAGTGGCAATCAGGCTCAGTACAGTGCCATGTATCAAAAGGCATTTTTAACGGCAATTAAACGTAGTGATAGCTTATGGAGCAACTTTATTGAGCCAAACGACTTTATGGCGTCGATTACGTTTATTCATGACTATAAAAAATTGGCGCAAGCACCAGATTGTGGTTTTGATCCTGCGCATCCTCACCAGTTTTTCAGACAATGTGGTGATAGCCAAAATAACAGTCCTATTGCGATTTACCACATTGAGTACAAAGGGAGCACAATTTTTGATGTGTTCAATCCTGGGGCGCAACTGTTTAGTCGCGAAATGTTGGTAATTCAAGAGAATGAACGTGATCAATTTAACTACTAAAAATCGTGCACAAGCAGGGAACTTTACGGTTGAGTTTGCCATTGTAGGCGTTGTGTTCGCTCTTCTTTTGGTGTTTACCTCTGATTTGGTGGTTAAGCTTGCTACACATGGCAAGTTAGATCGTATGTCATTTTCAGCTGTCAGCATTTTAAAAGAACGAACTCAATTTAGTTCGCAACATGACATCGTGCCATTAACACCTATTGAAGTAGACAATGTTTATCGTATTGTTGAACGTTCATTAGCCAGAACAGTCGGCAATTTTGATGAGAATAAACTGGGGTTTGTTGTGGAAGAACAACGATTTAATTCAAACGGACAAGCATTACCATTGTCGACAATACACGCGTCTATGCATTCGGCAGGATGCACTTTAAAACAGTCATTACATAGCATGCAAAATCTATCCCTTAAAAGTTCATGGGGGAGACGCTTTACTCTTTATCGAGTCACTGTGTGTTATCAAACTGAGAATTGGTTTGGCGATTTGGTCGGTAAAACTTTTAATTCTGTTTCTTCTAGCTCTGTCATTATGGGACGTTAATCATGCATTCAAATACATTTATTCGTTTTACTTTTTTATTGAGTACTTGCTTGATGGCCAATACAGCAATGGCAGCCCATCAAGCCGAGTATTATTGTGGTCAAGGTGACTTAGAATTTAAGGAGACAATCTCAGTGGGGAAAGCGACTGAGGTTCGAGTCTCTCAGGGGGCTTTCATGCAGATTGAGTCACCGAATCAAGATTCATCAGCATTGGATTACCTAGCAGATTCTCTTGATCGCTCAGGCTTGAGCCAGCAGTGTATTGAGTACCTTGAGGCACATTCAAAGACTGAAAAAAGTAACACACCTGAGTTACTATCCCGTGTGTATTTTTCATGGGATAAAAGTGAACTGACGGATAAATCTCGTTATATATTGTCTCAAGTATTAAAAAAAGTCGCTAACCGAGATAAAAACTTACTATTAAAAGGTTATACCGATAACACGGGCAGTAAGCAGTATAACTACGAGTTGGGTTTGCGTCGTTCACAGTCCGTATTAGCGTATTTGTCTGAGCATGGTTTAGCGAAAAACAAAATGCAGGCGAGTTCTAAAGGCGAAGCTGATCCTGTTGCAAGTAATGCTGTTGCTAGTGGCAGAGAGAAAAATCGCCGAGTAGAGATTGATGTACAGTAGTCGAGGTTGTACGCCACTTAGCCCATCATCACAGCGCGGGCATGCCGGCATTTTATTTGCAATTATGATCCCTTTCATTATGTCGATCTTTGTCTGGGGCATTGAAGGGGGTCGTGCGATACAGACGAAGGCTCGTTTGAATGATGCGGTTGAAGTTGCTACTTATGCGGTGGCCGCTCACAACAGTGATGACAACACTGAAAATGACGCACTTGTTAAGCGATATCTTCGAGCATACATTCCTGATTATCAAGATGTGCATCTGCATGTCACTAAGATTGCCTGTGAACACAACTCAGCATGTACGCAAAATTTAGCTCGCAATCATAATGCAAAACGTTTTTTTGAATATCGAGTGAATGCTCAGATCAATCAGAAAGCGTGGTTTATCAATCCTACTTTTGTGGATATGGGTAACGATTATGACGTTGCTTCGGAAGATTCGGCGCGTAAATACCAATCTCAAGCCGTAGATGTTGTTTTTGCGGCTGACTTTTCAGGGTCTATGGCTAGTTCATTGAAAAGTACCTGTCCAAATGGGCATTGTACTCACTACCATCCTGGTCAAGCTAAATATAAGATGGTGATTGAGATCATTAAAGAGATCACTGATGAGTTGCAAAAATTTAATAGTAATTTGTCGGGGAATCATAAGAATAAAGTGGCGTTTATTGGGTACAATAACTACGTGCAGCAATTAACCCAGCAATACCATCCGCAACACTATTTTTACCAAAATGACGGCAGTTCTCGTCATTCAAATGATTACCATAGTAAAACGAATACTTGTTATCAGAACTTTCTTTATGGCCATAATCAAAGTATTCGTAGTATCAGCCAAACAGTAGCAATACATACGATTGATCATATTTTTGATCTATCTTATTGGGGGAGTGATGCGGGTAAAAACTACCGATGTATATATAAACCAAGTAGTTATACGTCGAACCCTAGTTTTCATAATATGCCCATGACAGCTAATTTTACAACATTTAATAACGGAATTAAGAACTTTAGTCCTAGAAGCGGTACAGCTTCGTATGTGGGATTGATTCGAGCTGCACAACTTGCCGATAGTCCGCAGGCTGATGAACCGCGTAGACTGATTATTTTGCTTTCTGATGGACAAGACTCTCACCAAGGGATAACACGTAAGTTGGCAAACCCAGGTTCACATCATATTGGTTTATGTGACAAAATTCGTGACCATTTTAATAATCCATCACACTCTACCAGTCATTGGACAAGCACTCATAAAGAAGTCAAAGCTCGCCTTGCGGTTATAGGTTTTGATTATCCTGTAAACAGTAATACTGGGCTTAGAGACTGTGTGGGTAAAGATAATATTTACGATGCCGAAAATAAGGACGCGATCAAGGACAAAATTTTGGAGCTAATCAGTGAAGAAATAGGGCATCTTAATTAGCTCTATCTTGGTGTAAATCATAGCCGTTATATGAGTTTATGGATTGTATCCATCATGCTCAGCAGTGATGGCAGCGTAATGAGTCATCGACGAGTCACTTTATTAAGTGCTGTCCAGTACGTTGTGGGCAGCACTTAAGCTGATAGGTTACTCACCAATTTAATTAATAAAAAATCTTATTTAACATAACATACATTATACGCACTTATAGCGTAAGCGAAAAATGGTAGCGCTGGGCAAAGTAATGATCAACTCCGTCAGTTCTCTACAACCATTAAAGGTACTGGAAACGAAGATAATAATCGTTTAGCGATAGAGACATAAATGTTTAGTTCTGTATGCCTACCAATAACCGTGCCCTGCTCTTTCTCATTCATAGGAGTAAAGCATCGAGTAGCGTTAACGGTAAATCCAATTTTGCGAACTACATGTGATCTTGGCAAAATCGAAATAAGTATCCATCGGGACTCTGAATTATAAACTGCCGTTGTGTTATCCGCTTAGTGCCACATTGGTATGGCTTATCTTCAATTGCTAGATAAATGCAGTTGGGTTCCGTTAGTGTGACATGATGGTACAAGGCGTCTATATCATCCACATCCCATTGCAAATTCATGCCACGGCCTAATGGAAATTGCATTTCACCACTTATCCATTTCCTGCTGTTGCTGTCAATTTGTTCAAGCATCAAGTCAACACCTTGGCGGCTTAAGAACACGAATTTATCTTGTGGACGTTGGTATTTTACGCAGAACCTCAACACGTTAATAAAAAAACGTTTGCTCACTTCTACATCAAAACAATACAGTTCTGGCACGACACGTAACGTCATTCATTCCTCATCAGAGCATTTTTATAAGCGGTGAAAAACTTAGATTATCATCTTTGTTATTGTTTAAACGCGCTAATGATTGCAAAAAGTAGCATGTAATTTAATTTCATATAAGATTTACATCGCCTAAATATAAACCAACCAACGCATTGGTTTATAAAGATTTTTAGTAATTCATGGTTAAATTAGCTTATGACTTATTGATTGTTTTGGTATTACACGGTTGGGTTTATGACATAAATACCATTAGTTATAGTGCGTCAGTAAGGTAAAAAACAAGAGCCTTATTGCTCTTGTTGCTTGTTAAATTCAGCTCTTATTTCTTCTGCAACCACTTTTATGGCTTGCGCTGTACTGATCCCTTCAGCCATAAGAGCTTGTATACGCTCTACCGCTTTTTGTTGTTCCTCATGGGTCAACGGGGGTAAATCATCAAACATGGTAACTCCTAATTATCACGACCTACTCTTCTGTAAAATCGATGGTTTTACTAATAATTCGTTTATCTTGAAACAGGATTGGGCCTTGCCATTGAGACTGTGTCATTGAAACATTCACAACATAACGGTCAGGTGGCAAAGCATTGGACGGTAGCTTAACAGGATAGTTAGATTCATACGACTTATTCCACACTGTATTATACTGACCATCTTTATAGTCGTAGACCGTCACCTTCTGTACTGGTAATGGGCAATAACGATTGAGTAAACGTTTTTTATCCACCACCCAACTGTCATTTGAAGCCCAACGCACCACATGCACAGGATCGGGATGACTCATTATTAGCCAATGAGTCCACTTTCGCATCTGATTGTCTTCGATAATCAGTTGGTACAAACCGGACTTTAAAGGTTTATTTAAACTGTATGTCGCTTCCGTACGTTGCAAAGTACGGTTGTCATCGGTAACTTGTGCAAAGGCTCTTTGATCGATGACATTTTTCGATACCGTCGCATCAGGCCAAGCGGTTAATCGAACAGACTTTAAAGCTTGCTCGGTCAAAATGCTCAAACCCAGCTTGTTGGATAAACGTCCCGGCCGCTGTATCGCCACCTTTTCAATGGTAATAGAATCAATCCAAGTGGGTAACCCCTCAGCAATCAACCCTTTACCACAATCTTTTTCCGTTGCTTGTTTCAACAAAGCATCTAAATGAGGCTCAATATGCTCTGTAGACTCCTGCTGCCAAACCTGCACCATTAAATCGAACATGCCACTAAGGTCATCTTCTAATAATTTTTTGTGCATTTGCGTAATAATATTGCTTTCTTCAAACCATTGCGCATTAGCCGTCATGGGTGCAACGGCCAGCGGCAGCAAAAGTAACGGGGCTAACCAAGCTTTCATTAGCTTTTCATCTTATAACCAACACCGCGTAACGTTTCGATATCAATACCCGCTAGTTTTTGGCGTAATTGTAAAACGTGGGTGTCCACAGTGCGTGTTGTTGGGAAGTGATTATAACCCCAAACATGATCAAGCAATTCATCACGAGTGAATACACGGCCAAGGTTACTGGCTAAAAACGTCAGTAAATCGAACTCAGTTCGAGTCAGCACTATGCTATTACCTTGGTAGTAGACTTCACGGGTGGCTTTATCAATCACCAAATTTTCCGTAATGACTTTAGAGTCGTTTGCTTCGGGTTCGCCACCTGGAGAACGTAAATTGGCACGAATGCGTGCAAACAACTCCGCTTCCGCAAAGGGTTTAGTCAAATAATCATCTGCGCCAGCGTCTAGACCAGACACTTTATCTTTTACCGTAACCAAGGCGGTCAACAGAATCACTGGAACGGATTTAATCTCTTTCCATTCTGCTAATTTTGCAATTGAATCGCCATCAGGCAATTGTCTGTCTAGGATAACCAAGTCTGCTTGGTCCCATAATTTAGTCGTGTCAGCAATAGTTTCTGAATGCAAACAGGTGTAACCCGCCTGCTCTAGGCTAACCAGTAGGCCATCGGCCAAATTTTTATCGTCTTCAACAAGCAGTAACGTCTCTTCCACAAGGGATCTCCATAACAAATTTAGTTGGCGGCCCAACCAGTTTCATTTTGCCGCCCATTCTTCCTACCATTGATTCTACAATCGTTAGACCTAGGCCTAACCCTGCTTTACTGACAAAGGGTTTGCGTAGTTGCTTCCAATCTTTCGCACATAAGTCCCCTTCATCTTGAACCTCAATTTTCAGCGTGTCAGCGTTGCGATATATTTTCAAACTCACCTTGCCAACACCATATTTAATCGCATTATTCACTAAGTTATCTATGCAGGTACCCAGCCAATAAATATTCACTTGCGCATCAATGTCTCTTTCAAGAATCAATGACACATCCCCTGCATAATTTTCTACTTTATATTCCAACCACTCTTGCATAGAAGGCAAATACTCAGTAGCCAGCGGTTTATTATCTGACTGTAAGTAGTCTTTACTTGCTTCTGCCAATTGGCGTAATCGTCTCGTATCCTCACATAAACGACGAAACTCATCGTAAACAGACTCAGGTAAACGTTCGAACTCACGTCTAAAGCCTTCTACGGTCATCGACAAACTGGCAATAGGTGTGCGCAATTCATGGGTTAATATTTGTAGCACTAGCATGCGGCTGCGCATTTCTTGTCTTTTACTGTTCCAACGATACAAGGACCAGCCAATGATTAAGACGACATTTAATGCCCCCAATACATATAACAAATATTTGATTAAGTGATTATCATCGTGCTGTTGCCAACAAATATTGCCTCGTTCAAAAAAACATTCATTGACCTGCGATACCGGACGAAATGTCAATTCAGCCTTTTTGGCATGACGGGCTAACACATCAATATCAAACACAAAGTAACTGTCACCTTTACGTAACCAGAACTCTTTGTCTTGTAAAAACATAGGTGCGCCCGATAGCAAAGAGGCAATTCCATCACTGTGCATCACCTGTAATCGACCGAGCAAAGTACTTGGCTTGGCAAACTTCCTTTCACTTATATGCATATAAGGTTGCAGTTCTTCAAAGCGCTCAGGATGGGCTTTCACGTAGCGTGCCGCATAAGTACCGCCACCGGGGTGGATAGGATTCGCCCGAGCAAACCATTTGAGTGGTAATTGCGTTCCACGACACATAGCGCGTGTAAAGACTAGCGGCTCAGTCACTGCAGGGCTTAACGGAAGTTTTCCCTTACAATTTTGCTCTAAACGATATAACAGCTGTATGTCTTTTAGCGGATATTTACTGGTTTGCGGTAACATCGAGTTTGGGTCGATTAACGCTGTGGGAAAGTCTGCTTGAATAACCTGCATATCATAAACATCTTTTGCCTCTTCAAACACAAACAAGCCCACCAAAGAATCCAACCTTTGGGGTAATGTTTTGGCTACTGAAACTGGGCTAACAGCCAGTAAGCTGATGAATATTAATAAAATTCTCAAAGAGTACAACATGTTTTAAACTGCAATTTGTTCACTATACTCGTAAACGGCTATCCATTCCAAACCGTACGCCATAATTGACAATGAAATGACACATATCCACTGAGATCGGGCAAAAGAAAAGGGAGCGTAAGCTCCCTTTTCTTTCGACTAAAATCGTACTAGATCAGAGATGTTCAATTATTTTTTGGCAAGATGCTTTAGCATCACCAAACAACATCGATGAATTGGTTTTAAAGAACAACGGGTTTTGTACCCCTGCATAACCTGTATTCATTGAACGTTTAAAAATCACCACGTTTTTAGCATCCCAAACTTCCAACACAGGCATACCAGCAATGGGGCTGCTTGGATCATCAAGGGCGGCCGGGTTCACCGTATCATTTGCGCCTATGACGAGTACTGTATCAGTTTCAGAGAAATCATCATTGATCTCATCCATCTCTAATACAATATCATAAGGAACTTTTGCTTCCGCAAGCAACACGTTCATATGACCGGGCAAGCGACCTGCAACAGGATGAATACCAAAGCGTACCTTCACTCCTTTCGCCCTCAGTTTCTCCGTGATCTCATGCACTGGGTACTGAGCTTGAGCTACAGCCATGCCATACCCCGGAGTAATAATGACTGATTTTGAGTTTTTCAACAGTTCCGCTACGTCTTCTGCACTAGACTCTCGATGCTCCCCTTGCGCCTCAGAGCTCGACGAGACCGACACCGTTTGTCCAAAACCACCGGCTATGACACTAATAAAAGAGCGATTCATCGCCTTACACATGATGTACGACAGTATCGCACCCGATGAACCCACCAAAGCACCAGTGACGATCAACAGATCATTGGCGAGCATAAAGCCTGCGGCAGCGGCAGCCCAACCGGAATAAGAGTTAAGCATAGACACAACTACTGGCATATCTGCGCCACCAATTGAGGCAACCAAATGATAACCAAATGCTAAGGCAATAACCGTCATTAGTAGTAGAGGAAATAACGCCCCATCACCGCCAAGGTACCACTTCATAAGTAACGCTGAAATGATAATAGCGGCTAAATTCAGCTTATGTTTATTAGGTAAATTTAATGGAGAAGAAGAAATGAGACCGCGCAATTTGGCAAAGGCAACGATAGAACCTGTAAAAGTCACCGCACCGATAAACACACCTAAATACACTTCCACCAAGTGGATCATATGCTCGGCATGGGTGGCCAGCACAGGGGCATCCAGTAAGCTATTGTAACCCACAAGCACCGCGGCCATTCCCACAAAACTGTGTAAAATGGCCACCAGTTCGGGCATTTCTGTCATTTCCACTTTTCTAGCGAAATAGATACCAATACCACCACCAATCACCATGGCCGTTAGAATCCACGGCACACCATCAGAATGAGGCCCTAAAATAGTGGCTAACAACGCAATGGCCATGCCGGTGATACCGTAGTAATTACCGGAGCGGGCCGTTTCTTGCTTCGACAGCCCAGCTAAACTCATAATAAAGAAAACAGCAGCAATAATATATGCGGCTTGAACTAATCCTGCAGACATATGTTACTCCTTAGTCTTTACGAAACATTTCTAACATGCGTTTGGTGACAGTAAATCCACCAAAGATGTTAATGCTAGCAATTAATACGGCGATAAAGGCGAGAAAAGTGACAACGCCACTTCCTTGTCCTATTTGTAACAAGGCACCAACGATAATAATGCCTGAAATGGCATTAGTGACCGACATCAAAGGAGTATGTAATGCATGGGTGACGTTCCACACCACGTAGTAACCAACAATACAGGCTAAAACAAACACAGTGAAGTGAGCTAAGAAGGTAGCGGGAGCCACAGAGGCCACCCAAGCAAATGCCCCAATGCCAACCACCAAACCCAGCAATTTTTTAATGGGCGATGACGGTTTTTCCACTTTAGGTTCTGTTTTTACTTTTGTCGCTTTAGGTGTAGGTTGCGGTTGAGCCGACACCTGAATCGGTGGCGCAGGCCAAGTCACTTCCCCCTCTTTAACCACGGTCACACCACGTAACACAACATCGTCAAAGTCGATATTGATGGTGCCGTCTTTCTCTTTACACAACAATTTAAGCAGGTTAACTAAGTTAGTACCGTACAACTGGGACGATTGCGTTGGCAGACGACCCACCATATCCGTATAGCCGATCACTTTGACACCATTGGCAGTAGTGATCACTTTATCAGCTTCGGTATAAGCGCAATTACCACCGTTTGCAGCGGCAAGGTCAACGATCACACTACCCGGCTTCATGCTATCCACCATCTCTTTACTGATCAATTCAGGGGCTGGGCGTCCTGGGATCAATGCCGTAGTGATGATGATATCCACATCTTTTGCTTGAGCGGCGTACAGTTGCTGCGCTTTTTGGTTAAATTCCTCAGACATCTCTTTGGCATAACCGTCCCCCGCACCAGATTGCTCTTGAAAATCGACTTCCAAGAACTGAGCCCCCATAGACTCCACTTGCTCTTTAACTTCAGGGCGAACATCGAACGAACGAACAATAGCGCCAAGACTACCCGCAGCACCAATAGCCGCAAGACCGGCAACACCGGCCCCTGCCACTAATACTTTTGCTGGCGGTACTTTACCGGCTGCTGTGATTTGTCCTGTAAAGAAACGACCAAATTCATGAGCGGCTTCTACCACAGCGCGATAGCCTGCGATATTCGCCATAGAGCTCAATGCGTCTAACGCTTGAGCACGAGAAATACGTGGCACCGCATCCATTGCCATCACATTGATGTTTTTCGAGGACAGTTTTTCCATTAACTGAGGATTTTGCGCCGGCCAAATAAAACTGACGATACTTGCACCTTCATTGATCAGGGCAATTTCTTCCTCTGATGGTGCGTTCACTTTAAGGATCAGGGGTGAATGCCAAACTTCAGTGTGGTCAACAACACTGGCTCCTGCTTGTTGATAGGCTTGATTATCGAAACTGGCTAACGCCCCCGCTTCTTTTTCAATGCAAACATCAAATCCCAATTTTATTAGCTGCTCAACCGTCTTAGGTGTCGCGGCTACACGAGTTTCACCTGACAGGCTTTCTTTAGGTACACCAATCTGCATAGTTATTCCCTACAATTAACCAAAACAAAACATAGTCCGTTTTTAGTGCGTGCTAAGAAGGTCAAATGGTACGCTTATCAGCGTACGCCGATGACACCAAAAAGCGTCTTAGTTCACTAAACACCATCTACGAACGTGTATACAATTTTCTTTCGCATCATTGGTCGAAAATAGATTCGCCCGTTTGATCAATATACATTTGCGCTTTTTTCAACATTAATTCATTGGCGCTTTCTTTACTGCCTAATACATCAGAACGAATGAACTGATGTGTTTTCAGTGCATCACCTTCCCCTGAGGTAATACGTCCAGCAACTCTGAATTGACCACCTTCTGCAATAGAGTCTGCATAAATTAAATAGCCCTTATACTCTACCGGTTCAACCTCTTGCTTTTTCTCATTATTTGATGAACCAAATAAACGACTCAACCACCCCATAAACACTCCAAAATGAATAGGCTTACCGTTACATAATCTATGTTACGGGCTACTTAAAGGCCACTGTTAATTATTTAAATTTGTAACTATGAATGTCTTAATATTTTAAAGATAATGCCTTAAGACTGACTGGAAATAACACATAACCACTAGTGCTCATTGATCAACAAAACTATGGTTCCCCCCTTTAAACTGCTGCCATAATTGATGTTGATACCAAGACCGATATTATCGATAAAATCTTTAAAATAGGGAGGACTGACCAACCAACCAGCACTCCATTCATAATAACTGGTGGTTCCCATTGGCTCTTGCAGATCTTTGCCTATATCAATACGTCGTATACTGCTGAATAGGGTTTGCCCGTAGCCACCCCAGTGTGTAACATCATAAAATCCTTTAATGCCGTTAATCCAATACCAGCCCTCAGGGTTACCTACGTCGCCCTCGTTGGCTTCGCCCCAACCTACGCCATAGAAGTATTTCATCTCAGTGAAGGCTTCCCAATGACCCCAGTCTTGCTCTTTGGTGTAGTGAAGCTCGGCACTTGGCTTAAACGTCACCGCCCACGCATTGGTGTTAAAGGCCCGACCTTCTAATTGGTCCTTGTAAAATAGGGTAAAGGAATTTCGGTAAGTGTAATCATTGCGATAATGCATAAAGTTGGTATCTAAGCCCGAATTTAAGCTCAAATTTTCAGTCAAAGGATAGTTAACCCAATATTTTCCCGATAAGGTAAACGTTTGATCGACGCTGGTATCCTCTGGCTCTATTGTTGTGTCACCAAAGGCGATATCCCGTTTTGTTTTCAGGTATGAGCCAACAAAGGTGATGTTTTGTTGTAAAACTTGGTCACCTTTTAGCGGAACGTCGTGTAATTTGATCGTATAAGGAATAGTGTAAATAGCAATTTGCTTGCGCAGCTCTAAGGATTCTTCACTGCCTATATTGTCGTTATCTGTGGTAATAAAACTGTTGGGGTCAAAGTCTTGGAAACCAAAAGAGATAGCTTCGCTGTCACTGAGCAATACCGCGGTTGCAAAGTTCTGCTCCAGTACCTTCCGTAATACAGGGTCCGCATGAGAGGTCAAACATATCAGCATAGTGACAAGAAAAACTAGGTAACGTTTCAAGCATACTCCATATAAAAGCAACGTTAAGACTGTTACTAAACAATAACCAGTTTAAGGCGAGCTTTCACTAATTTTTTTTGTGTTCTTTCTTTGCATATAGCGCAATGAAACTAGATTACATACCGTATGCCGTTTGTTTACCCTAATAATGTTGGAAATTTCACCACATTGATGAACCTCTGTTTATTTTTATAAGATCCATCACCCAATAGCTTTGTTTAGTTTGACATTTTTAAGTAACTTTTTACGATGAATACACCATTACAACTAGGTATATCCTTATGTCAGAAATAATTGAAGATCAAACCATCGATCTAAGTGAAGTTTCAGCCGAACTACGCCAAGTCATCATCTTTGATGAAGTGCCAGAGCAAATGTTCCAAATGGTTGTTTCCATACATGAGGCAGGTGAAGAAGAAGTACGTAAAGCTTGGGACGAACTCCCTGCCAGCGCACAAAATGTGGTTGATAACTTTGAGCAGTTTCATGCACTCACTTCAGTAAGCCAATCTTTTGCCGGAGTTGGGCTTTTAGAAGAGTTTCCTAGCTTAAATATCCCTAAAGATATGTCTGAGGAAGAGGTCAATGCTTACAAAGCACAGATGTTAGATCAAGTGCTGATGAATTGTATTAAAGACATGTGTAAACAGATGAAAAAAGCACGTCGCGACCCTATCTTAAAGCGCGATTTTAACAACGTATTTATAAAAGACTAATCGTCACAGCGCTCGGGATGATCAAAAACAGCTCGAGCGCACGTTCACCATAATAAGGCCGTCTACTGCAACACTTTTTGCTCTAGGTAATGGGTCATTAGAAAGTTAATAGTTGGCCAGATTTTGCTGAGTAAAGCTCACCCCTTTTATTTGTGCATACACCTTTTGCCCCACGTGTAAGCCAAGATCATCGGTCGCCCACTGAGTTAAATTCGACTTTAATAACAGTTGTTCATTTAATGAACATGTCAGCAAATTTGAATGGCTATTTAATGGTGAAATACCCGTGATCACCACCGGCAACACATTACGAATTGACCCGACCAAATTCGGTGACAGCGTCACAGAGACATCCTGCGCATCAATTCTGATACGCATACTTTGACCCACTTTATCTGTAAAGTCTTGTTCGGGCACCCATAAGGAGTGTTGCGCTATATTCATTTTTCGCATGGCGTAGTTAGGATGACGTTCGGCGACAGTAGCGGTGAGCAACGTACTGTGCCTTTCCCCCTCTTGCCATAATGCCAAACTCGGCCCATTCCAAACCTCTTCCACTGTACCAAAGTCGACGACTTGCCCCTTATCTAACACCAAAAGATGATCCGCTAAGTGCATCACCTCTTCCAAGCTATGCGTGACATAAACGATGGGAATATCAATAGTTGCAGACAATTGATTTAAGTATTTGAGAACCTCACGCTTACGTGGCAAATCTAAACTCGCTAATGGTTCATCCATTAACAGAAGTTGAGGTTCACTGAGTAAGGCACGGGCAATGGCCACCCTCTGTTTTTCTCCACCACTTAAGGTATTCGGCTTTGCTTGTAATAAATGGGCAATGCCTAATAGGGTCGTCAGTTGTGTAAAGCGCGAGGTGATGGCCGAATTGGTTGCGCCAAACAGTAAATTCTGTTGAACGGACAAATGAGGAAATAAGCGTGCATCTTGGAACACCATCGCCACTTTGCGCTTCCATACCGGAACATAGCACTTACTTTCACTATCAAGTAACAGGCGCTCATTGAGAATTATTTTGCCCGATTGAGGGGCGAGTAACCCTGACAACACATTCAATAATGTAGATTTACCGCTCCCAGAGCGACCAAACACAGCAGTCACTCCATTATTTGGCAGGTGCGCAGCCATAGAAAAGTGTTGCTCTGCAAATTGATGTTGAAATGAGAATTGAAAGGTCATTGTATTAACCCCAATTTTTGCTGAGAGCGACGAGACAACCATTCACTAACAAATAAAGAAATAAGCGCAATTGCCACCGCTAATAAACATAAGCGCATGGCCTCAAACTCCGCTCCAGGAGTTTCCAAAAAGCTGAACATCGCCAGAGGAATCGTCTGGGTTTCCCCTGGAATGTTTGAAACAAAGGTAATAGTGGCACCAAACTCCCCCAAACTTCGCGCAAAAGCCAGCACCAAACCCGATATTACTCCGGGCATGATCAACGGTAAGGTAATTCGCCAAAAAACCTTAAATGGACTCGCGCCTAAGGTCATGGCTGCTTCTTCAAGTTTGCGATCTACCGCCAAAATACTTAAACGAATTGAGCGCACCATTAGTGGTAACGCCACCACCGCTGAAGCCAATGCTGCCCCTTTCCAACTAAATGAAAAATCAATGCCTAGGTAGGTATTGAGCCACTGTCCTAATGCCCCTTGTTTACCAAACAAGATCAGTAACACATAACCAATCACCACCGGAGGCAACACCAGCGGTAGATGGATGATCCCATCGAGCAAGCTTTTGCCGTAAAACTCTTTTTTAGCCAATAGCCAAGCTAAAGCGATGCCCACAGGCAAAATCGAAATACTGGCCACTATCGCGACCTTTAAACTTAGGGTGAGAGCAATGATCTCAAGCTCAGTTAGCATTAGCGTTCTCTATTGGGCTAAATCCTAGTTCAGATAACCTCTGTTGCATTAAAGGGCTTAACATAATGTGGTAAACCTCGTGAGCGTGTGCTTTATCACTTAATAACAACATTGGGTAGGTGATGTGTGAATAATAGCGACGCGGGATCGGCGCTAATACTTTGACTTTTGTAGACAAGTTTGCGTCAGTGGCATAAACGATGCCAACAGGCACTTGCCCCCGCTCCACCATGGCCAAGACCGCGCGAGTGTTTTTCATTGGCGCAATCTGCTGTTGCAATACAGGCCATACCCCCATGGATTGCAGCGCCTCCTTGGCGTAAATCCCCACCGGAACAGTATGAGTTTCACCAACAGCGATTCGGCCATGGCCAATAATCTGTTGCCAACGTTCAGGCTTGCTAAGATCCTCAATAGGTATGGTAGGGAGATGGTCAGCGGTAATTGCCACCAGACGGTTACTGGCGATAATATGCGACGGCTGAACCCCATATTGAGGCTCTACATACGCCATCCATTGTTGATTAGCCGAAATAAAAATATCCGCAGGTGCCCCATTGGATATCTGTCTTGCTATAGAGGAAGATGAACCAAAAACGCCTTTAACCTCAATACCTTGCTCTGCCGCTACTGCAGTTAATTGCTGCACCACTTGCGTCATCGACGAAGCCGCGTACACATACACCGTTTGCGTTGATTTAGCAAAAGATGACCAAGAATAAAGGCTCAATAAAACAATCAGAATACAACGCATAAAGTACTAAGTAATGATTAAATAAAGTCAATATGCCCTCTAATGAAGGCACTCATAATGAATTACTTGCTCACCTTTGGTTGTATAAACTTACGACTCACGTCGACAATGGCCACATCACGAACAAAACTGCGGCCCAGTAATACGGGAAAATCAAGATGAGAGCGGTCCACCAATGTAAATTCAGTTTTCTCTTTTAGATCTGACACTTGAATCCACACTGCAACCACAGGGCGTTTATCTGGCGCATCGGAACTGGACTGTTTTACCTTAGCAAAACGAACCACAGGCAAACTGATTTCTTTGCCTACTTTGCCTTTTTGTGCAGGCTTGAATTTGACCCATTGTTTACCGTCACGTTCAAACTCTTTTACTTCAACAGCCGACAATGATGAAGTGGTAGCACCGGAGTCTACGCGCGCTTTAGCGGTGGCTTTAAACTCAGGAAAATAGACCCACTCTTGTTCGCCAAGAATCAACTTACCATCTGCTGTTTTAGTGGCAGCGGCAACGGCAGGCTTCACCTCTTTTTCCTCTTCCACCATTATAGGTTCGTCTTTTTCCACCACTTCCTCTATGCCTTCTTCGGTTTCTTGTTCCATTACCGGCGGCTCAAACTTCACATCCTTTTGTGATTGATCCTGCGTAGTGGAACAAGCGGCTAGAGAGCCTGTGGCTAAAGCGATACTTAAAATTTTCCAATGTTTCATCCAATCCACCTCGTCATATTTAAGTTGTCATAATTTTATCGCACTTTTGCTATGGCAGATGCAACATAATTGAGATCTTGCTCTCTTAAGCCAGCAATATTAATTCGTCCATCATTTACACCATATACAGCAAACTCTTCACGCAAGCGAATCATTTGCTCGGAAGTGTAGCCCAGCACACTAAACATGCCCTTATGCTGTTTAATAAAGTCGAAGTCGTTGGTTTGAGTACGTTTTTCCAGTTCAAGGCACAAGTTGTGTCGCAAACTCACCAAACGCAAACGCATTTGCTCAAGTTCATTAAACCATGCTGCTTTTAAGTCATTGTCTAACAGTATCGTTTTAACTATAGACGCCCCATGAGCCGGAGGCATAGTATAAGAAGTTCTGGATATTTGTAGTACTTTGCCTCGTGCATTTGCCGCATGAGTCCCGTTTTTGGCAACAATAATGGCACTGCCTGTTCGTTCACGGTATAAACCAAAATTCTTAGAACAAGAACTGGTCACCAATAGCTCTGGTAAGTGCTCAGCCATATACCTAACCCCAAACGCATCTTGCTCAAGACCGTCACCAAATCCCTGATAGGCAATATCAATGAAAGGTAAGAAGCCTTGTTTGTGCGCCAGTTCAGTCACTTGTTTCCAAGCCTCTGGAGACAAATCTGCGCCAGTGGGATTATGACAACAGCCATGCAGCAGAACCACGTCTTTGGCTTTGACTTTAGCAAGATCATCCAGCATTGCTGCGGTATCTACTTGCTTAGTTTTTACATCAAAATAGCGGTAATGTTTTACTTTGAGTCCGGCCGCTTCCATCACTGGTTGATGATTCACATAGCTCGGATTGCTCAGCCACACAGTGGCATTTGGATGAGAAAATGCAATCAGTTCCGCCAACATGCGTAAGCCGCCACTGGCTCCCGGTGTTTGTATGGATGTCGCACGCTGTGCAATAGCGCTATCAGGTAATACCAGACTTAATGCTGCCGCATTAAACTCTTCGTCACCGGCCATGCCCACGTAGGCTTTTGTTGTTTGCTGTTGCAACACAATGTTTTGCGCTTGCAGCACCGATTGCATTACTGGAGTGACACCGTCACTATTTTTGTAGACGCCAATCCCCAGATCCACTTTTGTGTCACGTTGATCTAGACGAGAAGCTTGAGATAAAGACAGGATAGGATCCTGTACAGGTGCAGGTAAATTTGAAAACATGAAAGTCACAACCCTTTGAAATTCATTTGGAGAGTGTCACGTTATCACTTGCGGGGGAAAATCGAAATAGCTAATCAGGGTTAAACTGGCTACACAGAGCATTTATGTTGAGCACGTATGAGACAAGTTACACCCTGCCCCATACGTTTAGGCTCTAATCCAAGGTAAATCGATGAATCACTTGATTAGAACTGCCACGCCACTCTAAACGAGCATCAAAAAGGTCCTTTTCAAATTTGCCATCAATAAAAGTATCGACGTAGCTCATAACTTCTTGTTGTTGTTCGCTCAACTCGCTAAGTACATAGCCAGACCAAAGCCAAATGTCCTTACCCGGACACGATGCTTTGACCCGCTTCACCAGTTTTAATACTGCATCAAGGTTACCAGGAAATAGTGGGTCGCCCCCAGACAGTGACAAGCCCCGACGTTTAATTCGGCTATCGTTAAGATCCGCAATAATTTGATCTTCCATTTCTTGGGTAAACAGATGCCCTGAGCTAGGAGACCAAGTGGACTGGTTATAACAGCCTCGACATTGATGGATGCAACCAGAAACAAACAGGGTACAACGCGTACCCAGTCCATTGACCACATCTATCGGATAATAATTATGATAATTCATCACGACTTCTGCTTGTTATTAAAGGTGTTTAACGCGACGTTTCACTTCTTCTTGCTTACCGAAGTTAAATGGACGCGCATCAGGACTGCCTAAGTAGCCACACACACGTCGTGTCACAGACACTTTTGATGAGTCATGGTTACCACAGTTAGGGCAAGTAAACCCTTTACTTGTACAATCAAACTCGCCGTTATAACCACACTCATAGCACTCATCTATCGGCGTATTAGTGCCGTAATACGGTACGCGGCTGTACGCGTAATCCCAGACATTCTCTAATGCTTCAACATTACGTTGCATGTTAGGGAACTCGCCATAACAAATAAAGCCACCACTTGAAATGTGAGGATATGGCATTTCAAAATCAATTTTGTCGTACGGGTTAACTTTTTTCTCGACGTCCAAATGGAAACTATTAGTGTAATAACCTTTATCCGTTACTCCTTTAATCACACCAAACTCTTTAGTGTCAATTTGGCAGAAACGGCTGCATAAGTTTTCACTTGGGGTGCCATAAAGACTAAACCCATAACTGGTTTCTTCAGTCCATTGATCGACATTTTTCTTCAAGTAAGAGATCACCGCTAACGCTTTCTCTCTTAATGCGGCCTGATCAAACACATGCTCTTCGGTACCATACAGGGCGTTAATCGTCTCATGGATACCGATATAACCTAGAGAAATAGAAGCGCGACCATGTTTGAATATCTCAGCAACTGAATCATCAGGTTGCAGACGTACACCACATGCCCCTTCCATATATAGGATTGGCGCAACGCGTGCTTTGACATTTTCTAAGCGAGTGATGCGTGTCTCTAGAGCGCGACGAGCCGTGCTCAAGCGCTCATCAAGCAGTTCATAGAAACGCGCTTCACTGCCTTTAGCTTGTAAGGCAATGCGTGGCAGGTTAAGACTCACCACACCAAGGTTATTACGACCGTCATGGATCATCTCGCCATTTTCTT
Organism: Vibrio rarus; assembly: GCF_024347075.1. Classification (NCBI taxonomy): domain Bacteria; kingdom Pseudomonadati; phylum Pseudomonadota; class Gammaproteobacteria; order Vibrionales; family Vibrionaceae; genus Vibrio; species Vibrio rarus. Next base: position 274,838 of record NZ_AP024901.1, read on the forward strand.
CATACACATCAAGGAAACTGCGACAGCCCATTGGCGTTTTAAATGATCCTGTTACTTCCACGACTTTGTCGTAGTTTAAGATGTCAGGATACATACGCTTAGTCGCACACTCTAAGGCCAGTTGCTTAATTTCGTAACTTGGGTCGCTCGGCTTATGGTTTAACCCATCTTTAATGCCAAACACCAATTTAGGGAATACCGCCGTTTTACTGTTTTTGCCCAGTCCTGCAATACGATTTTTAAGGATAGAGGTTTGAATTAATTTTGATGCCCAAGATGCACCAAGACCAAAACCAAAGGTGACAAACGGTGTCTGCCCATTAGCGGTATGCAAAGTGTTGACTTCATACTCTAGGGATTGAAACGCGTCGTAACACTCTTTTTCCGTACGTGAGCGTGCAAAAGCTTTAGGATCATGGATATCCCACTCTTTCGCCACTTGTAGGTGTTTATCGTAGCTGTGCATCACATAAGGTTCGAGCACTTCATCAATACGGTTAATGGTGGTACCACCGTAGATATGACTGGCCACTTGAGCGATAATTTGCGCTGTCACCGCCGTTGCTGTAGAAATAGATTTCGGGGTGTCTATCTCAGCGTTACCCATTTTAAAGCCATGTGTTAACATGCCTTTAAGATCGATAAGCATACAGTTGAACATTGGGAAAAATGGCGCATAATCAAGATCGTGGTAATGGATTTCACCGTGCTCATGAGCTTGCACGATATCACGAGGTAAAATATGCGTTTTAGCGTAATGCTTGGCCACAATACCGGCCAAAAGATCACGTTGCGTCGGGATCACTTTGCCATCTTTGTTGGCATTTTCGTTAAGAAGATCCGCATTCGATTGCTCTATTAAACCTTGGATTTCTTTGTTGAGCGCACTTTTTTTCTCACGAGCCATATCACGGTCGTGACGATACTCGATGTATGAACGTGCCAATCCTTTATAAGAACCTTGCATCAGTTCATTTTCGACTAATGTTTGGATTTGTTGGATATCCACTTCTTGGCTATCCGCCAGTTGTCCCTCAACAGATAACGCAACGCCTTCAGCATAAGTTGATAAGTTTTCATCAACATCTGGCGCTGCACTTTGAATAGCGGCCACAATGCGATCTCTGGTGAATGGGGCAAGAGAGCCATCTCTTTTTAACACAACTGGTTTCACAATTTCTCCTTACCCACAGCATATGCACAGATACACTATATAGGGTATTTAACTTACGAATTAACACTACATATTGTGGCTGTATTTAACGAGAAGCGCCACGAGATGTTCTTGATCTAGATCAATATAAGGTTCAAGTTTATTATTTTGAGAACGATCTTTTACGAATAAAATACGCTACTCACATAACGAAAAAAAAGCCTTTTTTTTTTGTGTATGGGTTGCATTTTTTGAAGTGCTTTAACGATGGGCTATTAACTGGAATATTAAATTTTGCAATTAAAATTTAGAAAAATAAACCTTGCATTTAGCTGGCTAATATTGCTGATTATTGGTGTGCCTAACAGTGCCTATGCAACACAGCTGCGACTGGCCAGTTGGAATTTGGCATGGCTCTCTAGCCATAGTTATCCACAATTTACGCAAAGCCAACGCCACTTAGATGACTTTAATGCACTGTCCAAATACTTCACTAAGATCCAACCGGATCTACTCGCCTTCCAAGAAGTCAATGATGTTGCCGCTATCCAACAAGTGGTGGGCTCAAACTACCAGATCATTCTCTCTGAACGGGCCTTATCACGAAATGCCGCCACGCAATTTTCTGATATTAACCAATATACCGGCTTTGCTATTGATAAAAGCATCACCGTGGTGGAGCACCCTGATCTCAATCTTAATAGCAACAAAAATGGCAAACTAAGGTTTGCCACTTATATTGAACTCAAACCCACAAAAAACGCCAAGGGCATTCATATCTTATCGGTGCATTTAAAGGCCGGGTGTATTGGGAAAAGAACCAAGCAACGCTCATGCAAACTGTTAGCCACCCAAGGTAAGAAGCTCAATCAGTGGATTAAGCAAAGGGAATCTCTTGCTCAATCCTACATAATATTAGGGGATTTTAACCATGATCTTGCCTTTAAAGGGGATTGGTTATGGCAAGCATTAACGCATCAAGTACACAATGTACGCTTGGCCACCCAATATTCCACCGCACAATGCGTTATTCGCTCAAACCGCCATCCTAAACAAACACATCAATTTAAACGATTAATTGACCATGCAATGGTCAGTGGAGATCTTCACTTCTCTCGGCCCAAGCAACACCTTTACTCCAAACAAGATTTGCTCAACTATCAATTAAGTGATCACTGCCCTATGTCTTTTACGATAAAAGAAGCCCTATAACCCTTTTACTATAGGTCGTAACGACATAAGCCATACCATATAACCCTCCACCTTATTAGGGATATGCTTAGGTGGGCGATTATTTACTCGCCAACGGAATAAATTTGGCTAGATAAAAGCCACTGAGCATCGCTAGCAAAAATAACCATGCTTGCATGTTTCCTGCCCCTAAAGAGGACACTACTGGACCTGGACACACTCCCACTAATCCCCAGCCCACACCAAATAAGGCCGCTCCGGTCAATAATGGCGCATCAATATCACGACGGGAAGATAATGAAAAAACGCCAGTGTTCAGCGGTTTACTACGAGGTTTAATCAGCAAAAAATAGACAGGTAAAAAGACACTAAGCGCTCCCCCCATGACAAATGCAAGACTTGGATCCCAACGGCCTGCTACGTCTAAAAATGCAATGACTTTGTTAGGATCGACCATTCCTGACACCGCCATACCTAATCCAAATAATAGGCCGCTTACTAAAGAAATGAATCTAAACATCGCCTACCCCACCCAATGTAATCGAACAAATACCGTTATAGCGGCAACACACATAAACACGACAGTGGCAACAATAGAGCGCATTGACAGGCGACCAATGCCACATATGCCATGCCCAGAAGTACACCCATTACCCAGTTTACTGCCAAGACCCACTAACAAACCGCCAATGAGTAAAGTGATAAGATGGCTGTTATAGCTCGTTGGCACATAGGCATCAAACACTTGTGAGCCGATGACGCCTCCGCTCACCATACCCACAACAAATAACCAACGCCAACTTCTATCACCCGCAACATTGTTCATTAAACCCGACACAATGCCACTAATACCGGCGGTTTTGCCGTTACACAATAACAACACTGAGGCTGACACACCTAATAACATGCCGCCCAATAGCGATGCCCAAGGAACTGTAAACTCCACATTTCTCTCCTTTATTTGCAGTGGACTTGATGCCCATTACGCTAAAAATACCAGATATACCTGAGTGCGTTGGATACATTCCTACCATGCAACCCATAACTTCATAATGAATCAGTGTAATCAAACACAATAATCAGTCAATGCTAATTTAGCAATTACTAATTAAGGGGGACGCCTATTAAGCCAAATAGATGAATCCCACAGTGAATACATAAAATAATGGTTATACAGCTCACCTCGCGTTACGCGGTAACCTTACTCTACTGGCAGGAATGTTGATCTGTTTGTTTGACCTGTTACAAGTAAACAACGCAACAGCACTTTTTAATAAGAATAGGCGAAGTAACGGCGAACAGTAACAATGGGTGTCTCATTAAAGGATGATGGGTGTCTCGTTAAAAAATGGACGAAGTAACGATGAAAAGTAACATTGGGCATCTCATTAAAGAATGATGGGGGTCTCGATAAAGAATGAGTAAATTAACAATGGGTGTCTTGATAAAAATGCTAAAGGATTGGCTAGGCGATATTCCACTAGATAAATTAAAGCCTAGCTTTTCAATCACTAGGCTATAAAGAGTTGCTGTAGAATCACTAAGATCCTCTAGGTAGTTAGCGTTTGGTCATTAGCGCTATATGGCTAAGCATTAACTGACCCTGCTGTTACTCACTCATCGGCGGGTTTTTGCAATGCACTATGGCCTGTTGCAATAACTGTAAGGCCGACTCGTCACAAGGGGGGAGTTCTGCATCACTAAGTGCAATAGGAGTGACTCGTTTTCCCCATCGAATACGCCCGGCGCCCCAAGTCAGTCCTGCGCCAAATGCAGCGGTAAGGATGTTAGAACCTGGCTTAATGGCCCCTTGCTCTACCGCTTCACAGAGCGCAATGGGCACAGTTGCGGCGGATGTATTGCCGTAGTTTTGTATATTAATAAATGCTTTTTGTTGCTCAATGCCTGCCAAGTCACACAATGTTTGTATAATTCGGATATTGGCCTGATGAGGTATAACTACGTCAATTTCAGAGGTCGGCAATTGCGCGTCTTGCAACACATGTTGTGCAGCACTGCCCATTCCTTTAACTGCGCGCTTAAAAATCTCGCGCCCAACAAAGTTAAATTTAAAATAGCCATTATCTGCGGCAAATCTATCCATCGCGGTACCAAAACTAGGCACAGCTAAAATATCACGGGCTTGTGAATCACAGCCTAATTTACTTTGCAGTAAACCAACAGGTTCAGTGGTTTGTGACAGCACCACCGCTCCTGCCCCATCGCCAAACAGTACAGCGGTATCACGCTGTGTCCAATCGATAAAGAAACTTAACCTTTCCGCTCCAATCACCAAAGCATGTTTGTAACTGCCCGCTTGGATCATTCGCGTTGCGGTTTCTAAGCCATAAACAAAACCCGTACAGGCTGCATTAAGATCAAAAGCGGCAGCGTTTAAAGCCCCAACATTATTTTGGATCTTGGAGGCAATGTTAGGGATCAATGTATCCGGTGAGCAAGTGGCCACAATAATTAAGTCTAGGTCACAGGCTTCAATGCCCGCACACGCCATCGCTCTTTCTGCCGCAACCGTAGCCAGATCAGAGGTTTGCACATGGCTGATCCGTCTTGCAGAGATCCCAGTGCGCGGTTTAATCCACTCATCAGAGGTTTGCAAAAATGTACTAAGATCATCATTGCTCAATACACTAGGAGGTAAACACTTTCCCCAACCGGATATTTCTGCGTACGTTTGTGCCATATAACCTGCTTTGTTACCTTTATGATTAGTGAACTAATTATACGTCCATTATGGGGATACGAATAGAGATTAGCTTATTGGTTTATCTATGTTTTTTGTAAAGCGTGACCCACATAATAGGTGTAACAACAATCGCTCCCATGCCAATAATTTCTATTGATCTTTTCGTAACTTTTACCACTCAAACCGCCAGTTTATGGTAGTCTTAGCCCCATTCAGACACACCTAAACAAGGTTATGCAATGAACCGCAAGAAAAAAATCAATCAAATCTTGAAAAAGAAAATCAAAAAACAAAACTCTAAATTACATACTTCCAATAAACCGAAATACATTTCTAAAGCGGATCGCGAAAAAGCAGCTCAAGATGCAGCGCAACTTACTGAGACCGAGCAAGGATGTGTTGAAACAGAACAAACATCCTCAGAAGTAGAAAAATAATCTACAGAGCGCTAAATCACTCTATTTATTCCTCTTTATAGAACTCTGTTAATTTTGCTCAACAGCCCTGTGTTTAAACGCACGCTAGGGCTAACATTTATTGCCTAAGGACAACCACAGTGACATCACATCTGCCCAAATGGGTCGAAATGGGGGCTTTAATTTTGGCTTTGGTGGCCGGTTTCATCAATGCTATCGGCTTACTCGGCTTTGAGCATCAGGCCGTTTCCCACCTATCTGGCACCGCAACACTACTCGGTATTAGTCTGTTTGATGCCTCCCTTAACCATATCTTGCACCTACTTGGGGTGTTGTTGTCATTTATGCTTGGCTCAGCGATAGCTGGTTATTTATTGCATGGCTGCACACTAAAGTTGGGGCGATATTACGATTGGGTGTTATTTCTGGAGTCGGCGAGCCTATTTATAGCTATATGGTTACTCTCGAATAACCTCTATATTGGCGTCTATTTTTTAACCATAGCCTGTGGCCTGCAAAACGCCATGGCCACTACCTACAGTGGCGCTATCATACGAACCACACACCTTACTGGGATTTTTACCGATCTGGGAATGATGCTGGGTAAGATATTAAAAGGGGAAAACCTAGATAGACGCAAGGCAAAGCTGTTTGCCTATATTATCATCGGTTTCATTCTCGGTGGCTCTATGGGGGTAGACCTCTATCAGAAATATCAATTTACCGCCTTGTTACTGCCTGCAGTTCTCTGCTTTTTGATAGCGGTTGCTTATCGAATTTACTCTAAACAACACCGACATTTGCACGGCTCACGCTCCGTTCGATAAGTGATACCATATATGGATCCTCTCTTACTGTTATTGTTTTATCATCAATAAATATGGCTCATTTTAAGCCGATTAGGTAGAGAGGGTCCATTCCATTAATCACACTAAGTAAGTGATCAGAAATAGCGCAGGAAAAATGCTCGAAAACAAGGCAGAATTTTTCAATAAGTCGTTATTCTACAATCAAAAATTCTAACGCAGTTATCGAGTATTTTAACAAGCTAGAATGACCCGTTATTTAGTACGATTGGTATGGCATTAAAAGCCTAAGTTTTAATCACCTAGACTTTACTTTACAAGATGTTACCTCAATAGCGCGCTATTGATTGGAATAAATTCTGTGGCGGCTTGAATTAAGCTTGTAGCGGATAACTGACGAACACCTAAAACCACTACCTTGCAGTTATAACGCTGCGCAACATGTTGCACTAACAACTCAAAATCGCCATCACCAGACAGTAAAATGATGGTATCTACTTGCTCGGCTTTTTCCATAACATCAATGGTGATGCCCACATCCCAATCGCCTTTGGCACTGCCATCTGCGCGTTGAATATAAGGTTTCAACTTCACTTGAAAGCCTATACCACGAAGAATGTGATGAAATTGACGTTGTTTAGGATCGTGACTGGCAATGGCATACGCTTGAGCAGAATCAATGTGCCCATATTCCATCGCTAACGCCCAGAACGCGTTATAGTCAAAATGACGCTGGTAGGCATCTCGTGTGGTGTAATAGATATTTTGCACATCGGCAAAAATAGCAACGCGTGGTTTCGACACTAATGAGCTCATAATAAAATCTAAAATTCCTACGGAGTTCGAGTATACGTGATTTACGCACTGTCTTTTTAACTATTATCCATAAGTGCAGTGTTTTGTGTCTAAGTTTAAAAGCAGTTTGGCGAGGCTAAACGGCAGAGGTTTCTGGACAATACCTCAAGACTTCCTGTAAGTCATTGATACGGCTAACTCCAGTAATGCTCCAGTTGGGCGATATTGGATTGGGACGATAATGCAATGTAGTAATATTTGCCGCCACTCCGGCTCGAACGCCTTGCAGTGTATCGTCTACAAATAAACATTCACTAGTTCGAAACCCCATACGCATTGCCGCATACTGAATTAGATCCGGTTCAGGTTTCCAACTATTGGCTTCAAATGCACTAAACATAGCGCCTGTGAAATAATGAGCTAAACCACTAATTTCCAATGTAGATTCAAGTTTACTACGAGGCCCATTGGACACTGCGCACACTTCTATACCAAGTTTATTGAGTGTTTTTAACACCGAATGGGCATTATGGGATGGGGCTAATTTTGCTTGAAACAACACCTTGGTTTTTTCTCTATACAGGGATTCAAGTTGGTCGATATCAACCTGTACGCCTAAGCGTTGGCTAGTCTCCATCAGAATATCCGCAAGCTTGCCACCATTAAAATGACGCTGTACTTCTTCCATAGTGAGGGTTGCGCCAAAGCTAGTAAACACACTAACCAAGGCTTGGCAGCATAATTTTTCGCTATCAACTAATGTTCCTTCACAATCAAAAATCACACATTTCATTGCTTATCTTTCCACAGTATTTTACCGATTAAACCATGTTGCCTGGCGGTACATTTGTTTTGACGAACTTTTTTATCGCAAACTCTGTTATAGCGAACTCATTGAAATTAGTGAAAAGGCATGACAATTTACTGTTAAATGCATCGTATTTAATTGTCTATAAAACGACTTAGATCACTCTATATGAGAAATTGGGCAAACCATAACAGGCCAAGTAACCCCATGCCCCATGGCGGTGTATCCTGTGATGATAGACGGCACCTCTTGAGCTAAATCGTATTCGGTATTGAGCAATAAATCAGAGATCAACAGATGCTGATTTTTCTCTGAAACGATACAACAGCCTGATACTGCGCTATCGGATAGGCCAACCCATAACGAATGTCCTGAATTGTCATCCAAAATAATTTGCGCTAAAAACTCTTGTAAATAGTCACGAGAAGCCTCTGCAACGGCGCTGTGACTGGCATAAAACTGACTAAATAATACGGTTAATTTATGAAAATCCACTTTAAGCCAATTCAGTTTGCCCTTAGGGGTTAACGCTGGGTCAGTTGGGCCTTCAAATGCCATGATGGCACTGTTTTGTTCCATCACATCGAGGTAACACGCACTACCTAATTGGCTTTCGCGAGTGGGGAAATCTACATCTATCTGAGACAACATCCATTGATTTTTCAGTTGCTGAATTTGCTCTGCGTCAGACAGGGTTGTCGTGTTACTCATAGGGTATTCTCATTATGGAATTTCATTAAGGATACACCCGGATAATAGGACGAACAATTCTTTATCAAACAATTGCTTATTTAAACAAGATTGTCGGTATGTGTTAGACTCTATATTACGCGTAAGCCTTTTAATTTGACGGAAACAGCAATGAAAAAAATAGCCCTTTTGGCTCCAATCCTCGCCCTTGCTCTTAGTGGGTGTGATAATAATGAAGTGGGTGACGTCTCTCTAGGCTTGTTCACAACGAAAGATATCAAAATCAACATTCTGGTTGACCCTATTGTGACCGGTGTCACCTGTCATGTGGCCAGTATTGAGGCTAACCTTGATCTCTCCGACCCTTCAGATTCTGCCATTTCATGCAGACAAACAGGGGAAATTACCCCACAAATGATTGCGGCCATCGATGATTCGAAATCCGGTGAAATTGTCTTTAAAAAATCCAAAAGTATCTTCTTTAAAACAATGAAAATCCGTCGTATTTTCGATAAATCATCACAAACTCTCATGTATATCTCTTATTCAACAAAAGAGACCTCTGGCAGTTATAAACACAGTCTTTCCACTGTACCTCTATGGGATACCCTAGCCTATAAATCAACCGATGGTTCGGCCAATCACACTCACCATCACACCATTACGCCGGCGCAGCAGACTACACCGACACCCCCTACGGTTGGAGAAGCGGCTGAAAAAAACAGCGATGTGGCGTATTAACCGCAATATATATAAGCTAACTTTAGATAAATTAATCAGTTAGCACATATGCAGAGTATTCCCTGTGATATACTCTGCATATCCATTTTTTATATTGCCCCATTATGAAGTTTCCTGGTCAAAGAAAGTCAAAACATTACTTCCCTATTCATTCTCGAGATCCATTGGTGAATCAAATCCACCAAACGCCTAAGCTATCTAGGCCATCCATTATTGGCGTTGGACAAACCATTGTTGATATTGAAGCTCGAGTTGATGACGCTTTTTTAAGTAAATACTCTCTTAGTAAAGGACACTCCCTAGTCGTCACTCAAGATGTGGCTGACGCTCTGTATCAAGAGTTAATCGAGAAAGATCTCATCTCTCACGAACACCCTGGCGATACCATTGGCAATACTCTACACAACTATTCTGTACTGGCTGACAGTAAGTCGGTGCTACTTGGCGTGATGTCGAAAAATATTGATGTTGGCAGTTACGCATACCGCTATTTATGCAACACCTCTTCACGAGTTAATTTAAATCACTTACAAAGAGTCGATGGCTCTATTGGCCGTTGTTATACCTTAATCACCCAAGATGGAGAGCGCACCTTTGCCATTAATGAAGGTGATATGAACCAACTACAGGCTGAAAGCATTCCGCAATCGGCTTTCAATAAAGCGAGTGCTCTGGTTATTTCCTCTTATCTAATGCGCGGAAAACCAGAAGACCCTATGCCAAAAGCCGTTCAGCGAGCGGTTGAACTGGCCAAAGCGCGACACATTCCCGTGGTGTTAACGCTGGGTACTAAATATGTGATTGAAGGTAATGCCCAGTGGTGGCAAAGCTTCATTAAGAGTAATGTCACTATTTTGGCGATGAATGAAGAAGAAGGTGAGGCGCTAACTGGGGAAAAAGATCCATTACTGGCGGCGAATGCTGCTTTAAACTGGGCAGATTTGGTTTTGTGTACCGCAGGCCCTGTTGGTTTGTATATGGCAGGTTATACGGAAAATGATCGTAAACGCGAAACAGAAATGACCCTATTACCAGGTAATATTCCAGAGTTTAATCAATACGAATACAGCCGTGCCATGCGTTTTACCGACTGCACAACCCCTGTGCGTATCTATTCCCATATTTCACCTTATTTAGGTGGGCCATTGAAAATTAAGAATACCAATGGTGCTGGAGATGGTGCTTTGTCCGCTTTATTGCATGATATTGCAGCCAACAGCTATCACAAAACGAACGTGCCATCGTCAAAAAAACACAGTGCTACATATTTAACCTATTCTTCATTATCTCAAATTTGCAAATACGCTAACCGTGTTAGCTATGAACTTTTAACCCAGCACTCACCTCGCCTTTCTCGCGCACTTCCAGAGCGTGAAGATAGCCTGGAAGAAGCCTACTGGGATAGATAAACACAACCTCTAGGGCGATAATCCCTATCGCTCTCCCTACAACAAAGACTGAATGGACTATGAAAAAAATAATTAAAACCTTTAGCCTACTGTTTGCTTCCTTATTTTTACTGACGGCTTGCAGTGATAATCAAACCCCACAATTGAACACACATTACTCTGAGCTTGCCAATGATGTCAGTGACTTAGTAACCCAACCCGTCGTGGAAGTGTTCTCCTTAACCTGTGGCCATTGTCTGCAAATGGAGAAATTCATTCCAGAAATTGAAGAGGGAATTGGTCAACCTATTGGTAAAATACACGTTACCTTTAACGAAAGTGCACAAGCCGCCGCCCTGTTTTATTATGCAGCAGCAATGCAATCACCATCAGGTAAACCTGATCAAGGTATGATGACGGCACTGTTTAATGTGTATCACGCTAGTGGCGATCTCAGTAAAGAGCAAACCCAACAAAACTTAGTGAGTGCTTTTCAAGCAAGAGGCATGACTTCACCTTATGAACTTAGTGAAGCACAACAACAGCAGTTGTTCTCTCAGGTGCATAAAGCCCAACAAATTACCGGAAAAGCTATGATCAACTCAGTCCCCACCTTTGTGGTTAACGGAAAATATATGGTCATCACTTCTGCTCACAATGACTTACCCTCAATTATTAGCACCATCAATTATTTAGTTAAAAAGGATAATGCCAACAATGTCTAAGTTTTTATTTCCTGCCATCGTCGCCATATTGGCCGCTTTTATGATTTACCGAGTTTGGACAAACCATAAAGCGGGCCAAGATAACTTTGCAATTGGTCAGGCATTTTTACAAGAAAATGGCCAGCGTGATGAAGTGACCACCACCGAAAGTGGGTTACAGTATGAAGTTTTAGTAAAAGGTAATGGGGATACTCATCCTAGCCCAACAAGTACAGTGAAAGTGCATTATCATGGCACGCTCATTGATGGAACTGTTTTTGATAGCTCAGTTGATCGTGGAGAGCCTATTGAATTCCCATTAAATCGAGTCATTCACGGCTGGCAAGAAGGCTTACAGTTAATGGTTGTTGGCGATAAATTCCGCTTGTACATTCCAAGTACGTTGGCTTATGGCAAAAAAGGCACGGGGCCTATTCCGGGTTCGTCCACTTTGATTTTTGATGTCGAGTTACTAGAAATCAAATAGAAACGTAGCATAAAGGACTGTTTTACAGTCCTTTTTACTCACTGTATTCGTTTATTCAGTAAAAGCAGACTCGGTTAAAGGTTTAAAAAGAAACCCGTTCTCAGTTACAAGGTAACAATCCATCCCCGCAGCGTGCGCCGCTTGTAAGCCTAATAAAGTATCTTCAAAAACAACGCAGTGTTGCGCAGCACAATTCATCTGCTCTGCGGCCATCAAAAATGTATCAGGGAAAGGTTTATGCCGTTCCACATCGGTTGCCGTTACCACCGCATCAAAATAATCAAACACACCTCGAGCCATTAGCAAATCCACAGCACTATCTCGCTGTGCCCCAGTGCCAATAGCCACTTTTTTATGCTTCATTTGCTGCAATAAAACTTGGTAGGTGATCTCAATAAGCTCACCTTTGTTTTTATTATTAGCAAACTGCAACATCTTGAAACCAGACACTTGGACTGGATCCAATTGTAAGCCAAATCGTCGATTCACCTCTAATACAATTTTAGGGCTCGGCATCCCACCAAGGCTATGCAACCACTGAGGGTCAAATTCAAACCCAAACTCATCAGCCGTTCTCTGCCACGCATCTACATGCGCAGGCATAGTATCAATAAGGGTGCCATCCATATCAAAAATCACACCCTGGTATCGCCCAAGTTCTGGCAACATAAACCACCCCTACCTCAGATTATTAAAATAACAAACCATACAATATCAACCCAACATGACAAAACAACATTCACTTAAAATGCAGACACCCACACTTTAAATCTCATTTTAAATCTAGACACCCATTATAAATTTCACACTTTAACTACACTAAGTGCAGTTCGTCATCTTCTTTATCATTGACTAAAATATTCTCAGTTCTCGAAGCAGGATAAACACTATGCCCCGTCCTCGAAAAACTCAGATCAGCATCGAAGATACATTGTACTATCATTGTTGTAGTCGTGTGGTACGACGCGCTTACCTTTGCGGTAATGACCCCTTCTCAGGCATTAATTACGATCATCGACGTGATTGGGTTCAGTCACTATTACTCAAACTTGAATCCATCTTTGCCATTGACGTTGCCGCATTTGCTGTGATGTCCAACCACTTACACGTTATATTACGAGTTGATATCGAAACGGCCAATAGATGGAGCGATAGAAAAATTCTTGAACAATGGCATACCTTATTTAAAGGGGATGACCTAACCAAGAAGTATCTGAATGGAGATGTATTAGAATCACATGAAATCAAAAACTTGCAGAGACTCATTGCGGTGTATCGCAGTAGGTTATGTGATATCAGCTGGTTTATGCGATGCTTAAACGAACCTATTGCAAGGCGAGCAAATAAAGAAGATAACTGCACTGGTCGGTTCTGGGAGGGGCGTTTTAAGTCGCAAGCACTGCTCGATGATGCAGCTTTATTAACTTGCATGGCCTATGTAGATTTAAACCCAATTAGAGCGAAAATGGCCGAAACGCCTCAACAATCGGATCACACTAGTATTCAACTGCGTATACAAAGTGCACTAAAAGGTGAAACGCCACCCAATTTACTTCCCTTTATTGGCCACGAAAAAGAGAATCAGCCTACAGGTATTGCCTTTTCGCTACAAGATTACTTAACTTTAGTTGATGAAACTGGGCGCATTATTCATAACGATAAACGTGGTGTTATCAGTAGCAACAGTAAAAAGTTACTAGATAAGATGGATATTCCCCATGAAAACTGGATTAAGTTAACGATGGAATTTGGTCTACTCTTTCATGGCCCTGTAGGAAGTATTGAAGAACTCACTTGCTACTGCCAACATTTGCAAAAAAGACGACGACATTTTGCTTCTTGCTGTAAATACCTCCATATAAGTTAATACGTTTTTACCGCTATTACTCAAACCTTATCACTAACAGGTTTGATATCCCCTGTTATTTAAAGTGTCACTTCCTTAGCGATTTATCTACCATGAAACATCCTCCAATCAGTCTGTATGTAATACCCAAGCACCTGATTTCTGATGATAGATGAGACGAATAAATGGGTGGCTTAATAAATTTTGATAAATTGGTGCCCAAATCTAATATGGGTGGCTAGATTTTTGATATGGGTGGCTAGATTTTTGTTGTCTTTATTGCCCGTTTGTACAAGAATCGTATTTAAGGTGATGTTATTGTTAAGGATGCGATAATGAAGGGAATCATTTTTACCGAGTTTTTAGAGTTAGTGGAACACCATTTTGGTTTAGAGGTATTAGACCAAGTACTTGAAATGTCAGAAGATCAAGGAATTTACACTTCTGTTGGCAGTTATGACCATAATGACCTCGTTAAGCTTATTGTTAATCTAAGCAAAACTTCTGATGTACCAGCCGAGCAGTTACAGCAAGTTTTTGGGGAGTCTGTGTTTAAAAAGCTATTGGCAACCATGCCACAAGAAGTGGCCATTGCGCACAGTACTACCAGTTTTGAGTTCATACGTCATGTGGAAGACTACATTCATGTGGAAGTTAAAAAACTGTACCCCGACGCCGTACCTCCTGCTTTTGAGTTCATTTCAGAAACTGAAACTGAGCTTATTCTCAACTACAAAAGTGCCCGTTGCATGTCCCACGTGTGTTTAGGGTTGATTAAAGGGTGTGCCAACCATTTTGGTCAAACTTTAAATATACAAATGAAACCGCTCAACGAAAGTGGCAGTGAAGTACGCTTCAATATTACTTTAGTGAACCCAAACCATACCAACCAGAGTAAGAACATTGCATAAATAGCGCACAAAAAACACTTGATTATATTATTCATAAGCCATTGTTCTACTAGAAAAAACATATTCATCAAATATTAATACCCGCTACAACTGAACCGCTACTTACGGCGATAAGCCTAAATACTGAGTATTTGAGTATGACGACACCCAATTTAGACACTGAGCTGCTACAAAGGAAGTTAACCCGAGAAGTGGCCTCTCGTAAGCAAGCAGAAACGTTACTCGAACAAAAAAGCTTAGAGCTATTCGAATCTAAGCAAAAACTTGAACTGGCCGTGGCTCAATTAGAAAAATCTTCCGCACAAGATATTCTAAAATTGGAGTTCCAGCAGCAAATAGATGCCCTACTCATCTACTTTGGTCGAGCCTTTTTAGACCACCATTTAGATGACATCATATTGTCTAATTTTGTTGCTAAAGTGTGTGAAAGTACGTTAATTCGTGCATGTTATTTAAAATTAAATGCCGAATTGATGCTCGGGCTTAAAAAGCCATTTTATGGCTCTGAGATTAACGTTGATCCAAACAGTTTAAAGTTGCAATGGCACGGCAGCCAATTGGACATTCCATTGATAGTCAATCGAGAGAAAATTGGCCTTCTAAGTCTAAAAATTCAAGATACGGAACAAGATAATCAATTTATTGAACAACCCTTAAGGTTAGTGGCCGATCTACTGTGCCGTGCAGTAAACCGCCAGCAAATTATCTATAGAAACATAGAGTCACGCAAAAAAGCGGAACATTCAGAACGGGCGACTCGTGATTTTCTCGCCATGATCAATCACGAACTTCGCACCCCTTTAAACGGACTACTTGGAAGCTCTGAATTACTGCAAGACACTCTATTAGACACCCACCAGCAACAATTAGTACAAAATCTCATTCAATCTGGTGAGTTCCTGAGAGTCATTATTAATGATCTTCTGGACTACAGTAAAATCAACGCAGATATGTTTACTCTATTGCCAAGAAAGTTTGAAATAAAGTCATTAATTAATACTTTATCGAGCATTTTCACCTCAAAAGCCCAAGAAAAGTCTCTTTCCTTTGATATAAAAATCAGTGACAACGTACCATGCGCTGTTGAAGGCGATATGGAAAGAATCACTCAGATTTTTGTGAATTTAATCGGTAATGCCGTTAAATTCACCGATCAAGGTTCGGTAACATTAACTTTAGACTGGCAAGATAAACAGCTGCACTTTCAAGTTAAAGACACAGGTATAGGCATCAGTGATACCGCGCAAAGCAAACTCTTCCAGCCATTTACTCAAGTGGATCGTTCTAGTAAACGCAATGTTGAAGGCACTGGATTAGGCCTAGCTATCTGTAATCAACTCATTCAATTAATGGGTGGCTCTATTAATTTGTGCAGTGCGGTTAATGTGGGGACGACATTTACTGGGCGTATTCCTTTGCGAAAAGTGAGGGCGTTACCTAGCGCGGCTAAAGATCCCGCAAAGCAGATCAATAAATTGTTACCACAAAATTTATCGATGTTGGTGGTGGATGACATTCGTATGAATCAGATCATCATTAATGAAATGCTGACCAAGCTCAATATAAAACCGGATATTGCAAATAATGGCCTTGAAGCGGTCACTGCAGTGCAAAATAAACGCTACGACATGATACTAATGGATTGTCGCATGCCTGAAATGGATGGATTTGAAGCCACCAAAAAGATCCGCTCGTTAAGCATGGATATGCCAATAATTGCGCTCACAGCCAGTACGACTCTTTCAGAAAGAGAGCTCTGTTTTAAATCCGGTATGAATGATGTACTGACCAAACCTTATCGCTCAGCAGATATTCAAAATATGCTAGTGAAATGGTGCCAACACTAGTCACTCCTACCCTATATAAAGCTCACTTCGCCGTAGTGAGCTGAGCTTTATAATACCTTTTACCCCGTTATTTTTTATTCTCAAAATAAGAATCTGCATTTCTCATTTTGAGACAACCCCGTAAGCCCCTGATTTTTAATCATAATTTTTCTGGCACGCATTCTGCAACTGTTCTCCTGACATTGTTGAAATACGCTCTGTGAGCGATTCATTAAACGGAGAAAACATAATGGAATTACGCAAAATTGAATCCAATGAACAGCTACTCACTCTCGCCGTATTTGGTGATTTTAATGCTCAATCAAGCAAAGAAGCCCAACTTTGTATTGACGACCTATTAAGTGATGACACCCACCCGCAAATTGAAATCGATCTAGAACATGTCGATTTTATGGATACCTCCGGCATTGGTGCCATTGTTTACTTCTATAAACGCTTAATTGAAAGCAACCGCAATATGAGCATTAAAAACGTCCACGGCCAACCTTTAAAAATGATGGAATTGCTGCGAATCGGCCAAGCCATTCCCCTAAGCACTCAGCAAGCAAAACGTACACATTGATTATCAATCACATGGATGTGAATCGCACTATCAAAGGTAGGAGAGCAATGATGACCTGGACTCAACAACTCAAACTCAGCAGTACATTACTTGGCACACTCATCATGATGGGTTGTAGCAGTTACCCCGATGAAGGCAAAGGTGGCTTGGGTGAACACAGTGTCATGTCTGACTTCTCTCCCGTTTTTCCTGATGAGCCTCTTGGCCCCGAACATGGAATGCGCTTTGATTTTCATATTGCACGTCTGCAATTGGATAGCTTAATCAATCAGGGGGCCGAATGGTGTTTCCCCGCTTCCGTGGTACAAGCCGAAACCAAAGAAAAACGCATTGCCCGTGAACTGGAGGCTGGACTATTACTGGATGCGGCCAACGACATCGTAATTTTACGAAAAAACCTGAATAAACTTGAGCTGCAATTAGATTACGTCACCAATGAAACTCAATGCGTTCCCCCCTCAAAAAATGCCACATTTCAAAGTGATAAAGCCATTATTACTCAACTTGTCACCTTGCTTAATGTTGACAACCAATTTGCTATCAACTCTACAGAGATCAATCCCAAATATATGGGGCATCTCGCTCAGGCCGCCCAATTATTAAAACAACACACCCATTTAAACCTTAGCGTAACGGGTCATGCCGATATGACCGGCAGCGCCATGAAAAATGAGCAACTGGCCATGGGTCGCGCTCAACAAGTACAGCGCTATCTGGTTATTTTTGGCCTAGCTCGCGCTCGAATACAAACCCTATCTGTAGGGGAAACCCTCCCCCTAACGGAAGGCGATAGTCCCGCTATTCGCCTAACCAATCGTCGAGTGAGCATTGATATTGTGTCAACTAAAGCCCAAGGAGTCGACTATGAACGTCCTTAAGATTGTCGTTATGTTAATGGTCAGCATCAGCATGAGTGTTTGGGCTAAACCGGTGCAAATTGGTGACTTAATCCAAGTGAACCTACCGGGAGAAGCGACACTTAATCAAGGTTTTCAGGTAGATAAATCTGGGCGAATTAACCTGCCAGAAGTGGGCCCTACTTATGTTGCCGGATACGAAGAAGACCAATTGCAAACCGTAGTATCTAGCGCGTTATCTGAGGTCTTTCGTGATTTATCCAACGCGCGAATTTACGTAGCAGAACGTCAAATTTTGATCTCTATTCAAGGTTATGTACGCTCTCCTGGGGAATATACACTGCCAGAATCATCCACCGTACAAATGGCCCTGTATGCAGCAGGAGGTTTACGTCCGGGCGCCCAATTGAACAAATTACACATTAAACGAGGCAAGCAAAACAACCAGTTTAATTACAAAAATTTCTTAGACTCTGGGGATGACTCCGCCCTACCCAAACTGCAATCGTTAGATACCATATTTGTCCCTGCATCTCCCTTAGTTGGCAATATTGAACAAGAGTTTGATGCCGCAAAATTGGCTAATGCAGGAGATAGCGCCGATTCACAAAAAGCCATTAAAGTATTTGGTGAAGTGAATGCCCCAGGTTCATTTACCTTCAAGCCTAATACGGATTTAGTGGATATTATTATGCGCTCTGGGGGCGTTACTCGCTACGCCAGCGTAGAGCAAATCCGTGTCATATCTGATGATAACCCTATGATTTTTAACTTAAAGCGCTACTTGGATAGCGGTGATGAATCCTTACTTCCACGTTTAACTCCTGGGGCTATTGTGTTTGTGCCTAAGATGGAAGAGGAGATTAAATCAGGGGCTAATATGGTATACGTCATGGGGGAAGTGGCCGCACCTGGTGCTTTTGAAAGTAAGCCTGATGCCACCTTTATGGATATTCTAGCCAATGCTGGGGGCCCCACTCGATTCGCGGAATCTCGGCAAATTCGTCTTATTAAAGCCAGTGGCCGAGTGATTAAGTTTGACCTCACCGACTTTACTGAAGGACTAGGAGGCGTTCGTCCCCCCAAAATTGATAACGGAGACGCCATCTTCGTTCCCGAAAAAACCGATATGAACGAAAAATCGTGGTTAAAAATAGCCCCTGATCGCGCCGTCAATATCATTGGTGAGGTTGTACGCCCTGGCCGTATCGAATGGTCCGATGAAATGGATTTAATGGATTTGCTCGCGCATGTGGGTGGCCCAACTCTTCGGGCAGATACCACCAGCATTGAAGTCGTCGATAGCGAACGTAAGGTGCAGGTGTTTGATTTAGATGCGTATATTCGTCATGGTGCGAAACGCTCACAACTGCCCAATATTGCTGCCGGTTCCATAATACGAGTGCATGATTTACCTCAAGACCCTTCCGATAATAAGTCACAATGGGTACGCCAAAAGTCCGATGCTTCTATTTATGTTTTTGGGCAAGTGAATGCTCCAGGGCGTTATCGTTTTACCAAAGAAATGCACTTTCTCGATATCCTTTCCGCCGCTGACGGCCCAACTGGTGAAGCGGACATCCACAACATACGCATCACCCACAGAGACAAGAGTTACTCTCGAGTAAGCAAATTAAATCTCTCTCTTTACTTTGAAACAGGTGATGAGTCATTGCTGCCCGTAGTCACCACTGGCGACACCATTTATATCCCAGAAAAAGACAAAAATTGGTTGGACCGCTCCAAGGAGTCCACTGTCCGTGTCTTAGGTGCAGTGAATAAGCCGGGACGTTATGTATTTGATGACAACATGACCATTTTAGACTTACTGGCCGAAGCAGGTGGCCCCAGTGAACAAGCCTACCTTGAGAAAATCAGCGTCGTTAATATGTCTTGCTGTCAACATCACGCCCGCACATTTGATCTCATAGAATTTAGTAAAACCGCTAACTTCCGCAGTCTGCCCGTGATCCGCTCAGGCGACACCGTCTACATCCCGCACCAAAGGGAGAGTTTTATGTCAAAGGCACGAGACAGCTTAGATGACGTATTACGCATTGCGACCACCATCGTATTAATAGGAGCCTTGTAATGAATCGCCGTCCACTGCCCGCACAATTAGAACAGCTGGTTTTACAGTTAGAACAGGACAACACCCAAACGATTTGTCTCATAGGAGACCAAGGTAAGACCGGTGTTACCCACTTTGCCACAGCCCTTGCAGAACATTACCTATTAGCCGGTTATCGCACCTTACTGCTCGACCTGAACCTAGATAATCCTGCTTTTGAATGTCCCCTGCAATCAGAACAAAATCAAGGGGAGTGGATAGCCCATCAACACACACGTCAACTCTTTGCCGGTCTCGTGGCCCCAACCACTCAATCGCAACTCAGGCTCTATCAAGAGCCTCGCGCATTGGCGCAACAAATGCAGCTATGGCAACAAGATTATGAGCGAATTGTCATTGATGCTGGGAGCTTACATAACTCGCAAACACAAAGTAATAATACAGCGATAGTCAATGCCTGTGACGCCACACTGCTTACATGCAGCGGCGGTGTAACCACCCAAGAAGAGTTGTGTGTCGCCCTTGAGTATTTACAGCAGGCTAAAGCCAATGTGTGTGGCGTCATTGTGAATCAATACTTTCAACAAACCTTCGCTTTTCAATTACTCACAGCCATAAAGTATTGCCGTTTTCTCCCCCAACGTTTGCAGCAATGGTTACACAAAGTGATTAATCGCGCACAACTTTTCAAGCAAACCGTATAAACATCAAAAATGTCTCTAACTAAGCTAGAAATCATTCGTCATTCAAGGAATACTAAATGTTAAAGAAATGGCTACACTCCATTTACAAACAAGCCTCATTTAAAGATTGTAACTACACTCAACCATCACAGGACGCGATAGTGGCAAAAGAACAACTTATCGATGAAAACGTCATTCAACAGATCATTAGCGATACCAGTATCGAGGTCTTACCCCTTCTTATTGACAGCTATGTACAAGAATCTCAAACGCGATTAGCGATCATTGAGCAAGCATTGCAACAACAAGACTACGCCACCCTAGAGTTTGAAGCGCACACTTTAGCGGGCACCTCTTTAGCTATGGGTGTCTGCGCTCTTGGGCAATTAGCAAAAAGTATTGAACAGGCGTGTCTTTGCAAGGCGCACTCAGATGCCATCAATAGTGCTCGCTTACTCAAGGATCTCGCCTTTCATTCTCAGCAAGCATTGCAACAGTTGAAAGAGCAGCTATAACTTAGTAAATAATTGGTTTAAAAGGATGTTTTATGGGACCAAAAGTACTTCTCGTTGAAGACTCTAACTCACTGGCCATATTATATAAGCAATATGTCAAAGACGAACCTTATGACCTATTTCATGTAGAAACAGGCAAAGATGCCAAGCGATTTATTCAGCACCATAGCCCGCAACTGGTTATTCTCGATCTTAAACTGCCCGACACCAGTGGCGAAGAGATCCTTGATTGGATCAAACACAATGATATTCAAACCTCAGTTATCATTGCCACAGCACACGGCTCAGTCAAAACCGCAGTCCATTTGATACAAAAAGGCGCGGATGATTTTTTAGAAAAACCCATTACTGCCGACCGCCTCAAAACCTCCGTAGCCCTACACCTTAAGCGTTCAAAATTACAATCCTTAGTCAACACATTGGAAAGCAAGTTTGATCGGCCTCATTTTCACGGTTTTATTGGCGCAAGCCTACCGATGCAAGCGGTGTATAAAATCATTGAATCCGCCGCCCCCACCACAGCCAGCGTATTTATTAATGGTGAAAGTGGCACGGGGAAAGAAGTGTGCGCCGAAGCCATCCACAAGCAAAGTAAACGAGCCAATAAACCTTTCGTAGCCCTTAATTGTGGCGCGATCCCACGAGATCTCATGGAAAGTGAAATTTTTGGGCACGTTAAAGGAGCATTTACTGGCGCCACGACCGACCGCAAAGGGGCGGCAATGCAAGCTCATGGTGGGACATTATTCCTCGATGAATTGTGTGAAATGGAGCTAGAGATGCAGAAGAAGCTACTGCGATTTTTGCAAACGGGCGCGGTCACTCCATTAGGTAGCAGTAAAGAGTTAAAAGCCGACGTGCGTATCATCTGCGCCACCAATAAAGACCCTTTACAACAAATCCAAGAGGGGCATTTTCGCGAAGATCTCTACTATCGAGTGCATGTGATCCCTATCGAGTTGCCCCCTCTGCGTGAACGAGATAAAGACATTGTTACCCTAGCCAAACACTTCGTCAAACTGTATGCCAAACAAGATGATAAACGTTTTACTGGCTTATCCGCCGACGTGGAATCCATTTTGAAATCCTACCCTTGGCCTGGCAACGTGAGACAATTGCAAAATGTCATGCGTAATGTTGTGGTGCTTAATGACGGGATAAAAGTGGAAGCCAGTCATTTACCGCCCCCTTTGAATCAAGTCAATCCTGTGGCTAAACCTGCGCCATCTGCCGTAAATACTGTACACAATTCAACTCAAAATCCCCCTACAGCGTCCCCTTCCGTTGCAGTTGATACCAACGCTGTCATAGCGCCAGATCCCGTAATAACGCCTGAGCCTACGCAAACTAAAGAATATGTCATCAAGCCTATGTGGCAAGTAGAGCGAGAGACCATTCAAAACGCGATACAACACTGTGACGGTAACGTATTAAACGCGGCGGTTTTACTCGACCTTAGCCCGTCGACTGTCTATCGCAAAAAACAGCAATGGGAAACGGAAGATGCACAACACCTTAGCCAATAATGGCCATGATCATAATGAAGTGTGGCTGTTATTAGACAGCTTCACTTTTGGGGGCATAGAAACTCATGTGCTTGAATTGGCTAAAGGCCTTGTCCATGACACCATTCCCCTACGCGTGATCTTATTAACCCGTTACTCCCCCCCTTCGGCCATCATCGAAAAACTGCAGCAGTGGGATATCCCCTACTGTTACTTAAGCGCCCTAACCTCCACTAATAAGCAAAATACCACATCCCTGTTTCAGCACGTTCAGCAACTGAGAATGGCAGTGGCGCAACATCATCCTATTGCGGTACATGCGCATGGCTATAAAGCCAGTATCATCAGTAAGTTAGCAGTAAAAACCACCCAAGGTCGCACTCGGCAATTAACCACCTATCATGCAGGAGAGATCCCTAAAGGCAAAGTCCGCCTCTATGATATGTTAGATCGTTACAGCGCCCTACTGTCTGATGTCAGCCTGTGTGTCAGCCCCGAGATCCAATCTCGTTTACCTAGCCAAAGCCTGCACCTCAACAACTTTGTCTCTATGAATGAAGCGCCACGCACCCTTGGCACTCAATTGGCCTTTGTGGGTCGCTTAAGCCATGAAAAAGGCCCCGATCGCTTGTGTGGTTTAGCCTTGCAACATTTAGATCACCCTTTTTATGTGTATGGTGATGGTCCAATGATGGCCACACTCACACAGGAGCGTTCTGATAACGTTCATCTATTGGGCTTTCAACGGGATATGCATGAGGTTTGGAATAACATTGGGCTACTCATTATTACGTCTCGCTATGAAGGATTGCCTATGACGGCATTAGAAGCCATGTCTCGGGGGATCCCTGTGCTCACTTTAAATATTGGGGCTTTAAATGCTCTTATTGAACATGGCAAAAATGGCTGGATAGCCGATGATATGCAGCAGCTCTCTTTATACTTAAATGAATGGTTACAGTGCACAGACAATGAACGGGCACTCTTGTCTCATCATGCCAGACAAACCATCCAACATCATTATTCGACAAAAGCGGTAATACCTAAGATTATCCCCCTCTATAGCCAACACCTGCACAATAGAATGTATCGTTCATCAATTTGATTCTCAATATGAGAACCGCATAATCTCTCCCTGAAATTGCTAATAAAACAATGAGTTAAAATTGGCACTGTAATTGCAACTCTCTGATTAACCATCAATACATGTGATTATTAGGTTTCAGGGAGAGAGACAATGCAACAGGCTAAACACCTACTTATTGTGCATTATGGGGAGCAATGGATTCGCGGTAGTGAGTCCTGTTTGCTCAATTTAATAAGCACTTTGTGCCACGATTATATTCCTGTGGTGTGGACCAATAATAAAGTGATGAAGCAACAGTTACAGGCCCAAGGGATTCTCACTTATCTCGACACCTTTGAACTTATTCATCTCCAGCAAGGCACATTCAATGTTAAACACTGGATGTCATTGTGCAAACAAGCCTCACAAATTATTGATGAACATGAAATTAAGTTAATTCATGTTAATAGCGGTGCCCCATGCCAATGGATGACCTTAGTCGCAAAAGCCAAAGGCGTTCCTATGCTGTGCCAACTTCATAGTCCATACAATTTACACGATAGATTCACTCTGACACTGCATTCGGCCCAACGCATCATAGCGGTAAGCCATGCAGTGGCCACCTCATTACTACAAGAAGGTTATCCCAAACATAAACTGTCTGTTGTGCATAACGGCATTGAATATTTGAATCAAAGTCCATGCCTAAACATACGCTCTCGCCTGGCGATCCCACACCAAGCAAAAGTGCTGATCAGTGTCGGTTCGCTCATTAAACGCAAAGGCTTTGATAAACTCATTCAGGCCCTTGCTCTTTTAAACAACAATCAACATCAGCATCATCTGGTGATTGTTGGAGAAGGGAGCGAGCGTCTGAATCTAATCGCATTGATCCATCAATTACAACTGCAAAACCAAGTTCATTTAGTGGGTGAACAATCTAATGTTCAGCAGTGGCTACAAGGAGGATGCGATCTCTTTGTCAGTGGCGCAACCAGTGAAGCTTTTGGCCTCGTATTACTAGAAGCGGCCCAAGCAGGGCTTGCCGTTGTGGCCCCTAATGTTGGGGGGATACCAGAAGTGATCCAACATAAACACACAGGGTTATTGTATAACCAAGGCGAGCAAGCCATTCCTGAGATGGTGGACGCCATTGGCACACTACTTAGCGATCCCATTTTGCGTAACACACTGGCCATTAATGGCGCAAAAATCGCCCAGCAGCGCTTTTCTCTAGCAAGTAACACGGCCCATATCCAAGCCATATATAGCCAATTAATATCAGGCAAAGTCGAACAAACTTGGTTTAGCTGGAGTTGCGCACTCTTTCGTCCCGTAAGGACTTTTTGCAAGACTCGATGCCTTAACCCCATAAAAGCCTTATTCATTAAAAAACAAAGGGGGCTACATGAAGCGTAATCACTGCATTGTTTTCGACCCAATCCCTTATCACGGCGGATCAAAGGTCGCCACACAACTCGCCATGCAATGGACGAATAGCCATACGCACTATTATATATTGAGCGCCTCCAAACACAGTTGGCAAAAGCCACATACTACGCACAGCCACACCCGCTACTTTTGCCTGCCACAGTGCCTTGCAAGGTGTACACAGGGACAAGGGTACTGGTTAAAGCAACTGTTTTTAATGCTCTACTTAGCGCTCTTTACTGCGTATGTCGCCATTAGCACGCGCTGTAAACCAGTCAGTCTATTGCTGGCTTCAGGGCCTGGTGTAGACTTTGCCGGTTACGTCATTGGCCACATTTTTGCCCTGCAAATAATTCAACTGATCCATGGCCCTGTAGGTAAAAGCCGTGCAACTAAGTGGTGCTTAACCCAAGGCTACCCAACGTTTTATTTACCCGCAGCGCAGAGCAGTTTGCGCCATTGTCTACAACTGACGCATAACCAAAGCCTACCTCACCATTTAAACATCTTTGTCAACGGCTTAGATGATGCACACTATCCAACCTTGCACCGTTTTTGTCACACCACACCGCAGGTACAATTTTACTGGGCTGCCTCCTTACTAAAATGGAAAGGATTAGATCTGCTATTACAGGCGCATAATATGACCCAATGGCAGAATAAAAGTGCCTTACATATTTGTTATATCCGCCCTGCCGTTGGTCAAGCGGAGCAATCTGCCATTGATCCAACCCTTAGCGGAGTACATTGGTACCATGAACCGAATAACCTTGATGCCATTCGCGCTCAGTGCGATGTGTATATCTCCACCAGCATCAATGAACCCTTTGGCCTTTCCACTTTAGAAGCTTTAGCCGCAGGCTTGATTGTGCTGATCCCAAGAGACGGCGCTTTTTGGGACACACAGCTTCAAGATGGCGTGCACTGCTTAAAATACGATAGCAATAATGCGAACAGCTTAAATGAGTGCATGCAGTCACTCACCCATAACTTGGCACGCTTGCAACCTATCGCCCAACAAGGCAGAAAAATCGCGGCTCGCTATCTTGCCAAACAGACTTATGCGGCCATCTGCAACGCCATCGATACGGCCCCAAACAAAAAGGCAATGGCAAAGCGTCACTATCACGCGTCGTCCTCCCTGCAAAAACACGCTCAACATGCCCATTTGCCACCAGTACCATCGGCACAACATCATCTAAAGCCACAACAACTGAAAAAATGCAGCCCCCATAATACAGGAGAGCAACAATGAGCCTGCTACCTGTGTCTGTTTCTCCTATGCAAAAGCAAATGCTCGGCTACGGATTGGCGCTGTTTTTTATGAAAGGCTTATCCTTGATTATGCTGCCCATTACCACGCGCTTTCTTTCTCCGATGCAAATTGGTGAGTTAGAACTGCTGGCCGTGAGTGCTTCATTTATTGGCATATTACTGTCGGCAAGTTTACATGAAGCGCTGTACCGCTACTGCGCCAAACACAAGAGTCTCAACCGCAAACGTCTCATTGCCAATCAGTTATTTACCCTTACCCTGCTGATTTCTTTATCCTTTTCATTACTCGGGCTAATAGTGACCGCGTCACTTGAGTGGCAGGAGCACTGGCCTATTTCTCAACAATCACTGCTCATTGTCTGGCTCTCTTTGACCATAGAAGGCGCCCTTGCTATTGCCCTTGCCTGGCTGAGAATGCAGGATAAAATTGAACACTTTTGCCGCATCTGCATGGGTACGAGCCTGTTACAAGTGACCCTAGTGTTGCTGGCGCTACAATTA
Organism: Vibrio rarus; assembly: GCF_024347075.1. Taxonomy (NCBI): domain Bacteria; kingdom Pseudomonadati; phylum Pseudomonadota; class Gammaproteobacteria; order Vibrionales; family Vibrionaceae; genus Vibrio; species Vibrio rarus. The sequence continues at coordinate 301,791 of NZ_AP024901.1, forward strand.
GATTTTGGCGTTATTGGGGTATTATGGGGCGGATTACTGGCACACCTCATGCAGCTATTGTTATTGATCTCTTCTGGGCAATTAACGCTACAACGCCCTCAGTGGGCTTTTATTCACACTAGCTTACGTTATTCGTTGCCTCTGATGTTATCTGGGCTCATCGCCTTTGGTTTAAACGGTGCTGAGCGTTGGTTTATGCTGCACGGCGAATCACTGGCCATGGTAGGACACTATGCCATCGCGGCTAAATTTGCCTTAGCGATGTGCGTCCTAGTGCAGCCCTTTGGTATGTGGTGGATGCCAAAACGTTTTGTGATGGCCAAACAAGCCCCAATAAAGGCGGCACATACCACAGAGTTTGGTGTGGTATATGTGTGCGCCTTAGCCACTGCAATAGCAGTCATAGGGCAATGGCTGCTCACCTTCACGCTAACCGATACCTACGCTATGGCTGGACAGTTACTGGTAGGGGCCATATTTATGGTACTTGGTAAAGAGTTGGCTGAGTTGGTAAACCTGGGTCTACTGCACAGTCACAACACCCCTATTATTTTTAAGGTCAACCTGGCTACCACAGGAAGCACTTTATTGTGCTGTAGCTTTACGTATCAATGGGGGGTGGGGATGATCATGCTCAACATTGGCGCAGCCCAGTTAATTCGAGCCTTATTACTGTATTGCCTTTCTCAACGCTACCATGCGCTTCCTTATCGCCATATCAGAATGGGCCTGTATCCTCTCGTCACGTTAACGGGTTTAATCAGCCTGCAATGTCTGCCTAACAATGTCTATATAGAAAGTGGCATTGTCGTGCTCTCTGTTATGACGCTTGCCCTTATTTTTCGCTATCCAAAGGAATATAGCGCGCACTTTAATAAGGCGGGCGCATGAAACATACCCACATCTCCCCTGAAACGTCCCCTTTCATTAACGCAGCCACAATCACCACGTTATTGGTTATAAGCATGGTGGCTTTGCTCTGGTGGCGAGCGCCTCATCCTATACTGGGTTTGGCAGTGTGCCTATTACCCTTGGCTATGCTGGTGGTGGTACGACATCTATTTTGGTTTGTGACGCTGTTTGTGGTGTTTTCATTTTTTCGTATCCACGAAGTGATCCCTCTATTAATGCCCTTGAAGTTACCTTTACTTTTGTCTCTTGGGGCTTTAGCGTCTCTTTGCTGGCATGCCCTTGTCAGCAGAACACTTCGCCTCTATTGGCACCCTACAATGGGCTGGCTAGTACTGTTTTGGCTGTTAGTCACCCTTGGGTTGATCTTTGCGACCAATCGCACTGAAGCCATTAGCATGTTTAAAGGGATCTACTGGAAAATCATGCTAATGACTGTCGCCATTATTTGGATTATCACCACAAAACAGCAACTGGCGAAAATGTGTTGGACCATCGTCCTTGCGGGCGCTTTAGTGGCCAGTGTTGCTCTGTTTAATTCTGTAAACGGCATCGGTTTAGTGGAAGGAAGCCGAGTGACCATTGGCCGACACTTTGGCTCTATGCTTGGGGATCCGAACGATTTAGCATTAGTACTGTTGTTTCCCCTCGCCTTCTGCGCCAGTTTCTTTTTCAACCGTCAACACAAACGGCGCAACCGAATTGTCGGTGTATTGGTTTTACTGTTGCTGTCCATGGCGATTATTGCCACACAAAGTCGCGGGGGTCTGCTGGGAATGGTGGCGGTATATGGCTTCTTTATTCACCAAGCCATTCGCAGTAAAACTTTACTGATAACGCTGGGTTCTGTGGGGTTGTTTGTCTTATATATGGCCGCTGGAATTTCTGAGCGTGCCTCAGGAGGGGCGGCAGAAACAGGGATTGATTCCTCCTCTATGGGACGTTTATACGCATGGCAAGCGGCAGGAAAAATGGCCCTAGATAATCCATTTACTGGGGTCGGCATCAACAATTTTTATTCTAATTATTACTTCTATAGCTCACATTGGGATGGATTAAACCATGCCGTACATAGCACTTGGTTTGGTGTTCTGGCAGAAACTGGTTTTTTAGGTTTGCTTGTCTTTGTGACTTTAATTATCTCTTTATTACGCACAGCAAAGCACTCCCTGACTCGTCTTTGCCGCCTCTCTTCACCCTCTCCATACCTGCTCAGTTCAGCCAACGCCGTTTATGCAGGTTTAATCGGCACCATTGTCTCAGGCACCTTTCTTACCCAAGCGTTTGTGTGGCCTATTTACATTTTAGCGGCATTGATCATCTGTGTGTCACGCATAGTGCAAAACGATTCTCAGATTGAGAATTAAACACCACATTAAATTAACCATCTGATTTTAAAAAATAATTTTATTGGCACGCTCTGTGTATTACTCACTGTATACAAGGAACAAATGCAAATGTACGCACGTCGTTATTTTTTAACACCTTTTGCAAAAAGCAAACGTGCTACCACACAGTAAGGAATGCTCATGAAAGTATTAACGGTAAATCAGCTCAAACAGCAATTAAAAACCACCCAAAATCCCATAGGACGCAAAATATTTGCACTGGCCAAAACGGTTATTACCTGCGATCTTCCCTTACCTCACCTCATTCATCGTATTGCCTACTTGTTGTATGTGGCCTGCAGAAATAGCGTGCAATTTCTACTTAGAGTCTTTCTGCACACCCCAGCATTTAAAGGACGCTGTCTACGCTGTGGCAAGGGACTTTACCTTTATGGGGGCGTTCCTTTTGTTAGTGGCCCTCTCACGATTACTCTAGGTGATCGTTGTCGCATCTCAGGACATACAACCTTGAGTGCCAGCGCCCACACAGATACCCCCACCTTGACCATTGGCACAAATGTGGGTATTGGCTGGCAAACCACTATTGCGGTAGGCACTCAAGTGGTGATTGAAGATAACGTGCGCATTGCAGGTAAAGCAAATCTATTTGGCTATTCCGGACATCCGCTAGATGCACAACGACGTGCCAATGGTGAGCCGGACGATCTCCAGCAAATTGGTGACATTATTTTAAAAAAAGAGTGCTGGCTTGGGACAAATTGCATCGTAAAAGCGGGAGTCACCATAGGAGAAGGAGCCATAATCGCCTCAGGCAGTGTCGTGACTCATGACATTCCCCCTTATGTGATTGCCGCAGGCGTTCCGGCTAAGGTGATAAAAAGCATTGCCCCTTCTCACCTTGAGCACTCACAAAAATGCACGGTCACACAAGGAGAGGCTCATGCGTGATCTCATTGTATTTGGTGAAGACTTTGGTGGCCATCCATCGAGCACTCAACACATTATTAGCCGTCTTAATCCACAGCGTCGCATTGTTTGGGTAAACTCTATCGGCTTACGTAAACCGCGATTTTCATTGCACGATTTCAAGCGAGCTTGCAGCAAACTGCGCGCGAGTCATGTCAATAACACCCCGTCAAAGCCATCGACGTCCCTTATTCCAGATAATATAAATGTGATTAATATTAAAACATTACCTGCCCCTCGATATCACTGGGAGCGGTCATTGGCTAAAAAGTGGATGGCCTCTCAACTGACCCCCATATTAAACACACTGCAATTTAATAAGCCGATTTTATGGACTTCACTGCCCACTGCCGCTGATCTGTGTGGACAAATTAGTGATTCTGCTGTGGTGTATTATTGCGGGGATGATTTTGGTGCACTGGCGGGAGTGGATCATCAAACTATTTTAAACCATGAGCAGACACTCACCGAAAAAACCGATCTCATATTGACCGCCAGTCATGCTATGCAGCGCCGTTTTCCTGCCTATAAAACACAGTTGTTACAGCATGGTGTGGATTACGAACGCTTTAGCCAACCTGCACCCCGTGCCGTGGATTTACCCTCAGCAAAACCCATCGCCGGCTTTTATGGCAGTTTATCTAATTGGTTAGATTATGACTTGATCAATGCCACAGCTGCTGCGATGCCGCATTGGAACTTTGTGTTTATTGGTCAAAATGAACTGGGATATAACCCCTTTGCAAAGCGAGACAACATCCATTTACTCGGCCCACGCGCACACCATGAACTGCCTAGCTACTGTCAACATTGGCAAGTGAGCCTACTGCCTTTTGTGTTAAATGAACAAATAAAAGCATGCAGTCCTTTAAAATTAATGGAATACATTGCCTGTGGTCGCCCAATTATCAGTACCTCATTCCCCGCATTAAAACCCTTTAATGATCAAATAAATATCATCCGCTCAGCGTCAGAACTTTGCCAAGCGTTACATACACATCAAGATTTAACCCCGAGCGTCAGTCACAGCGTGAAACAGCAAAGTTGGCAACACAGAGCACAATTTGTTGATTGGATTTTGGAGTTGTTATGATCGAACTAAAGAAACGAATCGCACAAATTATCATCAGCACTTGGCGTCGCCGTTATATCATTTTACTTCCAACGCTGATTTTGCCGTTTGTGGCGGTTGCCGTAGCAAAACTGGCTCCGGCTCAATACAAGGCACATACCAGCATGCTGATCCAAGAAACGGCGAAAATGAATCCATTTTTACAAGATCTCGCCGTCTCAACAATGCTCAATGATCGCTTAAATGCGGTGCAAACCTTGCTCAAAAGTCGCCATGTTTTGTCACTGGTCGCCACGGAACTGGGCTTAATTGACCAAAACAGCTCTGATTATGAAAAAGATCAAGTGATGGGTAATATAGCCGCTAACCTTAATGTCATCCAACAAGGTAAAGATCTTCTCAAAATAGAGTATTCCGCTCACTCTCCCGTGGGAATGAAAGCCCTATTACAATCGGTGAGTCACCACTTTATAGAGCAACTGCTGGCCCCAGAACGATCTTCTATTCGCGATTCAAGTACCTTTTTAAACCAACATATAGAAAAGCGCTTTAAAGATCTGCAGCAAGCGGAACAAAAACTGGCGGATTATACCAATATTCATTCGTCCCTCACCCCTGAAATACAATCACAAAGCTACGCTCGCATCGCCGTACTAAAACAGAGTTTAGCGGAAAAAGAAGCGGAGTTATTTGGGGTGGAACGCAGCTTAGACTCACTGGATCAACAGCTTTCAAGTACCAACCCGGTAGTGGGTCGCATAGAAGACAAAATCATCGAAATTCGTAGCGCGTTAACGTTACTGCAAGCCAGGTACACAGAAAATCACAGCTTAGTCCAGGCCAAGAAAAGAGAGTTAACCCGCTTAGAACAAGAGAGAGAAGTGTTGCTAAGCTCAAACCAGCCACGCCTCAATACCGACCAACTGCGTAATATGGCCAGCAGTCAAAACATGCGTGATATCACCGCAATTCAACCACTGTTAATGAGCCAACTGCAAAACTTGCAACAAGTGCGAAGCCGTTTTGAAGCCCTCAGTGAAGAGACGAAGCGACTCACTAGCATGATTGCCAAATTGGAACAAAAAACCCAAGGCTATGGTGACAATGTCAAAGAAATTTATCGTATACAACGTGATGTAGAAATGAAACGACAACTGTATGAAGAGCTTGTGCAACGTTATGAGATGGCTCAGTTAACGGGAGCCTTGGGGGTATTTGAAGAAAATAAGCGGGTAAAAATCATCGACTTACCCTTTACACCAAGCTCCCCCTCTAACTGGCCAACCGTTATTTACCTCATCATGGGAATCGTGGGCGGTTTGGGTTTAGGCATTGGTTTGGCACTATTATTCGAGCTTTTTGATACCACGATAAGAAACAAAAGTGACGCACAATTCGTCACCTCCATTGCGGTCATCACAGTCGCCCCTGCACACCATTGAGGACGTAAGTGTAACGGCAGGATTGATACCCACAAAAAAGGCTAACAACAAGGTTAGCCTTTAATTTTTTAGATAATAATCTTACTTACAGGTGATTTATGATTCATGACTGACCATAAAGTCATACACAATCACCTCACCGTAGTCTTGTGGATCATCCGTATAATCCCCTTCCGCTCCAGGATTGGATTGTGTGTAGTTACCAATTTTAAAATAGGCCTTATCGTAGTTACGATCCATCACATAGTCATTACCACCATCTTTAATGAGGTATTGCTCTGCATTGCCATTTTCGTAAGCTTGTTTCAATTTACCGTCTTCGCTGTAATAAACATAGTGCTTACCATTCACCACTTTAAAGAGAACTTCTTGTTCTGTACCCAGTTTGTAGTTATTTTCAATAGTTAAGTCGTGTCGCAATTTACCCCCATTGAATGATAGGAATAGGTGCTGATTTTCTAGGCGAAGTACCATAGCATCATCAATACCACTGGATTTATCACCATGAATTTGCGTCGCTACCAAATGACTTTTCACAATCGGTAAGTGAGTGATTTTTTGGCGTGAATAGACGATATGCGTGCCTTTCGTGGTCCAATAAATATTATCACCGCCACTGGCCGTCAACTCCCTTAGTTCAGAGCGGATATTGTGGGTATGTTTGGTTGTACCATTGGTACTGCGTATAGGCACTCTAAATACAATGCCATTACCTTCATCATTAACATGAAAATATTCATTGCTAACATGATACAGATTATGCTGCTCTTTACCTGTTGGATAGGTGATTTTCCATTGCTTGTAGTTACCCATTAGATCAGAAGGATACTGCGCATTACCTGTTGCGACATTCTGTGTCGCCTGAGAGGTTTGCGGATGTTCACTGACTGGTTTAATGGTGTTGGCTTTTGTCAGTAATGAAGCGGTAATGGAGTTATCCACTTGAGGTTGCTGTGGCACTGACTGCCCATTGGCTGCTACACCGTAGATCTTAGTTTCAATGATTGAATTCCAAGTAGAGCTATCTGAATTACCTTCGCCCGTAATACGCACATATCGGGCGTTAGTGTCAGTAACATCAAAATTTTCGTAACCTGAACTGTCACCTGATGAGGCCGCGCCCGTTAATACCTTAGTCCAGTGTTGCTTATCAATGGATGTATCTATATGGAAATAAGAACTGCGTGAGCCACCTTTAAACCATTTAATTGCAACCGTCTGTACTTGCTCTTGCGCACCAAGATCATAAGTAATGCTCTTACCTACCCCCTCAGATGACCAGCGAGAATTGGCCGTTGTATCACCATCAATCGTGTTTTTAGGTGAGTGTCCGTCATTACTGCCGTCGTCCTCAGCCGCCTTAATCACTAATAACTGCTGACCTTGCGGTTGAGGTTTCGGCTGAGATTGAGATTGAGTCTGTGCCACTTGGGAAACGGTAGCAGTTTTACTGTTATCTAATGGGAACGCATCGTGCATGTCTGAGACGCCATCCCCATCGGTATCACTCAATAATGGGTTAGTGCCGTTTTGTTTTTCGACGCTATCTGGCAATCCATCATTATCATCATCCTTATCCGCATTATCGCCAATATGATCGGAGTCCGTATCTAGCCATTCAGTGCCATCTAATGGGAAAGCGTCGATGGCATTGGCAACACCATCTTTGTCTGAATCGACTTCACACACCGTCGTACCATCAACATGAGTGAAACCTGAATCGCATTGTTGATTATCACCGGCGGCTTTATAAACCGGCGCCATAGAAGCGATATCTTGATTGTTTTCATGTGAATTAGCATAGTCAATGGCCGCTTTTATCTCTGCTGTCACCTGTATCAGGTTATCAGTGAAGTGGCGGCTTTTAGAGCTTTGAGATAAGGTTGCAGCCTCAGCAGGCGTTTTTGGTAACACTCCAGAGGCGACAATATTCGAGGCAGCATATAGCGCATCCCCATCACCTCTTTTAATGTAATCCCCCATAACATCATCAGATTGAATGCCAACAGATGCGGCCACATTCTGTTTCGCTTCTTTAAAGTCATCGCTGTTAGCATTTAATGCGTTATCTTTTGCATTTGATTGCAATAGTTTCAAATAGGCTAAGGTAGATAACGGGGTAACAATGTTCTCGCCGGGAGGGGCGACTAACACATAATCAACGGTGACTAAATTATCTGTTGATTCATCCTTGGTTGATTGCTTATTCGCTTGTGCAACAATAGGAAAAGAAGAAGGGTTATCAATGTTTGTTACATCCAGCACAGCCAAACCTGAACGACCTGACATTGAGATAGGCTCACCATTGTCATGAATAAAGTTACCATTAACATCTAACCATACTTCGGCGTTACTAAGGTAACCATCAATAACCGTCACATTGAATGGTTGGCTTTTTTTACTCATAGTAGAGGGGGTAACGGTAGATGAGGTAGCAGTAGACGTTGCAGTTGTCGCGGAAGCGGATGAAGAACCGCCTTCTCCACCACAACCTGCTAACAAAATTGCAGACACGGCTACAGTTAAAAATTTCTTATTGAACACAGGCATACCTTTATAAACAGATAATTGCATCCAAAAAAGAGGTACATAAATACTCATCATTAATGGTGCATTTTTTAACGCCAAGTATCTTATCTAACAAACACTGACATTGAATAACATTTAATTTCCAATACATTACTTTAATAGACGCACTGAAAATATTTTATACTAGAAACGACTCATAGTCGTATCGCTTCATATTAAATAAATTCGTCAGGAAAATTCCTGTTAATTTGAAATCAAGTGAAACTTATCCCGTATAAAATCAACTTCTTATACATTAATAATTGACTCAATCATGGCTATAAGGTGTAAATTTATTATCATTACTATATCAATATCCATTTTTTCCATCTTGTTGCCATGTCACAATTCCCTATTTATCTTGAATTGGAAAACATTTGCTATATCACTATTCACATAAGGGCATATCAATACCATTAATATGCATTGGGTACGATATAAGGGACGCTGGAAATATTACTTACTTTCTAGTATTGACTTTGAATCACAAGACTATTTGCCATATTAACAAACAACGGAGAGTATTTATTAATCTCTTCCTTGAATTGTTTACTATTTTCATTTGGTGACTTACCAACATTAAACTGTAACATTATCATATAGTTTTTATATATGGTCATATACATTCTAGTATACACAGTCATAGTAACATCTAACCGTTTATTCTCTCCTATAAATTCAATCATAGCGGCGGGCCAACCATCCATTACAATTCTTTTTGATTTTAAATCTCTTACATTATTCATGCCTTGGGTCATTTCTGAAACTGTATTTTTTGAAAATATCTCCGATGCTAACTCTCTACTGCCTTTCTTTGTTTTAATCTTTTTAACTTCATGCTTTGTTAAGGCACCTTGCATACCTTTTAAAAAATCACGCGTCATTATCACTGCAGAAACAAGACCATTCCCATTATTGTTATTAAAGTATTTAATTATATTAGGCCTTTTCCCTTCTTGTATCGACCAGCTTTTCGGATATTCGATTTGAACGTCTAATCCTTTTGACTTTGCATGCCCTTTTGTTCGATAAATGTCTTTAAACCCCCTTATAAATTCAATTTCAGGATTGTCTTTATATTGGTAGGCTAACAAGGTGTTAAGTATTGAACTCTCTATTTTACCTTGAGATCTTACCCTAACTTCATGGATAAATTGATTGGCAATTTCATAGCTAAGCTTTTGTAACTTTAGAATGGGGTAAGCTTCGCTTCTTACACGATTGATATAGGAGGGATAATCAGCAAGTTTGGCTTTCAGTTCATTCTTCAGGTTTCTTTCCGCTAACCCAAAAGAGCGATGGAACTCTATCTCTGCTATTGATACCTGAGATGTCAATTGTGGGTATTCTGTTTTTATTCTATTTAAAGTGTATTGTTGCCCTATAATAAATCCTAGCGCTTTACTTTGGTCGGCATAGTTTTTGCCTTTAGCCAGAGCGTTGTGAGTAAAAACAATCGACATACAGATAAAAAAATTTAATATAAACGAACAACACTTGTTATTGATAAAACATCTTTTCATTGAGCACCTCAACTCTAATTGAGTATTAATTCCATCGTCTATTAATAACGTACCTTTATTTATTTCAGCAATGGATTCAATTATTAATATCTTGATTCTACAATTTCAGTATATTTATTAAACCCACTAGACTGAACCGTTGTTTTTAACAGTTATATTAATTTCAATATATTAAAACAAGAAAGGCTAACAATATTGTTAGCCTTTAAACTTATCCTTAAATCTATAGGTTTAAAGATTTATATTAATCGTGGCTAACCCAGAAGTCATACACAACAACTTCACCATAATCTTGTGGGTTATCCGTGTAATCACCTTCAGCTTTTGCATTAGACTGAGTGTAGTTACCAATTTTGAAGTAAGCATCTTTATAGCTACGATCCATTACATAGTCATTTGCACCATCTTTAACTAGGTATTGATCTGCATTGCCATTTTCATAAGCTTGTTGCAAATTGCCGTCTTCACTGTAGTAAACATAGTGTTTACCATTTACCACTTTAAAGATAACTTCTTGTTCTGTACCAAGTTTGTAGTTATTTTCAATGGTTACATCGTGATGCAATTTACCACCGTTAAATGATAAGAATAGGTGCTGACCTTCAAGGCGCATTACCATCGCATCATCAATACCGCTTGATTTATCACCATGAATTTGTGTTGCTACTAATTCATTTTTAACGATAGGTAAGTGAGTAATTGCTTGTTTAGAATAAACAGCGTGTGTGCCTTTGGTTGTCCAGAAAATATCAGAGCTACCATCAACAGTACGTTCTCTTAATTCTGAACGGATATTGTGAGTATGTGGCGTTGTACCATTATTACTACGGATTGGCGCTTTAAATACGATACCGTTACCTTGGTCATTCACATGGAAAAACTCATTGGTTACATGATAAAGCTGTTTGTCTTCTTTACCATTAGGGAAAGTAATTTTCCATTGCTTATAGTTGCTCATTACATCAGATGGATATTCAGCATTGCCAGGGGCTACGCTAGTCGCATGATGTGATGATTGAGAGTTGCTAGCATGCTGAATCGTATTTGCTTTAGTCAGCAATGAAGCAGGGATTGAATTATCTACATGAATCGTATGCGCTTTAGTCAACAAGGAAGCAGGAATTGAGTTATCCACCGGTTGTTGTGACGTTGCATGAGTTTGTACACCGTAGATCTTAGTCTCAATAATTGAGTTCCATTCAGAGCTATCAGAGTTCCCTTCGCCAGTGATACGTACATAACGTGCGTTAGTATCAGTCACATCCACATTTTCATAGCCTGAGCTATCACCAGAGGACATTCCTCCTTCTAGCACAGGAGTCCAATCGCGTTTGTTATTTGATGTATCGATATGGAAGTATGAGCTGCGTGAGTCACCTTTAAACCATTTAATAGCGACTTTTTGTACTTTTTCTTGTTGGCCAAGATCATAAGTAATGCTCTTACCTACACCCTCAGATGACCAACGAGAGTTTGAAGATGTATTTCCGTCAATGGTATTTTTAGGAGAGTGCCCATCGTTACTACCATCGTCCATTGCCGATTTAATCAGCAATAGCTGTTGTTTTTGTGATTGCGAATTATGATGTTCAGGATGCGAAACAGTCTGAGTGACTTTTGGTTGAGTCGCTTGATGGCTTGGTGCTGAACCACTTACCTCTGTGATACTGAAATCATCAAAACGGCCTTCATCACTATGGTAAGCACCATATACTGTCACTTTGTTTGCTGAACCAGAGTTAAACGGTACGGTCACTTTTTTATATTCATGGTGGCTACTACTAGTATCTGAATAACGGTGTCCATTAACAACAACACCCACTTCACCTGAATCTCGAACATAAGCCGTCAACTCATAACTATGGTTGCGCTGCACTGTAACTGTTTGTTCGAATTTACCATGTGAACCGGTAATTTTAGCGGATTTTTTACCACTATGAGCATCACCTGAAACAGCGGAAGGATCCGTGTCGCTCCAATGAGAGAAACCATTTTCAAAGCTTGAATTGCTAATATTAACAGAAGCAGCGTTTGCCGCAGACATTACCGATAGAGACAAAGCGGCAGCGACCGCTACGGTGACATATCTTACTTTTGTTTTGTAACTCATGATTATTATCCTGAATAAATTAAAAAAGTGCGATAACCATATGATAAACACCTTGTTTTATAGAGAGACATGGCGCTGATCATATTTTAATACAATTTGCTATCACCCTTTTTTTATAACCTTGCCGAGCATGCAAAACTTTTAACTAAGTCGTATTTAAGACAAAAACAGCAAGAATTTACAACTGCCTGCAAAGAAATACCACAGCGATCACGTTATAAAACTCTATTTAGGATCAGAATATCTTTATAATATGCTGTACGGTGAAAATAATTAACTGATAAACACACCTTTTTCTTTAACACCCTTATTCGCCGATTTTTATCATGTTATGAAGGCATACGCTGTCATTCTCATAACCAAAGAGCAACGTGATGCATATTGTCTTTAAGTTCAAAAAAGACTTTTGCAAATGATCACACTCAATCCCTGTTAGCCCCACCCGACACAAGCTGTGATGGCATTCACATTAATTGATGAAAAAGCGCTCAAACCATTGGGTTTTGAGTTTAGCGCCCAATATCTTAAATAGAACATATTTTGTCCTAACTCTGCCTTCTAACTTTACCGTTTTGAGTCACTACAAAATAGGAGAGCCAATGAGCTTATTCTTGCGTGCCGCTGTACTATCTCTGCTAGTACTAACTCGTATTCCAGCATTTGCTGCAGTCCCTACTGCGCCAAACAACGACAACTCTAAGTTAGGTAATAATCAAGGAGAAGTGTGCTCAGCTAAATTTAAACATAGCTTGAGTGGCCTATACGGCATTCCTAATATGGATGTCTCCCCCCGTCAGCCCTACTCCGATTTTGATGTACTGTATAGCAAAGCACATCAAGCGCAATTAGAACTAGAAACCTTGTGCAAAAGCACCGCGTTACTCACCTCATCTGATGCGTATTTTTCTGGTGTAAAATCTTTGCCACGGGCAAAACAGAAAGTCATGTTTGAGCTCAATGGTCAAGCTGAACGAATCACCGACTTGGCTCGTGCCACTATTGTTGCTAACGATATTTCGAGCTTAATGAATGTTTATGAAATTTTAGAACGTGAAGGGTCGGTAGTGAAAGTTAAAAACCGCTTCAAAAAACCAACGCCATCAGGCTATCGTGATTTGAATGTATTAGTAAAACTCCCTAAAACAAATATGATTGCAGAAGTTCAACTGCACTTAAAAGACATTGCCCACGTAAAAAATGGGCCTGAGCACCATATTTATGAACAAGTGCAGAAAATGGAACGCTTAGCTGCAATAGAAAAGCGTGATTTGACGCCATTAGAACAATCACAATTAAAACGCTTCCGTTTCCAATCAAAAGAGCTCTATCAACAAGCGTGGCTACCTTATATCACCACCAATATTGAGGCCGCTTAATCCCATAAAGGCTCTGTGCATAAATGTCGCCTAACATTGTTTAATGTAGGCGACCTATCAGTATTGCCATTAGCTATGATGAAAAGAGGTATCAAGCCACTGGCGAGTGACTTGGTCTAACTCCTGACCTTCTCGACTCACTTTATAATCTAACTCAGCAATAATCTCGTTAGAAAAGCGTAAGCTGTCCAATGTAGCCAATTGCGTTTCAGTAAATCTTTGTGCTCGGTCTTGACGCACCATCAGTACCGCTCTATCCACAATACCTAATGCCCCTTTTGGTTCAATCAATTCACGAATATTGTGTTTGTGATGTAAAAATTGAGGCTTCCATAAGGGTACTATTACCCATTGCTGTTTTGATACCGCCTGCTCAAACGCTGCAAAACACGCCTCTTCAGTACCGGAAGAAAATTCATAACCTGCTTGCGTTAATTGATAATCCTTCATCATTTGGATGGAAAAACGCGTGATCCCCGCCCCTGGATTGATCCCTTGAATATGCTTATTCATACGAGACACCACTTCAGGTTTCGTTAAATCACTAATTTGAGCAACCATCTCCTGCGGCACATAATCCGGCACGCCCCATAATGCATAGGGTTCATAATGAAGACCCAACTCCAATACTGGAATGACGGTTTCCACATCTGCTTTATAGATACCATGGCTCGACGGTAGCCATGCCGATGCAAGCAAATCAATTTCACCACTCTTTAATCGAGCAAAGTTATCTTGATGTGCTGAATATTTACGCTCAACAGTAAAGCCCATATCGCTTAAAACATGAAAAACCAACGATGCTGTCACGCGGTGAAAAGATAAATCGGTAACGCCAAGGTTAATAACTTCAGACATGTAAATCTCACTTATACAAGGGCACATAATGCGCGTAAAATATTAAATATAGCGAGAGGTGACCATTGCCCTACCACCATATAAAGCCTCTCTTTAGCCATTGCCTGCTATCGAGAAGTGGTATCATAGATTGCTGTTAACCGTGGATAAACAGGCTAATATTTGAATTATTCTCTATTCTAAGTTGATAAAATATCTGTTTAGGTCCCTACATTAACACCTATTATCTCAAATGAAGACCAAAAGGCTTGTCCGTGTCCAACCACCGCTCTTACATTAAAAAGAACATCAAAATGGCCTGGCCTATCGCCATTAACGCCTTGCTTATGCAAGGGATGTTAATGATAGATACCCTGCTCATCTCACCATTAGGTGAAGGCTCACTGGCTGCCATGGGTATCGCCAGTGCCATTGTTTCTTTAATGTTAGGGGTGCAAAATGCTCTGGCCAATGGCTCGCAAAATGTACTCTCGCGAGCGGTGGGGTCGGGTAAAAATCAACTGGTATCCAAATCCTATTTATCCGGCATCATTATCAATCTATCTGTTGCTGTGTTCTTTTTTGCGTTAATTTCACTATTTAAGTGGCCTTTGATTAAATTACTGAGCCACGAAAGTAGCCTTTATAGTGACATTGATGCCTACCTCTCTATCATCAAATACGCTTTGCTTCTTACTGGGATCTCGCAAGTTTCCATCGCTCTTTATAACGCAATGGGCAAAACTAAGCTGCCACTACTAAGCTACCTATTGACGATGCCGATCAATGCTGTCGTTTCCTATTATCTCATTAATGGCTTGGGAAGTTTTGCTGGTATCGGTGTGGCGGGGGCCGCATTGGGCTCTATCTTTGCCCTTGGCATACGAATGGTATTTCTATTAGTTTGTCTTAAATATCAACGAAACTCTCTACTTTCTTTAGCTTTAGCAAAGCAAGGAATACGTCGCAATATTGCCCTGCACTTTAAAGAAATATCCCCTATTGCAGCCAATATGATGGTCTTGGCTATGGGACTGGCCGCATATCGATTTTTATACACCCAATTACCCACCGAAGCCTATGCTGCCGTGGTTATGGTCACCCCTTGGCTCTCATCTCTAGCGCAATTTGTTGTGGCATGGGCCGTATCCTCAGCCATTACCATCTCCCAAGCTATTGGCTCAAACAATCTCGAAACGTTAGATGCAGATGTCAATTTAAGTATCAAGGTCACCATTGCGGTGTCGGCCATCATCGCTTTGGTATCGTTTGTTTTAAGTTTGTTCATTGATGACATCTACCCAGGCCATTCGGACACGACCTATCAGGCGTTAGCCACTATTGCCCCTCTTTATATTTTAATGCCACTGATCCAAGGCTACACCACAGTGCATGGGCAGGTACTGCGTGCCTTAGGTAAAACAACGGCGGTGTTTAATATCAACTTTGTCACACGTTGGGTCATTGCCATTCCTCTATGTGCCTTTGCCGTGTTAGTACTGGACGCATCCATCTTTTGGGTATATGCCATAACCGTATTTGAGCAGGCATTAAAAATAGTGCCTATGCGCCATCAAGCAAAAAAATTCTTACGCGAATTTGATAGTAATAAGGCCAAAGAGTTAATGTACGATTGATCATAGAGTGTCACTGGTCTTCGAAGGGGTTAGCTCTAATAAATCCCACTTATTGCCATAAAGATCTTGAAAGACAACGACGGTACCATAGGCTTCTGTTCTTGGTTCTTCAGCAAAAACGACGCCTTTTTCTTTCATAAAGTGGTAATCTCGCCAAAAATCATTGGTGTGCAGAAACAAAAATACCCGACCGCCACTTTGATTGCCTACCGCCTGTTGTTGCCGTGAATTACTGGCTTGAGCGAGCAATAAGTGAGTCCCTTGTGAGTGTGCTGGTGCCACTCGCACCCAACGCTTTCCGTCCCCCAAGTCTGTATCTTCAACTAAAGTAAATCTCAGTTTCTTGGTATAAAATTCTATGGCTTCATCATAGTTATCCACCACTACGGCGATATTTCCAATATGTTGTTGTGTCACCCTGCTACCTATTTACGTCTAAGAAAAAAGCCTCACAGTGTTAAAGTGAGGCTTTCAAATATTGATATTTTGGTTATTTAACCGCTTTTAACAAAGGTATGACGCGAAAGCCATCTCGCACTTTTTGACTCGGCATATAATGACGAAATGCAAGGTTAAATACCCCAGAATCATTTTTTGTTTTGATGTTATTTGGCGCATCATCTCCACAACCAAAACTGACGGTGTACGTTCCATCTGCATTTTTGGTCGCGGTATTGGAACTCACATTCGCTACATCATCAAACATAAAGCCTTGCTTGTTATAAACAGTGACCGACCAAAATGCTTGGTTTTTAGGGTCATCAAATGTGGCTTGATGGCACACATCTGCTGGGTAATTCCCAGAGACTTCATAAATATTATCTTGCATCTGCGCTCCCCCCCAACCAATGGCAGCACCTACTGCGTATTTTTCTTTGGTATACAACTCTTTAGATTGATCATTAGGATCGGTAAACATGCCAAACGTGGCTTGGGCCCCATCTCGTTTAAGCAGTACCGGCATTTCCGTTTTAAGATCTCTTTCCACCTCTTCAAAAGTGCTCTTTTTCACTTGTGGTGCGAAGAAGGGTTCGGTAGCTTTGGCATCTATGCGCATTTTATCTTGAATGGCATGCACTTCTTCTTTAGTAAACGTGGCGTCCGTTCGCACTATGATATACACATGATCACCTACATGAGTAGAGAGATCAAATGTCCCTGCACCATACTGCATAGCTTGAATCCGGTGATCTTGTGTAATCACCTCCATAGACATGTATTTGCCCTCAGGGATCTCTGGCAAGGTAACGGTAGCACCTTGAGAGACATTGATCACTGCCATCGAGTAGAAGGTATCTCGATTCATACGCACTACAGGTTGTTGATCTGTAGGAGTTAACACACGTTTGTGTTGAAACTTATTGACACCCGCCGCTTGCTGAACTTTTAAATATTGACGAGCCGTTTCATAGACAGCGTAATTATCTTTAGTGGTCACTTCACCTTTGTCATTAAAAAAATCGCTCAACGTTGTCACTTCAGTGGCAGCAAGAGTGGGTAACGCAATGATATTCACTCCTAGAGCTATGCTTAGTGTCAATTTATTCATTCTGTTTTCCTATACGTTCACTTCAAATAAAACACGTCAAACTAATAGTGGAACCGTTAAATATTAACTTGATTTGTGTCTTGCATGTTTCTCAGTTTAGCCCATCACTCTCATAAGACCACTGACTTAAAGTGATAAGAGATATTCGTTAAAAGCATAACCCTATCTCTATAGAATCCAGTAACCTAATAAGAACAAACAGCAGATGACGTTATCCGTGATAGGTCAACAATACATGGTGGATACCTTGCTCGTTGCCCTGTAGACAAACGACAACGTACTTTTAGAAGGCTTACTGGGCACAGCAAAAACACAATCCATAAAAGCATTGGCATCGCCTTTAAAAGTGGATTTGGGACGAGTCCAATTTACCCCAAATTTGCTACCATCGGACGTCACAGGAACCGAGGAATACCAAGAGGTGGAACATAACAAATGTGAACAATTGTGGCTGGAACAATTATGGCCACCCATTGTAAAAACCAAAATAAAACATCGCAGATGCACATGAGCACATATCATCCGCAGACACCTTAGTCAGCCATTCACTGTTGATTAAAGCATGCGTGCAGGGGAACTTTTAGTGTGGGTGTCTTGATTAATTTGAGGACTTTTAGTATGGGTGTCCAGGTAAATTTTGTATGGGTGTCCAGGTAAATTTTCCAGATAAATTTCGTCGCAGATGGACATGAATACATGTACCCGCAGGCACTTTAATCGTATGCGCCCCATGATCCCACGGGGCGATATTGTTAGTGTTTGAAGTTCCAAGGTAGGAGTGCATCGATATTAGGTTCAGCTTTCGCTAGCGCCTGCATGCATTTGACCAGATAGTCGTACAAGATAAGACCATTTACTTTGGCTGTTTCGACTATGCTGTAAAGCATCGCGCTCGCGTCAGCCCCATTTGGTGTGCTCGAGAACAACCAGTTCTTCCTACCAATGACCAGCGGTTTAATTGCGCGTTCAGCACGGTTATTGTCTATCGATAAGTGACCATCATCGATATAGCGAATAAGCTTCGGCCATTGCCCAAGCGTATATTTAATCGCTTTACCCAGTGAGCTAGACCCTATCACTTGTTGAGTCGTCATCCACTCATACAACTCATCCAGTATCGGCTTGGCATGCTGTTGACGTTCTGCTTTTCGTTTCTGCGCAGATACTCCTTTTAAGCGAGATTCTATCCCATAGAGCTTCTGGATTTTAGCCAGTGCTTTACCAGACTTACCTTTGCCTTGAAGCTTCTTCGCATCCATGAACTTACGCCGAGCATGGGCTAAACAACCAACATTGGTCACTTGGCTAAGACCATCATAAGCCCTATAACCATCCGTTTGTAGATAACCGCCATAGTCACCCAAAAAAGTCGCAGGGCACGCCCTCGCGCGACTGTTTTGATAGTCGTACAAGACTATGTTTTTTACATTCGGTAGTACAGCTTGTGGCGAGTCCGCGCCCGAGCAGTAGAGCCACATGTAACACTGTTTATCTTCTTTAAGCACATTAAGTGGGGTTTCATCAGCTTGAATGACCACTTGTTTAAGTAACTGCTCTTTCAAGGCGGCATACAGTGGAATGAACTTCTCACTGACTTGGATAACCCATCTTGCCATAGTGGTACGTGATAGCTCGATACCCGACTGAGTAAACAGAGATTCTTGGCGGTAAAGTGGCATTGCGTATTGGTATTTACCAAGGATGATATTAGCCAACAAACTTTCTGTTGCGAAGCTTTTAGGGATAATGCTCTGCGGTGCTGGCTTTTGAACGATACGGCTAGTGTCGCTTGTTTTTTCACATTCGCGGCAAGCATATTTAGGACGAACGTATTCCAGTACTTTGAGTACCGCTGGCGTGAACTCTAATTTCTCGCTGCGGTCTTCACCGATTTTATGAAGGTCATGATTGCAGCAAGCGCACTGCTTTTCATGGTCGTCTATATCGAGTTCGATAATCTCACGAGGTAACGTCTTTGGAAGTGGCTTGCGTTTACCACGTTTCTTCGTTGTGGTGGTGGTCGTCACCTCAACTTCTTCTTCCTTAGCAGCTTCACATTCCACTTCGTTAAAAAGGTCACCTTGTGATTCATCGTAAGGTTTTAACGCCTCCGAGCGTTTCGCGAACTGGCGGTCGAAGGCAAGTTTAAGTTGCTCAAGTAGAGATTGACGCTCTTGTTTCCAGTCATTTTTCTCCGACATCAGTGCGGCTACCATCGCTTGTAGCTCGGCAATATCTTGACTTTCCGGGTTGATATTTGGTGTCTTTTTCATGGCATTAATTATACTAAAACCGTGCCGTTAACGCTTGGTATATAAGGCTTTTTTATCGCTTAAGTCATTGTAAAATCGTTTATTTTGACGGGTTTATGGCCGATAATAGTGAAGCCAGAAAGCAGTCTATCAAGCTCGAATTGGGTCAGGGTAAACACTTCATTTTTCTCTTTTGCAGGCCACTTATACTTGGCTTTCTCAAGGCGTTTATACCAAAGGGCGAAGCCTGTTTTATCCCAATACAAGACTTTGATTTTATCGCGCTGTTTATTGGTGAACAGGAACAGTGCGCCACTTCCTAAAGGTAAGTCGGTGTCACTTTCGATAATTGCAGCAAGACCGTTGATGGACTTTCTAAAATCGACGCTTTCACGATATAGATAAATCTCTGGAGCGCTGAGCATGTGTTTCATGATAAGGCACCGATAAGCTCTGCAAGATAGGCCGCTGGCGTACCTTGCGGAATGCTCAGCTCAACATCATTGACGAGAAGAGTCATATTAGCGGTAGCTATTTGAGCTTGATACTTCGTTGTTTTCTCGATGACTTCAGCCCGAACAAAGCCTTGAGATACGTCAGTCTTATTGAATTGCTGGCGCTTAGCATAAAATGTGGAGGGGTTGAGTTCATTGATCTTACAAAATGCTAGTGTAGATAATGAACTCGATTCAGATTGCTCGATAAGCGTTTGCCATTCTTGTTTGGTGCGTCGTTTTGCCATTTTAAATCTCCTCTTTATTGGAGACTGGATCTTAATATTCGTGATAGGCGATTAGAATGTGGGGTTTATGGTGCGCTTACCCTTAATCAGCCATTCACTGTTGATTAAGGTGCCTGCGGGCATGAGGAATTTTAGTGTGGGTGTCCTGATTAATTCTATTGCCAAGCTATCAAAATGATTCTCAGAATAAAATTTATCCCCTCTTTTTTGACATTTTCATCCCATTTAAGTTGGCACAACTTGTGCAACGTGCAAGGTAATACCCAATACAGCAAGTCAATGCTGTAGATAGCACGCGTAGCGTAAGGATGAGATATGCAAAATGATCGTAAAACTCTGGTTCATGTAGTGCAGCATTTAGCTCCGGGAGGCATTGAGAGTCTTGCCCTTGATTTTGTCTCGTTCAGTCATCCTGGGCACAATGTCTATATCATTAGCTTGCAAGGGGACAAACAACACGCTCTAGCGCGCTGGCCTCGCTTGCAGCCTTTTGCTAACCAACTCATATTTTTAAATAAACCGGACTCATTCCATTTCGACACTCTAGTTGAACTGTGTCGTCTATTTAGAGAGTTATCCGTCGATGTTGTTCATACTCATCATATTGGTCCGCTACTGTATGGTGGTCTTGCGGCCACACAGTGTCACATTAAAACCAAACTTCATACCGAACACGATGTGTGGCATCTCAACCGTTTTAAACATAGACAAATTCAACGAGCCTTACTGATGTGGGTAAAACCGCATTTAGTCGCCGATGCCAACGCCGTAAAGCGTCGCCTTAAACAGTTATTTGCTTATTCGCCCTTAACCACCATTCATAATGGCATTGATACCCAGTATTTTGTGCAAGGCAATAAACAAGCCGCCCGTAACCATTTGCATCTCCCACTACAACAAACCGTTATCGGCAGTGCTGGGCGGTTAGAACGAGTAAAAGGTCACGATATTTTAATCAAAGCCATGGTAGAACTTCCGCAAAAATTCACTCTTGTTATCGCAGGTAGCGGCTCAGAAAAAAAACAACTGATGCAACTAAGCAAACAGTTAGGGGTACAAGATAGGGTGATATTTCTAGGAAGAGTGTCGAATATGCCGCTGTTTTATCAAAGCTTGGATCTATTTTGTCTGCCCTCTCGACATGAAGGTTTCCCCCTTAGCGCCATTGAAGCCCAAGCGTGTGGCACCCCCACAATGGCCACTAATGTGGGGGCATCGGCAGAAACTCTGTGTCCCAATAGTGGTTTTTTAGTTGCGCCCCATAGTGCAAAGAAACTGGCTTTTGCAATTAAAGCCTTTAAACCTTCAGCACATTCCCCGCGAGAGTTTGTAGTAAATCACCACGATATCCGTGACACCGTCACTCAATATCAACACTTGATCAATATAGGAGCGTAAGTATGTTTAACTTCGATGCCCTACTCATCACCCTATTTGTCACCGCCAGCACTCTTATTGTGTATCATCACCTCGGCTACCCTTTGTTACTGAAAATTATCGCCCACAACAAAATACACAAAGCCAGTCATTCCAATCACAGGCACAGCAAGAGACACTTTAAAAAGATGCGTCAAGATGAACTGCGCCCTACTGTGACATTTATTATTCCAGCCTTTAATGAACAGCAATGGATAGCGGACAAGATCCGCAACACCGCCTCTTTGGATTACCCCAAACATAAACTTTCGGTAAAGATTATCTGTGATGGTTGCAGCGACAACACGGCAGAGATTGCCAAGGCCACCATCCAAGAAGCCATATGCTCCGATACCTTGTTTGAAGTCATTGAGTATCAACAAAATCAAGGTAAAGTGGCGGTCATCAACCAGGCAATGGCCGGTGTCACTTCAGATCTCACTGTGCTCAGTGATGTAACCGCTTTGATTTCTATTGATGCCTTATTAATTGCACAAGAGCACTTTAGCAATCATAAAGTGGGGGTGGTCAATGGCATATATACCCTGTACTCCCATGCTAGCGATGGTGAAGCCCAATATTGGCAATACCAGAGTAAAATAAAATCCGCAGAGGCGGACTTAGCCACCAGCATCGGCTCCCACGGGGCTTTTTATATCTTCCGCAGTCATTTATTTCAGCCTCTAGCGGCCAACAGTATTAACGATGACTTTATTTTACCTATGCGTATCGTACAGCAAGGGTATTTAGCCAACTATGATAGCAAAGTTATCGCCACTGAAATGGAACCCACACCTCTTCAACATGACTTTGCTCGTCGCTTACGCATTTCGTCAGGCAATATGCAGCAAGTGATCACTTTATTTTCCCTTTTTCATCCTAAGTTTAAACGCATCGCTTTTGCATTCTTTTCCGGTAAAGGATTAAGATTGCTTACTCCATACCTATTGCTTACCGCGTTGCTTAGCAGCCTGCTACTACAACATATGTGGTTTTTTCAACTGGCGTTAATTTTACAACTGCTTATCTACGCCAGCAGCCTCACTTGCCTGATATTCCCTACCCTAATTCGCTTTAAACCATTGGCATTAATTCACTACTTGTTGATGGGACACACAGCAAATTTTATTGGTGGGCTGCGCTATCTATTCATCAACCGCCATCACAGCACCTAGTTGTAACTTGGACACTAACCAACCCATGTCATAAGTGCGTCTAACCCTGTTTGCTAAAAAAGGAAACCAGCATGTATACACTGACGAAGAAAAATAACACCATTACTATCGGCAAGCGTTTTTTTGATATAAGCGGCTCACTGCTTGGTATCGCGGCGCTCATTCCATTACTACCACTCATTGCCATTGCCATTTTAAGCACGTCTAAAGGCCCTCTGTTTTATCGTCAACTGCGAGTGGGTAAATCCACCCCCAACGAAATGGCTCTGTTCGAAATTATAAAGTTTAGAACCATGTATCAAGATGCCGAGGCCAAAGGCGCGGCATGGGCAACACAGCATGATCCTAGAATCACCCCTGTGGGGCGCTTTCTGCGTAAAACCCGCCTTGATGAACTTCCGCAATTGTTCAATGTATTAAAAGGAGAAATGTCCCTCATTGGACCTCGCCCTGAACGCCCCGTGTTTTATAAAACATTAGAACAACACATCCCATTTTTTGCTGATCGCACCTACGGCGTACTCCCTGGCATCACCGGATTAGCGCAAGTCAATCAAGGGTATGACACCTCTATTGAAGATGTGCGTTCAAAGGTGGGTTATGATCATAGCTACGCCTTATCGCACCATTCTGTATGGAATTGGTTCATTACCGATTTTCACATTACCGTAAAAACCCTGCGTATTATGTTAGACGGACGGGGACAATAACCGTCCCTCATCCTGACGACAACATCTTCTTGCTCCCCCTTTTAGCCCAACTTTGTTGGGCTTTTTTTCTGCTAATGCACCGATTCTCATTTTGAGAATCAAAACCGTATTGTTAGGCCAATTTAAACGTAAATGCCCCCTATTTTCTGGCACACATCTTGGATAGTTACCCTTAGCAGTAACCAATAAATCGAAAACACAACACATTTCACATGGTCTGCTTCTGCCGCCAACAACGTATAGGGATATCCACATGTTAAAGACAAAAGGCTCCAATAAAAAAGTATGGTGTCGCCTCATCGCCAGCGCCTGTTTACTCAGCGCTAACGTCTATGCTGGGGCGTTTCAAACCTGTCCAAGCAAGGCTTATTTGTTCCAATCTAATCCAGTGCAGGTATATGGGATTAACCTAGTTACCGGCCAAACGACACTACAGCAAGGTGACACTGGCTTGAACGCCAACATCAATGGCGTCGGCTTTGATTTTACCAGTCGTTACATCTATGGCTATGACACCACCAATAAGCAAATCGTACGATTAGGCGAGGATTTTCAAGCACAAACACTCAACACCATCGGACTACCCACCGACCATACATTTTATGTGGGAGATGTCGCGAACAATGTCTACTTTCTGTATCGAAAAGGAAAAGGTCTTTTTAAAATTGATTTAGCACCGCTAAGTGATGATCCCGATGCTTATTTGGTAGTAGAAAAAATCACCACCACAGCCACTATCACCTTAACCGACTTTGCCTTTCATCCTGGTAATGACCAACTGTACGGTATCGACAACAATAGCGGTTATTTGTATCGCT
This sequence comes from Vibrio rarus, assembly GCF_024347075.1. Taxonomy (NCBI): domain Bacteria; kingdom Pseudomonadati; phylum Pseudomonadota; class Gammaproteobacteria; order Vibrionales; family Vibrionaceae; genus Vibrio; species Vibrio rarus. Next base: position 326,242 of record NZ_AP024901.1, read on the forward strand.
TTGACACAAGTACCGGAGCGGCTACCGCCATTGGTGACACGGGCATAACCGGCACATTTGGCGCAGGGTATTTTGACGTCAATGGCAACTACTACGTCTCTCGAAATCAAGATGGACACGTATATCGAGTGGATCTTTCCGATGCCAACAAAATGGCACAAGGTATTGTCCCCGCGGTTAAATTTGCCGACGGTCCTAGTTCATCACAAAACGATGGGGCCCGTTGTGCCAATGCCCCTCTTATTGATGAGGATTCCAGCATTGATTTTGCGGATGCTCCCGATAGCTACTTTACCACCCTTGCCAATAATGGCCCTCGCCATCAACTCGATGGTGTGACTTTCTTAGGCACAACAGCTCCAGACGGTGAACAAGATGGCCTCATTGCCCCCTTAAGTGATGACACCACAGGACACGCTGATGAAAATGGCGTCGGTTTTGTAACCGCCATAGAGCCGGGATTGGATTCTATCGTGAATATACAAGCTTCAACATCAGGCTACTTATCGGCGTGGTTTGACTGGAACCAAGATGGTGATTTTGACGATGAGGGCGAAAAAGTTTTCTCCGATGTTCAACTAGAAACCGGCTTTAATGCCCTTCCCTATACGGTGGATTATAACGCTGTTGATGGTAGAACCTGGACTCGTTTTCGCTTTAGTCAGCAAGCAGGGCTCGATTACTTTGGCGGAGCAACCTCAGGAGAAGTAGAAGATCACCCTATCACAGTATCGAGCAACGGCATTACCATTAGGCACTTCCCTAACGAAAAGGGGTATGCCACCTTAGCCTACGAAGATAACTGGCCCTACACCGCCGATTACGATATGAACGACGTGGTGATGCATTACCGTATTACGGAAATACTGCGTGACAATCAAGTGCAGAAAACCCTGATTCAAGGACGACTGGCCGCAGTAGGAGCCGACTATCACAATGGCTTTGCGATACGCCTACAAGGTGTATTACAAACGGATATCGATAGCCTATTAACGCGTCAATATCACAACGGTATATTGCTTGAGGATCATGGACTAGAGACCGACAGTAATGAAGCCATTTTCATAATAGACAACGACTTAACCCACTATAAAAGCAGTCGTTGCGCCTTTTTCCGAACTCAATCTCACTGTGTAGAGCAGGAAAACTTTAGCTTTGAACTGCACGTTACATTGCACAGTGACAGTGATCGCAGTGGCTTAATTGCCATGCCTTACGACCCCTTCATTTTTGCCACCCCAGGTTATTACCATGGTGAGGGACTGCCTTTCCAACCAGGTCGTCAATGGGAGGTCCATTTACCCGATTACGCCCCGACAGAAAAATTTAACGGTGACGCAATGTTTAACCTAGGAGTGGATGCCAGTGAGCCAGATCAAGGCACCTACTTTAAAACGCACACCCATCTTCCTTGGGCGCTATTAATGACCGAAGAGTGGCAATGGCCTATTGAGCGTGTGGATTTAGTGCATGCCTACCCTGAATTTGCCGCTTATGCCGAATCAGGGGGGGAACAAAACACCACCTGGCATAAAGCCAACCGCTCAGTGACATCACGCATTTATCAACGTTAACCCTACAGCGCAATAGATCAAGGACTAGATGATGAACACACTTAACAAAGCAAGCACCCTTATGGCAATGTTAATGCTAACCGCCTGTGGCGGGGGCAGCGGTGGTAATAGCGATAGCAGTACAGATTCTGCCGTTATAGAAGAAACACCTGTACAAGATCCCATCGCCACCCCTTCACCCACCGAGGAACCTAGCATCGAGACCGCAGCACAAGAGATACACACCCCACAACGTTCGATGCAAGATTTATCCATTCCCAATGATTTTAATTATGATCCCATGCAATCACTAACGGTGCACATCGACATCAGCAACTTTAGCCGCAAACGCGCCTATATCTCCTTGTATAGTGACTATGCACTCAATACCGATGGTACATGGCAACCTAATTACGCGTATCGCATTGCAAATGGCGCGCTAAATAATGGGCAAGGCAACATTGAGGTAAGTTACGCCGAGCAATACCGCTCTATACTCGCTGAGATTTGGTTCTATGATGGGACAGAGCCTATACAAAAGATCATAAGCACCACCGAGGATCAGATCAGATACTGATCCCTTCTCAAATAGGATAAGCATTCCCTGTTAGTGTATAACTCAGACCTAGACGGAATGCTTTTCCATAACAATGCGCAACGACGGTCAAGCATTCATCAAACTGTAGATTGTCATTTATAATGTGGGAGACGCTTGGTAGGCGTTTTTCTGTTCTATCAATCCATTTATGCGCTGCATAGTCTCTTGATAATGCTGTTCATCCCCTTGGGCGAAAAACACGATCAAACCATCTTGAATGGTCCACTGTTCACGCCCCATATCCAGCATTTGAATGATAACTTGTACCTGCTTTAAAATAGAAAGTTCAATGCTCCAACCTTCATTTTGTTGTTGTAAATGAACAATTTGCGCATCGACATATTGCCGCTCCATCCCCCCATTTACGTCATTATCGTAATGGGTTAATTCCAATTTATGCACTTGCTGTTGTGCTAACAACAAATGTTGATAAATCACCGAATAGGTATCATTGATAATGGCGTAACTCTCCACCAAATCAGTGTCATTTTGTAAGCGAGAGAGATCTAAAATAGAATGCCAACCTGACGCCATGATAGCCTGCTGGTAACTTTGAGTTAAATCAATGGCCTCGGTTAATACTAATGGCGCAGGTGACGTGATATGTAAAACGGGCAACGAAGGCGGGTTGGATCGCGATGAAAAGGACGGAATCACACTGTTTATGGATTGTGAACCCATAAAGCGCCCTACCGCCAAAGCGGCAACAATGGCCACCAGCGCCCATACGGCGCGAACGGTCGGCCTGGCACTTGTAAACAAAAGCAACAACAGGCCCCAACAAAAAAGAATGCTGGATAACCACTGCCAACTGTTGGCCAAAAACGAAGTGGGGGTAATACGGGCAGAATACCCTTGGTAAATAGACAGTGCCGTTGCCAATGATAATCCACAGAAAAAGCACACTGACTGTGTTTCTGCTCTGAAGAGAGGTATTTTCATAGTTTAGCTATCCTTGCTAAAGGCTCACAGACTAATGAGAAGGTTCATCCTAAACCTGACTCGTAGAGTGTATCCATTTAACCATAGTGTTATTTATGCACTCTTGCACACTTGGATAACAAAACCGTGCACTGTGGTGCAAAGTTAAATGCCATCAGCCAATACTCGGTTTTCCACACACAAGAATGGGCATCAGGTCAGTGCGTGGAGGAGGGATTAAACCAGTTTAATTGCGAATGTAAACGAGTAACACTTCCCACAATAATCAAGGCAGGACTGATGGCTTGCTGAGCAAGGTGTGACAATTGTGTCAAACATCCGGTCAGGACACGCTGATTTGGCGTTGTTCCCCGCTCAATAATGGCCACAGGGGTCTCGGCAGATAAGCCAGACGCAAGTAGCTTTTGCTCAATATTACCACTCTCTTTTAAGCCCATATAAAAGACTAATGTGGTGTTACCCTTTGACAAATTTGGCCAATCAATATCCATCCCCTCTTTTTTCACATGCCCGGTGATAAAGTGGACACTTTGCGCATGGTCTCTATGGGTTAATGGGATCCCTGCATAGGCCGTACACCCTGAAGCTGCGGTGATCCCCGGAACGACCTCAAAAGAGATGTGCTCTTGAGCCAGTGTTTGCAACTCTTCTCCACCACGACCAAAAATGAACGGATCGCCCCCTTTCAACCGCACCACATGCAAATTTTGTTGCGCTTTCTCAATCAACACTTGATTAATCTGCTGTTGCGGTACGCAATGATAGTTTAACTGCTTCCCCACATACACTCGCTCCGCTGCCGGATTAACCAATTGCATGATTTCCTCAGACACTAAGCGGTCGTACACCACCACGTCAGCTTGCTGAATCAAGCGCAGCGCTTTTACTGTCAACAGATCGGGATCCCCCGGGCCTGCTCCGACCAAAGAAACAAACCCACCTTGATTTGCTGATATTGATTTTTCTGTCATAGTAACGCTCTCTCATCTTCGGCAAAACACAACCTGCCAACCGGTGTCATACCACGACTCTCATGCCTATTGCCCAGTGGTTACGACTGTTGTAGTTGCTGCGGTTATACTCGGCTCATCATTTAAGCATGAGTCTTCGAGTCAAGGGAAGGCGCCGTTTTCGCATGTGTCAAATACAAAGGAATACAAGTAAAGACTAAACCGCCAACAATGTTACCCAAAATCGTTGGGATCAAATTAAAGTTCAGCCAAGTCGCGATACCAAAATCCGCACCAAGCATCATACCCAGTGGGAACAAGAACATATTCACCACCGTATGTTCAAACACCAAAGCAAAGAAGATGAAAATAGGCAACCACATTGCCGCTATTTTGCCTGCCACAGTGCGCGCAGTCATGTTGCCAATAACCCCAAGGCACACCATCAAGTTACACAAGATGCCGCGTACAAAACAGGTAATCCAACCATCAAAGCCTAACTGCTCAAAACCTGCAGAGCGGGCGGTAGAGGCGGCGATAAATTTTTGCGCGATGGCGTTAGGGGCAATAGAGAAGTTGGCAGTTAAAGATAAGGCAATCAAATACGCCACCAGCAAGGAGCCAATCAAGTTCCCTAAACCAACCAGTCCCCAGCAACGAAAAACACGCCCCCAAGAAACTCCAGCCCGTTGTTCAAACTTCGCTAATGGCGCTAATCCAAACATGCCGGTGACTAAGTCGTACCCCATTAAGCTCAAAATACAAAAGCCGACTGGAAACACCAAAGCCCCCACTACGCCTACGCCGGTTTGAACAATGGCCGTAATCGCCACCACCACAGCAATGGACAAGATAATACCGGCCATAATGCCTCTTAGCACCAGATCTCTCGCGCTGGTTTTTACTTTGGCTTCACCAATATCTATCATTGTTTGCACAAATTCTGCCGGTTTTAAATCATTCATTTTGTCATCCACATAAAAGTTAAAATTGTATAGTCAAAGGCTCCCCTGCTTTTTAAATAAAGGAGCCCTTTCGCTATGCAATTTCTTATGCCGACACTTCAACCACGCCATCCACCACGCGGGCAAAATAGGCTTTAATGTTAAAGCGCGCATCTTCCATGCACTCACCGGTACTTAAATTAAAGCGTTGTTTCTTCAATGGACTCGCCACCCATAACTCACCTTTATGCTCCACAATCAAGCCTCGAGATAGAACATTAGAATGAGCAAAAGGATCGCAATTAGACACGGCAAAGACCTGTGGCTCATTAGATGGTCTAAAAAGGGCCACTTGCTGGCCTGCCACTAATGCGCACACCCCTGTGCCTGGTACGATATCTTCGATATTACATATGGATTCAAAACTCATGATGTCAGCTCCTGTTATTCGGTAATGGCTTGGTGAAAGATATCGCCTTTGCCATGGGGATGTTTCTCCGCATACGTCGCAGGACGGTGTTGGTCTCGTTCATTAACAAACACGAGGTTATCATCACGAAGATCGGAATTAATAAAGTGAGAAAAACGCTTTAACTGCTGCTCATCGTTGAGCGTATCGGTCCATTCACAGCGATACTCTGCCACTAACTTAGCCACATCCGCTTCGAGTTGTGCGTTAATGTTCAGTTTGTCATTCACTATCACTTCGCGCAGATAATCCACCCCACCTTCAAGGTTTTCTAACCATACTGAGGTGCGTTGCAGTGGCGCTGCGGTGCGTATATAAAACATCATGAAACGGTCGATGTATTTGATCAGAGTCTGTTCATCTAAGTCTGTTGCCAATAAATCCCCATGACGAGGCTTCATGCCACCGTTACCACACACATACAGGTTCCAACCCGCATCAGTGGCAATAATACCCAGATCTTTACCTTGAGCTTCGGCACATTCACGGGTACAACCAGACACACCAAATTTCATTTTATGAGGCGTTCGTATCCCTTTGTAACGGTTTTCGATCATAGAGCCTAAGCCCACAGAATCTTGTACCCCATAACGACACCACTTAGCACCAACACAGGTTTTAGCCATACGCAGTGCTTTAGCATAGGCTTGGCCTGTTTCAAATCCGGCATCAATGAGTTGACGCCAAATAGCAGGAAGATCATCTTTTTGTGCGCCAAATAAGCCAATACGTTGCGCGCCCGTGATCTTAGTGTACAAATGGTATTGCGCCGCCACATCCGCTAAGGCCGCCAAAGCTTGAGGCGTCACTTCCCCCCCCGCCATACGAGGAATAACCGAATATGTGCCGTCTTTTTGAATGTTGCCTAAGAAGTTATCGTTGGTGTCGTGCAATTTTACCAATTGCGGCGTAAGAATGTGCTCACCCCAGCAAGAGGCTAGAATAGAACCAACCAGTGGTTTACACACTTCACAGCCATAACCCTTACCGTATTTTTCTAATAGCTCATCAAAAGTTTTGATCTCTTCAATACGAATAAGATGAAATAGCTCTTGGCGAGAATAGGCAAAGTGCTCACAAACGTCACTTTTCACCTCAATACCCGCTTTAGCAAGCTCAGCATTCAGCACTGACGCCACAAGAGGAAGACAACCGCCACAACCTGTGCCTGCGCCCGTTTCCGCTTTTATATCCGCTACCGTATGATGACCGTCGGCCACCGCTTGAGCTATTTTGCCCTTAGTCACATCAAAACAAGAACAAATTACCGCACTTTCAGGTAAAGCGTCGGCGCCTAATGTGGGCTTTTCTGCGCCCGCATGGGCTGGAAGAATCAGAGCATCAGGATGTTCTGGTAATTCAATCTCATTGAGCATCAATTGCAACAAGTCCCCATAATCGGAAGTATCACCGACCATGACGGCACCAAGCAGTGTTTTGTTATCTGCAGACACTATGATGCGCTTATACACTTCTTGCTCTTCGTTTTGATAAACGTAGCTCTTACAACCAGCACTGCGACCGTTAGCATCACCAATGGAGCCAACTTTGACACCTAATAGTTTCAGCTTCGCGCTCATGTCAGCGCCGGTAAATTGGCTCTCGTTACCTAAGAGATGATCAACCGCGACTGTCGCCATTTTGTAACCTGGCGCCACTAGGCCAAAAAATCGTTCGTTCCAAGAAGCACACTCACCAATAGCGTAGATGTGGTTATCTGAAGTTTGGCAATGATTGTTAATGGCAATCCCCCCACGAGGGGCGATATCTAGGCCCATTTGGCGGGCTAATTTATCTTGAGGTCGGATACCGGCAGAAAAAACAATGAAATCCGTTTCCAGTTCAGTACCATCAGCAAAACGCATCACATTACGTAAGGTTTTTCCTTCTGGGGCAATTTCCAGAGTATTTTTGCTGGTGTGAACGTTCACGCCCATACGCTCTATTTTATTACGAAGCTGATTCGCCCCTGCTTGATCTAACTGCTCGGCCATTAACTTCGGCGCAAATTCAACCACATGAGTTTCAACGCCCAGAGCGCGTAACGCCCCTGCGGCTTCCAAACCGAGCAATCCGCCCCCAACAACCACACCCACGCTGCTGTTTTTCGCCGTCGCTTCTATGGATTTAAGATCTTCAATGGTGCGATATACAAAACAATCTTTGCTCTCGTTCCCCTTAATGGGTGGCACAAATGGGTAAGAGCCGGTGGCCATAATTAACCTGTCGTATTCAATTTCACGACCGGTACTAGAATGCACGATTCGATTTTCACGGTTCACATTAATGGCACGTTCACCGATTAATACGTTAATGCCATGTTTGTCGTAGAAACCTTCTTTTACCAAAGAGAGTTCATCTGCAGTGTGATGAGAAAAATAGGAAGAAAGATGAACACGATCATAGGCGACACGTGGCTCTTCACAGAACACCGTGATGTCCATATTTGAAATATCGGCTTTCTCAAGCAAATCTTCAATATAACGGTGCCCCACCATACCGTTTCCGATAATAACCAGCTTTGTCTTACTCATAGTGGTTCCTTACAAAATATAAAAACTGGCGCGATTGTAAGTAGGAATCACATAACAAAATTGACTATGATCAAGATCACACAAATATACCTCTTTTTAGGTATTTGTAATACAAACCCACAAATAAGTATCTGATTTATTGAATAATTCGTATGTCTTTGACTTGCAACACTTTGTGACAGGCAAGCATAAATACTCCACATTTGCTGTTAAAATAAACGGTATTTAATACTTCATTTATGTAACACAAAAAATATCAATATGAACCGTGTTCAATAACAAAAGAGGCCTTAATCTGCAATGAGAGTAAGGCCCTGAGAATACCGTCAATATGGAGTTTATGTACGGACAATTTCCGCCAGTGTGCGCAATCGCTGTTGCGATTTGTGGACATAAGGATTGGACTCATCCCAAGCATACCCAGCTAAAATAGAGCAAATCATTTGCTTAATCTTGTCATTAGCCGGTTCATGGAAAATCACATCCTGAAAAGATCCATCATACCAACCTTCAACGTAAGTTCTAAACGCATTGACTCCAATCATCAAAGGATCGGCATACTCTTTCTGCCAGTCAACGTCATTGCCCTGCATTTTTCTCACCACACAGTCCGCTATCAACTCTGCTGACTTCATCGCTATGGTCACACCCGATGAAAATACGGGATCTAAAAACTCTCCAGCATTACCTAATAGTGCATAACGATCGGTGGCAAGGTGTTTTACATTGGCCGCATAGCCACACAACTCCCCTGCAGGATTCGGATATTGAGCCTGTTGCAATAACTGGGACAAATCAGGATCTTGCTCTACTAAACGCTTAATTAGGTCAATATTACTGACTTCGCTTTGGGCAAAAAACTGCGCCTGTGCCACCACACCTAATGAACAGGTGCCATCGGCAAAAGGAATGAGCCAATACCATACATCGCTGTGCTGAGGATGCACACAAACCAGTATTTTATTACGGTCATGGACAGAGTCTAATGGACAAATATTGTCTTTTATATGGGTAAAAATGGCTTTACGGATTGGAAAAGAAGACGGTTTCTCTAAGTGCAATAATTTAGGTAAAATTCGACCAAAACCACTCGCATCTAATACATACTGCGCTTGAATCGCATACTGTATGCCATGATGATTTTTCACTGTGATAAGCGTGCGCTCTTGCTGAACCTCAAGGGCTAGCACTTCACTTTGATAACGTATTTCAACCCCTTGAGATTGCGCAGAATCGGCCAGTATTTTATCAAAGTCCCCTCGCTTTACTTGCCAGGTAGTACTGGGGCCTGCGGAAAATTTATCATGAAAGTGAAACTGGCTATATCGCCCTTGCTTACGAAAAGCGGCCCCATCTTTGTTCTGAAATCCACCCTGCATGACCGCATCCATCATGCCCGCTCGTTCAATCACTTCCATACAGGCTGGCAACAAACTTTCACCAATAGAAAAACGAGGAAAGAGTGTCTTTTCAATCACTAATACATCAATATTTTGCGCGTGCAGTAAGGCCGCCGCAATGGCGCCAGAAGGCCCAGCGCCAATGATCACCACCTGCTTGTTTTCAATATCCATTTTATACTCTATCGTCCATAATTGCGTGAATCGTACGGCGTATCCGCACGCTCACCTAAACGATCGCTATTGGGCAGCCGCAATCGTTGCTAGGTTTCTTTGAATATCCACGTTTAGATTATTGACCCAGCGATTGTAGTTTCGATGAATCTTACCGTTACCGGCTTTTAAATTGGTGGATGAAAGGTAATGAATTGAGTAAAACTTCTCGTCATACGTTATGTTTATGCGAGCCGTATGGCTACGTACCAACAGATCGGCTTTGAGCTCACCAGATTGCACCTCAGTAACAATCCAGCCACGGTCTTTAGCCGCTTGTTCAATCGCGGCTTTGACTTGAGTGGACTGCAAATCGTAGCCGATAGGTGCATTATCGACATTAAGAATAGGGTTCACTCTTGAGCAAGCGGCTAACAAAAATACACAAAAGATCGATACTAAAATTTTCTTCATTTTCAAACTCCGACGCTTAAATTTAAATGATAGTGATAACTCAAACTCAACAACACACTAAGTCATACTCACCATTACGCAAGGTTGTGCATAATACTACCCTCGACAAGTAAAGAGCAACCGACTTATTGTTACACTAAGAGAGCACATTCATTACCAAGCAAACGTTTGCTAATGTTTTTCTGTTTACCCATACTTTACTTGCTTATATGAGGGTGCCATTATCACCTCATTCGCCACGGGCTCTTTTTGCAGTTTTGCCCCTATCTCGTTCATTTATTTGATTATGTTGAGAACTCATGAACTTTTTCTCTCTGCCAAAAATTGACCTACATTGCCATCTTGACGGTAGCGTTCGTCCACAAACCATCATTGACCTTGCTCAGATTCAATCCCTCTCTCTGCCGAGTAATAATGTTGAGGTGGTCCGTGAGTTAATGATTGCACCGGAAACCTGCAGCGACTTAACCGAGTACTTAACTCGCTTTGATTTGCCGCTGCAAGTCATGCAAACCGAGCACGCATTAGAGCGTATCTCTTATGAAGTATTTGAAGATGCCGCTAAAGAAAACGTCAAATATTTGGAAGTGAGATTTGCCCCACTGCTGCATGTCACTCAAGGCCTCACTATCCAACAAATCATTGCGGCGGTGGTAAAAGGGATGAAACGGGCCGAACGTGATTATGATATTCACGGGAACTATATCCTATGTATTTTACGCACTATGACAAAAGAGCGTATTAATGAGGTGATAGAGGAAGGGGCTAAATGGCTGGGCAATGGTGTGCAAGCATTTGATTTAGCAGGCGCTGAGCTGCCGGGGTTCTGCCACGATTTTATCGAGTACACCCACTATGCCCGCAGTAAAGGATTTCATGTCACCATTCATGCTGGTGAACAAGGGGATGGACAGAATGTACAAGATGCGGTGCAACTCCTACACGCGGAACGCGTGGGACATGGCATCCATATCATTAACCATAATGGTGGCTACGCGGCGGTAAAAAATAATCGCATAGGCTTAGAGACTTGCCCTAGCAGTAATGTGCAAACCAAAGCGGTTAATGACCTTCAATCACACCCTGCGAAACGTTTTTATGAGCAAGGTCTTGCGATCACAATCAATACAGATAATAGAACGGTCTCCAACACCACCATGACTCAAGAAGTGCAAAAGGTGTGTGAGCTGTTTTCTCTATCTGCAGAAGATTATCGAATCATTTACCTCAACAGTGTCGAGCAAAGCTTTGCCAGCCATGACGTCAAAAATTATCTGCGACAATGCATAGATGAATAAAGATAAAAAACGGCCTATGTGATGAGCAGAGGCCGTTTGCAATACCGTCTCAAAGCACACGCTGATTGGGTTATTTTTTCATCATCTTAGCGAGATCTGCAAATGGGTTATGAGTGGCGACTTTATGATCATCCGCTCTGGCCACCGGATCGACACCGTAACGCTCATGATCGGTATATTTTGAGTGCTCATGATCATGGCAATACAGGCACAATAACTCCCAATTGCTCCCATCTTCAGGGTTATTGGTGTGGTCATGATCTTTATGGTGAACCGTTAACTCGCGCAGATTTGAATAAACAAATTCACGTGCACAATTACCACAAACCCAAGGATACAACTTAAGCGCTTTATCGCGATAGCCCGCTTCTTTGCGCGCATAAGCCGCACTGCCGCCTGTATAATCTAATGATGAAGACATCTTTATTCCCAGATTAATTAAATTATCGATATAACGGATAAATTAGCATACTTTGTCAGGCTGTGCAGGTGAGACAAATCAATATTGAACCGTTAACTCATAAACAACCAAATTCCGACACCCATCATTAGCGTACCTGAGATTCGATTCATAAATTTGACGTTATTACGATTGGCTAGCATAGCTCTTAACCCCTTGCCACCGGAGGCATAAAGCGTCATACAGATAAATTCTGACAGCATGATAATGCTCACTAAAATAATCAACTGAGGCGCAAGAGCAATGCTAGGGCTGACAAAAGGAGGCAATAAAGAGATCATAAAAGCCCACCCTTTTGGATTGGCGATTGCGGTTATAAAACCCTGCGCCATTAAACCGTAGTTCGAGGTACTTGATGGGGTGAGGTCATCATTAGATAAGGCCATTTTGCCTTTTGAACGCCACATTTGAATACCTAAGTATCCTAAATACAAGGCCCCCACCGTTTTAAATGCCATAAACAACATTGGCATTTTGATCATCACTGTCGCAATGCCAAGCACCGCACTAATCGCCACCACGGCAACACCAAATACCTCACCCAGCATCATCCATAATGTACGTTTATAACCTATGCTCATGCCCAAACCAAGTGCTAAGGTCATGCACATGCCTGGGGTGATTGAAACAAAGAAAAACGTGGGGATAAATACCCATAATGTCGCCCATTCCATGGCTTTACTCCTGATATTTACTAAATAATGCTAATAGGTTACTTCTATGGCAATAAATGTAATGGTTAGCAAAAAAATCAGTCTATTAGCGACCACAGCATTTTTTGTACTTTTTACCACTGCCACAACTGCACGGATCGTTACGTTGCGGGGTTTTTTCGAAACGTTGCGTTTTAGGCTTATTTAATACAGCATCTAACTCAGAAAGATTCTCTTCTACAGAGGCATCAATGTCGATATTGGCAAATAAATTGTGCTCATCCACCATTGATTGAACTTGGTCTTTTCGCTCTATTGTGGCCACCACAAGAGACAGCGGCGCACCTTCACTACCCAGCTTTAACGTAGCATCTGGGTTATAACCACTTTTACCATAGTTATTCATGATATCCGGTGTACCACGGTAGAAAAATTTAGACATGAGCTCTCTTAAAATTGACAAAGAAAGCAGTGTACAGCTCTCTGTTAGGCTTGGCTACCATTGCCGGCGTTAGATGAAACTAAGGCCGGCGCTTTATGCTTGTCTAGCCCATAGCCGGTATTGTTTGGACTTAATCGGCACTTATCTGTTAAAGGCGATTACAGTTGCGCGGCATTGGCAATTAAATTATAGGTAAACCAACCGTCACCGGTAATAAAGGATTGTGGTTTCGCCGAAGCTTTGTCTTGTTGTACCCCGATGCCATCTGAAAATGGTTCAAAGGAAACAATTTTTTCGTGCTTAATGCGGAAACTTTTACCTTTGCCGAAGAAATAAATGTGCTTATTGGTCACACCCAATAAACCTTTACCTACATGGACAGTCTCAGTGGTTTCCACGCGCTTACCTTTAAAGCCTCCGGTGCGAAAATAAACACCTTTTGCTACGCGAACGCTGACGCCACTCGACCCACCCACGTACTTCGTTTTCTTCTTTTGTTCGTAATAATTCGTATCTTGAAAGATCCAGATCAGCTTTTCCGACTTTTGCAAATTAAACGGATGGGTGCCAAGGTCGATTAACTCTTCGGGGATCCGACCCTCAAGGATATTTCTGATCACCGCCCCTTTCACCATTCTGGTGTGAGCACCCTTTTTATCCAGTGCAGCAGGTGACATTTCAAAGTAATCAGCAAGATTAGTCAGGTTAGTTTGTTCACTTTCGCTTAAGATTTCATCTTCAAATGCACGCTCAACGGCATTTTCCCAACCGGTAATCATAAGTTGAGTGGCGGTGTCCATATCAACGTATCCCTCTTCAGAGTGATACACTATCTCCTGCTCTAACAGCTTAAGATCCCCCCCAGTCACCCCTTTATTTTCAACGAGTTCCCTAATGTTATTTTTGGCATCCCTGTGCTTTAATTTGCACGCTTTATGCTTCCAGCGCAAAAAGCCCGCTGGTGCTCCACAAAGTCGACAATCTGCCATTACATTCTCCGCTTTACTTCTGCTGTCTTAATCAAAGGTGAACTCTGGGCCTATTTTGTATTGCGTATACTAAACGAAACACAAAATAACGAGTTGGCTCCCCTATAAACTGGACACTATGAAACTAATATTGCCAGTGATTTTACCAGTTCAGGGCACTTTTATGAGTTTGCATTTTAATTTTCACTATTTAATACCAATCACACTAAGTAAGTGATCAGAAATAGCGCAGGAAAAATGCTCGAAAACAAGGCGGAATTTTTCGATAAGTCGTTATTCTACAATCAAAAATTGTAGTGCAGTTATCATGTATTTTAACAAGCTAGAATGACCCGTTATTTAGTACGATTGGTATTACCCAATAAAAAAGGCGCCCCTAAATAGGGGCGCCTTTATCAGTGTAATGCAATCTAACTTAGATAAGTTCTACAGATTGTTTAGCAATAACGAATTCTTCGTTAGTTGGGATAACAAGAACTTTAGCGTCTAGAAGTTTAGACTCACCAATTTGTCCTGCCGCACCGAAACGAGCCGCTTCGTTACCCGCTTTGTCTTCAACAAAACCAAGGATGTTTAGGCTGCTTAGGATTTCACTACGGATATCCAATGCGTTTTCACCGATACCGCCAGTGAATACGATGGCATCTAGACCGTTTAGTGGTACTAGGTAAGAAGCAACGTATTTAGCAACACGGTATGTGAATACTTGGAATGCTAGTTTAGCGCCTTCATGACCTTCAGCCATTGCTTCTAGGATACCGCGAGCATCAGAAGTAAGGCCGGACACACCTAGGAAACCAGATTTTTTGTATAGGGTTTCAAATACTTTCTCTTGAGACCAACCTTTCTTAAGAAGGAACTCAATAACGCCTGGGTCAAGGTCACCACAACGTGTACCCATCATTAGGCCTGCTTGTGGAGTGAAGCCCATTGAAGTATCAACAGATTCGCCATTTGCAACTGCACAAACTGAAGCGCCGTTACCTAGGTGAACAGTGATGATATTGGTTTCTTCTACTGGCTTGTTCAATGCTTTAGCAGCTTCACGGCTCACAAAGTAGTGGCTAGTACCGTGGAAGCCGTAACGACGGATACGGTAGTCGTCATATAGCTCATGAGAGATAGAACCAGTGAATGCTTTCTTAGGCATTGTTTGGTGGAATGCAGTATCAAATACAGCAAACTGAGGCAATGAAGGGTATGCAGCCATAGCCGCTTTGATGCCCTTAGCACCTGCTGGGTTGTGAAGAGGTGCAAGATCTGAAAGGCTTTCAATTTCTGCAAGTACTGTTTCGTCGATGCGAACAGTGCTAGTGAATTTTTCACCACCGTGAACGATACGGTGACCAACGGCAACAATTGTCTCTTTAAGAGATAACTCTTCCATCAATTTAACGATACGGTTGATAGCTTCTTGATGGTGATTACCAGCAGCAGTAATTGCTTCTTGTGTTTTCTCACCGTTGAACTTCCATCCGATAGTTGCTTCTGGAAGGCCGAAACACTCACCTAGTCCACTGATTAGCGCTTCACCAGATTCAGAATCGATAACAGCAAACTTCAATGAAGAGCTGCCTGAATTGATAACGAGTACGTTCTTGTTTGACATGAGTTAAATCCTAATTAGACGAGGGGGCATTCAATCTGTGTTTATGATTATCAAATAATTTGGAAATTATTCAAATTTTTTTTAGTTAAAAAATCATACAAAATAAGATACTTTGATCTGGATCAATCTGCAAATTTATTTAACCGTCGAATTTTTCATGAAAAAAGAATAAATCCAATAACTATAAGTATAAAAAGGTGTTCGCTCCCTTTCACTAACCATCTTTGCAAGGTTAAAGTTCACTTTATCCTGAGTAAATATGCGGGTTTAATCATACAAACAGACCACTGCATTAACTGATAGTCCAATGACGTTCGTCAGCGGAATGCGCTAATGACAGTGTTGCATATAATTTTAAAGCAAAAAAAAACCGAGGCATTATCCATGCCTCGGTTCGTTATGCTTGTGTGATTAATTACTCGCCAGAGTTACGACGAGAATGGCCACGTTCGCCACGGAAGTTACCACGATTGTCGCCACCACGGTTTCTGTCGAAACGACGCTCACCATCACGACCACCGCCGCTACGCTCACCGTCACGGTTACCACGGTAGCCTCCGCCATCACGTTGACCGCGATGACCTTCGCCACCGCGACGACCTTCACCGCCGCTACGACGCTGACCACCATCACGACGACCGCCACGAGACTCACGGAAGTCGTTGAAATCAGAGATTTCTGCTGCCGTTTCTTTTTGACGAATACGCAGTTTACGTAGTTTGCCCGCAGTTTCAGAATTCATTGCTTTAGGAAGCTGAACAAAAGTATGACCTTGAGCCAGTTTAATTGCACCGATAGAGCCTTTAGTTAGGCCAAGTTCGTTTGCAAGAGCACCAACGATGTCTTTAACTTGAACGCCTTGATCACGACCCACTTGTAATTGGTATGTATCCCAATCTTTAGTTTCGCCACCGTAGCTACGACCACCTTCACGACGACCATCGCGGCCACCGTCACGACCGCCTTCACGACGATCAGCACGACGTTTCTTATCACGCTCAATAGCTGAGATCATTGGATCTTCACCAACATAGAATAAAGGACGCTTACCTTGCTGACGACGAAGTAGAATCGCAGCTAACGTTGCCGCATCAATTTCTAGGTTCGCTTGCAGTGTTTCAACAAGCTCAGAGAATTTCTCTAGTGATGAGTGTTGTTTGTCTGCTTCAAGTTCAAGACCAAGCTTGTTCACACGAGCTGCAGCTACTTGGTCACGTAGTGGAAGTTGAATCTCTTCCATTGAAGACTTAGTCACACGCTCAATAGTGCGAAGCATACGCATTTGGTTGGTGCGAACAAGAAGGATCGCTTTACCTTTACGTCCAGCACGGCCAGTACGACCAATACGGTGGATGTAAGACTCAACATCGAATGGGATGTCATAGTTAAATACGTGAGTAATACGAGGCACGTCAAGACCACGAGCAACAACGTCAGTTGCCACTAGAATATCAATAACGCCACGTTTGATGTTGTCTACAGTGCGCTCACGTTGAGACTGAGGAATATCACCGTGTAATGCAGACACTTTAAAGCCGCGGTCGGATAAGTAGCTAGCGAGACGTTCAGTGTCTTGGCGAGTACGTACGAATACGATAGAAGCGTCAGTGTCTTCAGTTTCAAGAATACGAGTCATCGCTTCGTCTTTCTCGATACCTTTAACAACCCAGAATTGTTGCTCTACTTTATCAACAGTGTGGTTTTTACCCGCCACGTCAACAAATGCAGGATCACGCAAGAAGCGCTCAACAATTTTCTTCAGCATTGGAGGCATAGTTGCAGAGAACAATACGCGTTGAGCAGACGCTGGTGCGTGCTCAAGGATATTAGTTACGTCTTCTACAAAGCCCATGTTTAGCATTTCATCGGCTTCATCAAGAACGAAAGTGTTTACTTCATCAAGGTGCAGACGGTCACGGTTGATAAGATCTTGTACACGTCCTGGCGTACCTACAACAATGTGCGTGCCGTTTTTAAGTGCGCGCATTTGATCAACAATTGAAGTACCGCCGTAGATTTCAAGAACCTTAAGACCGCGGATGTTTTTACCTAGGTTTTTGATTTCTGCTGCGACTTGAATCGCTAGCTCACGTGTTGGTGCCAAAATAATAGCTTGTGGCTTACGTTGGTCTAGTTCAAGTTTATTAAGAAGAGGAAGAGAAAAAGCAGCTGTTTTACCTGTACCTGTTTGTGCTTTACCTAGCGCATCTTTACCTTCAAGAAGCAATGGAATTGAAGCGGATTGAATAGGTGTAGGAGAAACAAAACCCATCGCGTCAAGGGCAGAAAGGATTTGTTCGTTAAGTTCTAAATCGCTGAATTTAATTTCAGATTCTTGCATCGGGATCCCACTATAAGTGTGTTCATAAAAACGGTCCCAGGTGCTCTCTAAATTCATACACCGATCCAGCAATACACACTAAATCCATTCAGAAGGGATAAGTATATAAAACGCATCAAGCCGCTAGGGACAAAATAAGGTGGCGAATTCTGCCCTATAAAACAGATAATTACAAGAAAAAATTGAATCAGATCACAAATTACAGACAATTGTGTTTTAATTTACCCCATTTGCAGTAGCTATGCTTTAAAAATCGCCTATTTATGTCCATCTATTAACCCATTTTTAGTGTGTCACGCCCTTTATTTCAGCCCTGAAAACCCGTCAAATAGGCCATAATAAGAAAAGAAAGGGCCATAAGTCCGCCTAAACCGCTATTTATTTCCTTGTCTATGCGCCCTTTTTATTTTAGTGGATGAGACAAAAGACAGCGCAAACTGAGGGAGTTATACATTTGCCTCAAGAATCGTTAATATAGCCCCTATATCCGCCCTACCCTTTGCGCTTTGTAACACAGCGCAACCAAGGCACATGATTAGCCACCCACTATTGATGAAGATAAATAAAATACTCAATGTTTGCAGATAATCCGTTGCTCGCTCAACTAAAACAGCAGATCAAAGATACTATCCCTACTAAAGAAGGGACCATTAAGGCCACAGATAAGAAGTTTGGTTTCCTAGAAGTAGACAACAAAACCAGTTATTTCATTCCGCCACCTCAGATGAAAAAATGTATGCACGGTGATCGTGTCGTGGCGCTGATTCGTAGTGAAAATGACAAAGAATTTGCCGAACCCGATCAGCTAGTTGAACAAGGTGTGACACGCTTTATAGGCCGAATTAAGTTGTTTAAAGGTCGACTCAATGTGGTACCGGACCAACCACAACTGAGAAACCTGTCTCTCAAAGCGAAAACCGCCAAAGGCCTTAAGCACGACATGTTTGCTGAAGGTGATTGGGTGGTCGCGCAGGTGATCCAACATCCCCTAAAAGGGGATAACGGCTTCATGGTCGAAATTACCGAGAAGATCACCGATGCCAATGATAAAATTGCTCCTTGGTGGGTAACCCTTGCGGAAAATGATTTGCCCAACACGGAACCTATGGGTATTGAAGAGTGGCAATTGCACGATGATGCCGACTTAGTTCGTGAAGATCTCACCCACATCCCTTTTGTCACTATCGACGGTGAGTCCACCAAAGATATGGATGATGCTTTATACGCCCATCAAAAAGACAACGGTGACTTTACGCTCACTATCGCCATTGCCGATCCTACAGCCTACATTACCCCCGATGATGATATGGATAAAGTGGCTCGTCAGCGCGGCTTTACCATCTACCTTCCGGGTCGCAATATCCCGATGTTACCGCGAGATCTGGCGGACAATCTTTGTTCTCTTATTCAAGATGAACTGCGCCCTGCCCTATGTTGCACGGTAACGGTTGCCCAAGATGGCACCATTCAAGATGATATTCGTTTCTTTGCTGCTAATATCCGCTCTCATGCACGCTTGGCTTACACATCGGTTTCCGACTACCTTGACAATAATAGTGATGAAGCTTGGGCCAAAGATGCCGCTATTGCAGGGGTGGTGACCGATCTTGCACAAATGGCTAAGGCTCGCAATACATGGCGTCAAACTAATGCCGTGATTTTCCCAGACAGACCAGACTACCGCTTCGAGTTAAGCGAAGACAATGACGTTATCGCCATTCATGCGGATTATCGTCGAAGTGCTAATAAACTGGTTGAAGAGGCGATGATCACCGCCAATATTTGTGCCGGTCGTGTACTGAGTGACACTCTAGGTATGGGGATGTTTAATACTCATTCAGGATTAAAAGAAGACAAGATCAACAATGTTATTGATCTTGTCACTGAGTATGGCGCGCAAGGATTTAGTGCCGATAGTGTCGTGAGCTTAGAAGGCTTTAGCGCCCTGCGCCGCTGGTTGGGCTCTCAAGAGACACAATACTTAGACAATCGCATTCGTAAACATCAAGCTTATGGTGAAATGGGCAATACTCCAGCGCCACACTTTGCTATGGGGCTTGATATTTACGCCACTTGGACCTCACCGATTCGCAAATACAGCGATATGATCAACCACCGTCTTCTTAAAGCCATCATTTTAAACAAAGCCCCAGTGCAAACCCCTGATGATGAACTGGGTGACGAATTGGCACTGCATCGTAAACACCACAGAATGGCGGAGCGTAAAGTAAGTGATTGGCTATATGCCCGTACTTTGCATCAAGATGTACAGGCCGAAAGCACATTCAAAGGGGAAATCTTTGATATTGGCCGTAGTGGCATGCGGGTAAGACTGCTGGAAAATGGGGCGGCGGCCTTCATTCCTAATTCACTGATTATGGATAATAAAGAGCGTATTGAATCCAATGCTGATCAAGGCACGGTTTCTATCGACAACGAGGTGATTTACAAACTCAGCGATGTGCTTGAAGTGGTACTAACCGAGGTTAATATTGATAAGCGTAATATTGTGGCCAAGCCGGTAGAAGTCTTTAGTGACCAACCCACTCATCAAGCCTAGCGTAAGCTGAATACAGCATCACTTTACTGATGGGGTGCTGTCTACAAGCCTGTAAGAGCCTTTAGGTTCATCAATTACAGGCTTGTTTTTTTGGGTACCTCCCCACAAGATTTCGTTTCTTTTTTGTAAAGCTTCGATCCCCTTCAAAGCAATTTAACATACATTAACGTACTCTCATATCATCTCCGTTTGATATGGGTTTTACCTTGCCAGATTTTTGTTATTTACACCTTTCAAGTGCCCATCCCCCAAACTTAGACCCACTGATTCACCAACCCATTATCATAGTGCTGGTCCATTCTGGCGCTCTTGTTCTACAGTGTAACTCGATACCCTATACCATCCCCGCAGGACACATAACAGTGAGTGCCACTCAAGGGTTACTGGCAACAAACAATCACGCCTATGACGCGCAAGCCATCATCATTGGGCGCAATACAATAGACACCTTTCTCAACAGCGCCCCCTCTGCCACTCACTCGAAACAGCGTTACTCAGAAAAGGGGCATCCGAGCATCCCATGCGGTGCATTAGAGCAACAATTACTAACAACATTACAGGTAAGCTTGCAAGATGGGGCCTGCTCTGGGCACATTCAGCAGACATTATTAACGGCACTTCTGGCACATTTAACGACTAAACAGCCCAGTATAACGGCCTTGCTGAAACAGGCGACCGATACCCCATTTTCAGAGAAAGTGTCACACTTTTTAGAGGCTCAGTTGGATCAGCCAATAACTCTGCCTATGCTTGCTACACACTTATCTCTTTCCATCTCAAGTGTAAAACGTAAACTGGCACAAGAAGGGCTGTCATTTAGCCAAATGTTACAACACAAACGAGCCTATAAAGGCGCTACCATTTTACGTTCGGGACGCAGCCAAATTAATGCCGTTGCCAAACAATGTGGCTTCAGCAGTGCGGCTCAATTCAGCCATACTTTCAAGAACGTTTACGGTTGTACGCCAAAGGTATTTAGAAAAGAACGGCGCACTCCCTAGCTCAAGGTCACTTCCTTCAGCTAGGCCCAATATCAGAAAATAATAGCAATCACACTCAGTATGTGATCAGAAATAGCGCAGGCAAAATGTTCGACAACAAGGCAGGATTTTTCGATAAGTCGTTATTCTACAATCAAAAATTCTAACGCTGTTATCGAGTATTTTAACAAGCTAGAATGACCAGTTACTTAGTACGGTTGCTATCACGCTTATTCTCCGTCACACAGTTATTTAATTTATAATGTGATGACCTCATAAAAGGATCCTTACATGCAGTTTAATTATTCAAACCCGACCCAAATCTATTTTGGTCAACAGCAAATAGCCGCTATCGCTAAGGCTATTCCTCCTCACAGTAACGTGTTGCTTGTTTACGGTGGCGGTTCGATTAAAAACAATGGCATCTATGATCAAGTTGCTCAAGCACTGTCAGATCATCAATGGCAAGAATTTTCTGGTGTAGAATCTAACCCTACCGTTGAGACCCTTGATAAAGCCGTTGAAATAGTCAAAAAAGATCACATTACCTATTTACTTGCAGTGGGGGGCGGTTCGGTGATTGATGGTAGCAAATACATTGCTGCAGCTTCATGCTATGCCGGCGATGGCTGGGATATTCTAACCGGAAAGCACAAAGTTAAAAAAGCGGTGCCTCTTGGCGCTGTACTGACCTTGCCTGCCACAGGATCTGAGTCCAACAAAGCGGCCGTTGTCACCAAAAAAGCCACTAAAGATAAATTGAGTTTCTTATCTGCTCACGTACAGCCACAATTTGCAGTACTGGATCCTGATGCCATGAAAACCCTTCCCGAACGCCAATTAATTAATGGGCTAGTGGATGCTTGGGTACATGTGTGCGAACAATATATCACTAAGCCTGCTCAAGGGATGGTACAAGACGGGTTTGCTGAGGCGTTACTCAAAAACCTCAAGCAATTGGGTGACAACTTTTCCAATCACGATGACGATGCTTGGCGAGCCAACTTGATGTGGAGTGCCAATCAAGCGCTCAATGGCTTAATTGGTACTGGGGTACCACAAGATTGGGCAACACATATGATAGGCCATGAACTCACCGCCCTATATGGGGTGGATCACGCTCGCTCCCTGACCATTATTCAACCGTCGTTATTGCGTAACCAAATTGAGTTTAAACGCGCCAAACTTGAGCAAATGGGCATCAATGTATTTGGCTTACAACCAACAACGGATCTTGCTGAACGTACCATTGCTGAAATTGAAGGCTTCTATTTGAGTTTAGGGGTTGCCACAAGATTCACTGAACACGGCGGTGATAAAACTCAAGTCATTGCAGATATTCTGGCGCAACTGGAGTCTCATGGCATGCTGGTTTTAGGTGAAAATCAATCCATTACATTACAAGAGATGCAGCTCATTTTAGAGAGCGCTATCGGCTAGTTTCCACCTCGGCCTAGAGTGATTTGCGGTCTTACTGTTTAAAATAATGAGTAAGGCCGCTCACATTAAGCACTGTAATGACGATTAAATCGTTTTGAAGCGTAGTTGGCCATGGGTGGTGCTAACAACACCACCAGTAATAACCGAACAATTTGCATACTCATCACAAAGCCAAGATTTACCTCTCCATGACTGGAAAGCGCAATGGCCGTTACCGCATCAAGGCCACCGGGTGTGGTAGCCAAATACGCGGTCAAGGGGGTAACATGAAAACCCACCACTAATAGCATCGCAATAGTGCCACATAAAACAATCAAAGCCACAATCGACAGTAGAATCTTTGGCAATGCAAACCACGCTTCTTTTACTATGCCTCGATTAAAGCGCATGCCAATGTTCACCCCAAACACCAAATAACAGAGATCCAATAACCATACAGGTACTTGTAAATCAACCGCATGTGTATTCATACACAATGCACTCACCAGCATTGACACTAATAAACACCCTGCCGGTATGCACGATTTAACCCCTAAATAGGAGGCCAGCACAATAATCAGTATCGTTTGTATCACAGTGCTCACTGAGTAATGATCCAGCCAATGACTCATGTGCATACTTGGGTGAATATCAGCAGACAAAGACAAGAAATGAGCCACTACGGCGGCCAAAAAACTCACCATAGCCACACGTATATACTGCATAAATGCCACTAAACTGGGATTCGTACCATGAGATTCTGCCATTAACACCATGGCCGACGCTCCCCCAGGAGCGCAACCCCAGATGGCCGTGCTCCCTGGTAATACGCGCAATTTTGCCAAGCTGTATCCCATCATCTGGCACACTACTAGCACCAATAATGCCACTGCCATAAATACCCACCAACTGGACAAGTACGGTTGTAAAATAGTGACATTAAGGGCTTTTCCCGCCACAAGTCCAATCACAGCTTGAATCATAAACACTGCAGACTTAGGGGTACTCACACGCCAACCCTGTAAGCTAAATACAATGGCAATCACCATAGGCCCCAATAACGTTGCCGCTGGAAAATGAAAGGCATCAAATAGCACACCCACAAAGAAGCAAGTGCAGTAAATAATGAACACTCGTAATAAAGGCATAGGAAGTCGCTTCTTATATAAACTAGAAATAATGTTTATTAAATTGAGCACACCATACAAGATAAAGAGTATTTCCACAGCAAGAAATAATAAAAAGTAATATCACATATTTATTATTTGCACTAATTGTTAATTAAACGCAGTGTTTGTAATAAAAATAACTCAAAACACACCCCGACCTATTCCCGCAAACTATATATGAAGAGTAAAACATCATTATTATAGATAACCCATGATCTTATCGTTTAAACCTGAACAGATAAATTGACGCCATTTAATATGCACATTAACTCATTAGGCGAGGTGTATTTATCTGTGTTTTTACTCTGCAGATAATCGGATTTTAGTGAACATTCACCAGCAACCCCGCCCTTTGCCTCAGTGATTTTTTACCCATGAGTGACAGTCCCCCCAAGTGGTCGAAAAAGGCACAAATCGCCAGATCTGGCGTGGATATTCTTTCAACCTAAAGAATAATCAGTCAAAAACAGCGCGTTAATTTTCATTGCAAACACAAAAACACTTTAGCAACCGTTAAATTCAAAATCTAATATTCTATATAGCACAGGCTCTACATGGTTTTTATTCGGCATTTTATTATGAGTTGTGACAAAGCAGACCATTGAATTTAAATATGCATAACATCATAATAAATAATGCATTATTCATATGAAACTTATGGATTGAATATCTATTCAAACAGAAGTTAAAATGAACATTGATGCATATTGATAACAGTTCATTTAATATGATTACTTGATTTTTTGTTCCTTAAGCTATATTTTCATTCATTGCTTTCGCCTCTTAACCGAGGCTTAATATAAAGGAAACTAGCAAATGAAAAAGATTTCAATCACGCTTGCAGTGCTATTAGCAGCAGTTGCAACGAGTTCAACTGCCTTTGCTAAAGAAAAAGTGTATAAGATTGCCACTGATGCCGCTTATGCACCTTTCTCTTTCAAAATAGACGGCGCATATACAGGTATTGACGTTGACGTTCTTGCCGCTATTGCGAAAACCGAAGGCTTTAAATACGAGCTTACCCCAATGAACTTTAATGGCATCATTCCTGGCATTGTTTCAGGCCAACTTGATGGTGCGATTGCGGGTATGACAATTACCAAAAAACGCGCAAAAGTGTTAGATTTTTCTAATGGCTACTATGAGTCTGGTGTTGTCCCTGTTGTTAAAGCTGACAGCAAAATCGCTACTAAAGCCGATCTGAAAGATCAACGTTTTGCTGTTAAAAAAGGCACCACATCTGCGGATTGGGCCAACTCTAACCGTAAAGAATTAAATGCGACTATTCGTTACTTCGATGATTCTGCTTCTATGTTCCAAGAAGTAATCAATGGTAATGCCGATGTGGCTTTTGAAGATTACCCGGTTATTGCTTATAAAATTTCTCTAGATAAAACACCTGTGTTGAAACTGGCTGGTGACAAACTAACTAGTGCTCAATTTGGTTTTGGTGTTAAAAAAGGTCAAAACGCTGAACTTATTAGCAAGTTCAATGACGGCCTAGCAAAAATTAAAGCTGATGGTACTTACGAGAAAATTCTCAACAAATACCAATAATATCAAAGCCTTAATCGCTATATAATTTCACTCAAGGAGGAGTTTATTTATAAACTCCTCCTTGCTTTCCTAAGTAAGCTGATTGGCTATGCCTCTTATTGAATAAGCGGAATTGTCTTTATCAGATTACCTCGTTACACAAGGAAACTCGTATGTTTGAGCTATTCACGGATAGCCTACCTGCCTTTCTTGATGGGTTGGAAATCACTCTCATCATCACGGTATGTTCGTTATTTTTTGCAACAATCATTGGCCTAGTACTCGGCCTTATTAATATCGGCAACAACACTTTTTTACGTGGCATCGCCAAGATTTATATCGACGTTGTGCGCGGTACACCTCTTATTGTTCAAGCCTTCTTTTTGTACTTCGGCATGACCGGTTACCTTGGTTTCCACATGAGTGCAGAAGTTGCCGGTACTATCGTGATCAGTATCAATGCGGGTGCCTACATGGCAGAAATTTTCCGTGGTGGCATTAAAGCCATTGATGTTGGGCAAATGGAAGCGGCTCGAAGCCTAGGACTTCCTTACACCCAAGCAATGATTAAAGTGGTTCTGCCACAAGCGTTTCGAAATATGATCCCTGCGATCCTAAACCAGTTCATTATTTCTTTAAAAGATACCTCTATCTTGACAGTAATTGGCGTAAATGAATTAACCCAATCAGGCCAAATCATTATCTCGTCAACGTATCGTTCTTTTGAGATTTGGACCATGGTCGGTATTCTATACTTTGCTCTTATCTTTATTTTGAGCACTATCTTTAGACAAATTGAGGCACGATTGAGCAATGATTAAGGTAGATGGATTAATAAAAGCTTTCGGTGATAATGTTGTTCTAAACGGCATTGACTTTAATGTAGGCGAAAATGAAGTAGTGTCTCTTATTGGCCCTTCTGGCTCAGGTAAGTCCACCTTGCTTCGCTGTCTCAATGGATTGGAAGAATTGAATGGCGGACATATCATCATTGAAGGTGATGATCTCGCAGATAAAAATCTTAACATTAATAAATTTCGCGAACGTGTCGGAATGGTGTTTCAATCATTCAACCTATTTCCGCACTTAACCGTGTTAGAAAATATTACTCTTGCACCACTGACCTTAAATAAATGCACCAAAAAGGAAGCGGATGCTATCGCCTTTGACCTACTCGATAAAGTGGGCCTACAAGATAAAGCAGACGCCTATCCTAAAAGTTTGTCTGGTGGTCAAAAACAGCGTATCGCTATTGCCCGCGCTCTTGCTATGAAACCTAGCCTACTACTGTTTGATGAGCCTACTTCTGCGCTCGATCCAGAAATGGTAGGTGAAGTACTACAAGTAATGCAAGATCTTGCCAGTTCACACGGTATGACTATGGTAGTAGTCACTCACGAAATGGGCTTTGCTCGTGAAGTGTGTGATCGCGTTGTCTTTATGGCAGACGGTAAAATTATTGAGCAAGGCAAACCTTGCGAAATCTTTGATAACCCTCAAAATGAGCGTACTAAAGACTTTTTATCAAAAGTACTTTAATCTGCTATTTTGTTAACCAATTAACTCGTTAACAAAATCCGCTTAAAGCACAAATACAAAAAAGGCCCTGCTATAAGTAGCTGGGCCTTTTTTTATCTTGCTCTGATCAGAAGAAATCAATAGATTTACGACCCGTTCTTGGGCTGACAGATGTATCGTCATCCTCTGCAGAAGAAGCCGTGGTCTCCTGAGTGGGCGACTCAAACTGTTGGGCATCCACATATTCTAGTGGCTCATCATAACCTTGATCACCAGCATCGTAGTTGTTATCTACGTACTCCACCTCAGGAGCATCAGCTGGATCTACATAGATAACCAAATAGAACTCTTCATCAAACTGAACTAAATCACCGTCCACCAGCTTACGACGTTTACGTGTTTCTATTTCACCGTTGACCGCCACAAAACCTTGACTGATGGCTTGTTTCGCTTCACCACCACCACCGACAGCATCGGCAATTTTCAATACTTTATACAGCTCTACCGGTTGAGTCGAGACTTCAACGCCAATGGCTTCAATTTCGATTTCTTCTTCTAAATGGTCCACACTATTTCCAACATGTCGTGTTACGAGTCACTCTCGCATTCTGCGTCCATTCTAACTGCTATTGGAACTCAGGCATAGCGGCAAGTTTAGTATGCCAAACGTGAATGTGTGAATACCCTCCCTCTATATCTACCTTAAACGCACCTTTCATTAAGTTGATGAACAAAAAGCCCGTAATATCAGCAACAGACAAAATACCCCCAGCAATATAGCTTGAGTGGCTTAGACGATTGTCCAATTTATCAAGAAAAGCGATGGCGCGACTTTTTGACTCTTCTCCCCATTCACTGACACAGTGTTCTCTGTCGGAGTAAAAACCCGTGATATTTCTGAAGGCTTGGAAACCCGCAATCAAACCTTGAAACTCCACGATACGATGCCACATTTCTACCTGTGCACTCTCCAAACCCGGACGGCCAAAAAGATGCATATTATTGGGCACACTGTGCTCAAAATAACGGCAAATAGCCGTAGATTCACTGATATAAGTACCGTCGTCTAATTCAAGCAATGGCACGGTACCACTGGCACTTTTACTTTGAAATTCAGGGGTTATATTCTCGCCACCTTTAAGATCAACGGCAACTCTTGTTACGTCAGTTCCGAGAAATTTGAGAAAAATGGAAACGCGTCTACAACTTGGTGTCGCGGCCGATTCATATAACTTCATTAATTATTCCCTTATAAAAACAATTGGATACACAAAATAAAATAGGCGTTTGTACCATATAAAAATGGCTTACAAAGAGTCTAGCCTAGATTTTTATTTATGCTGACTCATTTATAAACCTTGACACATTACTGACACTCACCACAATGCAACCATTAGCATATTTCAGCTACACTTATTCTATTCCCATGTATGGACACTAGTATGAAATGGCTTAAACCCCTAGCACTGAGCATCGCCCTCATCACCACGCTTTATGGCTGTGGTGGCGACGATAATTCAACCAGTAATACCCCAACTCATTTTAGCCTTGCCGTATCCGATGCGGCTATCGATGATGTTGCTTCTGTAACTGTGTTTTATCCACGGGCAGTCTTATTGCCGGTAGGCTCGGGAGACCCCATTGAATTGACGTTAAATTTTGCGCAAGGGCAGCAAAGTATTGCGGTGGATTTATTGGACTATCAAGGGAGCAAAGTCGCGCCTCTTGTAACAGATCAACTAGTACCAGCAGGTGATTACAAGCTGTGCTTATTTACTTTAGATGGTGAAGAGCAAAATAGTGCCCTCTCCCACGTCATCATTGGTGATGACGCACAATCAGGACACCTTGCGCCATTGCAGGTGCAAGGTGATGGTGCCTGCCCACAAGGTGTTGGCAAAGAGGCGGATGCTGGGGTACTTTATTTCAACAAAACCTTTTCACTTAACAACGGCAATAACCACTTTGTGGCGGAATTTGACTTAAGAAAAGGATTAAAAGAGCCCACAGGACAAGATGCTCACTATACGATTCAAAGAACCTCCGTTCAGTTGGTCAATCATGTTGAAGCCGGTCATATTAAAGGCGTCGTCAGCCAAGACGTTATTGCCAATTGCGCCTCTGGAGATAGCGACAACACAGTCAATGGGATTTATGTCTATAGCGGCACAGTAACACAAGCCAACATGCTCGGCTTTAATGGCACCCCATTAGACAACCAAGTTCTGCCCACAACCTCGGCAACGGTGACATACAATGAGCAGTCAGGTTTATTCGAATACGAGGTAGGCTTCTTAGGCGAAGGGGCCTATTCCCTTGGCTACACCTGCTCTGCCAATAAAGACACCTTACCATCCATAGACGAATTTACTATTTATCAGCAGGCAGATGAAGCAGTAAGGGTGACGGCCAATGCGACTGTCACCGTCAACTTCAATGAACCAATGTAGGCAGTAAGGTAAAAAAGCGGATACGCAGACTTGCCATTCCGCTTTGTAAGCCTCACCCTAACCCCTAACTGACAACTAGCGAACAAAGATTTTTTTCATTACCGACAACACTCGTGGCCGCTGTTGCATTATGATTTTCGATCTCATTAACCAACTTGGCGTATGCAATACCGTTCTTGCATGGCTGAATGTTCTAAAACCCTCTTCACCATGATAATGACCCACTCCAGAGTGGCCAATGCCGCCAAATGGTGCATCATCTGCTGCTACATGAAACAGAGTATCATTAATTGCCACTCCACCTGAGTGCGTGTGACTGATCACATACTCAATAGTTTGCTTGTCGTCACTCATGATATATAAGGCTAAAGGCCGTTGACGATCGTTAATAAATTCAACCGCATTATCAATGGTTTGATAAGTAATTATGGGCAAAATAGGGCCAAATATTTCCTCTTTCATCACCTCTAAATCCGCATCTGGATTGATGATCAAATGGGGTAGTAATTGGTTATTTGTTGCCTCGCTTTGTGGTTCAGCGACAGGAATCACACGCACAGAGGGCTTTGCCTTAGCTTGCTCTAAGTACCCTTGCAGACGTTGATATTGGCGCGAGTTTATAATGTGGCTAAATTGCGTCATATCCTCAGCAAAATAACGATGAAACCGTTGGATAAATAATTCAGCAAATTCATCCACTCGATCCTGTTCAATTAATACATAATCTGGGGCCACGCAAATCTGTCCGGCATTAATGCACTTGCCAAGTAGCACCGCATCAATAATTTTATCGAGTGATGCATCCGGCGCTATCACCACCGGGGATTTGCCCCCTAACTCAAGGGTTACGGGTGTCAAATTTTTCGCCGCCGCTTGCGCGACCATGCGCCCCACTGACGTAGAACCGGTAAACAACATATGATCAAAAGGCAATGCGCTGAAACGAGCTGCCATATCTGCGCTCCCTTGCACCACTATCACCTCCTCATCCACAACTGAAAATATTTTTTCAATCACTTGGTTCGTTTGCGGAGTGAACTCACTCAACTTGAGCATCACTTTGTTACCTGCGGCTATAGCCGAAACCACAGGAGGAAGACTTAACATCACTGGAAAGTTCCAAGGGGATATCACGCCCACCACGCCCACAGCTTGGTATTGCACGCGCACTTTAGACGGGGTTAACAGTAGTCCTGAATGCCGCTTGGAGGGGCTCATCCATTGCGATAAATGTTTGAGCGTATATTTAATATGGTTCAGAGTGGGAATAATATCAGACAATACCGAATCAAATTCTGAACGGTAGCCAAAGTCTTTGCACAGAGCGGCCACCAGCGCTTTTTGATGGTCAAGTAGTGATTGTTTTATCAATAATAAACGCTGTTTTCTTTGCGCTAAAGTGGGATTTCTATTTGCCGAATAACGGGTTTTCAGCGTCTGTAGCTGCACCTTGATATCGTGACTTTGACTCAGAGAATTGTCTGGAACCAAATTAAGGTGACCCATACGCATGTTCCTTTTTCTATTAATAGTAATTCAAATGTTACTTATATTTTAAAAATTGTAGGTGACTAGGATCATTACTCCTATCCTTTACTCTTATAAACCTCCACTTTAACCAAGCAACCATCAGGAATGTGAATCAGCCCCTCTTTCAATAAGCAAAAAAGGCCACAACCTAAGTTGCGACCTTTCATCATCAAACATGCCTTAACGCTATTTTAGGCAAATTGATTCATGGTGTTATTTTCACCGGAGGCTTTCAGCGCCTGATCCCCAGAGAAATATTCCTTATGATCATCACCAATATTGGAGCCGGACATATCTTGGTGTTTCACCGAAGCCAATCCTTGACGAATTTCCTTACGTTGCACCCCTTTGACGTATGCCAACATGCCCATCTCACCAAAGTAATCTTTGGCTAAGTTATCGGTAGATAGAGCCGCGGTATGATACGTTGGCAAGGTGATTAAGTGGTGGAATATTCCCGCATCACGGGCCGCATCTTGTTGGAAGTTTTGGATTTTTATATCCGCTTCTCGCGCCAGTTCCGACTCATCATAAACACTGTTCATCAGTTTCTCACGCTCATAAGCGGCCACGTCTTTCCCTTGCTCTTTCCACATATCAAACACTTGCTGACGGAAGTTAAGGGTCCAGTTAAACGATGGACTGTTGTTATAAACCAGCTTCGCATTGGGGATCACTTCGCGAATTCGGTTCACCATACCGGCAATTTGCTGTACGTGAGGCTTCTCTGTCTCAATCCATAACAAGTCAGCGCCATTTTGCAAAGAGGTAATGCAATCGAGCACCACGCGATCTTCCCCTGTATTTGGTTTAAAGCGTACTAGGCCGTTAGGTAAACGCGTCGGTTTAATGTATTTTTCCCCTTGCTTGATGACCATCTCACCGCAACCAAGCTCTTCGAGTTTTGTAATTTCTTCCCCATCAATAAACGAATTGTACACGTCCGCTAAATCACCTTCTGTTTGACTTACCGGTATTTTTTGTGTCAAACCTGCGCCTAATGAATCGGTACGCGCAACAATCACTCCATCGTCCACGCCGAGCTCAAGAAAGGCATAGCGTACCGCGTTGATCTTCGCTAAAAAGTCCTCATGGGGTACGGTTACCTTGCCGTCTTGGTGGCCACACTGTTTAGCATCGGAGACTTGGTTTTCTATTTGAATACAGCAGGCCCCTGCCTCTATCATTTTCTTAGCTAAAAGATAGGTGGCTTCTTCATTGCCAAAGCCGGCATCAATGTCGGCCACGATAGGCACAACATGAGTTTCGAAATTATCAATTTGATTTTGTACCGATTGAGCCGTGACAGCGTCACCTGAAGTACGTGCTTGATCAAGGCTTTTATAAAGATGGTTTAACTCACGAGCATCCGCTTGTTTTAAAAAGGTATACAGCTCTTCAATCAACATTGGCACCGAGGTTTTCTCATGCATAGATTGATCAGGAAGTGGCCCGAGCTCTGAACGCATTGCCGCCACCATCCAGCCAGAAAGATACAGATAACGACCGCGTGTCGTAGCAAAATGTTTCTTCACTGAAATCATTTTTTGTTGACCAATAAATCCATGCCAACAGCCGAGAGATTGGGTGTAATTGGCATTGTTTTCATCATAGGCCTGCATATCTTCACGCATAATTTTTGCCGTGAAACGAGCAATATCTAAGCCACAATTAAAACGGTTTTGCAGCTTCATGCGCGCCACATATTCCGGGTTAATGGCTGCCCATGTTTGACCTTGCTGCTCAATCGTTCCCTTAGCGGTTTCAATGACTGATTTGTAATTATCCATAATGTTCTCTCTCCGTTGTATCTGTTTTAATTCAATGGTGTTCAGGTAAAAGTCTTGGGGTGTCTTGTTATTGTTTTACTTGCAATCTGTATTGGTGCAATAGCGGCTCCGTATAACCATTAGGCTGTTGCGCCCCTTCAAAAATCAATGCCTTAGCGCATTGAAATGCCCTACTGGTGGCGGTATTAGGTGTCATTGGGTAGTAACCAAACGTCCCCTCATTTTGCTCATCGACGGTGCTGGCCATCTGCTCCAGCACTTGGCACACTTGCTCTGCGGTGCAGATGTTGTGCTTAAGCCAATTGGCGATATGTTGACTTGATATACGCAAGGTGGCTCGGTCTTCCATCAGCGCGGTATTGTTGATATCCGGTACTTTCGAGCAACCAACGCCCATTTCAACCCAACGCACCACATAGCCTAAAATGCCTTGAATATTGTTTTCTAGCTCGCGAATAATGTCCTGCTCTGTCAGTTGATTTTCTTGAGCCATCAATGGAATGGTCAACATACCGTCTTTATAATCTTCACTATTGGCGGAGAGGCGTTGTTGCTGTTGTTTCACATCGATTTCTAAGTAATGTAAAGCATGCAAGGTGGCCGCTGTCGGTGAGGGTACCCAAGCGGTGGTCGCGCCGGCTTCAAGGTGCGCGGTTTTTTGCTCCATCATTTTCGCCATTTCATCAGGCATCGCCCACATACCTTTACCGATTTGTGCTTTACCAGAAAAACCACTGTTTAAGCCAATAGAGACGTTGTTCTTTTCATAAGCATCAATCCATGTTTGATGTTTAAGCTCTTGTTTCGCAAGGAAAGGCCCCGCTTGCATACTGGTATGGATCTCATCTCCTGTGCGGTCTAAAAAGCCTGTATTAATAAAAAACACTCGAGATTTAGCCACTCGAATACACTCTTTTAAGTTGAGTGAAGTGCGTCGCTCTTCATCCATGATGCCAATTTTGATGGTGTTGGGTTCAAGACCTAACATGCGCTCTACGCGGTCAAATAGCTCACAAGAGAACGCCACTTCTACGGGGCCGTGCATCTTAGGTTTCACAATATAGATGCTACCGGTACGGCTGTTTTTCATGCGGCATAACTCGGGGTTTTTAATCTCGATAGCAGCAATTAAAGCGGTGACTACCGCATCAATAATGCCCTCTGGTGCTTGCTCGCCATTGTCCAACATCATCAATTCGCTCGTCATCAAGTGACCCACATTTCGAATCAACAATAGAGAGCGGCCATGTACGTTATAATCTTCACCACTGCGACCGGTATAGGTTTTATCCCCTTCTAAACGGCGGATTTGCGTGAGACCATTTTTTTCAAAAGAGGCATGCAGTGAACCGGTAATCAAACCTAACCAGTTGCGATACGCGTCAATTTTGTCTTCGCCATCTACAGCCGCAATGGAGTCTTCTAGATCCATAATGGTGGACAGTGCCGACTCAATATTAATATCGTCTATATGAGCTAAATCATGCTTACCGATTTTTCCTTGACGATTAATAATAATCTCAACATGTAAGCCATTGTTTTTTAGTAAAATCGAGGTCGGTTCGCGCTCAGGATCGCTGGCTGCGACAAACTGACAAGGACGCTTCAAACCTGTGTGTGTGCCGTCAGGGAAGTGCGCCAGTAGGCCATTAAAATACACGGTGTAACTCTCTACATCGTGATGAGAACCTTGATCGAGTGGGAACACGCGATCTAAAAAGTCTTTGGCGTAAGCAATCACATGTTTGCCTCGCGCTGGGTTGTATTTCTTACCCGCTTTCATGCCCGGTTCCGTTTGTGCAATCACATCGGAGCCATATAAAGCATCATATAAACTTCCCCAACGAGCATTGGCAGCATTTAAAGCAAATCGAGCATTCTTGATTGGCACAACCAACTGCGGGCCCGCCAATGTCGCTATCTCTTGATCAACATTGCAGGTTTCAATACAAAAGTCCGGCCCCTCTTGTTGCAAGTAACCAATTTGGCTTAAAAAGGCACGATACTGCTGGGCATTAAATGAGCGGTTATTGGCATGAAATTCATTGATCTTCTCTTGCATTTCACCACGCTCAGCCAATAAATCTTGGTTGATGGGGGTAAGTTCACTGACTAATTGCGTAAAATCATTCCAAAATTGGTTCACATCTAAACCAACCAGTGGCAGCACTTCAGTATTGATAAACTGGCAAAAACTTTGTTGTATTTGGCATTGCTTAGTCATTGGTACATTCATGGCATTATTCCTCGTGCTGGTCTTTTGTCACTGCTATTGAAGTGCTCATTAGCTGGTTGTTACTTATCGCTTTATCGCGTGCCCACTTAGCAAAGAAAAAAGCGCATTCTGTTACCGCTATCGAATTTCTTCTCTCTACATTTTTACTTTAACTAAAATTTAACTAAAATTTCACAAATAGAATTACACAGTGTAAATTTTACAAATATGAAGACACAAACTCGCTTATTTCGACAGTCGCATTTTCTGGGTACAAAAATCCGCAATTTGCGCAAACGTAATCACCTCACTCTTGAGGATCTTTCGTCGCGCTGCGTGAAGCTTGATGCAGAATCAGCCCCGTCTGTGTCTTATTTATCTATGATTGAACGAGGCAAACGCGTCCCCAGTGAGGACATGCTTGAAGTGATTGCCAGTGTCTTTCAAAAACCGGTTAATTGGTTTTTAGACGATAGCAATGAACAAAATGAACTGGTGCCAGACAAAGGCACTCGCGGTGGGATCACCGGCATGGCACTTGAACCTAGTTTTTTGTTTTCTAAAGAAATATTACAAATTGCCATTCCCGAAATGCTCGCTCAAACAGGCACGACAGGACGCCAGTTTGCGCATTTACTGATCCGCGCCCATCAAGAGCACCATCAAAATCATTTTCCCGATTTAGAGCGCGCGGCAGAAGAAATTGGTCAAAAAAGAATGCCCCTTGCGGTGGATGATCTGTTAGAGATCTGCTCCGATATTGGTCTAAAAGTAAAATGGTTCAAAGCACTGCCGCAAAGCGTCACCGAAGACAATGGGCAAGAAAAACAGCGCGTAGTGCGCTCCTATTTCAAAGCCCCTAACCAATTACACATCAACAGTATTTTGAAAAAAGACCCTAAGCGTCTTAAATATGATCTGGCGGTGAATATTGGTCATATGGTGCTTCATCACGGGGATGGTGAAAAAAGTAACTTGATGTCTGACAGTAAACCCAGTTACGGGGTGCGTGATGAGAATTTAGACGCGGGATCAGCGGAGTTGGATTCCACAAAAATATTGCATGCATGGCGCGATTTTGAATGTTCTTTTTTTGCTGGTGCACTACTGTGCCCTAAAGTGCCATTTAGACAGTTGTTAGACCGCAGTGGATACGATATTAGCGTATGTAAATTAGCCGGCGTGTCAGAATCTATCGCTATGCGCCGTATGACGGCCGTCTCACCTTACCCTCACTGGCACTATTTTGATGCGTATCATCCAGGAACGTTAAAAGCCGTATATAGAGGCAACGGCATCCCTTTGCCTTGGGGCAACATGAAAATGGTGGAAGATCCGTGTCAGCATTGGTCCGTGTTTCGCATGACGACCAAAGACAAAGACTTTAATGTCAGCGTTGCGCAAATTTCCATTTTGCTACAAAACGATGTACCACACATCTACTGCTGTGAATCGGTAAAAGTAAAAGATTTTGCGGGTAACTCGCATGTTTTATGCAGTGGTGTTGACCTTAATCCAGCCATTCAAGCGCAAGGATTTGACGCCATAGATGTGGCGCAAAGGCTTAAGCAGTCCTGTATTCACAACGGTGGCACGGGACCTATCCCCAAAGATATTAAAGAGCTACTTCTTACGGTGGGACGCATCTTAAATATTAACTGGATTAAAAGAGGCATGGATAACAGCGCAAGGCTAATTTGCTCCAGAGGCTCGGTATGCCCTCGCCAGCCACAGTGCAAAAGACAGTCTGATAAAGACGAGGATGTCGCCAATACATTGTCATAACAGAAGGTATCGATGCCATCAGTAATGGCACTCTATGGCTTGAGGTTCAAATACGTGGCCAAGATTGACTCTGTAACCTCTAAGCTACAGCGTCATGAACAAGGCCATTTGCAGGTTTGATGCGACTATACGTATTGTGCTTTTCTAACAGGGGATCGTTTTTATCTATAGTGTTCCATGCTGTTATTTACCATGGGTGGCCATATTCTTTGTAAAAACCCATTAATTACGCCTCGGCCTGCTAATTTCCATCTTTTTAAATGAACGACTTCATGTGGAAATACACTGCTGACTTGGATTCCGTAGCTTGATAATGGTGTTGCTAGTATCAACACGGTTGATTGCGCTATCGCTCAGATTAGCGTGACTAAAATCAGTTCGAAATAGATCCGCACCATACAAATCAATGTCTAGCATTTGCGCGTGGCTCATGTTTGCGTTTCGTAAATCTGCATCGCGGAACGTTGCCTTGTTCAGGTTCGCATGGCTAAAATTGGCGTAAGTGATGTCAGCCTCATCCATGTTTGTCCCCGATAGATCTGCGCCACTAAAGTTGGTTCGGGTTAGGTTGGCACAACGCAGATCAAGGTTTTGAAGTGCTAAGTGACTTAGGTCGGCATTACGCAATTGTGCACGCAGGCCACCTTGGTTTGTCAGCCAAAGTTTATGTTGTTCGAGAATATAATTAAGTTCTTGCTGAGTGTAAGTATTCATAGTTCACACCACCATGTTCGACATGGGATAGCGGGAGTATCCCTTTATTGCATCTTATTTGTTAAGAGCTAGCTAATTTTGCTATGCCATATCTCGCTGTCTGGACCAATGACACATTCGCCATCAACTCGCATTGATAAACGGATCAGGCAGCGTTTGACGACTTCTTTGAAATCGTCTTCGGGTAAATATCTCACTGAGTCGACCAAGGCTTTGCAGTGCGGAGTGGTTTGATCTTTTAAGGTGTAGAACACCCACTTGCCTTTCTTTTCATGGTTCAGCAGGCCGGCTTTGTAGAGCATTTTAAGATTACGAGACACGTTGTATTGAGTTTCACCAATGATGTCCATTGCTTCAGCCACCGCCATGCATTCATCCACATGCAGGAACAACCAGAACAATCGTAGTCGATTTGGTTCTGATAAGGCTTTTAGTGAATCAATATATTTTTCATCCATCATGGTTTTACCCTTTCAACTGAGTCACGCTACTCACTATGAGCGACGCGAAGTTTTATACTATCCTGAGCAACCGAATTTACACAACATATTTGAAGATAGAGCCACCAATGATGGCTGTCGTTAAGACGATTCCTACAAACACGATTACGGCTTTTCTTTTTAAGACTGCTGATACTAGCGCGATTTCAGGCAAACTGGCACCTGTTCCACCAATAATTAAGGCTAATGCGGCACCTAAGCCCATTCCTTTTGCAATTAATACGTTAAGTAGCGGAATCGCCATCTCGATACGTAAGTAAAGCGGGATACCAATGAATGAAGCGACCACAATAGATTGGAAGCTATCGCCACCCACATATTTCTCTACCAAGTCCGCTGGCAGGTATACCGCTGAAAACCCACTGATCACGGCACCCAATAGTACATAAGGGATGATTCGCTTAAACAAAGACCAAGCTCCGCCCATTGCATTACGCATTCTTGATTCTGATGAGGGGGTTGTGCCACAAGTGTTGGTTGTGCTTTTACTTGAGCAACTTTTACCTTTAGTGCCTTCAAGTTCAGCACCACGTTTAATCTCGTTTCTCCAAGGTGACTTCGAAATCAAGTAACCACCCAGCACTGCAGCTGTAAATGTCACTAAGAAGTACACCACTGTGATCTTCAACCCGAATGCCGCATACACCATCGCTAATACGATGAAATTACACAGTGGTGCCGAAATGATGAAGCTCATTACAGTTCCTAATGATGTCCCCATTGAAGCCATTGCCATAGTCACAGGAATCACGGATGCGCTACAAAATGGGGTTAGCATTCCGAACAAAGCACCTAATAAGGTTCCCCATTTATCATGTTTGGTCAGCGTCGCTTGGAGTTTATCTTGAGGGATATACTCTCGTACGATACCCGTCAATACCGACACTATAGCGATGATAACGACCAGCCCTTTGGCCACATGAAAGAACTCATTTAACGCAATAACTAATTTAGCATCCACAATTGTAATCTCTAGTAAATGGAAAGATGCGTCATAATATACATACATGCACAATCGTGCAAGTATGTATATTTAGTTTGAGCATTATCAGTGTGTTTTTGGTCTTAGGATTTTGTCGAAAAAACAGCCTTCATAATTAATAAAACATTATGAATCATAACGTTGAGTATAAAATGAGGCTGTCGATAAAGAGAGGTATTTAAAAATATTGATGAAGAAATTGTGGGGGATGCTCAAAGCATTATCGACGTTTCTATCGCTATTAAGGCGACCAAGAAGAACATTTATATAAGCATTTATATAGACACCCATAATTAAAACCTCATTAGCGCATACATTGAGCACCTAGCATTTATAGGTCAGACACAGCAAGTTCAACAGGGCATCGGTTTTAGCTACAGTGTCCGTGCTGATATTTACAGTGGGTGGCCATATTTTTTACAATGAACGGTGTAATTAAAGGTGATCAAATTATTCATAGGGAATGAGGTGTCGGCTGGTCATGGCTGATAGTCCAAAGCTAACTCGCTCATTCTAAGTTTCTATGACTGGTGGCAAGGCATCCCAAGTTTATGTTTATTACAAGTGATACGTTAAGCCATGCTCGCTTTTGACTTACAAGGCTTAGCTTTTCTGATTGGCGATCATGGTAGCTGTGTTATGTTGATATTTGGTTAGTGCATGCGGTATAAGACTGAATAACTGCGTCATCAAAATAGAAAAAAGAGTCTTTAGTCAGCATCCCTTGACTCAACGTTAATTTGATTGGTGAGTTGATGTTTGTCTTAATCTCAGGGTAGAAGTCAGTATCAGCCGCCCATGAGCGAAGTCCTGTGGGTTTTAGCTCGAACTCTATATTGTCGTCATGGGTATATGTGGTAAAGCGTACTGATTTGTCCAGGTCGAAGTTGGCGATTATGCCCGTTTGACTGCGCTTTAGTAACAGTAAAAGCTTGCGTCTGCCATCATCATAGGATGTGATCGCTATGACTGCCTGCTCCAGCGCATTACCAGTATGTGAAACAGCAACGCAGGACTGACCTTCCTCGTACGCTCGGTGATATGCGGCACTATATCGCTCTTTTGCGATGACTGTTGAGCCATCCGACCCTACAGCCATGCTAGATAGCGTCATAAGTGCTGTGGCC
The DNA here is from genome assembly GCF_024347075.1 of Vibrio rarus. Classification (NCBI taxonomy): domain Bacteria; kingdom Pseudomonadati; phylum Pseudomonadota; class Gammaproteobacteria; order Vibrionales; family Vibrionaceae; genus Vibrio; species Vibrio rarus. Next base: position 366,326 of record NZ_AP024901.1, read on the forward strand.
ACGATAAATTTTCTTTCCATGCTCAAAACCTCACCATCCCTTAGAAAAACATGTTGCTTCTTACGCTTTCTTTAGCTTAATTCGCAACAACTCCTCTTTCCTCTCATGCTCCACAGCAAACATCTTGTATGTGCCTATGATGTTCAACAGCTTTGCTTCTTTTGTTGCTGATGCTCTAACAAGCCAGTCGAGTGTGTCTGTTAGCGTCATTTTATCATCAAAACAGTTATGCAGATCTGCATGGTGAATCAATATTTCTACTGATTGCTTAGTTTCTTGTTTTTCCAGTTTAAAATTCGGTGAGTATTGTACCGACGTGGATAGTTGTCGCTCGATATCCTTAATCAAGAAATAGAAATGCTCTAAGTCATTGTTACCCTTTGGCTTCTCTAGAACCAGTAGTGCAACTATACGTGATTCTAGGTCTTGCCCCTTTTTCCTCCCAAGTAGAATGAGAGTTTTAATTTCTTTTTTGATTAACTTGTACTTAGGGCTTTTCACTATCCCCTTTAGGTACTTAACAAGTATCTGATTACGTTTTTCAGTGCTTAGAAAACCTTTTGTGTCGGGTTTCTGCATTTCTAAGTGAAGCAGACTGTGACAGGTCATAGCCTCAATTTGTACTGCATAACTCATGTATTTTTAACTCAAAGAGTACAATGTTCGGGTAGCAGTTGCTCATACTATGTCTCGTATTGAGCGTTTGATATCCCCAATACCAAAACCAATCATGAGCAACCCAAGCAAGATAGGAATCCCCCACAGCATGGCGTTCTTAATGCTAAATGAAGGCTGATAAAGGACGTGCTCACCGTATCTCGCCACCATATACTCTTTCACCTCATCATCTGATTTTCCGGTCTTGATCAACTCAAATACCCTAAGTCGAATATCCTTAGCCACCGCAGAATTAGATTCGATTAAATTTTGATTCTGACACATGGGACAGCGCAAGGTTTTGGCCAGATAAATCGCCTGCTTTTGCTGAGCTACAGAATCAAATTCAAACAGATCGACAGGGTGAGAAATAGCTTGATAGCCCGCAGCAAAAACTGCGGATAGACAGCCGAGGCTTAATACCAACAATACCGTCAAGTGCCATAGTGCTCTCATGCGTGAGACTCCCGCGTTATGGCTCTTTTATTACGAAGATGAAGTTGTTTAACCAACACTCCTCGCACAAGTAAACCAACACCTGCGAAAACCACCAATAGCCCCCCCAAACCAATCCAACGAATGAAGGCCTTAAACTGAATTCGAACAGCATAGTGTTGAGGGTCTAGCTTTTCTCCAAGGGTAATATAAACATCTCCATTCCAATACGGCGTCAAAGAGGGTTCTGTCATATCCATTACGCGAACGGGATAATGTCGCTTCTCTGGCTTTACTATCACACTATTCCCTGATGTATGAGTAATCTTAATAACAGCCTGTTCTGCGGTAAAACTTGGAGCAACGTAGAGTTGGGTCTGCTGGTAATGTATCTTATAGTCGCCAAATTGCATGCTATTTTGCGGGCCAAGTTTGGCCGTCAACTCATAAGAGTAATGGCTGTTCATACTGGCTCCAAAGGCCAGTATCGCAACGCCAATATGAGCAATCGAGACTAAATAAACCTTATATCGACATGTCTGTTTGCGCACTCGAAAACAGCGAAGAGCGTGAGTAACGATCAACCAAACTACAGCCCAAGTGGTGATAAACGAATAGGTCGACCATGTGGCAGCGACCTCATTGTCATGATGGATGTAGTAACGAATAAACATCAAAGCCAGTATGGCACTCACTAACCCCGTTATTAATGCTAATTTTCGAGGAAAAACACCCGGCTGTGCCTGCCACTTGAGTAGTGGACTTAACGCCATAGTCATTAGAGCAATGATGGTTAATGGCGCAAATAACAAGTTAAAGTAAGGCGCACCCACTGAGATATTACCTAAGCCAAACAGTTGGTATAGCAGAGGGTAGAACGTACCCAAAAGAACAATTGCGGTTGCTAATACAAACAGGTTGATAGCCCATAAGATCAAGGTGTTTTTAGTAGCAAATCGTGAGATAGCATTGGACTTTATTGAAGTGCTGCGATTAATAAGCAAGACATAGGCACTAACAAACACCAAGCTCAGAATACCCAGCAATGTCAGCCCTTTGCTTGGATCAACCGCAAACGCATGCACTGAGGTTAATACACCAGAGCGAACGATAAACGTGCCTAAAATACTCAGGCAAAATGTCACGATAGCCAGTGAGAAGGTCCATACTTTTAACTGCCCTTGCTTACGGCTAACCATCACTGAATGGACTAGCGCTGTGGCGGTTAGCCAAGGTAGAAGCGACGCATTTTCAACAGGATCCCAGAACCACCAACCGCCCCAGCCTAGCTCGTAGTACGCCCATCCCGAACCAACAATAATACCCGCACTAAGAAAAACCCAAGCCAATAAGGTGTGGCGGGTCAAACGCTCAAAGACATCCTCTTCTGACTTAGCCGTTATCAAGTAGCCACAGGTAAGTGCTAGTACGGACGCAAATCCTACATAACCTACATATAACAAAGGTGGATGAATAATAAGGCCAATGTCTTGAAGCATTGGATTAAGGTCTCGCCCTTCAAGTGGCAACACTTCATTCAATGCAAAGGGGTTGGATGCAAACAAAGTAAACCAACTGAAAATGGATACCAGCGCCAGCATTAGCCAGCTAGCATGAAAATCACTAAGGTGACTATTGCGCCTAGAAACTAGCACAGCCCAACCAGAAATTATGGCCACCCAAAACAACATTGAGCCTTGGTGTCCCCCCCAAGTAGCCGCGATCTTAAATGGTAACGCTAAGGCACTATTTGAGTTTTCTGAAACATAAGAAAGGGAAAAATCATCGCTAGCGAAAGCAACACTTAGTGCTAACAGTGATAACCCAGCAAAAAGAAAGGCAACAACGGAGAAAGAGCAAGAGATTGCAGCGGGCACTAGGGTTTGCTTGCGCAGTAAAAGACTATAGAGCCCAATTCCTGCGCCACAACTACTGACAACTGCTGTCAGAATCAAACAAAACAACCCTAGATTCGCTAGCATCCGTTTTCCTATAAAAACAAACCCAAGCAGTTGGAAAGAATCCAAGATGCTTGGGTAATAACCAGACGGAAATTAAATAACCGTCATCTGTCCTGCGTAAAGCACAAAGGTACGTAGCATCAGGACACCAATCAAACTTAAAATGGTCACGGTAAGAATAAATCCGTGATTATGCTTAGTGCTAGAAGGACTAAAGTAGTTCATTGCCAGTGGCAACAACATACCTATACCCACCACACCAAACCAGAACCAGTTAGACCAGAAGCCTCCACCTATGGCGTTCCAAGCGGCCGCTTCATGCTGTCCACCAGTGAAGATGAGCCCAGTAAAAAATGTCACTAGCACGAACAGTTCAAACAGTACCACTGGACGCTCAAAACTATGAATCCAAGCCACACTGGAGCTATGCGCATCCTCCTTGAACACCAGTATGCCAAACAACAAACATGCCGCAGCACCGGATGACAAACTAGAGAACAAGAAAAGAATAGGCAATACAGGGTTATTCAGCATTGGATAGGTTTGCAACGCTGACAACAAAAATCCAGTGTAGGCCGCTAAGGCTATAGCTAAGAAACCTAAGAACAGTTCAATACCATTCTCAAAGCTTTTGAACTTGAGCAGCAAACCGTCCACAAACTGAAACTTACCGCCCAAGAAGTTCATGATCGTGGTTCTAAAGATGATGCCAATCCAAACAAACAATACCACCATGTAGACTTGGAATAGGACAACACCCATCGACATGACCGACGTTGGGTTGTAGTAAATCATGATTTTCCAGAAATGAAGAGGCTTGGTCAGGTGGAATACCAATATCAATAGACCCACAATAATGCCAAATGGCGCAAGCCACGCGATGGCCTTCATGATGCCGTTTTCTGATGCGTCACCAGTAATTACCTTGCGCTTTAGGTATAAGCCAACAATTACTGCACCTGCGGACATCCCTGCGAGGAAAAGATAGATAGCAATGATCCAATCCCAAACCAAAGAATCAAAATGAAATGCACTGTTCATATTACACCTCCCCCTTATCAAACGGCACTTTATACATCTGAGGCTTAGTTCCCAAAGTGACTTTGTCACGATAAACAGGCTTCGTCTTAATTGCTTGACTGATATTACTGTTAGGATCATTGAGATCACCAAACACTAATGCAGTGGTTGGGCAACTCTCTACACAAGCAGGTTGCTTACCTTCTGCGAGATTGGTATCACGACAGAAATTACATTTATCAGCTGATTTCGTCTCTGGTTGGAAGAAGCGAACTTGATAAGGACATGCGGCTAAGCAATAGCCACAACCTACGCACTTCTCTTTATGAACATCGACAATGCCTGTTGCTTCGTCTTTGTATGCTGCTCCTGTTGGGCACACATACACGCAAGGCGGGTTCTCACAATGCTGACAAGCATCTCGCGTAAACCGATATTCCACATCGGGAAATGCGCCAATAGGCTCAGAGCGTTCAATCTCTAAACGGCTCACTCCCTCAGGAACATTATTCACTTTTCGACATGCCTCGGTACAAGCTGTACAACCAATACAGGCATTTTCATCATGAAGCATGCCGTATTTGATCTTCGCCTCTTCTTCCCCACTGGCAAACGAGTGTCGACTAGATAAAGCCGCCGTTGTGCCAACGCCTGTAGTAAAGATGACGGCGCCTGCGCCAGCGATGAAGTTTCTTCTAGAACAACTCATATCATCTCCTACTCTTCGCGCTTGTGGTTGAAGTCTGAATGACAGTCGACACACATACCAACGACAGCCTTATGATCATAGGACAATACCTTAGCATCGGTCCCATGAACGATATGACAATTCGAACATGTTAAGTTTTTGGCATGCACATCATGTGTCCAACTTGATTCACGCAAGCTTTCAGACGTATGACAATCCATACAAGTGCTGTTGGCTTTAAGAATCATTTCAGGAGATAACTGTTGCTTATCCGTCCCTGCTTGAGACTGTGCATCAGAGTATTTGATGACGGTTGATCCACCGTCGCGATGATCTGGCCCGATGTTACTATGACAATCTGTACAATAGGCTTCTTTACCCATTGCATCGATGACATTTTGTCCATGAGATCCAGATAAAGTGTGTTTAGAGTCCTTGTGACATTGAATACATTTGTAATCTTTGTCCCTTGTAAACTCTACTTTATAGCGTTCTGATGTCGCTGAATCACTTGGGGCACTATCTTTGGCCAAAACATTAATAGAATAACCAAATAGACACAGTGCTAGTAAGACTTGAAGCATTGTACCTATGGTCAATTTAACATTGCCCATCGTATCCTTTCCTTAAATCGAGATAAAATTGAGTCCAATTTATTTCGATCACTAATTAACACCTCTCGGCTCTATATTACTGAAGCCAAGTGCAATCAATTCTTATTTAGGATAAGCCACAACGCTTTAATTAATAATAATAACAAATGCGCTACATACCTAATTAAATTATGTGTATTAGTGAGACAGACCCAGAAAAAACATCATTAAAAACAGTAGTAATCCACTGATTTTAAATGACATTTAATCTCATTAACCTTGATTTAACATTTAAATTACCTTTTGTGACCTATGTCTACTCGGCAAATTGATATAAATCAATTTAAGTTATGTTAACAAATGAGCTCTGCTATTTTTCACTTACACTTATGTCGTTGTCTATATTGCTCAACCGTATAGGCTTCACCTCCAATTCTTTTTAGGAACCTGCCCCACAACGCAATTCATAAAATGAGAATATGGAGATAGCATTGTGAACAAACAGTGGAAAGTAAGGTTTTTCGCGCCTATAGCTTTGTTAGGTCTTTTGACCTGCAGTGCTTTTGCGTCTGCCGAGGATGGAGTACGCATTGATCCGCGTAATCAAGCATTCGAAGATGCACATCCAGATCAATACCATAGCTGGAAAGCCACCAGCGAAAGTGAAGAAATAGACGATGCGCTCGCAGGAGACCCGAATATGGTGATCATGTGGGCGGGCTATGGTTTTGCCAAAGATTATAATAAAGCCCGTGGGCATTTTTATGCCATTGATGATGTAAGGGAAACCTTACGTACTGGTGGCCCTACTGATGCCGATTCTGGTCCTATGCCAATGGCGTGTTGGAGCTGTAAGAGCCCTGACGTTGCTCGTATCATTGATGAACGTGGTGAAGATGGATATTTTGAAGGTAAATGGGCTCGTCTTGGTAGCGAAATCGTGAACCCTATTGGCTGTTCTGACTGTCATGATACAGGTAGTGAGAAATTCAAAAATGGAGAGCCTGAGCTAGCCATTACCCGCCCTTATGTCGATCGCGCCATGCAAGCGATTAGCAAGCCATTTGAAAAGCAATCTCGATTAGATCAACAAGCGAGTGTTTGTGCACAATGCCACGTTGAATACTACTTCGTTAAAGACGCGAAAAACGCCGTTAAATTTCCTTGGGATATGGGTACAAGTGTCGGCGAGATGGAACTCTATTACGACGCCATTGGTTTTTCCGATTGGACGCATGGCGTCTCTAAAGCCCCAATGCTGAAAGCTCAACACCCTGGCTACGAAACGTGGCGTGACGGTATTCACGGTAAAAACAACGTCGTGTGTGTTGACTGTCATATGCCTAAAGTTGAGCGCGAAGACGGCACGGTGTACACAGACCATAAGATTGGTAACCCATTAGACCGCTTCGAGGATACTTGTGCTAACTGCCATACCCAAAGTAAAGAACAGCTTCAAGGCATAGTTTCAACGCGTAAAGCGCAAGTACTTAACATGAAACTGACTGCTGAGAAGCAAATTGTTGCTGCTCACTTTGAGGCAAAAGCAGCTTGGGATGCAGGTGCCACTAAACAAGAGATGGAGCCTATTCTACAAGATATTCGACATGCTCAATGGCGCTGGGATTACGCTATCGCATCACATGGCATACACATGCACGCTCCTGAGATTGCATTAGAAGTGCTAGGTACGGCTGTTGATAGAGCAGCAGATGCTAGAACGAAGACCATTCGACTTCTTGCGAAGAAAGGGGTTACAGACCCAGTACAAATTCCTGATATCTCGACCAAAGAGAAAGCACAAGCGGCTCTTGGTATGGATATGGATGCGATGAATGCAGAGAAAGAACACTTCTTGAAAACTGTAGTACCAAAATGGGAAGAAGATGCTCAAACACGTGAAGCCAATTATTAAACGCCACTTAAAATAGGCAGGCTACAATAACCTAACCGAGGCTCCGATATTTCCGGAGCCTCATTGTCACAGGAGAATCAATGCAAAGTACGGCAGCTATATTATTCAGCTTGGTCTTAATCACTGCAGGCATACTCTATGCAGCGCTGCGAAAACAGCTGTCAAATACTGCCAGTCTTTCCTTTTCAAGTTTAGCGACTGTAGTTATCTTTACTCTGGCATCTGGTGTTTGGTTTGTTCTAAAAAATGAGTTACCTTCCCCACCTCTTGCTAAAGCGCCTCTCACCATTGAACAAGTGATGGAGGACAAACAGAGACAGCTAACTGACAGCCCTAACGATGCCAATGCATGGTTCGAACTAGGTCAGCTTTATATGAGCCAATATGAATTTGACTCCGCAACGACCTGCTTTGATTATGCAATAAGGCTTTCTAAAGTCCCTTACGCAGGACAGTTTTCCGCTCTAGCCACTGCCCAGTATTATCAAAACTCACAAACCATCACATCTGATGTACGCCGTTTATTGGACATGACTCTAGAGATGGATCCATTCAACGAAACAGCGCTGCAACTGATAGCTTCAGACCACTTTATGAGTGCGAGATATGAACAAGCTATAGTCCATTGGACAATGATGTTAGATTCTGGCCGTTTAGGCGTTGATAGGGCTAAAGTCATCAGTAGCATCAATCAGGCTCAGTCTTTTATTCGATAAAAAGCTTCTGAAATACACTGCTGACTTGGATTCCGTAGCTTGATAATGGCTAGTGTCAACACGGTTGATTGCGCTATCGCTCCGATTAGCGTGACTGAAATCGGTTCGAAATAGAGCTGCACCATACAAATCAATGTCTAGCATTTGCACGTGGCTCATGTTTGCGTTTCGTAAATCTGCATCGCGGAACGTTGCCTTGTTCAGGTTCGCTCTGATCGGTAGGCCTACATCAGTCACCCATCCCACAACGACTGCAACATCTTCTTTATCAGAATGAAATATTTATGTCACGATTGCATATTAATTTAACGCATGAATTTTCATTCCATATTATAGAAGGACTTATGAATAAGACCGGGATCTTTACCACGATTGGCGCTCTGGCTATCTTCGCTTTACCAACTCACGCAAGCAATGTCTCTGAAGGCGATGTTATTAACCTTAGTCTCCATGAGTTAAAACCAACTCAACCATCTGTGGGCTATGATCAAATTATGTACAAGTTGGGTCGTTACCAATTTGACCAAGAAAAGATGTTTGATGAAATCTGCGAAGCCAACGGCCAAAAAGGCGTAGCGAGCATCAAAGACCAAGCACACCCGAATATTTCTTCAACTTTCACCTGTGAAATGGAAACAGGTACACGTAAACAAGACATGAAGACAGTCGCTATCGCCCCTAACGGTGAATACTACCTGACTGATGGTCACCATACGTTCAATGTGTTCTACCGCATGCCGCAAGGTGGCGCATCGTTCAATGTGAATGTGGTGGTTGATAAAGATTACCGCAACCTCAAAAACATGGATGCGTTCTGGAACCAAATGGCTAAAGACGGCAATACATGGCTGTTTGACAACAACGGTGAATCGATTAGCTATCAACAACTTCCAACCTCTCTTGGGCTAACCAACTTCGCTAACGATCAATACCGCTCACTGATGTACTTTTCTCGTGGTGTGAGTTGGAACAAGCCAGAACAGACAGTTCCTTTCTTAGAGTTCTACTGGTCTAAAGAAGTACGTAAAGCGATTGATACCGCAGACTTTGATCTAAATTCTACCGAAGGTTACGCAAAGGCCGTTAATGCGGTCAGTAACCATATCCTATCTATGGATACCAACAATGTTGGTGGTTCAAAGCTTTCTGTTAAGAATATGGGGCAGTTTGACGCATACAATCAAAAAGGCTTCGATAAACTGTTCAAAGAGCGCGGTAAGGTTGACTACATGCTGCGTTATAAAACAACATCTACCGCCAATGGTTTAAGCTATGACTTAGCAGCGGCATCAGCTCCTACACTCAAGCAAGTAGACCAATTTACCCTTGAAGCAAACACAAGCTTTAATGATTACCCGGCAGCCTCTGCTGATGGTATCGTTAATGCAATTGTAGAGATCCCAACAGGGACTTCCGCTAAGTGGGAACTAAGCAAAGACAATGACAAGCATGTTATCTGGGAACACAAAAAAGGCGCACCACGCGTGGTAAACTACCTTGGTTACCCAGGGAACTACGGTTCTATCCCACGTACGTCACTACCCAAAGAATTTGGTGGTGACGGCGACCCGCTAGATGTGATTATTCTTGGTCAGTCAGTACCACGTGGTGACGTTGTTCCTGTACGTCTTATCGGTGTGATGAAAATGCTAGATGATGGCGAGCAAGACGATAAACTTATTGGCGTACTCACTAACGACTCTCCATTTAAAGATGTGGCTTCTCTAAACGAGCTAAACACTACCTACCCAGGTGTAAAAGACATCGTTGGTCTATGGTTTGAAAACTACAAAGGCCCAGACGGTGGCATGGAACTTCAAGGCTGGGGCAATGAAGCAGAAGCAACCAAGATCCTTGACGCTGCAAGAAAGCACTACGTTGTGAATTAAGCGGCAGTCAGATTATTGGAATGGATTTAAGCCTTCGTTGCGTTGCAATGAGGGCTTTTTTCTTGGCGTTGTAGAAAGGTATCTACATATACAGGACTCACCACATGCTTCGCTGCGAAGGTATTAGACAAAATCTTGTTAAAAATCTCATATCATAAGGTGAGATATTTATATGGACACCCATAGTTAAACCTTCATTAGCGCATACATTGAGCTCCTAACATTTACAGGTCAGGCACAGCAACTTTAATAGGGAATCGCTTTTAGTTACGGTGTTCCATGCTGTTATTTACAATGGGTGGCCATATTTTTTTTATACATTACTGGTGCTTTCTTCTTTACGATTTCAGCCACAAAGCGAGAGTGTGGGGTTTTGGATGCGCTTACGAATAGTACAAATCGACACATAGTTTGATCAAGCTGTCTATAAGTTATTTAAAACTCTCATGCTGCAATTTGTACCCTACCCCATAAACCGAGCGGATAGGGTTTGCTGTTCGTGCAACCGCATGTATTTTTTTGCGGATATTCTTAATGTGGGTGTCTATATTTCTGTCTGATACATCTGCAAGATCACTGTAAAGCGCATTGAGAATATCATCACGGCTGTATACTCGGCCTGGATGCTCAACCAATATTTTAAGTAACATAAACTCTTTAGGCGTTAAATCGAGAAAATTGCCACCAAATCGAGCTTCATATTCGTCGGGCTTCAATACAAATTGTCCCAATACTAATTCGGTGCTGGGTTTAGCTGTTTGGTTTGGAGTGATAACTTGAGTGCGGCGCAGTACGGTTTTGATCCTCGCAATCACTTCCCTAGGGCTAAATGGCTTGCAAATATAATCATCGGCTCCGAGCTCTAAACCAATTAATCGGTCAATCTCTTCACTTTTTGCGGTCACCATAATGATGGGTAATTGAGAGAACTGGCGTACCTGTTTGCAAATCTCGATGCCATCCATATCGGGCAACATCAAATCAAGCAGTATTAAGTCGAATGTGTGCGATTTCACCGTCTCTACCACTTTTGCACCCGATGCAAGATGGGTCACTTCAAAGCCGCTATTTTGGCAATACGCGATTAAGACTTCGGTAATGTATTCCTCGTCTTCCACAATCAAAATGTGCGTATTCATTCTATTTATCCTCTATCGACGTCTATTGCGAGCCATTATATTGATGAGCTTTGGTGATGTACCGGCAGAGTTATCATCATTTTAACACCGCCCAAAACTGATTTTGACGCACAAATAGTGCCTTGATGCGCCTCAATAATTTGATGGCACAATGCTAAACCAATACCAGAACCGCCATGCTCTCGGCTGCGTGATTGTTCTACTCGATAAAAACGCTCAAATACTCGCGTCAGGTCTTGCTCAGGTATAGATGGTGACGTGTCTTCGATAATCACCGTAACGGTATTCTTATCTTGATTAAGCGATAACGCGATGCTTCCCGGCGTGTTGGTATAACGACAGCTATTTTCCAATATATTACTAAATAATTGTGTCAAACGTTCCCGATCGGCAACCACAAGACACGCTGCATTCTCTTTTGTATATAAGGATTCACACTGTAAACTCAGCCCTAAGTCATCAGTTTTAACCTTGAAACCAAGTAAGGTATCCTTAACAAGTTCAACAAGGTTGAATGACGATTTTTGATAGGATAAACCGCCAATATCACTACTGGACAACTGGTAAATATCATCCACTAAATGACCCATGCCATCAATTTGCTCAATCATCACCTGTAAACGTTTTTCATCCGCTTTAAAAATCCCATCTTGAATGGCGTTGAGCTGCCCACGAACCACTGTGAGTGGGGTTTTCAGTTCATGAGCTACATCTGACATCCATTTAGAACGTTCCGTTTTGTTCTGCTCCAATGTCTGAGCCAGAACATTAATATTGTCAGTCAATAAACTAAGTTCATCATTACTACTGCTGTGCACTCTTGTTGCAAGATTACCTTGAATTAACTGTGTCGTACCTTCATTCACCCTAAAGATGGGCGCGACTAAATGACGAGAGAAAATCCAGGCGGTCACAAACGCAACCACAATAACAATCAAGGTAATTGCAATATAGCTTTGGTATTGCTCCGCCAAAAATACATTGGCAGGGCTGTGATCGGCCAATTGTGAAGGAATATAACTTAACCAACCAATAACGCGCCCTTCTAGCACTATGCTTTGAGTAAAGCGGTCTTCGCCAATTCGGTCTCTGCCTATCACGACCACTTTATTAGCATCATATAAACTGAGTCTTCTCTGCGTTTGCAGTAATTGGCTCATCCCTGTGGTATCGGTCGGCAAAGAGAGTGACTCACTCTCCTCATCCCCTTTTCGAGTGCCAACTAAACGTCGCCAATTATTCTCATCTTCTTTTAATGATTGCCACGAGCCATTCGCTTGATAATAATAACCCAACTTCTGGCTTACTTGTTCGATATAGCTCGATTCTGCCTCCTTAATAAAATCATGAAATCCCGATGACAGGTTTTGCATGATCAGAGCGAGCATAACGCACACCGCTACAAAACTGGTGATGCAAAAAGCGAAAAAGAACTTATGAATGAGCTTCAGTTTATAATGTACCTTCAACGTTTTTTCCTTATCCTCGAGATAACGCGTCTACAGGGTTTAATCTTGCTGCATTTCTGGCAGGTAAGAAACCAAAGAGAACCCCAATCAGTGTTGAGCAAATGAAAGCGGCGGTAATTGAGTTTGTGGAATAAATCATACTCAAACCACTGCCCGTCGATGAAATAATTAAACCCACAGCATAAGCTAATCCTATGCCCAAAACGCCACCACACAGACAAACTAAAACAGCTTCGATTAAGAATTGTCTTAAAATATCGGCCTGTCTTGCGCCAACGGCCATACGAATGCCGATTTCTCGGGTTCGTTCGGTTACCGACACCAACATGATATTCATAACACCAATACCACCAACCACCAATGAAATAAAGGCAATGGCCGAAATGAGCATAGTCATCGAAGACGAGGTTTGTTCAATATTTTCTCTTACCGTATCTGTATTGACGGTAAAGAAATCCTGCACACCATGACGCATTTTAATTAAGTTGATTATGGCTTGCTCAGCTGCAATACTGGACTCGTCATCGCTCACTCTAACCGTAATCTCATTAACGTGATTTTGGCTATAGATACGTGAGTTTACTGTACTATAAGGCAGCCATACATTCAGAGCGTCGCTATTACCAAATGCCATTTCCCTTGCTTGTGTCACCGCGATAATGCGTACCGGCAAGCGACCTAAAAAGATGACTTTGCCAAGCGCATCACCATCAGGGAAAAGCGCATTAAAGGTATTATGATCAATAACCGCCACTTGCTCTAGTGCATCAACACTCTGCTCATTAAATAATTGCCCTTGCGCAACATTAAAACCCCGAACGCGAAAATAATCAGGGCCAACGCCTTGCACTTCTGCTGTGATCGCCTTACTGCCATAACGCACCGCAACATTGGCGCGCACGGTCGGTGTCACACTATCAACAAAGGGTAGATGAGTTAAGGCTTTGGCATCATTTACCGTTAACGTTCTAACTCGTCCTACGCGTCGGTCACCCAACCCAGAACCGGGTTTGATTTCAATGGTATTGGTTCCCATTGAAGCCATTCGAGACAATACCTGAGCTTGAGAGCCATTACCAATCGCGACCACAGACACCACAGATGCAATGCCGATGATGATCCCCAACATCGTTAAAAATGTTCTTAACCGATGACTGCCCATCGCTGACAACGACATTTTGAACGCTTCAACAACACTAAACCATGAAGCGGAGAAGGGTTTTGATGGGAATTTACTTGGGCTATTTTCATCTTCGATACTTGGATTGTCTTTAACACTTGATGAAGTCACTGTTACGGGATCCTGCGTTAAGTCGTCACTCGCATCGCAGGTTATATCACTGACAATTTCACCATCCGAGATCTCAATAACGCGATCAGCAGTGGCAGCAATTTTAGGATCATGAGTCACCAAAACAATGGTATGCCCTTGTTGATGTAACTCACGCAGCAGGCGCATCATTTCTTTACCGCTGTGACTATCGAGCGCACCGGTCGGTTCATCAGCAAGGATCACCGTGCCACCATTAATTAAAGCGCGAGCAACACTGACTCTTTGCTGTTGCCCTCCACTGAGTTGGCTTGGCTTATGATCCATACGGTCAGCGAGTCCTAACCTATCTAACAATTGCTCTGCACGCGCTTGGCGGGACGTTTTATTTTCTGCCGAGTACAGCGCGGGAATCTCAACATTACCGATAGCCGTGAGATCATCTAACAAATGATAACGCTGAAATATAAAGCCAAAATAGTCACGTCGTAATTCGGCCAATTGCTCAGGATTCATTGCTGATGTATCGCGACCATTAACGATATAAGCCCCTTCACTTGGCGTGTCTAAGCAACCTAAAATATTCATCAAGGTTGATTTACCCGAGCCGGATGCTCCTATGATCGCGATCATTTCTCCGCGGCGTATGCTCAAATTAACGTTGTTCAATACCGTTATTTGATCATCACCAGCAGGAAAGTGGCGACTAAGACCTGAGACTTCTAATAGTACGTCACTCATACTTAAGGTCTCCCGCCATTACCTGGCCTACCATTATTTCGTCGGCTTTTTTCTTGCCCTAATGTCGATGACATATCAAAACTTGATGACGATTTGGTGTTGGCTTGACCTATAACTACTTGGTCGCCTTGCTCTAAACCACTGAGCACTTGAGCATACACTTTATTATTGATGCCAATCTCAACATCTCGCATTTCTAATGCACCTTGAACTAACACAGGCACACGATAACGATTTTCACCCGAAAGCTTGTGAGTTAAAATTTGCGATGGCACCAATAGCGCTTTCTGCGCAGCATCTAACACAATCGACACTTGCGCTGTCATACCAAAACGAAGCAACTGTTCTGTGTTGTCGACATCAAATACGGCGTTGTAATAAATGGCGTCATTGTCACCAATATTTAGTTCGCTATCGTTGCCAGTAAGAAGGGTTGGCCCTGGCTCTATCGATCTTAATTCAGCATAAAAATTGTGCTGTGGCGCGCCTAGAATAGAGAAGTACACTTTTTGCCCTTTCTCGATATGGATAATATCGGCTTCAGACACTTGCGCCTTAATTGTCATAACATCAAGTTGAGCAACTTCAACAATGGTAGGCGTTGATTGATTGGTATTAACCGTTTGCCCCTCTTCAACAGAAACATAAACAACGGTGCCATCAATGGGTGATTCGATCGTGGTATAACCTAAGTCCAATTGCGCATTATCGACACTGATCTGTGCCTTCTCTTTTTCCGCAGCCAGCTGATCAAGCTCGGCTTTATAAACTAGCAGTTCTGCTTTTGCCGCATCGTACATGGATTGCGAGCCAGCATTTTTTAGCAACATCGCTTTTTGTCGTTCAAAAGAAAGCTCTGACTGATGAATCTGCGCTTGCTTCGCACGGTATTGCGCATTGATATTGGTGAGTGATGCATAGGATTCTTTCAGTGCATTTTCTTGTGAATGACTATCAATCTTAGCAATAACATCGCCAGCTTTGAGTGTATCGCCGACCGTGACGGCTATCGACGCTAATTTACCGGATACTTGAGCCCCAACATTGACCATTTTATAGGGGTATAACACACCGTGAGTTAGCACCACATCTTCAATGTTTCCGACGCGAACAGCCTCCGTAGAATAAGTCACGGTTGAGGTATCATTCTTAAAATAAAAATATGCAGCGACGGCACCGGTAGCGATAACAAGTAAAGAGATTGTCACTAACTGTTTGATGTTTTTCATGTGCAGTTTCCTAATCTATCTAACTGTAACTAGGATAACCAACAAATGTGAGGGAAGATTGAGATGCGAGAAAAACTTAAGTGACTGATAAATATAATATATAACTAAGCTTAGTTGAATTGTGTGTTAAATGTGTAGAAATAATACAAGTCGTCACAATAGATTTATATGGACACCCATCATAGATTTATTTGGACACCCATAGTTAAACCTTCATTAGCGCATACATTGAGCTCCTAACATTTATAGGTCAGGCACAGCAACTTCAGCAGGGAATCGCTTTTAGCTACGGTGTTTCATGCTGTTATTTACAATGGGTGGCCATATTTTCATTTTCCTATAAAAAAGAAACTTGGTTCAAACCACTGCCTACTTTTAAATATGGATTTGCTAATTCACCAGTTAACGTCATACTATTTAGTAGCCCAAAGGCGATGCAAGGAAAAAGAAATGAAGGTAAACTCATCTATCTTCAGGTTTATATTAATAAAGATCAAAACCCTACTCTATTTAGTAATATTCAAAATGCTTTAAAAGGCAAAACCGTTGATTTTTGGGAAGGTAGTAACGATAACTCTGCTACTTTACGTTGGCCACTGCATCATGACTCAGATTTAGCAGGTGAGGTAATGTCTGTCTTAAATATTGTATATTCTATGACTGTTCTGGATGCAGTTGTTGAATGTGATTAAGTTTCAAACAAAATAAAAGATTTATATGGACACCCATAGTTAAACCTTCATTCGCACATACATTGAGCTCCTAGCATTTATAGATCAGGCACAGCAATTTCAACAAAGAATCGCTTCTAGTTACGGTGTTCCATGTTGTTATTTACAATGGGTGCCCATATTTTTCTTCAGTTACAGCCTCGGATTAGCTAAGTATTTTTTTCAAATAATTCAATGTTAATAACTAGTTGAACCTTGAAAAAAAAGCCCGAATTCAACTCCGAAGTGCGACATTCTTAATATTCAAGTAGCCTCCATCATTTCTCTAAAAATGACAGCAGGTTGCTTGAACCCTAAACACTTTTTTGGACGATAATTAATTCGTTGTTGCGCCCTTTCAATATCATCATCACTAACCGTTCTTAGATCTGTTCCTTTCTTTACGTACTGTCTCAACAGGCCGTTAGCATTTTCATTCGCTCCTCGTTCACAAGAGCTGTAAGGGTGTGCGAAGTACACGTCGGTTTCTAATGCCCGTGCTATTTCTTCATGACCTGCAAACTCACGACCATTATCTGCGGTAATAGTATGAACGAACGCTTTATAAGGCATCAGCATTGCTATGGTTGCGTTAGTCACGTCTTTTGCTGACTTAGAGGGCACTTTCTGTGTCAGATAAAAACGCGTTTGACGCTCTAAGAGAGTGACAATTGCCCCCGTTCCATGCTTGCCTAAGACCGTATCAATTTCCCAGTCACCAAAGCGTTCACGACTATCAACAATGTCAGGCCTTTCATCTATTGAAACTGCGTTTTTGATTGCAGGTGCTTTCTCTGTCTTGCCCCGTCGATACCGCTTATGGCCTTGGCGCAAGTGCTTAAATAGCTTTCCACCTTGTCGCTTATTACGAGCGACGAATCGGTAAATCCACTCATGGCTCACTTTAGCCCCTGCGCGGGTTAAGACATTAGATATTTGCTCTGGACTCCAATCGATAGACAACAGAACCTCAATAAAATCTATACGCGATTGAGGTACTTGATACTTACGGGCTTGCCGTCGTTTTTCTATTGATTGATGATGTGCTTTGTCTGGCCGATATTGTTCTTTCTTGCTACATCGTTTCAGCTCTCGATAAACGGTTGAGCGATGGCATTTAACTGTCTTAGCAATTTCAGATATTGAAATTCCCCGTTCCAAAAGGGCAGAAATTTGATATCTTCTTCCCTCGGTCAACTGCTGATAATTCATAGTAGTTCTGCTTGTTTCTTTGGCGAGAAGAGCGTACCACTTTCGGCAGTTGGCTTCTTCTTCTATGCCTTTCCATGAATGTCGCAGTTATTATCTGAAATCGGGAGCCAGCTATTTTGGCTGGCTTCAATTTATATCGTCAAAACGGAGAGATTATTGCTGTCTTGCAACCCAGTAATCAAAGATTTCCTTCGTCTTTTCTTCTGATTTACCAAATGGCATAGAGTAAGTTACATTACTATTATCCGCATCTTCCTCAACTAGATACAAAAAGTCACTATTACTGATATTGGTTGGGTAAAAGTTCCAAGTTTCAATACCTTCGCCGACATTCGTTGTAATAGCCAATGTATTATCCACTACAGTCCAAGTAAGAGGCCATGACTCTTCACCTACCGCAAGAGTACCAGTAGCATCATTATTAAATGCATACTCAATTAGTATTGGATCTGGGTTGGCATTAGAGTCACTCCCATAATCAGCATCATCTTGCAATACATAAAAAGTTTGACCCGCTACATCTGAACTAAGTAAAGTACCTTCACCTGCAAACTCACCCAACACGTAAACTTGCAGATCAGGTTTGTCCGATAATGTTGATAAAGCAAAAGTAAACTCATCGCTGATATAAACTAGTTCATCACTATCCCCATCATATGACCAAGTATTATTTTGATAAGTTTCAGCATCCGAGAATGTCCACTCAGAGCCATTACTTAAATTTGCATCATCAGAAAAACTAACCGAATTTGCGAATACTTTCTTGCCCTTTAAGTATGCTTCTGCATCGATATCTTTGAATGGTGACTCAGCTGGTTCTATTGGCTCTTCTGGGTCTACAGGTTCCTCAGGGTCAACAGGACTAGAGTTACCTACCCATTTAACATTAAACAGTACATCTGATAAATCGGATGACTTACCAATCACACTATAAATCTCGCTTTGTTTGAAGTTATCAAAGCTTAGATCAAGCTCTACACCAGCACGAATGCCACCCTCTAGCTCGATATTAAAACAATCATAAGTTGAATATTGAGTTGCACCTGATTCAAAGTTACCAGTTACAGCGAAAGAATTATATTTGCTTTCAATTACAGCACAAGTAATGTCATTACCATCAGCATTTTTGAAAGAAATATCTATATCAGCTTGGTAACCATATTCCTCAATATTCATTTGAGCTGTAACAGATACTGAACCAACAAGATCGTCACCGCCCTGTGGGTCTGGCAAATAAATAGGGAACATGGTGTTGCCGTTCGAGTAGTCAGAAGTTAGCGTCAAACGCTCTTCTAGATCAGCACTATTAGTAAATAGAACTTTTCTTTCACCCCAAACGTTTGCAATCATCGCACTTTCTGCGATTAAAGAACCATCGTCAAGAATAGTAAACTCTTCTGTTCTGATATCTGGTGTATCTGTTTCACTATCATCCCAGGACACAGACAGTACACCGTCAACGACTGTGTAAGAAGCACCTTCAAACTCTTCTAATTCAATGTTCTCACAGCTTGTGCGGTTTGCAGCAGCACGAACGCCCATGTAAACTTTGCCATCCATTAGCTGTATTGCATCACACCATACGCGCGTGTAGTCATTACTATCATCATTGTCACCGTCACTGCTACCGCGCTCAGCGTAGTACCAAACAGTCTCTTCCAGAGGGTGTTTAACTTCTACAACAGCTTCAGATACTTCAAAGGCAAATTCCGCTATTGCAGGTATATCATTTACGCCATCTGTCGCAATTAACATAAAACTGAACGCACCAGATTTAGCGGGAGTACCACTTAGTGTAAGCACGCCGTTTGAAACATTTGCAGAAATCGCGAATTCTGAGCTGATAACTTGAGTTGAAATCGTTAACTCATCTCCATCAGTAAATAGCTCTGAAATGTCGAAAGAATCATTTAAAACTTCTCCCACTGTTACCGAAAGAACATCTAATTCAGCTTGAAGGCTAACTTGTACGCCACTATCTGTAACAGGAGCGCTATTTGGTGTTGTGACTGTTAATTCAAACACAACAGCATTCGATACTAAACCATGCTCATCTGTGGCAGTAATATAGTAAGTGAATTGACCTGCTGTTTCTGGCTGGCCTTGAATGTAGTTAGACTCATTCAGAGACAGACCGTTCTGGTCAGAAAATTGGTAAGTTATTGCATCATCATCAGGGTCGCTAAATAACGTTGCTACCGAAATTGGAGTGATGGATTCACCAAGTTCGATTTCTTGATCTGGTATTCCTGCTATTGCCCCTGGACGATAGTTTTCTTCTACTACAGGTTCACCCTCTTCAGGGATGTCAATCACAGGTGAAAAATCTTCAATTGGCTGCTCATTTTCGATGATAACTTCCAAGTATTCAGCGATTTTCTTAACAACAGAAAGGAGCTGCTCGATGTCCACTTCAGTACCATCTTTCTCAAGATCGACCAATGCTTCACCAATGGCATTGATGGCTTGAGCAACCACATCAGTCTCAATATTAGCGATGTAATCACCAAACACATCTTGCTCATCGGCGGTAATATTATCGCCTACAATCGACTCAACAACGGCTGTTTTTGCTTCTTCAACAGATAGCCCTGGATTTCCAGCCAATTGGTCTGCGACGAGGTTCGTCATCGGACTCACCACATCAAAACCCGCTGGAGCGGTTAGCTCGAACGAATCAGTTACCAAGCCACGTGATGTATCAACAGTTTCACCTGCAATCGCTTTCACAATTAGTGCAAAATCTCGCTGAGTGACAGGTACTTTAAGTTGACCATTTTCATCGGTTTTACCAATGAATTCACTCTGTTCAGCCACGCTATTATTGTTGCGATCGGCATAAATTGCGGCACTTTTCAGATAACCATCAATTGCCGTGGTCGTAAAGGTAGTTACTTCTGGAGTTGGATCATTTGATGTGTTGCTTGAGTCACTATCACAGCCTGTTAAAGCAGCAATGGAGAGAGCTACATAATGGTACTTCTGCATTTGTCTTCCTAGGTTGACGTTATCTGTGGCATACACCACTACTTAGTGAATGAGTTAATTAAATTCATTCAATCCTTTTACTTATTCTGCCGAGATAAAAAACCAACCTTCTTTTTGCTTTTTAGGTGATTTAGTTATCAACATACAGGTTAAGAATCACGCGCACCCATATGGGTGAACACAGTAGTACACAGTAGTACACAATTCGGTTATATATAGATGCACCAAGATCAGTGTATCTACAACGTGACTAATATCACAAACAGAAAGAACAATGATGTCATTAAAATCAAAGAGATGAGACTTGGCAAAGGGTTATCTCAACAAGATGTCGAGCGCATTTCTACCTTGCAAGGGATTGACCTTACAAGAAGTAAAATTGCAAAAATTGAGTCTGGTATGATTCGTGTAACAGACGAAATGCTGAAAGCATTTGCTGATGTTTTACAAACACCTGTAGGCAGTTTCTTTGGAGAAGAAATATAGATTTAAGTTAGATAGCATTCACTTTTTCAATGCTTAAAAATTTTCAAAAAAGTATCTCATCTCAAGATCGCGAGATACGTTCCTTGTTTTACGATGTAATCAAATCATAACAAAAATAAGGAAATCACATGTCGCAGTGTCTACGCAAAGCCGATGTTCTACAAATATTACAAACGTCAAAAACAACACTTGATCGCTGAATAAAACGCCAAGAATTCATTTCATCTGCTCAATTTGGAGATAATAGCGTTCGATTCTTAGAGTCAGAAGTCAACGAGTATATTGAACGTGTTTGTGAACACTTACACTTTTCAATCCAGTATTAAAACGTTTGTCAGAGACGTATTTAGGGAAACTGTGTATCTCCTGTAATCATGTATGCAGTTATTTACAATGGGTGGCCATATTTTCAGATGAACGATGGCTCAGATCCTTTGCTGATGTTGTATAACTCAAAACGATTTATATGGACACCCATAGTTAAACCTTCATTAGCGTATACATTGAGCTCTTAACATTTACAGGTCAGGCACAGCAACTTCAGCAGGGAATCGCTTATAGCGATGGTGTTCCATGCTGTTATTTACAATGGGTGGCCATTTTTTCTTCATCTAACAATTTCTGCAAGATCTTACCGACTTCTGCTAATCCCTCTTCTTGAACTAGTTTGATAATTGGTATCTCAACCCCACCAACAGCAAAGCCTTTCTGTTGGTTAATTTCAATGGTGTTACCATCCTTACTGTATTTGGGATAATCAAGGTGCTCCCAGAGACTATAGAAATTATTGCCACTATCTTCTAACGCTGTGTAAATCCCCACTCTCAATATGCTGTTAGCCTTTTCTACTGAAATGTTGAGACTCAAGGCATCAGGTTCCACGTTTCTATGCTCTGATAAATAACCATCATCATTAATAACTAAGAACTCAACAACATAATCTCCAGATTTAGTTTTACTCGTGTCATCTATATTCTTAAACAAGTACCGACCATTCATCGCTGGTAACAAATCCCACTGCCACCTCTGGAAGGGATTGGTGTTAGACCTAGGGAAGGTATTATCTTTTGGTCCCCAATAGTAGAAGTCAGCATCAAGTTCCCGCGCAATTTTTTCAATACAAGGTAGCAACCTCTGATAATAACCCACCAATATTCTATGTGCAGTTCGCATTTGTAATAGGATCGCTTCGTTATCATTGCTCATATTAGAGTCCTTTCTATGATTAGATGTTTTTTTCGAGTGTTTGAATTGATGTTGCAAATGAGGTCAAGTCCAATATAGGCATATTTGTATTTTCAAAAACCATATTCTCCAACTTACTATGATATTTCTTATCTAAGGTATTACTGCTCAATCTAACCTCATCGATAGACAAATTTGGCATAGACATCTTATAGAAATCCTTCCAAAGAAAAGGGTTTGTTTGTATACCATATATTTCTAATCCTAGGATTATATCGCTAAGAATTGCTTTGTCTTGACACCTTATATCTAGGCTATTGTTATGCTGTATTAATCTCTGTGCTACGAAGTCCCACTTAATACCTGCTACAGACTTAAGGGGTTCAAATTTTGTCAATAGTTTAGGTGCCCATTCATAGAGTTGTTTCTTACCAATATTTCCTATGGCTAAAAAATAAAGTGGCTTATTCTCTTCCTTATTTTGCAAAAAGGATTCTATCTCTTTTTCCCATTGTTCAAAATACTGCACACCACCGTTCGGGGGCTTAATTTCCACAACGATATTGCAATGAGAAAATCGCAGTATCAAGTCTGGTTCCACGGTATTTGTGCCGAGAGTATGACGGTGAGCAAACCTAGGCCAATAATCAATCCCCAAAAAATCACCTAGATTAATACCAATTACTCTATGATCGAATTCAAACCATTCAGTTATGATTAACTTTCTCATGGCTTCTGATAAATACGCGATTCGCTCAAACACAGTGGAAGTGAGCAAGTCTTCTCTAGCCTTATATAAATTGAGCCAACTAACACTTTCGCTTTGTCCAATCTCAACTCTTCCTGCCTTTCCATACAGTATTGCTTTGAGCATGCTTTTTTCTCCCTGATGAAACCTAATACAGTACTCCCTCTTAACCGCTTTAAGTTTATTATTGTCATGGTGAATGTTATTTTTGTGACTCACTCTAAACTTCATCATATTCCGGTGTATGTATATCTAAGATCAAATAATTTTTATTTAAACAACCATCCGCGACACTGAGTGTCGCACTTCAATTTATTATTGAATCTAAATACAAAATAGAGAGCACACTGCATGTTTTTACCTGAGTATATTCACCGAATAGCCGTTGTGGGCGTTGGCGGTTGTGGCCACAACACTGTTGAGCACATTAAAAACGCTGTCGAAAGAGATGTCGATTTATTTGTATTTGATACAGACGCTAGGGGTTTAGTTTCCAGTGAGTGTGTTACAAAAAAACCAATTGGAACAACTATAACCATGGGGCGCAGTGCAGGCTCTAATCCTGAAATGGGTGAATTAGCCATGAAAGAAGCATTGGATGACATTGTTCGTTCACTTGAACAATACGACATCATTTTTATTTGTGGTGGATTAGGTGGAGGTACTGCTACCGGCGCTATTCCTGTTATTTCTGAAGCTTTAAAGGCATCAGATACAATAACCGTTATTATTACTACTCTTCCCTTTCATTTTGAAGGAAAAAAGAAACAACACTTTTCAGAAAGTGCTCTAAAATCCATATTGCAAAATGCAGATGCCGTGATACCCGTGTCAAATCAAAAACTCCTTGAGCATCTAGCAAAATCCAGTACGTTAGTAGAAGCATTTGATTACTCCAATCAAACCCTTAAACAATCGTTACTAGGTATCTATTCCCTCATTAAGACTAGCGGTTATATTAATCTTGATTTTGCGGATGTCAGAACTGTAATAAAAGGGGCTGGTGCAACAGTCATCGGTTACGGAAAGGGAAGCCAAGTCAGTGGCGTTGAAGAGGCGGTTCAATCCACATTAATAAATCCGCTATTAGATGAATACGATTTAAGTAAATCTAAAGCTGCACTGATTAACATCAGCGGTGGCAGTACATTGCGCCTGCAAGATATTCACGATATTGGAGAGTTAATAACTAACAATCTAAATAGCGACATCCCAATAATCATAGGCACCGCTATCTCTGACAACAAAACTGAAGATATAAACATTTATGCCATTTTTGCAGGAGTTCAGCCTAAAACATTAAGTCAACCGTTAACTATCATCCAAGGGGATTCACATGAGTACCACTGAGTCAATCTCATCTAGGTTACCGGTAGCTATGGACGTTGATTTAGTTCAATATTTACTCATAAGAAAGAATATTCCCGTGCTTTCGGTTTCATTATTTTGTCTTTTACACAGAATTACCATAGCGAGACCACAAGACATACTACTTTTTCATGTGGCCCGCTCAGATTTGATCATAATTGACGATACAAGTTTCACTATCGAAGAAATCGAACAACTGAGGGCAAGTCTCAAGCAATTTAAAAGCAAGATAGTTATCATTACGAGTCAATCGACAGAAAGCCAACCTTACTGGGGTGACTTAAGCGATGGCTTTTTAGTTCAAACACGTGAAACAATAGATCTATTCACCTGTCGTTTGATTGAGACTATCGAACATGAAGGGCTTGTCTGTCTAGACTTTGCAGACATTCGTTGCTTGTTTAGCAAAATGACAAAAACTGAGTTTTACGAAGGCATAGGTTACGGGGAATCCAGAATCACCCAAGCCATAGAGAATGCTGTCGGAAACCAACACTTCCAGCCAACCACGGCTCTACTGATTATCTTTGGTGGTATAGATGCCCAACTTAATGAGTTTGAATTAGCAATGAACAATTTAGAACAACGACTTCCAGACACTTGCTGCTTATCTGGTGCTGTCAGAATTCGACCTGAGTGTTTAAATATATCTAGCTTAAGAGTTTCAATATTTCTTAACTACGAGAACAGGATCGACCAATATGCCCAATAATAATGCCATTAACAGCACGGTGCTAAGACTGTTTGAACTTTGCCGTAAACTCCCTAGCCCTAACGCTGCTGGTATCTCGACACATGAATTACATCAATCACTTGTTGACGAGGGATTTGATGTTACCAAGCGCACGACTGAACGCGACCTGATCAAACTGCAACACATTATCGATATAGACAGTAAGCGAACACCTGATGGGAATACTTGGAAACACGCACACAAGAATTCTGAACTAGTACCAACGATGCAGCCTACAGAAGCATTTCTACTGTTAACTATCGAAAAAACACTTCGTCGTATCGTCCCGCCAGAATCAATCGATATACTCGATACTCGTGTCAACAAAGCCAAAAAAGTATTGAGTGGACGAAACAATTTACGAAAATGGCAAGAGAAGCTACATGTTGTCGATGGTCAACACCCCCATACCACCATTCCAATAGATGCGGAACTCATCAAGCAAGTCTATGAAGCTGTTATCAACGAAACGCAGCTAGAATTTCTTTATCAAAAACTTGATGCCGAAAACGCTAGTACCTATATCTTAAACCCTCTAGCTATTGTTGTACGTGAACATGCACACTACTTAGTGGCAACTAAGTCTGAAACTCCCGAGAAACCACAACTTTTTAATCTCACACGTATGCATGATGCAAAGCAGACCTATTTACCATATCAAGCCCCAAAGGCATTTAGATTACATGACTATATCAATGCCAATCCGACGGGCTGGATATTATTAAAACAACCCACCACTATCCGAATCAAAGTACGTCACTTTGCATTGGACTGGGTACGGCATGGTCAACTTCACCCTTCTCAAGAAGTCATTCCATTGGATGAAGAATGGCATCAAGTGACACTGAAAACTCAGCCTACCTATGACATAGTGGGTTGGGTCCTTAGGTTCTCTGTCGACGCCGTCATCATGGAGCCACAACTATTAATTGATGAAATACGCGGTAGGCTCGAGAAAATGACAAAGCTATATAAATAAAAACTTTGTAATGGCACTAAATCTGAAGAGTTATGTACTGACAATGAGGTTAATGAATGGAACTAGAACAACTTGAGATATTACTAAATAAATATCGTAATCTTCCCGTGATTGAAAGCGAGAAAACTATATTCGATATTGGCACCCGAGGTCATTTTGAAAATCCAACCAGTGACATCATAGCATTTTTCTGCAATAGCACAGAACAACACGGTATGGCAAATTTATTTGGCAACAGCATTATTGAATTAATCAACCGAAATTCAGATAAAAATATAACTGAAACTTCACTACCTATAACTTGTGACAGAGAGGTCTCCACTGAAAACAACAAGCGACTTGACCTAGTACTTGAATACAATGATTACTTCGTCATTATTGAAGTTAAGGTCGAACATGACCAAGTGAACCCTTTCAATGAATACGAAAGTTACGGTGAAAAATTAGGCTCAGAATTTAACAAGGAGGTCTTTTATGCGATTTTATCTCCTTCAGGGAAGGTTAATGACCCATCGGTTGCGCAACGATGGGTGGGAATTTCATTCAACGACCTAAAAACTACTGTTTCAAAAAACCTGCACACTCATTTTATGTTAAGTGAAATTAATAAATGGGTATTTGTATTACGTGATTTTTTACTACATTTAGAGAGGCTAGCCATGCAAAAAAACAAGAACCCAAACTTCACCTTTGCCCTAGAAAATATGGCTGAGATTAGTGGCATGTGGGACTTACTCATAGATGGTCTCTATGATTTAAACACCCAGATTACCAATCAATGCAAAGAACAGTTTGGGAATGTTTTTTTCTATAAAAAAGAAACTTGGTTCAAACCACTGCCTACTTTTAAATATGGATTTGCTAATTCACCAGTTAACGTCATACTATTTAGTAGCCCAAAGGCGATGCAAGGAAAAAGAAATGAAGGTAAACTCATCTATCTTCAGGTTTATATTAATAAAGATCAAAACCCTACTCTATTTAGTAATATTCAAAATGCTTTAAAAGGCAAAACCGTTGATTTTTGGGAAGGTAGTAACGATAACTCTGCTACTTTACGTTGGCCACTGAATCATGACTCAGATTTAGCAGGTGAGGTAATGTCAGTCTTAAATATTGTATATTCTATGACTGTTCTGGATGCAGTTGTTGAATGTGATTAAGTTTCAAACAAAATAAAAGATTTATATGGACACCCATAGTTAAACCTTCATTAGCGCATACATTGAGCTCCTAACATTTACAGGACAGGCACAGCAACTTCAGCAGGGAATCGCTTTTAGTTACGGTGTTCCATGCTGTTATTTACAATGGGTGGCCATATTTTCAGATGAACGATGGCTCAGATCCTTTGCTGATGTTGTATAACTCAATATCGGACATAAATTGGAAGGTATCATTTGATGGCGAGTAACTCGTTCAGACTCTATTATTTTTAGAAATGGTAGAGTCCAAACTGTGGTGATTATTTGACTGGTTTTGGCTTGAAATTAGCTGATTGGCAGTGGTATACAAACTATGAACGCAACTTCAGCAACAGTTGCTCACTGGATAATTTTTAATCGCCAGAAGGTTTATATGCAGATTTATAAGGACAACCATAACTAGACTCTCATTAACGTATATATTGAAAATCTTGCATTTATAAGTCAGGGCTACCAACTTCCCTTGCACCTATGGTATTCCCGATTTCAGATAATAACTGCGACATTCATGGAAAGGCATAGAAGAAGAAGCCAACTGCCGAAAGTGGTACGCTCTTCTCGCCAAAGAAACAAGCAGAACTACTATGAATTATCAGCAGTTGACCGAGGGAAGAAGATATCAAATTTCTGCCCTTTTGGAACGGGGAATTTCAATATCTGAAATTGCTAAGACAGTTAAATGCCATCGCTCAACCGTTTATCGAGAGCTGAAACGATGTAGCAAGAAAGAACAATATCGGCCAGACAAAGCACATCATCAATCAATAGAAAAACGACGGCAAGCCCGTAAGTATCAAGTACCTCAATCGCGTATAGATTTTATTGAGGTTCTGTTGTCTATCGATTGGAGTCCAGAGCAAATATCTAATGTCTTAACCCGCGCAGGGGCTAAAGTGAGCCATGAGTGGATTTACCGATTCGTCGCTCGTAATAAGCGACAAGGTGGAAAGCTATTTAAGCACTTGCGCCAAGGCCATAAGCGGTATCGACGGGGCAAGACAGAGAAAGCACCTGCAATCAAAAACGCAGTTTCAATAGATGAAAGGCCTGACATTGTTGATAGTCGTGAACGCTTTGGTGACTGGGAAATTGATACGGTCTTAGGCAAGCATGGAACGGGGGCAATTGTCACTCTCTTAGAGCGTCAAACGCGTTTTTATCTGACACAGAAAGTGCCCTCTAAGTCAGCAAAAGACGTGACTAACGCAACCATAGCAATGCTGATGCCTTATAAAGCGTTCGTTCATACTATTACCGCAGATAATGGTCGTGAGTTTGCAGGTCATGAAGAAATAGCACGGGCATTAGAAACCGACGTGTACTTCGCACACCCTTACAGCTCTTGTGAACGAGGAGCGAATGAAAATGCTAACGGCCTGTTGAGACAGTACGTAAAGAAAGGAACAGATCTAAGAACGGTTAGTGATGATGATATTGAAAGGGCGCAACAACGAATTAATTATCGTCCAAAAAAGTGTTTAGGGTTCAAGCAACCTGCTGTCATTTTTAGAGAAATGATGGAGGCTACTTGAATATTAAGAATGTCGCACTTCGGAGTTGAATTCGGGTTTCATTCTTTTATTAACAAAGCGCTTCTATTTGTTATGTTTTTAGTTTTCATCAAAATATTTTTTGCACATCCTCCAGACTCTTGATATACGAAAACTGAAAAATCTTAAATATGTATTTGATTGGTATATTAATATTAATAGAAAAGTCAAACTGCCTGTTAATGCCCCACAGAATTATAAAGAAATATAGATATTAATGAGGTAGATCAAATATCAATCAATTCATACTGTGAATAGTTAATAATTCAAGTATATTCGCAATCAATAAATTTATTGTTGTGAATGCAGGTGCTATGAAATTAAAACTTATCAGTGGCTTAGTAAGCATGCTTATGCTTTCAGGCTGTACATCAATGATGCAAAAAAATGATTTTGAAAGCTTTAACAATAAGCTCAATACCGGTGATTATAATGGAGCGGCTGAAGTGGCTCTTGATCATGCAGGTTATAATGAAAAGTCTGGTGAAACCAGTGACCTTCTATGGACGCTTCAAGCAGGCGCTACGTTAAACTACGTAGGACAGTATGACTTATCCACTAAGTTATTAGATTCTACGGAACATATGATGAAGAGTGAGGATACTGAAAGCGCAGCAGTAGAAGGCGCTGAGCTGGTGGGATCTATGCTCGGTAATGATGCGATGCTTTCTTATGAGCAAGCTCATTACGATGGCGTCATGTCTAACACCATTAAAGCTTGGAACTTCATTTCTCAAAATGATTACCAAAACGCTCGTGTGGAATTAAACCGTGCTGAAGAGCGCCAACGCCGCGCAGCTAAGTACTTCGCTGATGTGATTAAAAAACGCCAAGCTGAAATCAAAGAAGAAGCGGGAGAGTCGGGTGCGCTTGTAAAGCAATCAATGGAATCTAGAACAACCAAGAAGATTCTAGCTAATGCAGGTATCGACCAAGGCCATTGGAAACCTTATGAAGGCTACATAAACCCTTTTACCACTTACTCTTATGGTCTAAACCTTCTTCTTACTAGTAAAAATAAATCTGACTTCCAGAAAGCGGCTGATTCGTTCAAGCGTGTATATTCCTTAACCAACTCTGAAGCGGCGAAAGCTGATTATGAGCTTGCTCGTTCTATGGTTCGTTCAAATGACCAAGATAAACTAGCAAACAAAGTTTGGGTTATCTTCGAAAATGGTCAATCAACAGTACGCGAAGAAAAGCGTATTGACCTCCCTGTTTTCATCCTTTCTAACAACGTTTCATACACAGGTATTGCCATTCCACGTCTAAAAGAACGAGGAAAAGCGCTGAATAACATCACTATTGAAGGGCACAATACTGAAACTATCGCAGACATGGATAGGATCATTGGTGCAGAGTTCGACCAAGACTTCCCATATATTCTTGCTCGTGAAATTACTCGTGCCACATTGAAAACTATCGCTCAGAAACAAGTGAAAGATCATGATCCGTTACTGGGTAATGCATTCGCAATGGTACAGATGCTAACAACGGGCGCTGATATCCGTTCATTCTCAGCATTACCAAGCGAGTATCAAGCCACACGTATCGATGCAAAAAATAACACAGTTAAAATTAAAGCGGGAGCATTCACGATCCCTGTCGAACTTGATGCAAATGCAAGCAAGCACATCATCTATGTAAAAGCGATTTCTCCGGTAATTGAGCCGACAATCAAAGTAGTTAATATCTAAGGACATACAATGAAAAAACTGGTACTTGCAGTTGCAGTTCTAACTCTTTCTGGTTGTGCAACAAAAACAACGTATATCGACGCGTCAGACACTCAAACGAATGTTGTCGCAGGTCTGTCATACGCTGACTTCTCAAAAGCAGCTAATGAGATGTCAAACGAGATCATCGCAAGTAAATTAATGACCCACCCTCAGGCAGATGAAGGTGGTCGTTACATCGTGTACGTAAATGACATCGAAAATGACACTATGCAGCGTTTAGACACAGACCAACTAACAAAAAGTTTACGCGTTAACTTACTTCAATCAGGTAAGTTCTTAGTTACGACTGCATTCGGTGAAGATGACGCAACTAAGAAGATGCGTGAATTAAAAGATTCGAAAATGGTTAAGCAGTCGACAGTGAAAGGTGATAACCAAGTGTTTGCACCCGACTTTAGCCTATCAGGAAAAATTCTACAACGTAATACATCGTTAGATAATAACGACACTCGCATCGAATACTACTTTCAACTATCAATGACTAATATAGAAAATGGTCTGGCATATTGGGAAGGCGAACGTGTAGTCGGAAAAATTTCTGATGGTGCTAGCGTAAGCTGGTAATAGAGTGATTGATTAGTAACACATAAATAATGGATAGCTTTGGCTATCCATTATTATTAAGAAAGTTAGGTGACCCATGAAATTTAATAAACTTCTATTAGCCATGATGCTGACAGGCGCAAGCGCTCCTGCTGTTTTGGCAGACGAATTAGTTGACACAACCACAACGGCAGAAGTATCAGCAGAAGTATTAGGTGAGCAATCGGATAAAGATGTTGTTCAAGTAGAAGAAGATGTTGATACCCTCGATGTTGTTGAAGGTAAGCTCGATCGTTATATCTCTAAAGTGAAAAGTAGCTTAAAGCAGTCAGGTAAAGCACATAAAGTTTTTGTTTTTAGCGGTACTGCTGAATTAAGTGTTGATCGTAATGACGCTCGCTGGGCAAAGTACCGTGAGCGTGCACTAGAGGAGGCAGTGATGAATGCTCGTATATCATACTTAGAAACATTAAATACGAGTGTTACCAACAATGTAATTTCATCAATGACAAGCAATAATGGTCTTCCAACTCCAACAGAAGATGATTTCAAAACTGATTCTAAAATGGAAGGTTTCATTGATAAAGTTATTGCTGTTCTTGATGGTAAGCTTGATGGTGAATTAAATGAAATGGGCATTGACCCTAAGCAATTTAACGCTGCAACACCTTCAATAAAACGAGACCTGTATAAGCAATCTGTTGTTGAGCAAACTGTCCGTTCTTCTTACGGTAATCTATCTGGCATGGTAGTGGTTAAGCAATACGAAGAAATTACCGAATCTGGACATGGTACTATCGGTGTAGCCATGGTTTTATCCGCTAATAAGCGTGATGAAATTAAAGCGATGATTGACTCGCATGGTGAAGTTGCTCCTCGTGAATATAAAGCCAACAAGCAGTTTGCATCCTTGCACCAAATGCTGTCGTCTAAGAAAGATTCTTTATATCTTAAAACCGGTACAGACGTGCTCTATGACGCTGAAGGTTACCCAATGATTGTGGCATATGGTCAGTCTGGTGTGGCTTATTCAAAATCACCTACAAAAAAGAAAATTGAGCGTAAGATTGCCAAGAAGTTTGCCACCAACAATGCCTGGGCCAACCTATCACGAGCCTACAACCTCAATGGTGATTTAAAGAATAAAACGTCAATAGAGACACAAAAAAGTGAAAGTGAAAAATTTGAATGGATTGTCGACTCTGTTCGCTCTACCTCTTCAGGCTTAACACAGTCTTTGATTGAAAGTATGGAAGAGCGTGCTGCAATGCAGTCTTCCATTCAGAATATGACAGGTGTGAGTGTTGAATATGATTGGCGTCGTAAGCACCCTGTAACGGGGCATGAAATGGTAGGCTCTGTACTTGTATGGCACCCAAAGAAAGTGACTAATGCGAAGAACTTAGCCAGTGGTAAGAGCGAAACGCAACTAGATCAAGCAGTACAAAAAGAGGTGGCAAGCTCTAGACACTCTGCCGAATCTGAAGATACGTTTGATGCGGCGGATTTTTAAATGATCAAAAAGCTTTTATTAATTTGTGCATTTCTATTTGGTGCATCCTCTGGGCAGGCTGCGAGCTACGAAAAAGTGGTGACTACTGGACAAGCTGAAACTTTAGATCAAGCGATTGATGTAGGATTACGTAGGGCTGTAGAACAAGTATCTGGCGTTTCCATTGATAGCTCTCGAATTTCGACTACGACCTATTCTTCAAATGGAGAAAAGAGCGAAGCAAAAGAAGCGATGATTGATGGTGTTCATACAACCGCAAAAGGGAATGTTAAGTACCGAATTTTAAATGAACAGTGCTTAA
This sequence comes from Vibrio rarus, assembly GCF_024347075.1. Lineage (NCBI taxonomy): Bacteria > Pseudomonadati > Pseudomonadota > Gammaproteobacteria > Vibrionales > Vibrionaceae > Vibrio > Vibrio rarus. The sequence goes on from NZ_AP024901.1 coordinate 399,308, forward strand.
ATGATTTCTGTAATGTGAGACTTGAAGTTAGCGTGAAAGTTGACCCAAGAGATAAGATAAAAGATCTTAACTCTAACCGTCGTACTATTGCTGTTAGACAATTCTCAGGACCTAAAGGCTCTACTATCAGTAAAAAAGTACAACAATTCCTTGTACAAGATCGTAAGTTTAAAGTCTTAAGTGATCAGAAAGATCCAACGCTTCAATACGTTATTACGGGAAAAGTCCTTTCAGCTAAGACACATAAACGTGTTGTGGATAATTCTCGCATAGTTGAATTAACAGGCGAGAAAATTAAAGATGTCAAAACTTACTACAGCTCTAAAGTGCTCGTTGAATTTCGTATTGTGGATGTCATCAATAACCAAGTTAAATGGTCTGCAACAATTCCAACAACGTCTAGTCGAAATAACTTGAGCTTACTTGTCGATATTGCTTCAAAGAAAGTATTTACCCAATTGAAAGACAATATCTACCCTTTAGTGTTGCTTGTTGGTGATAATGGTTCAATGGTACTTAACTCTGGTGGTTCAACGGTCAAAAAAGGTCAGTACTACGATGTATTTAGTCTAGGTGAAAAGTTTGTTGACCCTGTGACTAAAGAAAGCCTTGGTCGTGATGAAATCAAAGTGGCTACAGTAAAAGTGACGAAGGTTTTGCCTAAACTGGCATACGTTACTGTAATTAAAGGCGATGCAAGTGCGATTAAATCGAAGAGTATAGCGAGAAAGTCTACTTATGCTCCTCGACAAACAAAATCAGCAGCAAAGCCTAAAGCATTACCAATTAAGAAAAAAGACGACACGCCATCAGTAGGTGGAATCATTCTTTAATGCTTTTTATTCGATCTATATATCGCATAGTTATGATGGAGTACAAACGTACTGATTATATCAATCAGACAAGCAAGGCGAGACTCTCTTAAACTCAGTACCTGTCAGATTCAATCTGGGCTAGATTCTTTTCAGCCCAGATTGATCCATATATCTATAGGCGTACTACCACACCTTTCTTCATAAAGATTGATATAGACACCCATAGTTAAACCTCATTAGCGCATACATTGAGCACTTCGCATTTATAGGTCAGCCACAGCAACTTCAACAGCGAGTCGCTTCTAGTTACTGTGTTCCATGCTGTTATTTACAATGGGTGGCCATATTTTTATCCTTAGCGATTTATATGGACACCCATAGTTAAACCTTCATTAGCGCATACATTGAGTTCCTAACATTTATAGGTCAGGCACAGCAACTTCAGCAGGGAATCGCTTTTAGCTACGGTGTTCCATGCTGTTATTTACAATGGGTGGCCATATTTTCAGATGAACGATGGCTCAGATCCTTTGCTGATGTTGCAAAACTCAATATCGGACATAAATTGGAAGGTATCATTTGATGGCGAGTAACTCGTTCAGACTCTATTATTTTTAGAAATAATAAGAGTCCAAACTGTGGTGATTATTTGACTGGCTTTGGTATGAAATAGGTTCGATTGGCAGTGGTATATAAGCTATGAGCGCATCTTCAGCAACAGTTTCTCACTGGCGATTTTTGGGTCGTCGGCGGCAGAGATGGCCGACACCAACGCAATGCCCTCGACGCCAGTGCTGACCACACTATGGATATTACTGTCATTAATGCCACCTATAGCCACTAAAGGCTTGGCCGACATTTTCACCGCTTGAGTTAAGCCTTCAATACCCCAGTGCTTTATTGTATTGCGCTTTGTGGGCGTTGCAAAAATAGCGCTCACCCCTAAATAGTCTACCGATAATGCTTGTGCATTGAGTAATTGTTGTTCACTTTCAACGGATAGACCTAAGATTTTATCCTCCCCCAATAAACGGCGAGCATCCTCCACGGACATATCCGATTGACCCAAATGAACACCACATGCATCCACAGCTAGGGCAACGTCTACACGGTCATTAATAATAAGAGGGACACCTGTCCCTGCCATTACTTTTTTGACCGCTCGTGCTCTGGCAATAAATGCACGTACATCACCGTGTTTTTCACGGATTTGCACCATAGTTACCCCACCAGCAATAGCTTGTTTTACCACTTGACACAAGGTATCAAGATCTTGCTGATCGTCGGTAACAAAGTAGAGTTCATAAGGGTTCATAGATTTATTCCAATTAAACGGTAGCAAACTTTAAACGGGCTAATAGCGTATCCGTATTCAGTTGATATAAAGCATCTAGTAGATTCATTTGTAATGAACCTGGGCCTGCTGATTTCTCTGCGGCAATTTCCCCAGCCACTCCAAGAATTGCAGTAGCCGCAACGCCTGTCACTTCACCAATCGCGGCAAATGCCCCAGTAATAGCCGTATGAGAGCAGCCCATGCCGGTGACATAAGGCATCATAGGATGGCCGTTATCAAGCTTATAGGTTACCTCAGAGGTCACGACATAATCACTGGCACCAGAAATCACCACATTGGCGCCGTATTGCTCTACGCAAAATTTTGCCGCATGTAACGCCGAATCACTGCTATCAAGGGCATCGACCCCCTTTGACTGAGCGTGATCTCCAGCAAGGGCAATAATCTCTGAGGCATTACCACGAATGATCAGCTTATCGGCCTGCTCTGCTATTTGTCGAGAAACCTCAGTACGTAACACACTTGCGCCGCAGCCAACAGGATCAAGGATGACCATTTTTCCATTAATATTGGCTTGTTCAACGGCAAATAACATACGCGTGATCCATACGCTATCTAAGGTACCAATATTCACCACTAAACTGCCAGCAAAGCCCATCATCTCTGACATTTCTTGAGCGGAGTGCGCCATAATCGGTGATGCGCCAATAGACAACAGTGCATTAGCAGTATTGTTCATCACCACATAGTTAGTGACATTCACAACGAGTGGCTTGTTGTCACGCAGCATTTGTAAACTGGCAACGATTTGCTTCTTATCCATCATGTATTTTAAATCCCTTATTCCTATTTTACCGCGTTATAGCCCTGCTCCCAAAACGCAATTTCCATGCGGGTTGCCGTTCTAAACACCTCAATTAATTCTTTAGCGCGCTCGCTTTGGTCCGGAATATCCGCAATAAGCTGATCAAGATTGTCAATGCACGCCACAACACTTTGTTGAAACTCTTCACTAGCGTACATTTCCAACCAACTCTGATAAGGATTGCCATGCAATACTGTCGTTTCGCGCTGGGCCAGGTTGTCACCAATCACGCCATAACCAATGGCGCATGGCGCAAGAGCAACGTAAAGATCAACTAAATCCCCTGCACTCCCGGTATCTAATACATAGCGAGTGTAGGCAACCGTACCAAAATCTTCGGTTTCCGCTTCCATCTCTTGCTCACTGACACCCCACTTTTGACAAAACTCAATGTGATGACCAATTTCACAGTCCAGCAGGTTATGAAGGCTCGGCAGTGCATGGCGCATTTGAGCAAGGTTTTTTGCTTTATAAATAGCCAATGCGTAGGCGCGGGAGTATTGCTTTAAGAATAAAAAATCTTGTTTTAAATAATGTAAAAACACGTCATGTTGCAGTGTGCCATTGGCCAACTGGTGCACAAAATCATGTTCAATATACGCTTGCCACTCTTGCTGACATGCTTGAATAAGTTGCTGAGTATTCATTAAATCACCTTAAAATGTTGGCAAGTATTTAGCGCTATTCGGTACGCTAGAGATAATTTTATTGTTAAACATAAACTGGGCGTAATTATCGTAACGCTGACGATCAACCGCCGCTGGTCGTAAGGCAAATCGAGTCAACGTATCTTGCCAAGCACGATGGTTTAATTCGTTATTAAGTGTGTCTGGGTTGTAAGCGACAAACTCTTTCCACGCTTTCTCTGGATGGTTAACTATGTATTGCGTTGCAAGCTCAATGGCCGCGTTAAAACGCTTTAATGCATCGGCATTATAGCTATTCGCATTAGCGACAAACACAAGCTCATCATAAGCGGGAACGCCGTGCTCTTCTGGGAAGAATGCTTTAGCTTTAAAGCCTTCTAAAGCCAGTTGGTTACTTTCAAAATTGCGCAGTCCGCCCCATATCGCATCCACTTTGCCAGACGCTACCGATGACGATAACGCCCAGCCAACGTTGATAATTTCCACATCAGAGAACTGCAACCCCGCCGAGCGCAACATGGTGCCTACCGTCGCTTCTTCATTGCCAGCAATGGCAATACCGACTTTTTTCCCTTTAAGATCTTTTAATGAATTGATCTTGCCATTATCAATCACCATTAAGGTATTCAGTGGCGTAGAAATTAAGGTACCGCTGCGAATTAACGGCAAACCTGCGGCCACATCTATAGTTAAAGTGGGTTGATAGGAGACCGCCAAATCAATTTTATTGGCCGCCACTAATTTTGCGGGCACGCTAGGATCGGCCGGCTCTTGGATATTCACTTTTAGACCTTGCGCTTTAAATAACCCGTGCTGCTGGGCAATCACAATAGGCCCATGATTTGGATTAACAAACCAATCGAGCATTAAGGTCAATTCTGTTTGCTTAGCTTGTGAAAGTGGGCTAAAAAGCAAAAGGGTACTAGCTAGTACGGCAAACAGCTTTGCAGTAAACAACTTTGATGTAAATCGTTTCATAAGGCTTCCTTGTTCCTAAAATAATAGTTAAAAATCAATTAAATAGGTGTTGCTATTGGGGATGGTAGAAATAATTTTCAAATCGTACATAAACTGGCTGTAATCCTCATAACGTTGCTTATTTACCGCTGATGGTCGCAATGCAAATCGGCTTAATGTATCTAGCCATGCTCTATGATTAAGCTCGTTATTTAATGTATCTGGGTTATAGGTAATGAACTCTTTCCAAGCTTTTTCTGGGTGATTGACAATGTATTGTGTGGCCAGTTCTAGCGCTTTGTTAAAGCGTTGAATGGCCTCCTTATCGTAATGCTTAGCGTTTGCCACAAACATCAGTTCGTCGTAAGGAGGAATGCCGTGCTCTTCTGGGAAAAAGCTTTTTGATTTAAAACCTTCAAGCTCTAGTTGATGAGACTCAAAGTTACGCATTCCGCCCCAAATGGCATCCACTCGCCCGGAGGCTAATGATGATGAAAGCGCCCACCCTACGTTAACAATTTTTATATCGGAATCGTCTATATGTTCATGACCAAGCATTCGGCCAATAATGGCTTCATCACTCCCCGATACCGATACACCTACGGTTTTTCCTTTCAAATCAGATAAGGTGTTGATCTTGCCGTTATCTAATACGGTTAAGGTGTTTAATGGCGTCGCCAGCAGCGTACCGCTCCATACCAAAGGTAAACCTGAGGCCACATCAATCAAAAAAGAGGGCTGATAGGATATGGCTAAATCCACTTGATTGGCCGCGACCAGTTTGGATGGCACACTGGGATCGGCAGGCTCTTGAATAGTGACTTTTAGTCCTTGCGCCTTAAATAACCCGTGTTGCTTGGCAATGATAATAGGCCCATGGTTTGGGTTAACAAACCAATCAAGCATTAACGTTAACTCTTTATCTTTGGCAAAGCTTGCTGAGCTAAACAGGAGGGAACTCAACATTACGGCCGTCGCCGCTATCCAAGCTGTCCGTTTCTTTTTATATAAACGCATGTCTCTTCCTTAATGACATAAAAAATGGCCGTTAATCAAACTGCCATGGGACAAATTTATTGAGTAACTTATCGGTGATGAAATACAAGGTAACCGAGATAAGAGCCAGAATAAATAACGCGGCAAACATCTCATCGATCATCATTCGCGCATTGGCTTGTAGCATTAAATAGCCTAAACCGGCACTAGAGCCTACCCACTCCCCCACGACGGCGCCAATGGGTGCCACCACTACCGCGACACGAATCCCCGAAGCTAATGCCGGCATAGCTGCCGGTAATCTTACTTGGGTGAGTTGCTGCCAGCGGGTTGCTCCCATGGTTTTGCTCAGATCAAGATAGCCCTTGGGGGTATTTCTCAAACCGTCATAACAACAGGTAGTCACAGGGAAAAAGATGATCAATGCCGCCATCACCACTTTTGAGGTAATGCCATAGCCAAACCAAAGCATCAAAATAGGTGCAATAGCAAAAACAGGAATGGCTTGAGAAGCGATTAAAATGGGTAGTAACCAGCGGCGTAACGGCTCAAATAACAACATTTGCAGGGCAAACATCAGCCCCATGCTCAAACCAAGTAATAACCCTAAGACAATCTCTTGTGAGGTGACTATTGTGTGTTGGAGCAGGACATCGCTACGACTGCCAAGACGTGCAAATACCGAGATGGGCTCAGGCAAAATAAAGCTGGGTAAATCAAACACTGTTACGGCCCCTTGCCATACCCCTAGCACAACCAAACAAGAGATGAGCAACCGAATTACATGGGAGCCATTGGCCTTCATGCGGGCGGTAAATCCTTGTTGAGCCAGCACTTGATTAGTCATCTCGGCCTCCTAACTGCTCAATAATCTGCTGTTGAAGGGAAGCCATTTGCGCGTCAATCAGTCGCGGCGTAGCCCCCTGTGGAATGGGCACAGATTCAATGCCAATGGGCGTGTCTTGCATAAGATAAATATGGTCACTTAATCGAAGGGCTTCTTGAGGATCGTGGGTGATCAGTACCACGGTTTTATTTTCCAGCATTTTACACGCCAAATCTTGCAAGCGATAACGGGTCACCGCATCTAAAGCGGAAAACGGTTCGTCCATTAATACCACCGGCTTATCTTGCATCAAGGTGCGCGCCAGTGCCACTCTTTGCCTCATACCACCAGATAGCTGCCTAGGAGAAGCACTCTCTTGCCCTGCTAAGCCCAGTTGTTCAAGCAATGTCATCCCTTGCTCTCGGCGCTCTGCCAATTGTGGCCTACTCAGTTTTTTGTCACTGAATCGGTCACTAAAACAGACGTTATCGAGCACACTAAGCCATGGCATCAACAAATCTTGCTGGGCCATATAGGCAATAGAATCGGACAGTTGTTGTGGGAAACTGCTGTGGATCTGCCCTTGCCACTGTATGTCTTCTGGCAAAAGTCCTGCCAGCAAACGCAATAAGCTGGTTTTTCCACAGCCACTTTTACCAAGTACCGTGCTCCAACTTCCTTTGGCAAAACACAGATTCAGTTGTTTAAACAAAGGAGAAGTGGCATCCGAAAACTGTAAATAGCCGCTCTCAATAACGATGCCCTGAAACGATTTAGCACTCATCTGTTCAGGCAACCCTGTGTGAGACTCTCGCTGTTGCGATGGTAACATGGCCAATTTACTTACCGTTTAAAGCGTAAAAATGATGCACAGGACCATGACCATGACCCACACCTAATTCATCAGCGTGAGCAATAGCATTAGAAATATACGCTTTGCCCAAAGTCACAGACTCACTTAACGACCCCGTTTGCGCCATAAATGAGGCAATGGCCGATGACAAAGTGCACCCTGTGCCGTGAGTATTTTGCGTATTCACGCGCGGCACCGTAAAGGTTTGCACATTGTCTGGGGTAATCAATAAGTCCGTGCTACTTGCTTCCCCCTCTAAATGGCCCCCTTTAAGAAGTACAGCTTGGCAATCTAATGCGCGTAAATCTTCTATCATGGCGTTCATTTGTGATTCTGTTGTGGGTAAGGCTTGACCAAGCAGGGTCGCCGCTTCAGGTAAGTTAGGAGTGATCACATCGGCCAAAGGGAGCAATTGCGTTTTAAGCGTTTCAATAGCGGATTGTTGCAGTAATAAATCACCACTGGTGGCGACCATTACAGGGTCTACAACCAAATAGCGAGGCTGATACTGCTTAAGCTTGTTAACGACAGCGTGAATGAGGGAGGCTTCTGCTAACATGCCCACTTTTACCGCAACCACATCAAGATCGCTAAATACCGCATCAAGTTGCTGCTCAATAAATTCAGCAGGAATGGGCAAAATGCCACTCACGCCTTGGGTGTTTTGCGCCGTTAAAGCAGTAATGACAGAGCAAGCATAGCTTCCAGTGGCTGAAATGGCCTTGATATCCGCTTGAATACCCGCACCACCACCGCTATCAGAGCCAGCAATAGTTAATACAATGGGAGTTTTTTTTGATTGTGACACAGACACTTCCTTTTCGCTCGACGAACGAAACCAATGCCTATCAGCCAACACAAGGAGGACATGTAGAGCGATTAGTTCCCTACGTCAGCACTAACTGAATCAGGTTCAACGGGTTCACTATTGTGATCTCAGCCTATTGGCTCCCCGACTAATACGATTGAGCGATACTAACAGAGTCAATATATTGTTGAAACTAAAAATCACCACCAAACAGAAATTACTGCTCGCATACACAAAAACTCACATTATTCACAGTAAAGGACCCATGTTAATGTTGCTTCATAGCGTCCAGCAGGTGCGCGACTTTTAGCCATGTTGACTCTTAATCTCACCTCCAGATACCCATCTTGGGTAAACGCTTGGGGACTGAGTTCGACCCCACGCTGCCAGTAATCGATATCTCCAGTAAAACGTTCGTCACCATCTACTTGGATTTGTAGCCAATGATTCGCTACCTCATTCGTCCCACTCATCATTTCAATTCTTTTCAGTCTCAGAAACACCCGCCGCCTGTGTTTATCCACGTTTAATTTGACCTGCGAGGCGCTACCATCAAAATGGGCACCAAAAACGATATCCCCTAAGTCTCTGATGGTTTCCAGATGACATTGGTTGTTTTTGTGCTTATTTACATCATGCTGATTGTGCTGCAACGCTCTCATATTTAATTCATGATGAGCGCTCACTGAAAACGTACCCATGAAAAATAACAAACAAACTAATAGATACTTCATTTAATTAACCATAACTCGAACCATGAAATCATTCACCGCTTTACTCGTAATGTTGGTACTGGTTAAGGTTTTATTACTCTGGGTTTGTACGCGGTACTGTGAGCTAATAATAATATCCTTATCATCATAGAAGTAATTAATCACAATATCGCAACTCACCACTTGTGGGTGATTATCCTCAACTAAGGTTCTGGTGTAATTTAATCGACTTGATATATCAATCAAATCTACTTTACTCCAATTAATCAACTCTGAATCTGAAATAGCATCAAATATACGTCGCTCATGATATTTTGCACCTTGATGGCAATACTTATCTAAATACTTTACCTGCTCAGTATCCATCCCCATTTGGGCATTATTTTGTTGTGGTTCTATATTTGAATTTGCTATCACTGACGTAGAAAAGCCTAACAGTATTAAATGAATCCAACGCAACATTAGCACCTCTAAAAAAGGCAGTTGACTAAAAATCAACTGCCAGATTGTTACTGAATTTTTGCAGCATCACCATGACAATGCAGTCGCCATGTCACTTCAACCGTATTTTGACCATCGGGTAGGTACTGAGAAGTACGCGCCCATACACTAACGGTTTCATCTTCCGCAAAACTTATCTGCACACGCTCTTTGTCCCAATCAGAAGCGGACTTCTCACTAGGATCAATACCCGCGCCATCAAGTTTAAAATACAACAGGTCATCATTAACTCCATTGGAGGTGTCCAGCTTATGAAACTCAAGATCAACGCTGGCATATTGGTTATTATTAATCATAAGATCCGCCGATGAACCATTGTCATAATTATCCCCTATAGCCAAAGTACCTTCATTTTGAGAAGACACACCGCACTCACCTTCTACCTCTACAGAAAATTTCGTGGTGGCATCACTGTGATCACCATTATCAGCCGCTATCGCCAGTGTGCTCAAAGGGATAGCGCAGCTTGCTGCTATGTAAAGCAGGTGTTTTTTGTTCAACATATAGTTACTCCGAAAATGTTGTATTGGTCTGTTTGGTTTTTAAGAGACGGTATTTCTCCGCCTGAATTTGCAGTAACTTGAGCTCATGCTCTGCCTCAGCTAACTCTTCCTCTCGACTGCGCTGACGTAATTCATATTCATACAAGCGAGTACAGTCGACCCTATCTTCTCCACCAAATTGAATGGTTACTGCGGCGTATATCCCTGCCTCATCCTGGTTTTGGTGATAATAGTTGTCGTAATAATTGTCACTGTCTTCATTGCCCTGTGCTCCATAGGTACCCACCTGAAAGGTTTTTCCGGTAGATACCGCCTGCTCGCACGAGGCCCCTGATTCGGTACGAATGCGATCGGTGCCCGACGGGTTCGATAAACTAGGAATAGGATTAGCCAATGCACTGCTACAAAGAAGGATGCCAGCCAACCCTATATAGTGTTTCATCACCATCACATTCTCCTAAATTTAAGGTGCGTACATACCTCATACTTATTAGCACTGCCAGTATCCATTAATGTACACACTTGCTTTTTTGTTGTTTGACTGGCTGGGGTATTCACCGAGATATCTAGCTTAATATCTTGATTAGCCTGTAATGTAATTTTATTAGGGAATTTTTTATCATCTATACTTAAATAAAAATCCGCTGTTTTATGATAACGATTAACTAAAATAAAACTCACATGGGCTTTATCTGAATACGTTTGAAAATCTGTTTCCTTCCATTTATGTACATTGGCCATAGCTGGCATGGCAATGCCAATACAACAAATAACAACAGCAGCAAAGCACTGTTTTTTCATGTTAACCCCCATTTGTTAAACAGAAATAATATGGTCAGGCAATTAATACGCATCACTTACATTAAAATAAAACGTTCCCCGTACATGGTATGCAAGGATTATCATTTCTAGTTTAAACATTAGTTATTACTATTAATTTTCATGGAGCTACTTTATTTTTTATCCGCGTAAATAAACAATGATTTACATAAATAGCTGATATTCATTTAGGTAATAGTGAGGTTTGCTACGCCGAAAAGCCATTGTCTGCTGTGCTGTAACGTGTTAGAACTCGTGCATCATTTTTCATACTCAATCCCTATGACTCAACACCACTCTTTTAAGCAATTGGTCCACTCACGACGTTCCGTGCGCAAATACGATCAAACCACAGATTTTAATCATGATATTATAAAGAACGCTTTGCATCTGACCCTGCTAAGCCCCAATAGCAGTAACATGCAATTATGGGAGTTTCATCGTGTCATTAATCAGCAGAAAAGAGAGCAGTTAGCCAGATTGTGTATGGGGCAAAACGCGGCCACTACCGCTAATGAGTTGGTTGTCTTCGTTACCACACCGGATAAATGGCAACAACGTGCTGCAATGAATGCGGCGCAAATCCGAGAAAATTTTGCTCACCGCAGCATTGATGGCATAGCCAAACGCGCCACAAAATATTATGAAAAACTCATTCCCTTCATCTACAGTAATGACCCTTGGGGGATCAAAGGGTGTATACGCAAACTATTGGTCACCTGTTTAGGACTAAAAAAGCCTATGTTTCGTGAAGTCACTAAACAAGATCTTAGGGTTTGCCTGCACAAAAGTACCTCACTCGCGGCTATGACATTTATGATGGCCATTCGCGATCAGGGTTACGACACTTGTCCAATGGAGGGTTTTGACTCTGTACGGAGTAAAAAACTGCTTGGTTTAGGTAAAAATGATGAAATCACTATGATAATCAGTGTCGGCAAGCGTACCGATGAGGGCATTTATGGAGAGCGTCATCGAGTACCCGCCACAGAAGTTATTTTTACACACTAAAAATTCCCGTGTATCAAACTTGATAAACTTATTGATTTTGTTGCATATTTGCCTATCTTTAACCTAATAAATAAAGATAGGCAAATGGATGAGAATTACAGATCTAAACTCACTGCACGTGTTCTTGACGTTAATGCAAACGCACTCAACGCAGCGGGCCGCCAAGAAGCTCGGACGCTCGCAATCCTATGTGTCTAAAGTGCTTGCCCAACTTCGCGATGAGTTGGACGACCCACTCTTTACGCGCAGTGCCGAAGGGCTCGCCCCAACCTCGTATGCGCTTAGCATTCAACCTAAATTACACACAGCCCTTGAACAACTCTCCCACTCTTTAGAGCCAGAACAATTTTCACCCAAAAATGTTGATCGCATTGTTTTACACATACTTGAGCCTATGTTGATTCGGTTTGGTAAACGTATTATTGAAAATATCCGACAACAAACCGATGCCATTATAGAAATGCGCAACTGGAATAAATTATCTGAAAGCATGATTTTAGATGAAGAAGTGGATATGGGGATTCATATATTAAGTGATAAACCGCAAACGTTATCGCAAAAGAAACTGTATAACGGCTGTGGCATTGTGATGGGCAATACACAAGGAGAATACATCAAGTACATTGCCTCCGGGGTGAACGATTATGAAAATAGATTTCAAAGGGCACTTCCTGATGTAGAGGCGACCCTTTTTGTCGATAACTATATGTTAATGAAAGAGTTAATGGATATTGCTTACACCATGCGTCATGAAGCGTATCAAGCGGACTCGGATATCCCTGACCTTGGTATTGATACCGCCACAGTACAAAAAGCATCGAAACGAAAATCGCCCAAAAACATTTGGCTTGTCAAGCTGATAGAAAAGTGTGTGTCTGAGGAATTAAAAGCCAACACCACGGCATAATGGGCAAAGCCCAATCAACAGACTGGGCTATGTCATGTTGGCAATAACGGAATTTACATTGCCGATAAATACGCTTTATACGCTTTTAAGCGAACGGTAGCCGCGCCAATAATATCCATAAACCCTAGCATTGAGTGAGGTTTATCAGCAGAAACCCAGCCCGACCCCGTTGAACCAATGGGGATGTTATATCCTTGCGGTTCATTAAATTCGATGACGATAGTTCGACCATGGTTATTGGTGTTATTTCCCACATGCTGCCTAACATGCTGGCTACCTTGGCGCACTTGAACTTGGGCCTCACCAGTACCTGTGGTGATGCTGTGTACGCGTCCTCTAAAAATTTCTCCTGGATAGGCATCCACATAAAACTCGGCAAACTGACCAATTTTAATCCCGCGATAACTTTGCTCTGGAATGCGCATTTCCACAAACTTCTTATCTGTGGCATATAAATGCATATTACCGGTACGTGTTCCACTCGTGACATTCGTAATAGAGAGTTGCCCGTCAAACGGTGCGCGCACTTCACGGCGGTCATTTTGCCATTGTGCAGTGGCCATTTGCGCCTCTATATTCATTATTTGTGCATGAGCGGCGGCAATTTTAGCTTCTGCTGTTTCAATGCGCGTTCGAATATCGTCACGCTCCGACTCTTGTGCAAAATCTTTCAGTGTTTCTAAACGCACTAATGTACGTTGATCATTGGTTTGTTGATGCCTCAATGACAAGATCTCCGCTTCACTGGCCTTCTTTTGCGCCACTAAACTGTCGATTTGCGATTCTGTATCTTCTGAACGCAAGGTATAAATCAAATCACCTTTTTTCACCATCTGGTTATGGGTGACGTACACTTGATCCACTTCTTGACCGAACAAGGGACTCAATACTGCGTGAGGCGCTTTGACTGTGGTGCTATCGGTTAGATCCGCAGGAGACCAAAAACGATGAGCCACAAACAGGGATGCAGCAATAAGGCCCCCTGTGCAAACCATAATCGTGGCATTTTTTAAGCTCCATTTAACTACGCCCAATTTTACTAATATCCAGCAAATAAGGATGTAAGGTAGCATTATCTCTTTCATGACTTATTCCTCAGTTGACTTGGGTTTATTGTGAGTCAGACCATTGCCAATCACTTTAGAGACTGATTGACCAATAACATCCCAACGGGTAAAGGCGATGATAATGGCCAGCACCCACCAAGTTTTATCTATAAATAAGCCACATAACGATAAAGCAAACACAATTTGAGTATGCGCGCTCGACATTTTTGATGCCTTGTGTACTGCCACTTCGTGCAGTTGCCACAGTAGATACAACACATAAATCACAACAGAGAATGTGACAAAAAATATAAAGCCCATAAAAACTTCAGAATCGAGCAAAGTGATGATCGTAGAATGCCCATTACTGAAGTATTCGGCCGGTAAATCCGTTCCATGAATACTGCCCATATAGGACAACGCAATAGACGCACCTGCAATGATGCTAAATACAATAACGGCCTTTAACAGGTATGAGAGAAGTAAAATGATGCTCCTAGCAATAAATTTCCTTTTGCCATCATTGGCAGTAGGTAAAGAGGCAACAGACATTCGTTTTCGCTTCTAGTGATGGGTTCGCAAGAGATCATAATGTAATAGCGGTGCGGTTTGGGAATATGCGTTATTCCTAAACATTAACACGATCGGCACCGGTCACTCGGTGTTTGTGGAAGATCTTACAATGGTGGATTACCCATGTATTTATGGGGTTTTAATCACAGTAATTAAGTGCTCAGAAGTAGCGCAGGAAAAGCACTTGAGAACACGGCGATATTTTTTATAAGTACTTGTTCTACATTGAAAAATTGCAACACCGTTATCAAGTATTTTAACAAGCTAGAATGATCCGTTAATTTTGAGATTGGTCTCATTAATTTAAGTACAAAAAAGCCCTCTTTAAAAGAGGGCTAATAGAGATGGAAGTTGCATCAATAATGATGGTTAACTGCCAAAGCAGACTCTAATTAGTGAGTCACTTTTAACTTATAGAACGTCGCTTGTGCGTAGTCATCTGCTTTACCAGATTTATTTTGGTTGTATACACCCGCTTTGAAGAACATGTATTGACCGCCTTCACCGTAACCACTCTTAGACATATCGACTGTTTTCACGATATCTTTTTTGCCATCGCGTTTTAACGTTACAGTCAGTAGATCGCCTTTCACATTGATGCTGTAGCTAAACTTCTCGTTAAGAGCGATACCATCAGTAGGTTCAACCGCTTTCGCATCTTGATGCCAGTAGTTTGGTAGTGAATCACCAATCATGTTATGCCAAGTTTCGTCACCAAAACCTTTACGTGGTTCGTGAGCAAAGTAAATTGAACCGGTTTTATTTTGTGGCAATTTACGGTAGTACAAACGAATAGGTTCGTTGTTGTTAGCGTGAATTTGACCAATGATCACACGACCCACCTGCCAGTTTTCACCCGTAGTTGTTACGTGGTTAACGGCAAGAGTTGCTTCTAATGTTCCGTCAACACCGCCTGCGGCTTTTTGATCGGCTTTTGGCGCACTAGAGAATACCCAGTTGTTGCCGCCAACACCTTTGGTTTTGAACGACGTATCACCACGACGCATCATCTCACGTAGTTCAGAACGTGTGTAGTGAGTGTTTTTAGATGTTTTCGCACCAGAAATTGGCGCATTAAATACCATGCCACCGTCTTTATCTAGGTAGAAGAATTTTGAATCAGAATAGCCACTGGATAATTCTTTCTCTTTTATTTGATCTGATTTACCGTTGCCATCAGAATCAACAGGAACACTGATACTCCAACCTAGCAGATCAAAGCTATCTGACGGAGCTTTAGTGGCCGCATGCGCGCCGGCACTCATAGTTAAAGCCGTCACCAAAGTAGCAATAGCACCGAGAGCCAGTTTCTTGCTTTTCTTTGTAGTGCTTAATGTCTTAAAGTTCATCATTATCTTTACACTCTTTGTCGTATTGTATTACTAAAGATATTAGCCTCATTTCCTCGCAGTCGTCACCTTTAAACTGTGATCTAGATCGTACTTTTTATAATGAAATACAAAAATAACTGATAGTATATTCATCAATTCTATTGTTTTTCTTGTAAAGAATAATCCGTTAATATGCTCACTTGAATATTTATGCATGAATATTCTTATACTTTGTTGTGGGCAATTATGCAGGACAAATCATACAAACTGCGAAAAAACGTTTATAGTATGCCTACACCAAAATTACTTGCTAAAGGCCATTAATGACTTCTGCTAATACTCCTTCTATTTCACGCGATCCTGCTGAGCGTTTTAACCTATTTTTCAAAACCGCCGTCACTCATAAAACTATCTGGTTACTCATTGATGAGCATGGCAGTGTCATGCTAAATACTGAAGATGAAGATTGTGTACCGGTATGGCCAACAAAAGAGCACGCTTTGCAATGGGCGACGGGTGAGTGGGAAGGATTTACGGCAGAGCCTATCTCTATAGCGAAATGGAAAAGTCGCTGGACCCATGGATTGGAAGACGATGAGTTATCATTGGTGGTGTTTCCCGATCAAGAAGGAGAAGGCATTGTGCTATTTCCTGATGAGTTTGAAATGGAATTAGTTAAGCAAGAGTCTAAATTAAAACGATAATCTTAAAAACTAGCATTAAGGCCGAACACCTCTTCGGCCTCCCCACCCCTCTCTTTTACCTACCCTAGAGTTTTATAAACGGTAAAAGCAAATCACTTTTTCTAAAAAAATGTTAAGAGCACACTCACAGAGTGGCATGTGCAACTCGTATTAGTTCACAGTTTCAAACCTTACAATTTGACATAAAATAGTACAAATACAATTATTTGCATATATCTATTGATCGAAGTGTAAAAGAACATGAAAAAGACAGCTCTAGTTTTAGCCCTTACTTCTGCGATATTAAGCGGGTGTGGTGGTAGTAGTGACGGCAGTAATAATACTGACAACGACAATAACACGCCACCTGAAGATGTTTTGCCACAACCACCTGAAGATACTTCACCTCTGCCTCCAGAGGATAACTCGCCTCTACCACCTGAAGAATCGCCAGAAGATGGCTCTTTTAATTGGAATATTGAGAGTTGGAAACTGACTATCCCTGCCAGTAAAGACGATTGGTATAATTCAGGCGGTGAAGGTGCTGCGGAAATCATGCCAGACCGTTGTAATGACTCGAAAGATGTTCTTACAAATGAAAAACCTATATACGACGCGGCCTATGATATCGCCTATTTTTCTGTAGAAGATGGACGTATGCATTTTAGAGCTGATATGGGTTACGGCTCTACCACTGAGAACTCAAACTATATACGCTCTGAGTTTCGTGAGCTTTATATTAGCTCTGATAGCTCCAATTGCAGCAGTAGCAATGAAGATACCAGTTGGTATCTAGACGACATTAGAACAAAGGTTTCCACTCACGAACTCAATGCCACACTTAAAATTGAGCAACATCCTGATATGGACCAACCCAAAGTGGTTTTAGGGCAAATTCATGGCTGGAAAATAAGCCAAGCGTTGGTCAAGCTACTATGGGAAGGAGATGATCGACCGGTGCGCGTTATTTTAAATAATGACTATGAACTAGATAATGAGAGCTGTGGCAGTTGCTATAACTTCAGTGTCGAATTAGGTACCTACGCTACGGGCGAAGAATGGTCATACACTATTCGCGCAGATGAGGATGGGATTTATCTTGCCACTTTTGACGCTAATGGTAAGAACGCAGTAGACCACTTTCTTCCTTGGGGCGAAAACTACAAAGATAAAAACGGTAAAACCGTTAAGCTATCCGAAGATTGGACTGATCCCGAAATAGCTTTCTACTTTAAAGCGGGTATTTATCCACAATTTAAACCTGAATATTCCAGTGAAATCTTTGATGTAAGCTTCCGTTCTTTGAACATAGATCACTATTAGCGCCCTCATATTAGATCTTGATCGCATTTATTAACACTTACTTACATTTGTATTATTAAAATATGTATTCTATGTGCTCAGGACGATGAAACATCGATTCTAAAGAATTTTTTAAGTGATGGATGTCAGTTAGCAGTAACTTATCCATCAACATATGGCATTAACATCGTGCATATATCGCACTAAACATTGTTAGTTTATCCTCATTAGGTGAATATAAAAATGAAACATATCTATCTTAAAAGCTTACTAGCGACGTCTGTCCTAGTAGCAGTGGGCTGTGCCTCAACAGCGCCTCAGTTTCCTAACAACAAAGAAACAGGTGCAGCTTTACTGACTCCTGTTGCAATCACGGCTTCTAGCCACGATGGTAACGGTCCTGACCGTTTATTTGACCAAGATCTAACTACTCGTTGGTCTTCAGCGGGTGACGGCGAGTCAGCTACATTAGACTACGGTTCAGTTCACGAATTTGACGCAGTTCAAGCGGCATTCAGTAAAGGTAATCAGCGTCAAACTCGTTTCGACATTCAATTTAGTGAAGATGGCAAAACTTGGACAACCGTTTTAGCTGACCAAGTCAGTTCTGGTGAAGCGATTGGCCTTGAGCGTTTCCAATTTGCTCCTGCTGTTAAAGCACGTTACGTTAAATATGTCGGTCACGGTAACACTAAAAATGGTTGGAACAGTGTAACTGAGCTAGCGGCTGTTAACTGTGGCATCAACGCATGTCCTGCTAACCAAATCATCACTTCAGATGTTGTTGCAGCTGAGCAAACAATGATTGCTGATATGAAAGCAGCAGAGAAAGCACGTAAAGCAGCACGTAAAGACCTACGTAAAGGTAACTTTGGTGTACCAGCGGTTTACCCTTGTAAGACTACTGTAAAATGTGACACTCGCAGTGCACTTCCAGTACCAACTGGCCTACCAGCAACACCTCTAGCAGCTAATGCGCCAAGCGAAAACTTCGATATGACGCACTGGTACCTATCTCAACCATTTGACCATGATAAAGATGGCAAGCCAGACAACGTTCGTGAGTGGGACCTAGCTAACGGTTACCAACACCCAGAAGTATTCTACACAGCTGACGACGGCGGCATGGTTTTCCGCGCTTATGTTAAAGGTGTTCGTACTTCAAAAAATACTAAATACGCTCGTACTGAGCTACGTGAAATGTTGCGTCGTGGTGATTACTCAATCAGCACTACTGGCGTAAACAAAAACAACTGGGTATTCAGCTCAGCTCCTATTGCAGACCAAGAAGCTGCTGGCGCTATCGATGGTGTTCTAAACGCAACACTAAAAATCGACCACGCTACAACAACTGGTAATGCTAACGAAGTAGGTCGCTTTATCATTGGTCAAATCCACGATAAAAACGATGAGCCAATTCGTCTTTACTACCGTAAACTACCAAACCAAGCAACAGGCGCGGTTTACTTTGCACACGAAAGCAAAGGCGCAACTAAAGAAGATTTCTACCCTCTAGTTGGTGGTATGACTGCTGAAGTTGGTGATACTGGTATCGCTCTAGGTGAAAAATTCAGCTACCAAATCAAAGTTGTTGCTAACACTATGACAGTGACACTATCTCGTAAAGGTCATGACGACGTTGTTCAAGTTGTTGATATGAGCGACAGTGGCTATGATGAAGGTGGTCGTTACATGTACTTCAAAGCAGGTGTTTACAACCAAAACATCAGCGGCGACCTAGATGACTACGCTCAAGCAACTTTCTACAAACTTGAAACATCTCACGATACTTACAAAGCTAAATAATATTTACTAAAGTATCGCTTAAATGATAAAAGGCGCTCATAATGTGAGCGCCTTTTTTATTTTATCTAATTTTGTTTGGAGGCTATTTAATAAAGGACTCTATTTCGGGTGCAGTTAAATAACGCCACTGCCCCACGTCTATATCTAATGACACCTCACCAATCGCTACTCTATGCAGAGAAACAACTCGATTACCTACAGCAGAAAACATTCGCTTAACTTGGTGAAACTTCCCTTCGGTAATGGTTAACAATACTTCTTTTGAATTAATTACAACTAAATTGGCTGGTAAGGTTAATTTGTCCTCGCCCTGTAGCTTTATGCCACTTTTAATTTGTATGGCAGCATCGTCAGTGATCGCCTTAGATAACGTCACTTGATATACTTTTGCGCAATGGCAGGTTGGTCTCGTAATGTTAAATGACCAGCGCCCGTCATCGGTAATCAGCACCATTCCTGTCGTATCTGCATCTAAACGGCCGGCTATATGCAATTCAGACACATGGTCAATGTCTAACAAATTAAACAGTGATGGATAGACTTCATCAATATTTGAACAGATGGTTGCCGCGGGTTTATTCAGCATGATATAGCGAAAATCACGCGGTGTTAGCTGGAAGCCATTCAATAAAATGGCATTATTTTCATGTACCTGAGTGGACTCATTCGTTACGACGCTTTGATTGACGAGCACGTCACCACAGTGAATGCGTGCAATGGCTTCATCTTTAGTTAATTGGGTACTTTTACAAACAAACTTATCAAGGCGCATAATGAACAAAGCTCAAGCAGAGAATAGATGTGCATTATGCTACTCTACGCCAATTTAGCAATCACTCAGGCTATATCTGTAATCTGTCATGATTCACATCAGAGCATTTCCGCCATTTCGGGAGTATCAGTACAGCTAATTCGTCTTACTTTATTGTTTTCTATGATAAAAAAGGCATCTTGAGGTAAATCTTGCTGCCAAGTTTCATTGTATTCCATGCCCAACAATAAACCTCTAAGCACTATCCCCGTAAGGCCGTGACTCACAACCACTAAATCTTTTTCATTAGGTGTGTCCACAAGCCAACTGCTCAGTCTCGCTCTCACCTCATCATAGGTTTCAGCGTTAGGAGCTTGTAAATACCAGTCTTTATTCGCCAGAAGATCCGGTTGTTCTTGAACAAGGGTAGGAATACTTCTTTTCTCCCAGTCTCCCAAATTAAATTCTTTTAATCTCACATCTTCTAAAATGGCCTTCTCTGGATAGCCTACTTCCTCACACACCAATCGAGCCGTTTGCATCGCTCTTCCCAAAGGACTGGCATGCACTTCAAACTCACAACCTAACAGATGCTCGCGCAACACAATCCCATAGTTTTTAGCCTGCACAGTACCCTTGTTGGTTAATGGCGAATTACAATGCCCCTGCAACTTACGTTCAAAATTAAATTGCGTTTCCCCATGCCTTAATACAATGATTCTTGTCATAATGCTTTCTAACCTTATACATATTGTTCTGAAGCACTGTCTCACAAAGCTACGTTTATAATCAATAAAAGCTCTATGTATGATCTTAAAAAGTGCTTACTATATAGGTAAATTAAGATATCACTTTATCTCATATTATTTATTCGACTATCATGTTAAATTTAATGTAACTTAATTTTTAAAGTGCTGACCTATATGCTTTTTGATTTAATAGACACTGCTCCTGTTATCTGCTGTGCTTTTGATCTAGATCATAAATTAACATATATAAATTCATATGGGGCTAATATTTTCAAAATAAAACAAGCCGAATCTATTGGTTTACCTATGTCAGATCTACCTTGTGAAAAAGGCTCTGGGATAAATAAACAATATATTGAACAAGTTTTAAATGATGAAACTGTGAATTTTAACGGTTATTTCATCAATAATAATGGGACTATACATTATTATTCCGCAACTTTATCTCCAATTAAAGATAAGCTTATCATAACAGGTTTTGCCGTATTATTTATAAATAAAACAGAAGAAAAAAGACTTGAATACTTATCCAATATAGATTCAATGACTCTGGTTTGTAATAGAAGAAAATTTGAAAATGATTTACATTTAACTTTAAGTGATAAGCCAGATGTCAATTACGGACTAATTATTTTAGATATCGACAATTTTAAACAAATAAACGACTTAAATGGTCACAATTGTGGTGATACAGTCTTATCTAGAATTGGTGATATTTTAAAAAATATTATTAATCCATTAGGCAAAGTATATAGAATTGGAGGTGATGAATTTGCAATTATATTGTTTAATATTAATGACAAATCAACATTGAAAAATGTATCCGAAGAAATAAGATATAAAATTGAATCTACATCTATTTTAGATAATACGGTGATAACCATAAGTTTAGGCGCCACTATTTATTCATGCAATAACAATCGTAAGAATTTACTTAAAACTACTGATAATGCTTTATATCATTCAAAACTAACAGGTAAAAATAAAGTTAGCTATGCCTAATTATATTAAATGGTCTCTATATGATTAAAACTTTTAAAAAAAACTGGATGATATTTAATTTCATTTCATTAATTAGTTTATTTATAGTAATATTCAGTGTCGTAAATTTACATCACCAAGAAGTAAAAAAGCTACAAACCAAACAATTATATACATCTAAACTTTTTGAATCATATACTATATCTAAGTTATCTCAACTGCAGTCAATTTTAAAGTTAATCAGTACCGACAGGCATATATATATAGATCTACATAATACTCTTATTGATAATATCATTTCTAATAACCCATTAATTATTGGATTTGCATTTAGTGATGCTAATGGCAAAATAAAATCACTTAGTAGTAATTTAAATAATCAATTTTCTATTAATCCTTTAAATAATACAAGCACTAAAAATGACTTTATAAAGTCAACTCAAACAAATGATGTCATTATTTGCAAACCTTACTACCATAATAAACTTAAAACATGGATTGTTCCTTTAAGAAAAAGAATAATAGATCAAAATGGAAAAACGATTGGTGTGTTTTCAATAGCGTTTGATTTATATAAGTTATCAGAGAAGTTAAATAAAGAGGTTGATAAAAAATTCAAACAAGAAATAATTTTTGATGATAGTTTCCTAACTTTATTTAGCAGTCATATTTCAATAAATAAATACCCTGTTATTTACAATGACTCTTTTGTTCGTGATCTCAGTAGTATCTTCAAATCTCATACCTTAAGCACATTACATGAGTCTAGTGGATTTATTAGAAAAGGTAATGCAATACTAACTTATAATAAAAAGTTTGATTTATGGTTTTATTCAACATCATCAACTAAACAACTTACTATTAATTTAATTAAGACTTCCTGTATTTATTCTTGTATCTACTTATTCTTTATAGCTATTCTTTTTATTGTTTTCAAATGGAATGATCGATTAAAAATGAAAGCGATTTCTGCTGCACTATATCAATCCCAGCATGATATATTAACAGGATTATATAACCGTAACATATTGACAAGTAAGTATATACATAAGAAATACAATAGATTTCTTATGGTTTATATAAATATAAATAACTTTCAAATTGTAAATGATTTATATGGCTATGAATTTGGTGATCTAATATTAATTAAGATCAGTAAACGTTTAAATAAATTTGTAACGAATATTAATGGCATTGCTATTCGTGCCACTTCTGATAAATTTATATTATTGGTCGAGAATCAAAATGAAATTAAAGATTTTTGTCAAAGACTATCAATAGAGCTGTGTCGTACATATTGTGTTAAAAAAACATCTAATGTCTCACATATTGATCTTTCCGTATCTATTGGGATAGTTCCGTGTGATTCAAAACAGAAAGTTGATATTAACACATTAATTAGCTACGCAAGTCATTGTATGTTAATTTCAAAAAACACAAATAATCAATTCACTTTATTTTCTGATGAAATTAATAACAACATTATTAACAATATAAAAATGGAATCTGAACTGAAAAGAGCAGTTGTGAACAATGAAATTAGCATGATGTATCAACCTCAAGTTAATAAAGTTGGTGAACTATATGGTGTTGAAGCTTTAGTTAGATGGAAAAACCCAACTTTAGGCTTTATCTCACCCAACCTATTTATCCCTGCGGCAGAAAAAATAGGTATCATGCCAAAACTTGGAGAGTTTATAATTGAACAGTCATTGAAAGAAATCTCTGCTTTCCAGCAGGAACACGATATTTCTTTTAAACTTTCCATTAATATTTCTGTTTGTCAGTTTGTTCAAGACAACTTTATTAATATACTGCGTTCTAAGCTAAATAAATTTAAAAGCTCCTATTTGGAAGTTACTATAGAAATAACTGAAAATTTATTTATTGAGCGAATGGATAAATTATTACCTATTTTTAATGACATAAAACAAGAAAATATACTCCTTTCATTAGATGATTTTGGTACTGGATACTCTTCTCTATCATTATTAAAAGAAATTCCTATTGATGAGCTAAAAATCGATAAGAGCTTCATTGATAATGTGATTGATAATGAAAAAGATAATATAATGGTTAAAAATATTATAAAAATCGGTAAGGACCTAGGTATTACTGTGTTAGCTGAAGGTATTGAAAACTATCAACAGCTAGATTTTCTACATCAGAATGGGTGTGATATATACCAAGGATATTATTATTCTAAACCATTAAATTTGGCTGATTTATCATTATTTATTAATCGATGATATAGTATCACCACTAAGTGTTATTTAATTTGCCTGTTTTATACATTTAGTTTTAGTCAAATTGATTATTAGAAAGTAATTCAATAAGTCAACGATAATATATTTATTTAAACGTATCCAATACATAAGGTTTATTAAGTTAATGCATATTAAATCTCTTATACTAATTAGTTCTTTATTATTCTCTTATAGTTGTTTATCTGCCTCTTACAAATTTGTAAAGAAATGGGATGCATTGGTTGTTAATGGTGACATAGACAAGCAAGAAACTCGTAAATTTGAGTATAATTATAATCTTCATCATTCAAATATCAGAAATATTATTTTACAATCACATGGGGGTTTAATTATAGATGCATTTAAATTAGCAAAATTTATTAGTGTACGTCATTTAAACACACGAGTAGAAACTTATTGTGAATCAAGTTGTCTCTTAGTTTTTTTTTCTGGAGAAAGTGCATCATTATTTGAAAAAGCAAAAATTAGTTTACATAAACCCTATAAAGGCAATTTAAATACTCATTTTGAACCGGATTTTAAAGGCAGTTCCTTACACTATTTTTTAATAAATGAATTGTCACATATATTAAATAACACTAAAATGGCAACTGCACTTGTTAATAAAATGTACGAAACAGAAAGTAATAAGGAATATATCCTTTCCAAGGATGAGCTAATCAAAAATGGTATTTATGTTGATAAAAAAAGTTGGTTTAATAATAGAACCAAATAATTTAATTATGAGTCTCATGAAAGGCACTGTATGCTTTGATACAGTGTCCCTTTTGGCTGTTGATTAATTATGGGTGTCTGGGTAAATGGTAGGGGTGCGTGTTTCTAGTATTTTTAGTTTGTCACCGAGTTCGATTACACCTTCGTTTAGGGCAATTAAGTTCATGCCGAAGAAGATGGCGCCTTTTTCGTTGGCTCTAAATTTGGATAAAGTGACGGTGGGCTCTTGGGCTGCCATTTTTTCTCCAGTGTTGGGGTTCACTGAGGTTAACACACAACGTTGGCAAGGTTTACCGACTCTAAACTCCACTTCACCAATGGCAATTTTTTCCCAGCTATCTTCCGCAAAAGCGTCAACACCATCAATAACAAGATTAGTACGAAACTGCGCCATCGACTGAGGAGAAGAGGCTCTGCGATTAAGCTCATCTAACGAGCCTTGTGAAATGACCAGCAGAGGGTAACCATCGGCAAAACTGACTCGAGTGTCTAATTTTTCACGATAGCGGTTAGACTCTTCACCACAATATAATAATTGAACATCAGAACCTATGGCCTGGCTAAACCAAGCATTAGCTTGTTCGGTTGTGGTATAAGCTAAGAAGCGGTCACTCCAAATTTTACATTCAAATTCATCACGTTGAAAATCGTTAACAGACAGATGAAGGCGTGTCATACCCGGTGCTTGCAACACAATACCATCGCTTAACAGGGTACTTTTTATGGTGACCATCTTCGGGTATTTTCGTGCGGTGACCATTCTTCCGGCAAGATCCGTAACCACAAATCGGCGGTCAAAACTGATGCCTTCCAAACCCACCCAAGCCCTAGATTGAGCAATACCAGACGTAGACTTTACGGGATAAACATTTATTCCCGATAATTGAGCGATATCCTTCACTTTATACCTCTAACTCTCTCAATGTTAATGCAATCTTATCGCATTTTCGCTATTATTCGCCCGCATTCAAGTAATCGTTTGCGTGGCTTTAATTACCTTACCACAACACGGTTTCTTCTTATTGACTATTTTGGCGGGAGCACACTTATGACCAACTTAACCATTACACGCCCTGACGATTGGCATGTTCACCTTCGCGATGGCGACGTACTCAAAGACACGGTACGTGATATCAGTCGATACAATGGTCGAGCTTTGGTGATGCCAAACACCGTCCCGCCGACAACCAATACCGAACAAGCGGTAGCGTATTTAGCGCGTATTAATGAGCACAACCATAGTGAAACCTTTACTCCGCTCATGTCTCTTTATTTAACAGATAACACCACCAAAGAAGACATCCAGCAAGCCAAAGCATCAGGACAAATCGTCGCTTGTAAACTCTACCCTGCTGGCGCGACCACCAACTCTGATTCAGGTGTCACCGATGCTAAGAAAGTGTACCCTGTGCTTGAAGAGATGGAGAAACAAGGCATCTTGCTGCTTATTCATGGTGAAGTAACCTCTCACGATGTGGACATTTTCGATCGCGAAAAGCAATTTCTAGACACCGTGCTTGCACCTATCGTCAATGACTTCCCTAAACTTAAAATTGTCTTAGAGCACATCACTACGGCCGATGCGGTAGAGTTTGTTCAAAATGCCAATGACAATGTGGCGGCCACCATTACCGCCCATCACTTAATGTATAACCGTAATCATATGCTAGCGGGAGGCATACGTCCGCACTTTTATTGCTTACCGATCCTAAAGCGCAACACACACCAAAAAGCATTAGTAGAAGCGGCAACTAGTGGTGATAAAAAATTCTTTATTGGTACCGACTCTGCCCCCCATGCTAAAGGCCGCAAAGAGACCGCTTGTGGTTGTGCTGGATCTTACACGGCCCACGCCGCACTAGAGTTATATGCGGAAGTATTTGAAGCAGAAGGTAAACTTGACAATTTAGAAGCTTTTGCCAGCCATAATGGCCCTGATTTTTATAATCTGCCACGCAACAGCGACACCGTCACTTTAGTAAAAGAAGAGTGGCCAGTAGCCGAAAGCATGCCGTTTGGTCAGGATATCGTTGTGCCAATTAAAGGTGGCGAAACCCTATCTTGGAAAGTGAAAGCATAAGCATTGCTCATCAAATTAAAGGTTGTTATTAACAACCTTTAATTTATTTACACCACCCTATTTATCTTCATCTTCTTCACTTTGTAGACGACTCCACATCTGTGCACACTGAATCGCTTTTTTCCATCCGGCATAGCGCTGTTTGCGCTTCTTGTCATCACACTGCGGATAGTACCGCGTTTCAATTTCGCACTTAGCGTCTAAATCCATAACATCTTTCCACACTCCCACCGTTAAACCGGCCAAAAAAGCCACGCCTAATGCCGTCGCTTCTGTCACTTGTGGTCGTTGCACTTCACAATCAAGAATATCCGATTGAAATTGCATCAAAAAGTTATTCTTTGCCGCACCGCCATCCACTCTAAGACTCTCTAACTTAATGGCAGAATCGGCCTGCATAGCTTGAATAACATCGCAGGTTTGATAGGCAATACTTTCTAAAGTGGCACGCACAATATGCTCTGCGCTGGTACCTCGAGTCAGTCCCACCATAGTGCCTCTGGCATAAGGGTCCCAATAAGGTGCCCCTAATCCAGTAAATGCCGGCACCACATAAACCCCATCGCAAGAATCCACTTTATTGGCGTAATACTCAGAGTCTTTCGCTTCATTAAGTAAGCGCAATTCATCCCTTAACCACTGTACTGACGCCCCCGCCATAAACACCGCCCCTTCCAGCGCATAGCAAGGTTGACCATTTGCATCACAAGCCAATGTCGTCAGCAATCCATGTTGCGAGTCCACTTTGGTTTGACCGGTATTCATCAGCAAAAAACAGCCTGTACCATACGTGTTTTTTACCTGGCCTGAATCCACACAGCGATGACCAAATAAAGACGCTTGCTGATCCCCTGCAACGCCGGCAATAGCAATGCGTAAGCTTTCCCCTTCACCAATACATGTCTCACCAAAATAACTAGAGGAGGCCTGCACCTCTGGCAGCATACACTTAGGAATACCAAATAACTCTAGGATCTGTTCATCCCACTGCATGGTATTGATATTAAACATCATAGTACGAGAGGCATTGCTATAATCGGTGGCGTGCACCTTGCCGTGCGTTAATTTCCACATCAGCCAAGTATCTACAGTGCCAAACAGTAACTTGCTTTGTTCGGCCAAAACTCTAGCGCCTGGCACATTATCTAAAATCCATTTGATTTTACTGGCCGAGAAATAGGGATCTAAAACCAATCCTGTCGCTTGCTTTATGTACTCTTGCCAACCTTGTTGTTTCAACTCTTTACATAGAGCACTGGTACGGCGGCACTGCCACACAATGGCGTTATAGACAGGTTTGCCCGTTTCTTTATTCCACACTATGGTGGTTTCTCTTTGGTTGGTAATGCCTAAAGCACACACCTGCTGCGGTGCAATAGCCAACTCGTCCAGTACATCTATAAGCGTAGAACGCTGTGAGGCATAGATCTCCATGGGATCATGCTCCACCCAACCCGTATGTGGATAATACTGAGTAAATTCTCTTTGTGATGACGCCACAATATTGGCTTGGGCATCAAAAACAACCGCTCTTGAACTGGTGGTCCCTTGATCTAAGGCAATGATATAGGAGCCTGAAGTCATATTAAATTCCTATCAATAATTAGGTATTGCGATCCATCTATTAAGATTGGCATAAAAACCAATATCGAGATGTGACCTGCTTTAGAACTTGTACCGCCCCCTCTTACACAGCTACGCACCAATAAAGTGCAAGTAAAATAAACCGCTATGCTATATGGTGCATATTTCTTTTAGCCCTAACAATACTCCTTACAAAACAACAACTTAAATTATGGCGCGGATTTTGCTTAATTAACAATACTAATGAGCTAATAAGGAAATGCCGTCATGCAAGATACATTAACCGTCATTTTGGCTGGAGGAATGGGTTCTCGCCTTGCCCCTTTGACCCAAGATAGAGCAAAACCTGCCGTTCCCTTTGGTGGTAAATACCGCATCATCGATTTTACACTCAGTAACTGTTTGCACTCTGGATTACGACGCTTATTAGTGCTCACTCAATATAAATCTCATTCGCTACAAAAACACCTACGCGATGGGTGGTCCATTTTTAACCCAGAGTTAGGGGAATACATCACCGCCGTGCCTCCCCAAATGCGCAAAGGGGAAACTTGGTACGAAGGCACAGCAGACGCTATCTATCAAAACTTATGGCTACTATCACGCAGCGAAGCCAAACATGTTGTGGTACTCTCTGGTGACCATATTTATCGTATGGACTACAAACCCATGCTAAAGCAGCATAAAGACACGGGAGCGGCATTAACCATCGCCTGTATGGAAGTGCCCGTTACCGAAGCCAGCGCCTTTGGCGTCATGGATACCGATACCCATCACCGTATTATCTCTTTTCTCGAAAAACCCCACACGCCACCGACTTTAGCTGACGATCCAAATAAAAGTTTGGCCTCTATGGGCATTTACATATTTAGTATGGATGCCTTAGTTGAAGCACTAGAGCAAGATGCTGTCATTGACAGTTCGAGCCACGATTTTGGCCACGATATCATTCCCAAACTGATTGATACCCAGAGCGTGTATGCTTATCGATTTGGTTCTGAACAAGGGCGTGTGTCCCAAGATACCTACTGGCGAGATGTGGGTACCATTGACTCTTTCTATCAAGCTAATATGGATTTATTAGATCCCGTTCCCCCCATCGATCTTTATCAAGATGATTGGGGCATTCGCTCCTACGAGCGCCAGCGTCCACCATCACGAACCGTTCCTTCGGTGACCGGCAATCAAGGGATTTCTATTAATTCAATTGTGGCCAATGGCGTCGTCATTAGTGGCGGCTCGGTGCAGCGCTCCATTTTATCGTCCAATGTAAAAGTGGGGGATGGCGCAACGATCATGAACAGTATTTTATTTGATGAGGTTAAAATAGGCGAACATTGCCAGCTTAAAAACTGCATTATCGACAAGCATGTGTCTGTGCCCAATGGTACGAAAATTGGCTATGATAAACAGTATGATAGCGAACGTTTCACTATTTCAGAACAAGGCATTGTTGTGGTTCCTGAAGGGTATCGCTTCGATTAAGCGTCACCAAATCAACCCTTGGGGATCTTGCTCTACTTCTTTCATCAAACGATGCAATGGATTCCCAAGAGATGACTCATTGGCATGCAACCGTGCAGGATAGGCATGCCAGCCTTCAAACATTTCATAAGGATCTCGATGCGCCACCAGTAAGTGCCACTGCGTATCTAAACACACTATTTTCGCCACCAGATATCGATAGTCCGCCTGGCTAGAGTCGAGCTTAAAGCAGCTGTGGTAAAACTCAATGCCGTTATCCACTAATTCAAACTCCGCCTTAGCCAACTCAACACAGACACTGTGATTTCGAGACTGGCAAGTATCCCCCGCCAGTTTAATTAATTGATGCTGCTCTATCTCAGATAACGCCATTAGTAACCTCAACATGACTTGCTAAGTTTTGCCACGCAAAAAAATATGCCAAAAATAAATTCAATCATAGCGCAACAATTGGCTCATATTGTCCGCCAATGTCACAGGCCTGTAACACAAGCCTCTTACTCTATGCAGATATTTAATTATAGTTTGAAGAAGGACAGTTATGTTTAAAGTGATCACTATGGCAGCCATGGCCTTGACACTTATTACCACTCATGTACAAGCAGCAGAAGTCAATGTCAGTGGCTCCACTTCCGTTGCTCGCGTAATGGACATTTTGGCGGAAAACTTTAACAACACCCACAGTGATACCTTTATCGCAGTACAAGGTGTAGGTTCTACCGCAGGGGTGACTTTAGTAAAAAATAACGTCGCACATTTAGGTATGAGCTCAAGACTGCTTACTGAGCGTGAATATAAAGACAACTTGATTGTAAAGCAGTTCGCTTATGACGGTTTAGCCGTAGTCGTTAACCAGCAAAATAGTGTAACTAACATTACCCGTGAGCAACTGTATAACATCTATACGGGCAAAATTACCAATTGGAAAGAGTTAGGGGGTCAAGATCGAGCCATTGCCGTCGTCACCCGTGAAACCTCATCGGGCTCTCGCTTTGCCTTTGAAAATCAAGTGGGATTAACTCGCGTACTCAACGACCGCCGAGTCTCCACCATCGATCCCAAAAGCCTAGTGGTGAGCACCAATAGCATGATGAAAACCCTCATTAGTGATAACCCACAAGCCATTGGTTTTATCAGTATGGGATCCATTGATGCTTCTGTTAAACCGCTCAATTTTGATGGGATTGTGCCTAATTCTACCAACCTGTTAAATAAGAAGTACGAACTGGCTCGCCCATTCCTTATTTTTTATCATCCACAAATGAACAACCCAAAAGCTCTGGAGTTTGCTAAGTACGTCACCTCTAAAGAGGCTCGCGCCATTGTGGAAAACCAAGGCTATACCCCGTTTGTTAATTATACCCAACCACAGTAATTAAGTGATCAGAAATAGCGCAGGAAAAATGCTCGAAAACAAGGCAGAATTTTTCCATAAGTCGTTATTCTACAATCAAAAATTATAACGCAGTTATCGAGTATTGTAACAAGCTAGAATGACCCGTTATTTAGTACGATAGGTATGACTACAATTGGCATTAAAAAATAATGTCATAAAAAAAGCCAAACGTCGCATAACGTTTGGCTTTTTATGATTTGGGCTAATCGGTTAAAAATACAATCGGATCACGGACTCAGCAACACATGCTGGTCTGCGTACCCCTTCTATCTCTACCTTTAATTCACGGGTTATTTCCAAACCTTTTTGAATGGGGGTCACTTTCAATAGACTACTACGAGCACGGATATTGCTTCCCACTCTTACCGGATACGGGAATCGGACACTGTTCATCCCCATATTGACGGTCACTTTTGCCGTTGGGAACAACGGTTTTTCCGGATCAACGGCATCGGATAAACGCGGTAACAAGGCTAAAGTTAAAAATCCATGGGCAATGGTGCTCTTGAAAGGCGATTCTTGCTGCGCTCTTTCAGGATTAGTATGGATCCACTGCATGTCTTCGGTCACTTTACCAAACGCATCCACACGCTCTTGGTTAATTTCAAACCATTCGCCAACATGCAGTTCTTCACCCAATTTTTGCGACAATTCCAAATACAGCGCTTCCGCTGCGGGATTCATCTCAATGGTATCTTTAACAGGATTATCGACTTCTTCATTCACCGCTGGCGACTGAAAATCTTTGCCCCATGAGCGAAACAAGTGCTGCGCATGGGCGCGATTCACCAATTCACTCCAGTATTCTCTAAGAGATGGGGACATCCTATCCATAAACTCCGTATGATGTCTCGAAAGAGATCCTCGTTTGTGTTTAAGAATATCAACAACTTTCATGCACGCTCCAGTGAAGCTAAACTAGCCATAACTCGGCAATTTTGAACTAAATCACACTTTAACTCAATACGTAGACATCTACTTCGCGGTAAAAATACCAATAAAAACTGCACTTTACCCTAAAATCTGACTCTATCTCATGTTTTTTTTAAAATTATTCAATAATCCATGGAAAATTATAGTAAAAAACAACGCATATACACAAAACTTGGCTGTGTAGTTAAGCGTAAATAGGTCTCAGGATCCCTATCGGCGATCTCCGGCGAGGGTGCCCCTTCCGACAGTTGTGATACCACAAAACCTGCGTCATGTATGGCGGCAAACAAATCTTGTAAGCTTCTTCTGTAGTAACTTACCGGCAGTGGTTTACCAATGGTGTCCCACAGCTCACTAATGTGTTCTAAAGCAAAATAATTACCGCTAGGGGAGACAGCAAAATCATTTAATGGATGGTGAGTGGAAAAAACCCATTGTCCACCGGGCTTTAATACGCGTTTGATCTCTTTGAATAAAGCGGTGATATCTTCAATATAATGAATCACTAAAGGGGCAATAACCCAATCATAAGTTCCCTCCTCTTCATTAGGCAATCCCGCGGATAGATCCTGTACGTAGGCATGATGTGGCTGGATATTAGCGTTAACAAGCTCAATCATCTGCGGTGACAAATCAACGCAAGTAACCACACCACCCTGGCTCTGTATCGCCTTAGCATGCTCTCCCGAACCGCAACCTAAATCCAGTACCTTTTGTTGAGGCTGAATATCTAATAACGATAAGGTTGTTGGCCGCTCTAAATGAGCGTTATAGATGTTATTCTTGACCACCTTGGCATACTCTGTGGCATGAGTTGTGTACATAGGGTTACTCACACTTTATTTCCTTAACGCGTTTAATTTGGCTTGGGCTATCCCATAGATAGTATCAATAGGGTAACTGCCTTCATCACTAACAATCCCCGCATCCTTACCAGTAAACAACTTAATGGCTTGCGCCACATGCTCAATGGCCCAAATATGGAAAGTGCCCTTTTCCACCGCTTCAACAATATCGGCGCGCAGCATCAAATTATGCACATTTGATTGTGGAATGACGACCCCTTGGCTATCTAAACGCCCCTTAATTTTACACACATCAAAAAAACCTTCGATTTTCTCGTTAACCCCGCCAATGGGTTGCGCTTCGCCAAACTGATTCATTGAACCGGTAATGGCAATGTCTTGTCGGTTGGCTTGTTTAGAAAATGCCGACACTACCGCGCAAAATTCGGCCATACTGGCGCTGTCGCCATCCACTCCACCATAAGATTGCTCAAAGGTGATATGAGTGGTGAGCGGGATTTTTGCGGTTTTACCAAATACCGAAGAGAGATAAGCGGATAAAATCATCACCCCTTTGGAGTGGATGCTTCCCCCAAGATCGACATTACGCTCAATATCAATCACTTCTCCACTGCCAAAAGAGGTGGTGGCGGTGATGCGATTAGGCGCACCAAACATATGATCGCTGGTGCTCAGCACAGACAAAGCATTCACCTGCCCTACGGCTTCCCCTTGGGTATGAATTAAGGTGGTGCCATTAACAAAGGTTTCCATAACACTTTCTTGTAAACGGCTCACGCGAGAAAGTTGATTACGCAAGGCCTTTTCTACATGCGTGCCACGGATAATATTGGCTCTAGCGGTTCTGGCGATGTAGTTTGCCTCCCGCAATAAGTTGGCAATATTGGCGGAATGCAATGAGATTTTATTTTGGTCTCCGGCCAGACGAGAGCTGTGTTCAATAATGCGTGCAATGGCTTTTTTATCGCAATGAAGCAGTTTATTGTCGTGCACTATACTGGAAATAAACCGTGTATAATGCAGTTCCGAGTCCGTATCTCGTGGCATTTCATCTTCAAAATCGGCGGTGACTCTAAACAACTCAGCAAATTCAGGATCGTAATGCTGCAACAATTGGTAGGTTCGATAATCACCAAACAAAATAATTTTTACATCTAATGGAATAGGCTCAGGATCTAAAGAAACCGCACCTGTCATAGTTACTTGCTTCTCAAGGGCGGTTAAGCTCAACTCCCTCGATCGCAAGGCACGTTTCAATCCGTCCCAAACATATGGCTGCTCTAGCACTTTTACCGCATCCATTAATAACACGCCACCATTGGCTTTATGTAATGCCCCCGCTCGAATCAAAGAGAAATCCGTAAACACTGTCCCTTTAAACGTTGCCGTTTCCACATAGCCAAATAACGAGTGATAATTGGGGCTTTCTTCAACAATAATCGGCAAACTCTCTTTAGGTTGAGAAACCAATACATTCACTTTGTAGCGGCGTGGCAGTTTTTTATCTAAGGATGCGGTAGCGATTTCCCCTTGCTCATTGCTCTCTTCTAAAAAGATATCGACGTTTTCCACTATGTCTGCTTGCAAGTCTGCTAAGTGCTGCTTAATAACCCCATGTTTTTTATACTTTACACGCAACGCTTTGATAAAATGCCCTATCACCTCTAAGGTCACATCCGCATTCAGCTTTTGGATTTTATCTGTGTACTCTTCTTCCCATTCGGTGAGATCACGAATGATGTGGCGCAAGGCGATTTCAAGGTTATCTATGGTTTTTTCAAAGCTTGCCTGAGTCTTTTTATCTAGTTGCTCAAACGACTCTTCCGTATAAGGTTCTTCCCCATTTAACGCCACAAACTGATAGTCACCTTGATTGGTCACCGTCAAGCTAATACTTTTCTGTTTGGCTTGTTTGGTTAATGCTTCTAAGGCAAGGCTTTGCTTTTTCGCTAATTGATTTTTGAGCCTATCCGCACGGGAAAAGTACATCTCATTATCGAAAGCTAATGGGATTCCTTTGAGCAATTTGGTCATGAGTTTTTCGAGATCAACCCGTAGACTTTGCCCCACCCCGCGAGGCAATTTGAGAACTTTTGGAATACGAATATCCTCAAAATTCGCCACATAACACCAATCATAAAGTTCATGTAAATCAAAGGGGTGGCGTTTTAGGTAGCGTAAAATCATGGTGCGCTTACCCAATCCATTGCGGCCAATGGCGTAGATATTGTAGCCTTTTTCACGAATGGACATGGCAAATTCTACCGCCGATTGCGCTCTTTCTTGCCCAACAATTTCATCTATGGGGGGCACATCTTTGGTGGATTTACAGGAGAATTCATCCAGCGATGCTTCGCGGTAGAGTGCTTGCGGGCTTAAAGACGTTGTAGCCATAGTCACCTCATGTAAGAAAGGGAAAATAGGATAACGAGGCAGTAATACCGCCAAGGTCCCATTGAGTGCGATAGTTAGCTTTAGTGTAATACTGATACGGGCAATTTAATGTGACAAAGTGAGCTATTGGCCCTTATTGACCAATAGCTCCCTTGATGCATTGACTGCTAGTAAAGAACGCTCACCTTAACTGCCATCGTATTTGAACACTTGATTTTCAAACATCGCTGTCAGTAGATCTTTATCCGGATCGCCGCCATAATCCAATTGATTATTTAACCCTTTCACCACTATTGACTGACTGTCAGCATCGGATGCCACATTGACCAGCACATCGTCGCTATCTTCAATCAAGGTAGCGGTGAGCTCTTGAGTATTGGCAAAGTTATCTAATAGATCGTTCAGATCGGGCACTGAGCTAAGCTCATCTAACACCCCGAGCAAATCAATGCTGTCTCCTTCACTTAGGTCAAAATCGGTGATAACGTCTTGTTGACCGTTATCAACTTCTTGCCAAACAAACAGATCTTCCCCCTCGCCACCGGTAAGAATATCCGAGCCTAAACCGCCCAATAAGGTATCGTTGCCTGCTCCGCCAATAAGTTCATCGTCAAAATCGGAGCCGCGTAAGATGGAGTCTTGGTCGCCATCAACCACACTGCTCGCTTGCGTAGCCAGTGACGCATCCACATCCTCCCCATCACTAACAACAGCCACGGTATAATTCAAAGCACTCGATTGTGCTGAGATATTGGGATCGCTCTCCGTTGATACCGCCACTACATCAAAGGCAATGGCAGCGCTTGGTAGCACCGTTGACTCTGTCACCACTATGCTTGCCTCACTAAGGGCGGCGGCATCTAAAATCCAACTTCCCACTTCGTTACCAGGCTGTACATTGCCGGACGTTGACTGCACCGATAAAGCGCTGTCTAAACCTCTCACCTCAATAGTCAGAGTTTCATCGGCATCGGATAATGCTGCCATCAACCCTAATAATGGGATCCCTCTCGAGATTAAGGCACTTTCCGATATCACCGTATTCAAACTGCGCTGAGAATCACTATTTAAGGTTAAGCTAGGTGCATTGGCGACCGGTGTAATGGTAATCGGTACCGTATCACTGTCTTGTTTGTTGCTGTTATCCACATCATCAAAAATACCATTGTCATTAGTGGTCACCGTTAACTCTGCACTATTAGTTCCTTGTGCATTGGTATAGAAAAGACCTTTGTCCGCATCCATCTCCGCCAGTACGGCATTGACTTCGGTAATGGGTCCCGTTAGCGTAATGGTGCTGGTATTGTTATCTAAAATCGTCACGTTACTGTTAGAAGTGACCAACTCAAGCACGCCCACATCCACAGCAATAATCACTTCTATTTCCCCATTGCTATTGGCGGCGACATAATCAACATCTGACACTTGAATGCCCACAATTTTATTGGTGGCCCCTTCCTCGGCAATAATGGTGCTCGGCATGCTATTAATGGGCGCATCATTTTGCGCAATAACCGTAATATCAAAGGCTTCGCTGCTAATTTTTGCATCGCCACTGCCAACGTTTCCTTGGTCATCCACCGTCACATTGACCGTCACATCCCCAGAAAAATCGCTGTTTGGCGTAAACAACAAGCCACTGTTTAATAGCGTGTTGATCTCATCTAATGACCCTAGCAACTCCAACTGACCATCGCTAATGGTCACCGTGCCTGAAAACAGATCTTTATCGGCCTGAGCAAAATCGAAATTCCCCTCACCGTTTGCCATCACCGTAAACTTAAATTCTCCGTCTGGAACATCGCTGATATCAACATCGGAGAGTTGAATGTCGTTAATCGTTAACACGCCATCTTCAATGACACTTTTGTCCGCAATAACAGAAATCTCAGGAGCATCATTAACGGGGGTCACATTGACATCAAACTGGGTAGATGCGGTATTGGGTTCACCCACCACGCCAAAGTTACCTTGGTCATCCACCAGCACAGTGACGCTAACGATACCAGTCACATCTTTGGCCGGTGTAAAGGTCACACCTGAGGCCAAAAATTGATTAATTTGGCTAACGCTTCCCTCAATGCGCAAACCCGATGTGGCATCCCCGGTGACGGTCACACCGAAGCTCATCGCATCAGAAGTGAAACTAAAGGTCCCATCACCATCGCTAACCGATAACAGCACCACATAAGGCGCATCAGGCTCAGTGGCACTATCCACATCACTGATCTGAATAGAGGTAATGTCCAATACATCCTCTTCCGCTACGGTTTGATCGCTGATAGGGTCAATCACGGGTTGGTCATTTTCCGCCTCAACGGTAATAATGAAACTATCATCATTGGTATACGGTTCGCCTTCAACACCGCTATTTCCACCATCATTTACCGCAACGGTGACATTCACTACTCCGTAAAAATTATCCAGTGGATTAAATCTCACACCATCGGCTAAAGCCGCATTGATGGCATCCACCGTTCCCGTAAGGGTGATACTGGCGCTTGGATCTGTGCTCGACAGCACCACACCAAAGAGATCTTGCGCATCGTCAATAAAGTTGAGCAATCCGCTGTCCACCGAAATGGTAAACGTATACTCCGCCATCGGATTATCTTGTGTATCGGGATCGGCAATAGAAAGTCCGTTAATATTCAGTTGGTCATCTTCGATAGACGTCAGATCCGCCAAACCACCGAACACGGGTTGGTCGTTTACCGCCTCTATCGTTAGGTCGACAACTTGCTCTGAAATGGCGTTGTTATCCGTGATTTCATTATTATTGATGTCGTATTCAACAGATTGGACTTGGATGGTGATTTGCGCAGGGTCCCAATTTAAATTGTTATTGTTGCCCGGATTAAAAATAATCATCTCAAGATCTTGAGCATCCACATCTAACGTCCAACTGCCATCACCATTGTTGATAAACGCCGTGCCATCCATTAAACGAATGCTCGCACCATCGGGCACATCCAGTACGGTTACTCTCAAGGTTTCAGGGGCGCTTTCGAGATAATTCGAACCGCTGCCATCCCCGGAGAGCGAATAGCGGTCATCAACAATGGCTGCATTGATGTCAATGGCAATATCTTGGTTTTCCACCCCAACAGCGGCAGTATCAATGTCCGTATCCACGGCATCAGCAACAGGGTTAACCACTAAGGTAAAGTTAGCGTTGTGTTCAACTGGCACCCCCAGTAGTTTCTCTTGAGTAAAGACAATAATTCCCAGATCTACCGTGCCACTAAATTGCTCTGCTGGAGTGATTTCTAAATCACTAAACGACACCGAGGTCACTGATGGATTGTTTAATTGAATGGTCCAAAAACCATCACCATTATTTTTCACCACAAAGCCATCGGCGTCATTTTCACTGGTGGATTTGACAAGAAAGCCCTCTGGAATACCCGATAAACGAATGGAGACAAATTCTTCAG
Source organism: Vibrio rarus (assembly GCF_024347075.1). Lineage (NCBI taxonomy): Bacteria > Pseudomonadati > Pseudomonadota > Gammaproteobacteria > Vibrionales > Vibrionaceae > Vibrio > Vibrio rarus. The sequence goes on from NZ_AP024901.1 coordinate 438,144, forward strand.
AGCCGTCATCGTCTCCAAGAGAAACCTTGAAAGGCGTACCTTGGATCTGATCAAGGAAAATGGCACTGTCCTCATTCCCTGTAATGACAATCTTATTCGAGCGATCCCCCCCTTCAATGACGATAGGGTCCACCACCGGAATCACTTCAAAGGAGAGCTCACCATTAAACGGTTTTCCAGAGTCCGTGTCAGAGGGGTGATCATAACCTGCCGTTTCATCAAACACAGTCACATCATTGAGCGTGCCAGAAATGGACAATTCCACGGTATTATCGTTATCTCCCGTAGGGAAATTTTCTGCCGGTTTAAATTGCACATCTTTTAAGAAATCTTCAATGGCGTTAGGGTTTGCCGCATCATAGGTCAACGTAAATGAACTGACTTCATTGCCTTGCGGATCAATAAGCACCCCTTCCGATGGGTCTTTTAAAGCGACAGTCACCGTTTGAAAGCTTTCAACCCCTCTATCTGCGCTAGAATCAATATCTGTCGAGGTCACACCAATATCAAGGTGAATAATACCGTCTTCATAGGCCAGACCATCTTGATACTCTTCTGTGCCATCGGCACCGATAGGTTGCAAATCCTGATCAAGACCGGCCGTGCCTTTCACCACCACAGAAACCACTTGGTCCGCTTCCACTACAGGGGATACTGCCACTGGCAAAATCAAATCATGGTACCTTTCATCACCGGATTTGGTGTCTGTGGTAATAGCGGTAAATTTGATGTTAACGTCTCCGGCATAATCTTGCGGTGGTACCAGAATCAAATTTTCTAAACCAAGGATATTTCCCGCTTCATCCACTGTGCCTTTAAATACATATTCACCAATGGTGTAGTCATATTCCGCCCCTAGGATACTAAAACCTTGCAAATCCGACTCAGCAAACACTAAGGTAAAGAGATCCGTGACGTCATCTCGGTCGGAGGTGGTAGACAACAGGTTTTTATCCATGATCTGTTGACCAAGATCGATATTGCGATCTTCGGTGCCGATAATAATGTCATCGGGATCGGTATTGGCAATCACCTCTGCGGCAATGGAATCATTCACTACTACCGATTCAGGAAAACGCAGAGTGATGTCCGTTTCTTTTTGCTGGCGAACGCTTTGTTCCCCTTCCTCGCCTTTGTCGTACACTAAAGCGGTGAGTGTAATGGTGATGTTAGAGAAGTCCGCATCGCCGTCGCCAGGTATCTTCAGACCACTTGGGGCAATAATAGTAAAATCTTCTTCATTAGTGACCACCCATTTCCCATCACCATTATTCACCGCGCCAATGATCACTAACTGATCAAGAATCCCTTGATCCGTTGTTGAAAAATCCACCACCAGCTCTTCTATAATTTCATCGGGATTCTGGTCAAGCTCTTGCTGCTCTTCTGCGGTCAGTGTTGCATTAGGGTCAAGGTCGAGCTTATCTTTAGCCTGTTGCTCCGCTTGTGTGACATCACTATCTTCAAAATTAATGCTGTAAGCATCCTCTTTAACATCGTTAATAGTGAAGTTAATCATGCCACTGGCATCGGCAACAATGGGGTTGTCCACCGCACCTATCATGTTATCGTCTACATCGGTAACAAACAGGTTGGCATCACTCTCGACCGTTGGACGCACCACAATATCAACCGTGCCGTTAATAACGTCGCTGGCACTGTTTTCATACTCTGATTGACCGTCACTAAATTCATAATCATCTTCTCTCACCTCAAGGGTGACACCTAACTGAAAATCACGGCTGTCATCACTAGGCGGTTTCACTTCAACAATGCCGACACCGCTTAAAAGATCAGCTAAGCCATTGCTGTCGCTAATCACTATATTCCCATTACCATCCACCGCCACCACAGAGCCATTCACCCGCACTTCCGCCCCTTCAGGAAAGCCGGTAAGGGTAAGTAACGTAATCACTTCATCGCTATCTGGGAAGTCGAGTCCGGTTGGATGCCAATCCACTTCAATAAAGGTATCTTCATCCCCTTTCGAGGTGCGTTCAAAGTTATCTTTCGCATCGATAACCGGCTGAACGTTAATGATAATATCCCCTTCAATGATATTCACTGCACCGTCACTTTCAGTTATCACTATGGTGGCGGTGAGATCGATATTGCCAGTAAAGGAGGCGATTGGACGTAAAATAACCCCTGTGTTGATCCCCGCTTCGGTTAAATTCGCCTGATAAATGGGCCCTCCTGCAGAGTCATAGCCCACAAACACCAAATCAACTTCGTTATTTTCGCTATCCAGTACTTTGACACCATCGGGAATATTTGAGATCAGCACAGTGACCGACTCTGAATCATCTAGAGGAGTATCTTTAAGCTCGCCACTTAAGATTTTAAAGTTCAGAGGAACATCACTATTTTCATCCACTAGGGTTTCCACCCCTTTAGGGACGCCATTACTATCAAAAATAGGATGCCAACTATCCCCTAAGCCATCGACACTGATAGAGGGGGCATCAGGCACCCCTTTTAGATCCACAACGATTTGCCTTGAATCCAATACTCGATCGTTCGTCACGGTCACTAAGGTGCCATTACCGCTTGTTTCATCCACATTTTGTATTTGCTCGCTGACATCTCGAATGATGCCAGTCACCGTCATTGCAAAGTCCACATTACTGTTGGTATAAGGGGTAAACTCAACCATAGACAGCATCTCGTATGGAATTTCATACACACCAGGTGACACTTCCACAATCGGGTTATCATCAACATCGCCTAACCAACTTAACGTGGCTAAGTTGCCGTTACTGTCCGCTAAACCCGTCACTTGCACATACAAACTTTCAGAACCATCCGCATCTAAAGGTGCATTCATTCTTATATGCAGATCCAGCGTCGTTGTGGTGTCTTCATCAATCACAATACGTGATACCACTAGAGCGCCATCGTCAGCCACCGGATTCACATTCACCGTGAAATAACGCTCCTCTGAGCGCGCTTCGACAAGCTGCGCATTACTGTCCGCTTCTGTAGTAATGGCGACCACTTTCAGCTGAATGGTTCCACTCCAGTCATCGGCTGGATTGACCGTGACTTTACCAATATCATCCGCGGAGATGATATACAGACCGTTGGCATCGGCAGTTTGCACAACCCCATCAATTAACAACTGCTGGCCAAAGTCAGCCACAAAGCTCACTTCATAGGTCAGGGTTTCTGAACTGTCTTTATCTTGTGTTTGCGCCAAAATCTGCAACAGTGCATCATCGCCATCTTCATCAACGTTCACTGTAAAGTTACCGCTAGAAGGCTCCCAAGTGGCTGTATCGGCGATGGCTTTCACTTCTACAGACAGTGTTTCGTCTAACGTTTCACTGACGGCGTTATTGCGATACACCTCAACACTAAAGTCGTAGTGATACTCCGCCGCTTCCGAACTTTGATGACGAGCAGGGACAAAGAATAAATTGTCCACACTCCAGTTTTCATTATCCGAACTTGAACTTGCCAGCAGATCTTTACTCAGCACTACCGCACCATCCACAACGGTTAAAGCGATGTAGTTTGCACCATCAAAGTAATAGAAATCCCCTTGCGTGGCATCCACATTGTTAATGGTGATGGCACCAAGGGCTTCATCATTATCAAAGTCCCCCGTATCCACACGGATCTCAACCTGGATGGGTTTATCCTCAGCGGGCAAGTTATCTTGCGCGTTGCTATCGCCTGTTGTGATACTGCGTCCCGCGTCTTCAGAGCCGCTGGCCGTAGATAGGGTAATTTGCGAGCGAATATCATCCACTTCAATCGTGACTGGGTTGGTACTGGTATCGCCATCACTGTCGGTGGCTGTAACCTGCACATCAATACTGACGCTGTTACCCTCTTGTTTGACATCATCGGCTGGAGTGAAACGTATTCGCCCGTCAGGGTGCACTTCAACTATGCCCATAAGCAAAGTACTATCCACTGGGTTTGCCGGATCGCTGCCATCGCTGTATAGGTTAAATGACTGGAATCCGCCATCGCTATCTAGGGTTAAAATGGTCGAACCAATTTGAATTTGCGTCAGTGCACCATCATCGGACCCCTCAGTGGTGAGACCATTTTGCTTTAACACGTTCACCGTGGCGCTATCACTCCCTTCAGTTAGGGAAATGGATTTCTCGATCACTTCAGGAACATCATCCACCACACTCACAATGACATCTTTAGTGGTTGAATTATCCCCATCCATATCTTGGGCGTACACAGGGACACTAATCGTTAAGGTATCGGCGGATGTAAGCTCGGTATTGACCCCTGCTATCGGGTGATCAATGGCGCGAAGGATTTCAAAAGTAAACTGGCCAAAGTCACTGCTGGTTTGGTCGTTATTCACTTGAATGGATAAGATATCAAGCTGTGCACCGTTGACATTCGCCACCCCCATATAACCACCAGTAACACTGATAAATGTCACTGCAACCCCTTGGTAGGTCAGCGCAAAGGCTTGAGTTTGCCCTCCCGCATCGACATAGCTCACCTTAATATTGGCACTGTCCACAAAGAAGGCTTCAATATCATCAGTGCCTTTAATTACCGTGACAGCTGAACGGCCCACTTCCAATGCGCCATCTGGGCTATTGCCCCCTTGTATTGGTGGTATCCCAGTATCCCCTTGGTCGATATGACTTTCATTGAGCGTTAACGCTGGCGCCGTATCTATTTGCGGATCATCCCCATCGGCAATCTCAATATTGAGATCCGCTGAAGTGACATCCCCATCGCTATCTGTGGCCTGCACAATCAAAGTTAAATCGTTAATATCTAAGCTGGCATTGTCTTGCTCTAGAGGTTGGCGTAAATCTATATTGTAACTGCCATCAAGGTTGACTGTGGCAAGCAATACCACCGCAGAGCTATCACCTGCAATATGCACAGTGAACGTTGTGCCATCAGCGCTTAGCAGCAGTTCAACACTTTGATTGTTGCTCAATAAACCAGTCCAAGCCGTGTCGTTCAATACGCTGGGGTTAAATGTCACACTCGCAACGGCATCAATGCCTTTTACCAAATCAATAGTGCCACTGAGGGGATCGGCACCCACATCTACAATGACATTCTCGTCAATGGCTTCATTTTGATCCGTCGCATCAGGGTCAGTGCCGTCGCTAATCACTAAGCCAATTTCTTTGCTGACCACATCATTATCGGTATCCATTGCTTCGACGGTGACTGCCAGACGATTACTATCATCGGCGGCGATTTGATCAAGGGGTAATAATTGCTCAAAGCGATAATTGCCCCCCATGTCGATGGTGCCGATAAAGACAATATCTTCAGCGTCGTTATCGGTGACTAACGAGAGCGTTTGCCCATCATTACTGATCACCACTTTGGTTTGTATGCCATTAGAGGTCAGTGCATCCCAAGCACTTTGCTGAGAGGCGCTTAATGATAAGGTCACAGACTCAATGGCATCCGCTCCTGCTGTTAAGCCAACATCACCTGTCACGGGGAAATCAACCGCGCCAATAATATTGTCTTCATTCCAGGCAAGCTCAATGGTTTCATCGCTAAAAGTACTGTCTTGACCATCATTAATGCGCACTTGGGCATTGGCGCGGGTGATGTCACCGTCGCTGTCTTTAAGCTCAACACGAAGAGCAAGATTCAAGCGATCATTACTGGCCGTTTGGTCAATGGCTTGTTGTTGGTCAACGGTGAAAGTGCCGTCAAACTGACCATCACTGTCCGTGTTTAAACGAATAGTTAATACGCTGCTCTCGGGGGCGTTGCTCAATGACACCGTAATTAAGGTGCCATTTTCTGTGATGGTAAAAGAGGTGGCCTCACCATTACTGGTGATGGCATTCAGTGCATTGCTTTGACCGTTCGTTAAGTTAAAGCCAAAACTGGCCAGAGCATCACTGCCTTGGGTTAACCCCATGTCTCCTGTTATCGGCAAACTGACTGTGCCAATATCATCATCATTCAAAATAACGCGACGATTGCTTAATCCTATATTGGTGCCATCTTCGACGGTAATCTCTATACTGCTGCGCGTTTCATCTTCATCACCATCAATGGCAATAGTGCCCACAGAGAGTTTGGTGAGATCCGACGCATCTTGGTCAACAGAGGCTAGCTGCTCAATTTGATAATTACCGTCAATATCCATAGTTAATGACAGCACGACAGTGCCATCGGCAAGTTGCAGTTCAAGGGAACGTTCAGATTCTAGCAAAAAGGTCTGTTGTCCATTGCTGGTTATAGCATTCCATTCACTGCGCTCGGCATCGCTTAATTCAAAGTCTAGACTGGCCAAGTCATCAGGACTCAACGTTAGCTCAATATCGCCTGAAATAGGTTGTGTGCTGCCGCCTATATCATCTTCATTCCAGCTTTCACTTTGATTACTGCTCGAAATATCCGTGCCGTCATCAATGGTGACCTTGATACTTGACGGCGTCACATCCCCGTCCGTATCGGTAAAGATTACCCCTGCACTTAATGCGCTTTGATCGCTGCCACTGTTATCTTGATCAACGGCAATAAACTGTTCTAACTTAAAACTGCCATCGCCATTTAAGGTCAATTGCAAGGCAATCATGCCACCTGCGCGAACGATCAGGGTTTGTGAACCTTGTTCTAATACCGTGGCTTGGCCATTTACGGTAATGCTCTGCCAAGCGGTGAGTTGCTCAGGAGTCAGATCTATCACCGCAGACGCTATGGCATCACTGCCTTGGTAATTTAAATCACCGCTAAATTCGTAACCAACTTGCCCTATTTCGTCTTCACTCCATGCCACGTCCGCAGGATCTGTGGTAATGATCGTCCCATCGCTAATAGTGATATCAATCGCAGAGGGAGGTCGATTGGTAATGGCATCAATATTGTCATCACCATCACTGTCTTCCACCACCACATCAAAGATAAGCTGAGTTTTTCCCGTATCGTCTTGATCTAACGGCAAGGTTTGCTCTATGGAATAAGAGCCATCCTCGGCGAGTGTGACCACTAACACTGGGTTGCCCCCTTGACTCACGGTTATGGTAGAGTCAGTCACAGTGACGTCAGTGGCTAAATGATTACTGGTTAAATTTTCTAGGGCGGTTTGCTGTTCGGCGGTTAATTCAAAGCGAATGTTCGCAATGTCGTCACTGCCCATCACTAGGCCTAAATCCGAATAAATAGGGAACAGCGTACTTAAATCGTCTTCACTCCATGATTGGGTATCACTGCCGATTTCAGGATCATCACCGTCGGAGATGGTTAAGGCAATATTGGCCTCAATCGGGCCGTTCATATCATCACTGTCTTCTACTAAAATGGGGATATCTAACAACAGTTTTTCTAGGCTTTCATGATCCAACGCTTGGTATTGAGTGACGCGATAGTTACCGTCTAGATCAAGGATTTCAACCTCTAACACCTTATTAGTCGGGTCATCACCAATATACACGGTCAATAGCGTCAGGCCGGGTAAACCATTATCGGCACTTGTCGATAACACGACATTGGTTTCAAGATCATTACTGACTAAACCGGTCCATGCTGCAGCCGATTCAATGGCATCATCAAAGGTAATAGAGACAATTTCATCGGTACCTTCAATAATCTCAAAGCTTTCATAGAAGCTTTGTTCACCGAAAATTTCTACAATGTCGATAGCGCCGTCCAGCACCACAGGATCGGCACCATCAAAAATATTCAGCTTCAGTGTGCCGGAATCCACATCAAGGTCGGTATCGGTAATCACCACTTCAAGTTCTAGCTCAAGGGGTCCACCCACAGGTTGGTCAACGGCATCACTTTCGGTGATGACATAACGGCCTTCACTATCAATGCTCACCACTAATACCACTTGTGTGGTATCTCCTGATTTATACACAGTGATTTCATTGTCCGTGATCAATAGATCCGTTTGCTGACCATCACTGGTAATGGAATGCCAAGGTGAATCTACCGCCAGTGGAGCAAATTCCACGCTCTTAATGTCATCAATGCCTTTGTTGACCGTCATAATACCGGTGAAGGTGGTGCCGTCCGTGACCTCAACAAAGTTAATGGTAGAGTCTAAAATTTGAGGATCGGCACCGTCGGTTATTTTCAAAATGATGTCGGCACTGGAGCTATCACCGTCAAAATCGGTGGCGATAACCGTGGCGGTTAAATCATTAACATTGCTAAGCACATCCTGATCCAAAGGCAGAGATTGCTTAACACTAAAGGTGCCGTCACTGGCTAAGATCAGCGCTAAAACCACCGCATCAGGATCACTGTCTAGCGTCACCGACAATGTGTTACCCACAATGCTGACTGAGGTCGATTCACCGTTACTGGTTAAGTTTGTCCATGCATCGCTGGTAATTGACGTGGCATCAAAGGTGTAGCTTTCAATTGCGTCACTGGCGGGGCTAAATGCAATGCTTTGATCTGTGATTTCAAGAGGCAAGCCCTGTTCTTTAAAATTCACATTAACATCCGTGCCTAGCGGATCACCGGCATCATTAATCTTAATGTTTATATTCGCGCTACCAAAATCCCCATCAGAGTCTTTGGCAAGCACAGGTAAAACCAGATCCGTTAGGTTTGTGAGTTCATCTTGCTCAATAGGTTTGAACTGAGTCACCACATAACGACCATCATCGCCAATGGTCACTTCTAGAACTTTTTCATTCATCGCGTTCGTGACGGTAATGGTTTTATTACCATTAGATAAAGCCACTGAGGTTGGGCTTCCTTCACTGGTTAAAGCATCCCATGTCCCATCGGGCACTTTGGCGGGATCAAAGCTCAAGCTTTGTATCTGGTCACTGCCTGCAACGAAATCAATAGTGCCATTGATTGACTGCTCACCGACTATCTCATCGAGCACCACCTCACTCTCTGTGCCACTTGGATCATCCCCATCGCTCACTTTAACCGTGATAACGGCATCGCTCACATCTAAGTCACTATCGGTCGCCTGTACTGGAATGGTCAATTGCGTTAGATTCGTCTCATCTTGATCTAAAGGTTCACGTAAATCGATACGGTAAGTGCCATCTAAATTAACCGTCACCGTCATCACTACTGTGCCATCAAGCAGGGATACAGTCAGGGTATCATTAACCCCCGTTTGCGTGGTGGATGACAAGGCAACGCTTGTCTCTAACCCATTACTGGTTAGCGACTGCCAAGGGCTATCTACGGCGACGACGCCAGCATCAATCGCAATGCTTGTGACTAAATCAATACCAGAATCTAAGGCTAAATCACCCGCAAAGGGCTGTTTGGTGACATCACCAATGTCGTTTTCAAACAGATCAGCCGTATCATTGAGGATAACAGGATCCGTGCCATCGCTAATGGTAAAGGAAACAGGCGATGTATTAATATCACCATCCGTATCCGTCACTATGATGCCCACGCCTAATACCGTTTGGTCTGGGTTAATGAGATCGTTATTATCTTGATCTATGGCGGCGAACTGATTAATGGTGTAAGTGCCGTCGGTACTCACCACTAACTCAAGCACCACCTCGCCACCACTGGTCGTTACCGTAATCGAACTATCGGTAATCGTTAATGACGTTGCCTCGCCATTGCTGGTAATGGCATTCCAAGGGGCAAGTTGCTGTGGGGTCAGTTCAAGGGCCACATTAGCAATGGCATCACTTCCTTGATAGTTAATCGCACCCGTGACAGGCAATACGGAACCATCGCCTAGGCTATCCTCATTCCATTGCGCATCATCTGGCGAGATTGCAAACTCATCACCGTCATTAATGGTAATATCTATCACCGTTGACACTGGGTCTGCATCGCTGTCAGTGACCGTTACGCCAACCTGCAAAGTATTCACATCATCCACTTGGTCAAGAGCACCAAGCTGGGTTAATGTATAGGTTCCTGTTATATCAATGGTTAATGCCAGTACAGGTGTACCATCGGCTAACTGTACCGTGACCCCTGTTGGGGTAATGATCAGCTGAGTCTGTTGCCCGTTACTGGTCAATGACTGCCATTGAGCTTGTTGCTCATCAGAAAGGGTCAACTCAACCGACGCAATGGCATCGCTCCCTTTTTGCAGATTAATGCTGCCCGTATCGGTGGCGCTGTTATCGGCGACATCATCTTCATCTAAACTCAGTGAACTGGCCTCGACCGTAGCATTCTTACCATCGCTTATCTTGATACTAATGTTGGCCGTAGCCGAATCTTGATCGTAATCCGTGCCAATAACAGGAACGAGGAGATCGCTAATATCGTCCAGCGCGCGCTGATCCAATGCCCCGTTTTGCACTAAGGTATAGCTGCCATCATCGGCCAGAGTTAATACCAGTACCTTGTCCCCAGTCACACTGGATAAGGTTAATATCTTACCTGTGCTATCAAGGGAGAGATTGGTGGCTTGTCCATTACTGGTCAGTGCATTCCATATCGGGTCCGATTCAACAGCAGAATCGATCACCATAGTTTCCACGCTATCACTGCCGGGAGTAAAAACAATGCTTCCCGTGTGAGTTTGCCCTACCTCACCCGTTTCTGTGTAAGATGTGGTACTGGTTAGGCCAATGGGGGGCACATTATCGCTGATATTGATATTGATATTAGCAGTGGCACTGTCCCCTTCAGAATCACTGGCAATCACCGGCAACAGCAGTTTCGTTAGATCCGTTGTTGGATCTTGCTCAATGGGTTGTGACTGCGTAACCATATAACGACCATCATTATCGATAGTCACTCGTAATACTTCTTTACCCGATAGCGAGGTCACCACTAAGGTTTTGCTGTCCGTTAATGCAACGGTCACCCCTTCACCATTGCTTTGCAATGCGTTCCAATTGGCGTCCATAAGCACATCGGCGGCAAAGGAGATATCGGCAATATCTTCACTTCCTGCGCTGAACATGATTTGCTCACTGCCCGTCACCACACCGGTTGTCTCTTGCAAATTAATGGTGCTGTCAGCGCCTACTGGGTCTGCGCCGTCGTTGATGGTGATCGTAATATTGGCGGTGGCCACATCACCATCGGCATCGTTCGCAGAGATAGGCAGAGTAAGATCTAATGCATCGCCATTTAACTGATCTAAAGGTTGCAGTTGTTCAATGGTGTATGTGCCATCGAGATTGATGATAATTTTTAACACCGGAGTGTCATTATCGGTGCGACTGACCAACAAGGTGTCGTTCACGCTATTTCCATTGCCCACTTGCTGGGTGGAAGAGAGCGTAAGGGTCACCCCTTCTCCATTACTGGTCAAAGAGGTCCAGTCTAGGTCATTTAATACCGTGTTATCGATGGCAATGGCTTCCACTAAATCCGTACCTGCGACTAGGTTTACACTGCCTTGTTGGGGTTGGAAGTTAACATCACCAATTTGGTCTTCATCAAGGGTGGAAGTGGCATCTGAGATCTGCAGATCTTTACCGTCTGTTATCGGGATTACAATGGTGGTTGAGGTGATATCACCATCGGTATCTGTCGCATCCACTCGTAAGGTTAACTCATTGAGATTGCTATCAACATCTTGCTCTAATGGCAAGAACTGCTCAATGGTGTATGAACCATCAAAGTTAATGGTGGCAGTAAGCACAATAGCGCTTTCATCCCCTTGCAAATGCACGATGACCCTTGTGCCATCCTCACTGATCTTAACTTCGGTTTGTTGATTATCACTTTGTAAGGCAAGCCATGCATCGTCGGTTTCCACCGCGCCATTAAACACCACACTGGCAAAGGCATCGATACCTTCGGTGAGTCCAATATTGCCGGTTTCTGGCCCTTGTGCTGGGTTGCTGATCTCATTTTCATCAAGGGCGGTGCTCACCTCATTGGCAGAGCTTGGATTTAAACCGTCATTAATCACGACATCAATCACTGACGTTGCGACGTCTTGGTCTGTATCGGTGGCCGTCACGGTAACAGAGAGCCTATTTTGGTTGCTGTCTGTAGGCTGATCAATCGGCAGGTATTGGGTAATGGAATACTCTCCATCTAAACCAATCTCAAATTTTAATACTTGGGTGCCGTCCTCTAAAGCGACGAGTAAACGGCCTTGAGAGGTGGTGAGTGTTGTCGCCATACCATTGCTGGTGATCCCTTGCCACGCAAGCAACTCGGCCGATGTTAACATCACGTCCAGCGATTCAATCGCATCACTACCGACCACTAATCCCACATCCCCTTTTGCTGTCACCGGGTTTGCGGTATCGTTATCAAACAGCGCCACACTGCTATCGACCACAACAGGGTCGATGCCATCGTTAATCTGTATGGTGATATTGCTTGTGACTGAGTCTGCATCCGTATCGGTCACAATTACGGGCAAGGTTAAGATGATAGAATCACTGCCGTTATGCTCTAACCCTTGATACTGCGTGACAGTGTAACTGCCGTCTGGGTTAATCGTCGCCTCTAGGACCACATCCGATGCGTTTCCTACCACGCTCACCACTAGGCCGTTATCAGTCACCACCACCTGCAGGGCTTGGTTATTACTCAATAACCCCGTCCAATCACTATCACTTTCAACACTGGCTTTATCAAACACCACACTAAACACATCATCACTGCCAGGCTGGACATTAATGGTTCCGCTCACAGCCACTTCTTGCCCAGTTTCGCTGATGATTGGCGCGGTACTTGGCACTATGCTCGCATCATCACCGTCAGTGATTTGAATGGTAATATTGGCAATTTGCGGTTCGCTGTTCATGGCATCGGTATCAAACACATCCACGCGTAAATTCAACAATAATGTTTCTAATACACTGTGATCCAATGCTTGGAATTGGGTGACTCTAAAGTTGCCCTGCAAATCTTCCAGCTCAACTTCTAGCACTTTATTGCTGCTATCTCCTGTGACATACAAGGTCAGTAAGGTGCCGTCATCACTCAGAGAGTAACTCAAGGGTTGATCATTGCTGACTAAGCCACTCCACACCGCATCGTTATTAAGCGCCTCTGCATTGAACACCACTTCAGCAATAGGATCATCTTGCACCACAATCAAAAATTGGTCATAGAAGCTCTGCTGAGTGGCTTTTTCAGTAAAAGTCACGGTTTGATCGCTGACCATAGGTGGAGCGCCATCAATAATGGTGACACCGATAGTGGCCGTGGCAACATCGGTGTCCGCATCCGTCACCAATATTGGGATCTCTAGTAAAATTTGATCTGTACTTGGGTCTTGGTCAATGGGTTTAGACTGAGTCACAGTGTAATTGCCATCGATATCTATGCTCACCGTCAGTACATCAACTTGAGCATTGCCATTGTCGGCATCAAGGTAATACACCGTCAGCGTATTCCCTTCCACTTTGACTTCGGTGGCCATACTGCCGCTAGTGATACCTTGCCACACAGGGTCATTGACCAATTGTGGATCGATAACAACAGAGGCAATAGCGTCTGCCCCTTTAGTAATCACCACTTGCGCTGAAACCGTGCGTACGGTATCGCCAAACTCAATATATTGAATGCTACTGTCAGAGGCTGCGGGATCTAGACCATCGCTAATATTAATAGTGAGACTATTTGAGGCCGTGTCCCCATCAAAATCGGTGGCGAGAACACTAATGGGTAATACTAAGAGATTATCGGAACTGTCTCCCATGCCAGGGTGCTCTAATGCAGCGTTTTGCATAATGCTATAACTGCCATCGCGATTAATGGTCACGACAAGCACATCTTGCGTGGCCGTGGATACGGTCAAGACGGTGCCATCACTGGACAAGCTAACCGTAGTGTCCTCACCATTAGATTGTAAATCGGCCCAAATAGGCGCAACGATGCTGGAAGGGAGAAATTGCACGCTTTCAATGGCATCACTTAAAACAGTAAAATCCATTTGCCCGGTATGGCTTTGTCCTGCCTCACCACTTTCTTGATAACTCACCTCACTAGGGGCCACTGATGGACTGACGTTATCTCGCACTGTGATAGTGATATTGTGCGTCACGAAATCACCGTCAGTATCGGTGGCCGTGGTTGGAATAATTAAATTAACCACATCACTGTCTTGTTCAATGGCGCGATACTGAGTAAGAGTGTACTGACCATCATTATCAATGGTCACTAGCAGTACCGGATCACCGTCTAAGGTGTTGACTTGAATGGTTTTCCCGTCAATCACAGTAACGCTAGTTTGCTCACCATTGCTAACAATACTCTGCCAAGTGGGATCGGACTCCACACTAGCGGCAAAAGAAACATCAGCTATTTTGTCACTGCCTTGAGTAAAAACGATCTCACGAGACGTACTGTATTCACCCACAATTTCCGTATAATCGAGTAGACTATCTTGCCCGGTTGGATCGCGACCATCTTCAATGTCAATGCTAATCGTTTCTTGCTTGAAATCCCCATCGGTATCCACCGCAACAATGGGTAACTGTAATGAAGTGAGATTAGCACTATCTTGATCTAAGGCTTGATTGAGAAAAACTTGATAGGTGCCATCAACATTGACCACCACCTGCATCACAATGGTGCTAGGATCACTTTGCAAATACACCACTAAGGTATCTTGAACGCGATCCCCAACCCCGTTTTGTTGAACCGTAGAATCTTCCAGCCTAAGAGCGGTCGCTTCCCCATTTGAGGTTAATAGATTCCACGCACTGTCTTGCAATACCGAAGGGGCGATAATAATTGATTCCACATTATCGCTTCCTTGGACAAGACCAATGTCTCCTGTTGCAGAAGGAGACGTTAGGCCAATATCATCTTCTGAGATTCTTGGCGCAATAACGCTATTGATGCTTAGGTCATCACCATCGGTTAGACCTAAGGTTAAAAATCCCTGTGTCATATCACCGTCTTTATCGGTGACGGTAACTGGCAGCGCAACACTTAAAGTATCAAGGGAGTTTTGTTCTATGGCTTGAAATGCTTCTAATGTATAGCCACCATCACGGTCTAAGGTAATTTCAAATACTTTGCTCGTTAACTCAGCGGTTAGCACAATCGTCAGTACTGTGCCATCATCACTGAGGATGGCTGTAGTAGCCGAGTTATTGGACAATAAGCCCTCAAACAGTGCCAATGATTCTTGGTCAAATACCACCGTCTCGAGCTTGTCAC
Organism: Vibrio rarus; assembly: GCF_024347075.1. Classification (NCBI taxonomy): domain Bacteria; kingdom Pseudomonadati; phylum Pseudomonadota; class Gammaproteobacteria; order Vibrionales; family Vibrionaceae; genus Vibrio; species Vibrio rarus. The sequence goes on from NZ_AP024901.1 coordinate 453,159, forward strand.
TGCCCAGTTGATATAACTCACCACTTAATACATTCGTACTCGCCCCGTTTGCTTCCACTTCATCGCTAACCACCGCGTCCACAACACTATTATCGCCATCGGTGACAACCACACTAAATTGCACCGGATTGATCAGCTCAAAACCACTAATATCCTGACCTGTTATGGCAAAATTAATGGTTAATTGGTCATTGTTAATAACAACGTATTGGCCCCCAGCATCTATGTGATCAATCGGCTGGGAGACTAAAGTGGTGACCGTCAGTTCTATACCACGATCAAGGACAGTTTGCTCAATAGTAATTGAGAGTACTTCCTCCCCATTGAGCGTCCCCACTAAGCTGTTTTGTGCCTCGTCATACACAAACAGCACCGCTTCACCGCCACTGGTAATCTTAGCGTTTAACTCGGCAAGCACCGAGTCCACATCTATAGGGGAAACAATAAAGGTCTGCGGATCTAAAGCAAACGTAGCTTGCTCTATAAATACACTGCCCTTGGTGGTTTGTGGATAACCCTGTGAGGGGTCACTGTCACGTGAATTTGCCAGTGAACTAAGGGAGCCTTCGGTTAGGCTTAAGGCTATCTCCCCCCCACCTTCAGCAAAGTTAATAGTAAGGCCATCATCGTCAATATCAGGGGCGTTCATCACCCGCGCATCGGTTTCAAAGTAGGTTTGCGGGTGGGTTTCCACATGCGTCATATCGACAGAAACAAAGCCAGCATTGGCGGAGGTTTGTGCATCCACATGATGGCCTGCCACCATGGCATCGAGTACTGCGGAAGGATCATCACCTCGGGCGATAGCGTCTTGTAAAAAGGTAATATCTTGCTGAGAAAACTGAGAAGGAAATTGCTGAAACTGCAGGGAGGCGTCTATTTGTGTCCAAGCAACGTCGGTTGCTTCATCTGCAGGTACGCTGGCCACACACACCGCACACGCTTGGTCAAAAATTTCGGCTTTTGTGCCATATTGCACCATGATTTTAGAATCATCACCAATGAGCAACACGTCCCCTTTTTGCAGAGTGTCACCCTTTTGAATCGGTTTGGCGGGGATGGACGCATTGATAACAATTGCCTTGCCTTGCGCTTCTACAACAGAAACATCCGTGATCAGTATTTGCTCTTTCATAACCTACATCCTTGTCTTCTGTCTTGATACTCCTTGAGCAAGACAGTACTTCCACAATACAACTACGTTGTTACTTTAACCTTCACACTTAACATAATAACAATTTAGACTGAATTTAAAACCTTTTAATTAACATCTATACAACAAAATTATCTCTATGTAATTGACTTTACAGGCATTGATTATCGGTCATTTATCCAACAACAGGTATGACACCGCTAGATCAATTTAACTCATTGATTATTAGATAGTTTCATGCGTTTCATGGTAAGAAGATGGCCACAGGCAAAATATTACCGCTACAAATGGCGATTATTATGCAATGCGTCATTAAGAAGGATTCAACAAAATGTAATCGTTTATTTTATCCTTAATAAATAAGCTTCACTGATTTTTCAGAATATCAGAACGAATCTAGACAGAGCAAAATGCTTTGTCAGATAACATGTCAATATTAACGACTACAAAGTCGTAAATTACGATCTTTGCTTGAGTGAAATATGCCGATAATAGGATTTGATCAAGCTCAATAATTAGCCAACAAATGCTATACCCATAAAGTGGTACTTGCTATTATACGTCGAGGCTCATATAAGGAGGGATTAGGCATGAATAAAGACTCATTTGGCATCTGTATCACTAGCGCTATGCTTCGAGAACATAAACAAACCACATTTACCCATGTTCGTGCCTATCAGGCCAGTGACTGTGAGATGGACTTAAGAGTATTACTGGCCATTCCTCAGATCACGGGGAAAGAACTGTTAAATACAATACAACATTCTCGTGATCTCATATGGCGTGCTACCTACCAATGCATTAATGAGTATGATTAATGCTCAGTATGTACTGATCAGCCATTGACTGTGACCCATAGCTTTGTTGAAAATCACAAACATTTTATAAAAATATAAAATTAAGTTACAAAAATACAAAAATACTTGAAGTTCATATTTTGATCCTTGAAAATCACATATGCATCGAGTTACTTACACAAGGAATTAAACCATGCTGAAAAAACGATTTTTCAAAACCAAAGATGAAGTTGAAGTGACCTTTGAATGGCCAAAAGCCACAGAGCAATCTATTGCAATAGCCGGGGATTTTACCGATTGGCAACCCGTGATGATGAAGTACAGTAAAGCAAAAAAGGCGTTCAACTTTAAAACGCGCTTTCCAAAAAATGAGCAGTTCCAATTCCGTTATCTTATCGATGGTGAAATATGGGAAAATGATCCAAAAGCCGATGCCTATGTGCCTAATGATTGTGGCACAGATAACAGCATGTTGTGCACAGCAGAAGCCTAATCGGCACTAAGAGCTAACAAGCAAAATTCATGTCATTAGAGTTCACTAGCAGAAGAACTCTAATGGCATCCTCATCCCAAAACTTATGCAAAATAGCTAGTGTAGAAAAAGTAACCGGTTACTGACACACTGATCGTTATCACTGTTCGATTCACCCATACTTGTGGTAGTCGACGTGAAATTCTAGCGGCATAATACCCGCCCAGCAAAGTCCCCAGCAATACCACCAAAGTGGCCGGCCAAGCAATCACACCTTGCACAACAAAAATCACCACCGCCGTGAGCGATACGCCACAAGAAATTAACAATTTCACGCCATTCATGGTATTAATATCGCGGTAACCGGCAATCACTAACAAACTCAATGAAATAATGCCTAAACCCGCATTAAAAAAACCGCCATAGATGGAAATAACCAGCACACCTAGCCCTATAAAAAACGCGCCAAATTTTGAGGCATGTTGATACTTTGTGGCGACTTTTTGCAAAAATCTATTTAAACGAGCCCCCACTAAAAACAGTACGCAAGCAAAAAGCAGTAACCATGGAACCACTTTTAAAAAGGTATTTTCTTCAACGTGAATCAAACACCAAGCGCCAATACCTCCCCCCAATACACTGCATACTAATACCTTAAATACATTCCCCTTATCCTTTAAAATATCCTCTTTAAAAGCATAAGCACCACTAAGATAACCGGCTACCGAAGCCAACGTATTACTGGCATTCGCCATCACTGGCGGCACTCCCGACAGCATCAACGCCGGAAACGTAACAAAGCTGCCTCCTCCGGCAATAGAGTTCATCACCCCACCGACAATGCCTGCCAAAAAAAGCAGCGTAACATCCACTATACCCACAGCACTTCCTTTTGTTATGACTCATTTTAATTGTAAGTGGTACTTGAATTTCCTGCACAAAAAATTATGATTTATAGATATATTCATAAATAAATTTTATTTAATATGTTGAATCCCCTTTGGCTAAAAACGTTTAAAACCTTAGTGGAAGTAAATCATTTCACTCGTACAGCAGAAACGCTGTTTATGACTCAACCTGGGGTCACTCAACATATTCAAAAACTCGAACAGGCCTGTCATGCCCCTTTACTGATTAAAAAAGGCAAGCGCTTTGAACTCACCGAGCAAGGGCACACCGTCTATCGCTATGCCTGCCAACTCATTGAACAGCAACAAGCACTGTTAGACACATTACAAACCGACGACCCCTATAGTGGCAGTATCACACTGGCCTGCTCCGGCGCTTTAGCCCAATGGCTGTACCCAAAATTCATCGCCTTACAGAGCCAGCATCCCCAGTTAGAAGTGCGCTTTGAAGCGGCACCAAATCAACGCATCTTTGACAGAGTGCGACAAGATCACTCGTTATTTGGCTTGGTCACTCAAACACCAGATCAAGGAGAATTTACCGTTAAACACCTTGGGGTAGAAGAGCTATGTTTGGTGCTGCCTAAAAGTCATCACCATCCAGTGACAAGCGAAACCTTACAACAACTGGGACTGGTTGATCACCCAGATGCCACTACCTACCTAGGTAAATATCTACAAGAGTGTGACAATCAAGAACTCAATGACGTCTCCCTAAAGACGTTACGCCACAACACCTATATTAATCAAATCAGCCAAATTCTGTATCCTGTGGTGCACGGTATTGGCTTTACGGTACTGCCCCTTAGTGCCGTGCGCTCATCGCCTTTTTATACACAATTGTATGTGCATACTCCCATGAACAAAGTCGAAGACAGCTTATATCTGATCTACAAAAAAGATCGCCCGCTGCCAAGTCGCTATCAGCAATTTATCACCCTCATCGAACAATCGGTTAATCAAGCCACCGCCACCTGAGTCCTATCTGAAATCAGCGTTACTTAATGGATATTGCATCTGTCTGATCAAGACAAACACCTCAAGATGTTGAAATTTTACTCTCCCTACCTATAGTAATATTCATAAATAGGAATTTTTCTATAAGCCCCGAATATAACTAAAGTGGATAGCATGAAAACTCTCGAACAACAATTATCACGGCTCGATTTAAACCTTCTCGTGTCATTAAGTGTGTTGCTAAAAGAAAAGAACGTTTCACGATCTTCCGAAGTTTTATTCTTATCACAACCAGCAATGAGCCGAACATTAAAAAGACTCCGCGACGTGTTTAATGACCCCCTATTTTATCGTGAATCATCCGGTTTACAGCCCACAGCTAAAGCTCTGAGCTTGCAAGAGCCATTAAGCGAAATACTGCTCTGTGTCAGTAAGTTAATTGATAGTACTCAATTTTCACCGCAAAGCTGCGACCAAACCTTTAAAATTTCCTTGCCTCCTCTCATGAGTCGACAATTATCAGTGCCGCTGATAAAACAATTGATGCAAGAAGCCCCCAATGCCAGTCTGGTGGAATACCCAGCAGCTCTAGACCCTACCGCTTTACTTAAAGATAGATCCGTCGATTTCTCCATACATATAGAAAAACCTAGCCAAAGTGACGAATTTCCCTGTGAAGAGATTGGTCATACTCACGCGGTATTTTATGCTCCCCTCACTCACCCCCTCACTCAACAGCAAAACGTCACACTTAATGACTGCCTTAACTACCCATTTGTTGATCTTAACTTGGATATTCGTTCCATCTTTGGAACACATAACCCCGTTGATTTCTACTTAGAGCAAAAAGGGTTAAAACGTAATGTGGTCTTTAAAAGTGGTCAACTCAATACCTTGGTTGACGCGATGCAAGGAACCGACAAACTGCTAATTTCAACCCATACATTGCGTAACTTAAACGAATTCAAAGCATGCTTAACCCCAGTATTTGAATTAAAAGGGCAAGCGATAATGGACATTAACGTGTATCTTATTGAACACAAGCGCACCTTAAACAGTGCCGCACATCAATGGTTTAAACAGCTCATTTTAAATACCTTGCGCAATAAAGCCTTTCTCATTGATAACCGCGCATAACCCATTTCACTACCGACAAAAAGATAACGCTCATGCATACCAACAAGGTTGTCACCGTCACCCTCAACCCTGCCCTAGATCTTAGTGGCAGTCTCACTCATGTGACTCTGGGTACGGTCAACGCCGTCGATTCCGCCACCTTGCATGCCGCAGGTAAAGGGATCAATGTTGCACAAGTGCTCAGTGAACTGGGAGCCGATGTCACCGTCACCGGTTTTTTAGGACAGAACAACGCGCAACTATTTGAACAACTGTTTCAAAATATCCAAGGGCAAGATAAATTCATTCGCGTGCACGGCAACAATCGAACCAACGTAAAACTCATAGAAGATAATGGCACAGTCAGTGATATTAACTTTCCCGGCATCAGTGTCACTGAAGACGATATTCAGCGCTTAGAAATCACCTTATTTGAATTAGCCCAACACCATGACTACTTTGTTATCGCCGGTAGCTTACCACCGGGAGTATCCGCACAGCGTTGCGCCTCATGGATAACAGCGCTGCAACAACAAAACAAGAAAGTCATATTTGATAGTAGCAACGCAGCTCTATTGGCTGGCATCCAAGCCAAGCCGTGGATGATTAAACCCAATGATGATGAACTGTCCAACTACATAGGTCACCCCTTAACCACGCCACTGCATTGCCAACAGGTGGCTCAGCAAGTCATGGCGATGGGAGTAGACAATGTGGTGGTCTCTATGGGTGAACACGGCGTCATTTGGCAAAATAATCAGCAATGTCTCATCGCGCAACCGCCTAAAGTTCCTATCATTAGCACTGTAGGCGCGGGAGATACATTAGTGGCCGGCCTGTGTTGGGGACATATGCAAAACATGAGTCAACAACGCACCCTGCAACTTGCAACCGCTCTGTCGGCATTAGCGGTGACTCAAGTGGGTGTGGGTACTCCAACCCGCCCCGCCCAGTTACAACACATGATTAAACAAGTGAGCGTAACAGTGTTTCCATAATCGGCCATTATTGAATGTAGAAAGTGCATAGCCACCATCTCCTCGTATCTTGGTGTTCTTTTCCTCACTGACGGCACTGACTATTCATAGGCATAAAGTTACTTTGCTCTGTTGCACATTATTGTTACTCTGGACCTCAATCATTTTGCATGGAAAGATCGATGAATAGCACTATAAATACTCTTCTCTCACACCGTTCAATTCGCTCTTTTACCGAGCAAGCTATTGAGCCTAAGTTACTCGATACCCTTTTAGAATGTGGCTTTGCTGCCTCAAGCTCTAGCTTTATACAGTGTGTTTCCGTTATTCGTATTACTCTGAAAGATAGTCGAACTAAGTTAGCGCAATACGCCGGTGGACAACCTTATGTTGAGGATTGCGCCGAGTTTTTGGTCTTTTGCGCAGACTTTCATCGTCATCAACGTATTCACCCACAAGCGCAACTTGGTTTTTCAGAGCAAACGCTGATAGGTTCCATCGATGCGGCTATGGTGGCGCAAAACTGCCTAACAGCAGCTGAATCATTAGGTTTAGGGGGCGTGTACATTGGCGGCCTGAGAAATAATCCGCAACAAGTCACGGATCTTTTAGCCCTACCCAAACATGTTCTTCCTTTGTTTGGCTTGTGCTTGGGTTACCCCAACCAACAACCTGAAATCAAACCTCGTTTACCGCAATCAATTGTGCTGCATCAAGAAACCTATCAAGCTATAGATAAAAATGCACTGGCGCTGTATGACGCGCACATTCAACAATATTACGCCACACGCACTGACAACAAAAAAGCCGCATCTTGGTCTGAACAAATTACGCAAATATTAAGTAAAGAAGCACGTCCATTTATGCATGACTTTCTACAACAACAAGGGTTCAACACCAAATAATATGAAAACTGACCTAAAAAGTGTAGAAACGCACACCCAGCAGTGGCTCGAAGAGGTTGTGATAGGACTGAACCTGTGTCCTTTTGCACACAAGCCCAACAAGAAAAAGCAGATAAAAATTGCGGTATCTGACGCCAACTCTGAAGAAGCGCTACTCGAATTTATTTTATTAGAACTCAAGCAATTAGACAGTCACACTGCCGAGGAGTTGGAAACCACTTTGGTGGTGGCCAGTCATTTGCTTGCTGACTTTATGGATTACAATTTCTTTCTAGACTGGGTAGATGCACTACTTAAACAACAAGACTACGAAGGCATTTACCAAATTGCCAGTTTTCATCCAGACTACTGCTTTGGTGGCACCGAGCCTGAAGATGCAGAAAACCTCACCAACCGTTCTCCTTACCCTACCATTCATTTAATACGTGAAGCGTCGATGGAAAAGGAACTAAAGCACTACCCTAACCCTGAAGCCATTCCTGATAATAATATTGAGCGTGTAGAAAGCCTCACCCAACAACAAAAAAACACGCTGTTTCCCTACCTATTTACATAGGCGACAGTCAAAAGCATGACTCTCCAGACATTGCGCTCACGTCCATAGGCCAATTTCTGTGATATTGCGCAAATATGAGAACATTGCTTCATCTGCCGTTCTTAAGTACTTTTTCTTTATAATTCATCCTATTACTTTAGCCTTCAGGCTAATATCAAAATAATGGGGTTTGTATGCATCTATTTAAAGTAACGGCTATTGTCTCAAGTCTATTTATGTTGAGTGCCTGTGGAGGGCAGACAGAACATGTTCCATCCGCAAACCTCAACGCTGTAGAATCCACATCGCAAAGCTTTGAGTTTAAAAACGATTCTAGCCTTTACACCGCTTTAAACGCTCTATACTTTTTCTCAGCACAAGACAAAATTACCCCACAAAAAATCAATGCTGGTATCACTGAAGGCATTGCTAAATGGCTCAAACCGGGCGTCTTTGCCAAGCAATCAAACACAGGTATCCAACAAAATCTAACATTTGATGGTAACCATCCCATAACCTCATCTGAAACGGGATCTGTGACGCTGCAACTAGAAAATTGGCACTGTTATGATTCATCGCCAATAACCGTTGTGCTTGATAATCAAGGTATGACTATCGATGGTACCCTAAGCGAATACCAATACTCTTCCGGTTGTAGAACAAGCAACACACACGTTTTTTCTTATAATTTCAAACATGCCCATATCAACACTCAATTCATTATCGACTCTGGCAGCATTACCGACCTAACCCATCAGCAGACACTAAAAGCGAACCAAATTCTACTGACAAGTATGGCCGACGGTATTAAACAGCAGTTTGGCTCCGCATGGCTTGCACAATGGCAGCTAGGAGCTCAACATGCGGGCAATGATTTTGTCACTCTAGCAGGCAACCGCGTTAAATATCAGCACATCCCAGCTGAAATGGTGGACTTTAATACACTTGACCGCTCAAAGTTATTAGCTGGAACGGTATTTGGCAATACCCCTGGAGGCGCTGTAGCTAGTGATAAGTGGTGTCGTATTATCAATATCCCTCAAGGCACCGATCTCGACAGTCAAAAAGCACAAACCATGATTGCCGTTAACTGTGCCCGCTCTGAAAAACGTTATTGTGAAGGCATTGAAACTTTTCTACCTGGCATGCAACCAGCAACCTCCCCACTGGCTTGGAGCGATCAAGAATATAAATTTGCGATGGACAACACTAACTTACAACAACAAAACAACAAGCAAGGCCACTTTGAGCAGCATCATCAAACGCAAAATGCATTCTCCGTTTCCCCATTAGGGGGCGCGCCTTTCACTGGCGCACTAAAAGCCATCTATGGTTATATGGCACCTAAAAATGCCAACCCAAATAACCCATATTATAACAATGCAGGTGCGAATAGTTTTACAGGACATGCTGGGCATTGCCAAAATGAAATGGCGGACTGGGCAACCACAACGGGGCTCTCTTTTAAAGTCATCACAGCCAATGGCGTTCGTGGTATCGATTTCTTGACTCAGAACTTTGCCAAGTAATTTGCGTTAGGACATAACAGCAACACAAATAAAAAACCGCGCTATATAGCACGGTTTTTTGTTTAGCTAAAAAGATGAGACATAACCTTTACTCATCCATCTATAACTGACGCTTAGTGACGAAAGTTGACTTCTCCACAGTCTAAGCAAATGTACTTACGCTTATTTCTTTGTAGAATAAATTTTTCTAACATGCTTCTTCGTTCTCGCAGGTAAGGCAGTTGTGCTTTACAAACTTTACAGCGGTGTACCATTTATCAGTCCCCTAGATTGACTGTACGTCAGTGCTAATGATTAATCTATCAGATTTATATAGCCTATCATATGCATATGCATATGCAACAATTAGTTATAACACATTACATTATGAACAAACTCATAACTGCCCTTATCAATAACAGGCATTTTATGCATAAAAGTTACTTTGGGGGTATTTTACAGCATTTAATTTCTTGTAAAACGCCTATTTATGCAAAGTATTAATCCAAGGGAATCTGTTCTTTTGTGATTTTAGGCGGATTTTTATCTACTCATTGCAAATGAATTAATCATCTTAAGCACAGGCTTGTGTTGAAAACACATGGGTGATTAGTTTTATATTAGTCGAAAAAAAAACGCCCTTATATTAAAAGATATAAGGGCATTAAAAGCATTAACAACTGAGTTTATTCATGGCCTCAGCCACCATTACGAAAGGATACGAGCTCTAAATTTACGTCCCTTCATCTTGCCATTTTCTAATTTCTTATGCGCAACTTTAGCCACTGACTTATCCACCGCGACATAGGCACGCATATCAAATAAATTGATCTTACCCACCTTCTTACCATCAATGCCGTTTTGTCCGGTTAAAGCACCAAGGATATCACCGGCTCTTACTTTTTGTTTCTTACCACCAGAGATTTCAATGGTTACCATCGCAGGTTGTAGTGCTTTAGCGTCATTCGCTTGAGGCAAAGACTCAGGTACGATTTCCGTGTCCATATATTCATCAATCAGTGCAACACGATGGTACTCTTTTTCATTATACAAACTGCACGCAACCCCTTTACTGCCCGCTCGGCCAGTACGACCAATACGGTGCACATGCACTTCAGGATCACGGGAAAGCTCGTAGTTAATGACCGCATCCAGATTTTCTACATCCAGACCTCGAGCGGCCACATCCGTCGCAACAAGAATAGAGATACTCTTATTAGAAAACTGAACCAACGTTTGATTGCGCTCTCTTTGCTCTAGATCCCCGTGTAAATCTATTACACTAAAACCTTTATAATGCAGTTCATCGGCCACTTCCTGTACGGCACGTTTCGTATTACAGAATATTACCGCCGACTCTGGCTGATGCGCTAATAACAATGTCTGTAATGCTTGCAGACGATGGTCGTTATTGTCTACTTTATAGAAATGCTGAGTGATGCTGCTTTTATCGTGTGTCGATGCGACTTTCACCAATTGTGGATCTTGCATGATGCGCGAAGCGACTTGTTGAATTTTTTCTGGGAAAGTGGCACTAAATAGCAAGGTTTGACGCTGTTTTGGTGCTTCGGCAATAATTGCATCTAACGCATCTTGGAACCCCATATCTAACATGCGATCCGCTTCATCAAGCACCAAAGTATTTAACTCAGCGAGATTAATACGGCCTCTTTCTAAGTGATCCAAAATACGACCAGGCGTGCCCACTAAAATGTGCGCCCCATGCTCTAGAGATCCAATTTGTGGCCCCATTGGAATACCACCACACAATGTCAGTACTTTAATGTTATGAATGGTACGCGCCAACTTACGAATTTCTTTCGCCACTTGGTCCGCCAACTCACGGGTTGGACACAAGACTAAAGACTGCACGCGAAATCGTTTCACATTCAAATTGGTGAGTAGGCTCAAACCAAAAGCTGCGGTTTTACCTGAACCTGTTTTACCCTGCCCAATCACATCTTTACCATTGAGCATTAAAGGTAGGCTTTGCGCTTGAATTGGTGTCATCTCGGAATACTCCATCGACGCCAAATTATCGAGCAGAGGCTGAGATAAAGATAATGTTGAAAATTTATTGTCGCTCAAGGGAGATTCCTTATATGAATTGGATACAGCAGTATATTACGGGTGTGACCCTAAAGGGTAGACCACTGAAATGCAAGCGCTAATTCTATCCGCGTAGCACAAGCGCTCTTAACACCGAATAAAGACAGCAAAACGATTAGCCACTTAGCCTACCTCCCTCGCCCACTAAAAAGGCACTCACAACAAAGAGTGACCACGATCACGGTTAATGTAATAACTTGATCTGAATCGCAATATTGGTGCGATTCAAAAAAAGCAGAAGATAAACAAAGTGATTTAAGTTCACCGTCAACAGGATGACATAGCACATTCTTTTGTTTTTTATCTTTATTTTCAATTAGTTAATCACAGCTAAAACCCTACCCCATCGCTTTATAGTGCCCAGTTCACATCTAAAATCCCCATGATATCAATAGGTTAATTATTCACCGATTCACTTATTCGTCATCAAAGCGTCACCGCTCTTTCATTTATGAGTCATTAGACATTCATATTTGAGCTCTAAATTAGCCACAAATCAAACGGCTTCTTGCCCAATTACATCAACTGAGTATGCACTCAACTTATACACAATAGGAATTGAACATGAAAAAGGCAGCACTAACTACTGCAATTTTGGCTCTAATGGCTTCTGGCTCTGCAGCGGCAGCAACTGTTTATAAAGATGATGCTTCTGAGCTAAAAATCGGCGGTCGTGCAGAAGCGCGCTTTAACATCTCTGATAATAATAAATCAGACAGCGATAGCGCATTTGAAGATAAATCACGTGCTCGTCTAAACATTGTAGGTAAATCTCAGATTACTACTGATCTATATGGCTTTGGTAAATACGAAGCTCAGTTTGATACCGATGCTGACATTACTAACCGTTACGTATTTGCAGGTATCGGCACTAACATTGGTGAGTTCTCTTACGGTAAACAAGACTCAGCGCAAGTCATGCTGACTGACATTACCGATACCATGGCAACCTTTGGTGCTGACGCGGCTGATATTGTTAATGGTAACAAAGACAAACGTGCTAATAACTTCCTTTACTCAGGTGAGTTTGCAGGCTTTGCAGTTCAAGCTAACTACCTAGCAAACGATGAAAAAGACAGCGATAGCTATGGTGTGGCCGGTCTATATGCTTTTGATTTTGGACTTGAACTTGGTCTAGGTTATGTTGCACAAACAAACGGCAATGATGACGATAGCCAAATCAACTTCGCGGCTCAATACTCTGTTGCAGACCTAACTCTAGGCGGTCTATACGCTTTGGGTTCTGTTGCTGACCAAGACGTTAACTCTTTCGAAGTTTCAGCTCAATACAAACTAGACAAGTGGACATTTGTTGCCGTTTATAACTATCAAGATGTTGACGGCCTTGACGATGCGACTGTTGATAATGCGGCTATCGAAGCTGTTTACAAATTCAACGGTAACCTACGCACTTATGCTGGCTACAAGTTTGAGCAAGTAGAAGGCGACGATGACCAAATTCAAGCGGGCATCCGTTACGACTTTTAATCTATCACACCTTACCTCAACCCTTACGGTTGAGGTTTAAAAAAGCCTAATGAGCGAATAAACAGAGCCAAGTTATCATTAACTTGGCTTTTTTTCCTTTAAACGCCCCTAGTTGTCTATTTTTGAAAGATTTTTCTACTTTACTTGTTCTACTCTAATAACCTATCGTTGCCACAAGGAAACGCACCATGAGCAACCCTATTAAAATTACCCTATACCGCTGGGCTGGCCAATGGGGGCCGTTTAAAGTCAATATCCCTTGCGGAGAATGCACCCTAACCAAAGACATATTACAAGATACCTTTGACAATGAACTCAAAGATGTCGACATTGAGCTGGAAGTAAAAGATTGGTTATCTCACTGGTGGGAGCCATTAAAGCTAGGTGCGTGGCATGCGCCCATATTAGTGGTAGAAGGCAAAGTAGTAAGCCAAGGAGAAGCATTAAATCGTGGGGTACTGATTCAATCGGTGATTGCACAATGGACACAACGAGATCAGCTAAAAGGCAATATTGTATTTGGTAAAGCCAGTTGCCCTTATTGCATTAAAGCAAAGAAAATACTCGATGAATCAGGCATTAATTATACCTATTACGACGTGGTTAAAGACAGTGCCGCGCTCTATCGCATGATCCCTGAAGTCAAAGCCCATATTGGACAAAAAACCCCAGTAACCGTGCCACAAATTTGGATGGATGGAGAGTATATTGGCGGCGCAGATCAACTACAGAAGTGGCTAGCTGAACATCAGCACACGGTGATTCCTGATAACGTTGTCGGCATCCCAACACGCACAGGTAGTGATTGATAGCAAGCGATACAATTAATACCATATAGGGTATAAAAAAGCCTCAATGCTATTAAACATTGAGGCTTTTAATAAAAACAGAACAACTCGAAACCGCTAGTTGCGCTTTGGCTGTCTATAGGTTTTACCCGCCAATTTATAAGTTTCGCTTTGCTTAACATCAAAGTAGGCGTCAAAGAACCAAGCCACAAATCGAATGACATGTTCATCGGTATTCATTATGTGTTCAACAAACTCTTCCAGATCATCGCCTTTTTGTTGTGTGGTGACGTGATAAACACGTAGCTCACCTTCAACTTCAGCAACGGCAAATTGCCCTTTTAACGACAAAGCCACCTCTGCCACTTCCTCATATTCGCACTCTTGTAGAAAAGTAAGCGCCTCAGGGAGAGCAGCACATTCGCTGACTGACTTAACTAGTTGATTAAACTCATTCTGGTTCACTGATATACACCTAGATTACAAAGATTGATGAGACGTATTATTCTGTGAATGATGTTGACTCGCAAGTAATACTTCTTTTTCTTTCATCATCTGCATTAAATTGTCGCGTTTTGCTGCAAATTTCTTCATGTCGCTTTTTGCTACCGACTCCGCCATTGGGATTTTTTCCGTCATTGGATTCACTGGGCGATTTCGCACTAAAAATTCATAATGAAGGTGAGGACCGGTAACCCGACCCGTGGCACCGGATAACGCAATACGATCACCTCGTTTTACAAACTGCCCTTTTTTCACCAAAATTCGGCTTAAATGCAAATAACGCGTTTTATAGGTAGAACCATGTTGAAGAACGATGTATTTACCCGCATAAGGATGGTCACGGGTTAAGATAACCTTACCATCGCCAGTAGCTAATACATCCGATCCTGATGGCGCACCAAAATCGGTACCATTGTGTGGTGACACACGCCCAGTAACAGGGTGTAAGCGATACGGGTTGAACTTAGACGTTATGCGATGGTATTTCGATGGGTAGCGCATAAACGCACGTTGTAAACTGTCGCCATTCTCATCATAAAACTGACCATCTGTATGTAAGAAGGCACTGATCACTCGACCTCGATTGACAATTTTAACGGCTTCAAGCTCACGGGAACCCGTTTTCACGCCTCTCACTGACTGAACTTTATGTACGATAGAGAATTTATCTCCTGCACGTAAATCACGAGTGAAATTTAATTTATCTTTCATTAAGTCGGTAATGGTGCGAATTTCGGTAATACTCAAGCCCAACTTATGTGCTGATTGAGAGAAACTGCCATGTACACTCCCCACCAAAGCGGTGGTTTTCCAGTCGCCTTTGATGGAAATATCTTTATAGGAATAAGCGCCACCTTTTACTCGAGTGAACTGAACAATATCCGCAGGATTAAACTGCAGTTGCATTTTTGTCAGCGTACTCGATGACTGATCGATCCAAAACAGTAACTTATTACCAGGGCGAAGCGTATCTAAAGAAAGATGGTTAAGATCTTCTTCCATAATACTTAGTAAACTTTTATACGACAGACCTAGCTTAGAGAAAATGACACTCAAATTATCACCATTTTTTATGGTGTAACTATAGCTAGGTACCGATGCAACATGGTGAGTCTTGGTGTGTGCCTTCCCCTGCGTGCTCTTCACCTCTGCCTTAGGCGCAGCGGTGCTTTGTATATTTAATGGCACATATTTTCGTTGATCTTTTGAATGTGACAAAATCACACAAACAGCAATAATAATGAATGGCAAAATCAACATGGCCTTCTTGATTTTTGACCGTGACTGTTGACTCAGTTGATTAAGCTTAAACACCGATATACCTACTAAAATAACAATGAAACCAAGTAGCAGAAGATAAGCCTCCTACTAAGAAAATTTTTAAACAAACAATGGGCGCCTACTCATTTACAATCAGTAAGCTCACTAAAAAACCCGCAGTACTGCAAACCACAGCGATGTAATGGATACTTTCGTCATTATGAATGCTGTTACACTCTCAACAGTTAAACAACAAAATAGATAAAAAGTTCACTCAGAATAATCCACCAGCTGGTTGCCTTTGATTACAAATCGTTTAGTAATCAACTCATTCGGATGTTCTGCCATAGCTTGATGCAAAGAGTGCTGTTTGAAGCTCAACTCAACCACGCCATGATGATAAACCAAGGATTCAATTTTAATGCGGTCACCCAAAAATAACTCTTGAGCAATTGAGTAGTGGTCAGCCTTTCTTTCATTCACATCTAAATAGTAAAAGACTCCACTGCCTGAGGTGGTCACAATGGACGGTACTATCCACAATGCAGGATGTGAACCCTGCTGCTTAATTTCACATAACCAATGAGTATCTAAGAAAAACTTACCTTTGACCTGATCATAAGTATACCCAGATTCATACAGATACGGATCCTCTATACCGCGCAGGAATTGCACATTTGATTGCATTACCACATCGGTTAATGCGCCCGGCTTAACCAATAAAGATGTCGGCAAATCAAATTGAGAAGGCCCGCACTGACTATCAAGAGCAACTGATTGTGAGGGTGCAAAACCGGTATTTGCCATAAAGTGATTCTTCACTCCTGCACTAGCCGTCGCACTTGCCGCGATGCTAAAGCAGATTGTAATGACTTTTAAAATGTTAAACTGCACTTAACTCACCTCGACCTCAGCTATCTACCAATGAGCAGAGCTATTCGGAGCATATTCTAACAAGCAATACACTTAATTATCACTGACTTTTATCAATCTTTGATTGCATATAATGAGTGGCAAAAACAGAGCCCCATCACAAAAGCCTAAGTTATTGTTTTTAATTTAAACACTTTCACTACCTATGAGTCATGGCAATGCAATGAGACTGTAATCATTTATTCATTTTTATCTGTTTTAATCCATTGATAAAGTCGTCATAGCCCCAGTTATCAACATTTTTATGCGGGTAAATACACTCTAAGAGGAAAAATGGAACAGGTTAAACTAGGCATTGATGTGATTCGTAATCAAAAATCTGTGGAGTATCACTGGGTCAGAAGCATGTATGTGGAAGGCTATTCAGAACAACAAATTGAGCACTATATTAATCAATGTTTTGGTGGCGGTGCCGTGTTCGCTCACCTTTTTAGAAAGGTCGCCCTACATCAAGAAAGTATTTATGTACTGATGCAGCATTTAGGTCATGCTCCATCGAGCTTAGAAAAGATCTGAGTGCTTACGTCAGTCGTCAACCACCATGTACTGTATGTACTCAAACGTAAAAAAGGGAAGCATTTCCGCTTCCCTTTTATTTGTTGCCCTTTATCTATCACAGAGTCTCGCTTAGCCCTTCACTCCACCCGCGGTTAACCCACCGACTAGCCAACGCTGCGCCAGTAAAAACACTATGGTTATCGGCAGTGCAGAAAGCACAGCCGCCGCGGCGAAATCACCCCATAAATAGTTCTGAGGGTAGAGGTATTGCTGCATTCCCACCGCTAATGTGTAAGAACCCACATCCGATAGCAATAGCGAAGCTACCGGCACCTCACCGACAACACCGATGAAAGATAAGATAAAGACCACAGCTAAAATGGGCACAGACAGAGGCAACAACACTAAGCGGAATGCTTGCCAAGGCGTGGCGCCATCAAGGGCGGCGGCCTCTTCTAAGGAGTTATCAATCGTTTCAAAATAACCTTTAATGGTCCACACATGCAGCGCAATCCCTCCTAAATACGAGAAGATCAACCCCCCATGGGTATTCAGCCCTAGGAAAGGAATATATTGCCCTAATTTATCAAACAGTGCGTAAATGGCCACCAGCGCCAGTACCGCAGGAAACATTTGAAAAATCATCATCGCCTTTAAGATGGTGCTCTTTCCCTTAAATCGCATACGCGCAAAGGCATACGCGGATGTGGTGGATAGCGCCACAATGAGAATCGAAGAGATCCCAGCCACTTTCACTGAGTTCCATAACCAAGTTAATACAGGAAATGGAGGGGGCGTGACCGAACCATCCGCATGCGTTACCGAAAAGCCCAATGCTAATTTCCAATGCTCAAGCGATGGATTGTCAGGGATCAAGCTGCCCGTCGCAAAGTTACCCTCACGAAATGAAATTGCAATGATCATCAGTAGTGGGAAAATGATTAACGATAAAAATACCCACAGAGCAATGTGTGTTGCCCACACACGGTATTTAAGGTTTTTACCTTGTACCATAGCCATTATATTGCTCCTTAATCTTGAGACAATTTAGTGAAACGAAGGTTAAGTAGTGCCATACCGCCCACCAGTAAGAAAATGAGTGTTGCGATAGCACTAGCGAGACCGAAGTCTTGACCGCCACTTCCCTCAAATGCGATGCGATAGGTATAACTCACTAACAGATCTGTATACCCGGCAGGCTCGGAGGTGCCAATCATATTTGGTCCACCGTTGGTTAACAGTTGGATCATGACAAAGTTATTAAAGTTAAAGGCAAAACTTGCAATTAATAACGGAGTCATTGGCTTGATCATTAACGGCACCGTGATGTGAAAGAAGTTCTTAAATGGCCCTGCACCATCAATAGCCGACGCTTCATATAAATCATCCGGTATGGCCTTTAACAGCCCCATACACAAAATCATCATGTATGGGAAACCCAACCATGTATTCACAATCATGACCATGGTCTTCGCTAATGCAGGATCCGAGAACCAGTTAGGGGAAATACCAAAGAGTTGCGTTAACACTAAATTAATTTCACCAAAGCTTTGGTTAAACAATCCTTTAAAAATCAAAATAGAGATAAAAGCCGGCACTGCATACGGCAGTATCAACAGCACGCGGTATAAGCCTCGCCCTTTCAACTCTTCCCACTGCACCACACTGGCCAGCACTAAGCCGATGACCAAGGTAAACACCACCGTTAATACCGAAAATACAACGGTCCAAATAAAGATGGAGATAAACGGCTCTTTGATACCATCATCTTTCCATACGCGTTCAAAGTTTGCGGTGCCGATGCCAACAATAAAACCAGGAGAAACGGTATTCCCGACAAATTGGCCGTTATTGTCAACGGGCTGATAGTAACCTACATCCATATTTGGCATGAAGGTTTCACCCGTCTCATTATTGACCATGGTTTTACCATCGTCTTGCAGGGTAAACAGAGATTCAACACCGGCAAACTTACGCAGACCGCTCATACGAACCGCTTCGCCGCTGGGTTTAATTAAATCAATTTTACTTAATATTGGCCGAGCTTGAATGATGCTTTTAATGGACGCTTTATCGCCAGAAATAGCGTTAGCGCTTATTTCAACCAAATTGAAATCGTTACCGACAATATCATTGGTTAAATTGAATTCTTGGGTGGCTAAAGTCACATCACCATCTTGGATGGTAAGAATGTGCCCATTGCTGGTTTTGATCAGTTGGAATGGGTAACTATCACCACTTTGAAAGGTGCGATTTTCCAATACCGATTGAGCTCGTTCCAAAGATAATTGATTTTTGGCACTGTAATTGGTGAAAGCTAAGTTGACCGTATAGGCTAATGGAAACAGGATAAACAGGATCATCCCGGCAATACCCGGATATATGTAACGG
Organism: Vibrio rarus; assembly: GCF_024347075.1. Taxonomy (NCBI): domain Bacteria; kingdom Pseudomonadati; phylum Pseudomonadota; class Gammaproteobacteria; order Vibrionales; family Vibrionaceae; genus Vibrio; species Vibrio rarus. The sequence goes on from NZ_AP024901.1 coordinate 472,458, forward strand.
TGAGCGTAGGTCTTTTTACTACCAAAAATATACAGCGCTAATGCCGTTAAAATCAGAGTAAGAAGGGCAAAAGCCGTCTCACCACGGAAATGCATCACCACGGTCGCGTAACCGTTGATAATGCCCACCAAACCAAGAGTACCCCACTTCAATACTGCTTTAGTATTAGTGGTAGAGGAAGGCGTCTCAACAGAATCAGAAGATTGAACTGTCTGCATAATAAGAACCTACTAGCGAAGAAAATAGACAAAAAATAAAGAGGGGTTACCCCCTCTTTAAAAAGGGCTTACTTAAGCATTTGCTGCTTAGCATCCGCTAATGCGGCATCAACGGTTTGACGACCGTCAACAACGTTAACAATCACATTCTTAGCAGAACCCCAGTACGTGTTCATCTGTGGGATATTCGGCATGATTTCACCGTTTTCGGCACTGGCCATTGTCGCGGCAATACGCGGATCAGAAGCCAACTCTTTTTGGAAAGATTTCAGTGCGACTGCGCCCAATGGTTTGTCATTGTTCACTTCACGTAAACCATCGTTTGTCAGTAGGTAATTCTCTAAGAACTCAACCGCGAGATCTTTATTAGGTGACGCAGAACTGATACCTGCGGTCAGAACCCCTACAAATGGAGAAGACGGCTGGCCTTCAAATGTTGGTAAGGTCGTTACACCATAATCCACTTTGTTGTCGTAACCGCCCCAAGCCCATGGTCCATTAATCGTTAAGGCCACATTTCCTTTGGCAAATGACGAATCGGCAATGGAGTAATCCATATCCGCAGAGATCACTTTCTTATCCACTAGAGACTTAATAAAGTTCATTGCATCTTTTACGCCAGGCTTATCAATACCCACATCTTTCACGTCATAACCGGTATCAGTGTGCTTGAATGCGTAGCCGCCGTTTGCTGCCATTAATGGCCATGTGAAGTACGGTTCTTTTAAGTTCCACATGATGGCTTTTTTGCCTTCTTTGGCTAACTTAGCATCCAGTGCTTCCACTTCTTCCCATGTTTTCGGTGGCGTCTTCACTAGATCTTTGTTGTAGATAAGAGCAAGAGCTTCAATGGCCACAGGATAGCCAATGGTTTTTCCGTCAAAACTTACCGCATCCCATGCAAAGTCAACGATACCTTCTTTGGTCTCTTTAGACGGTTTGATCTCTGCAAGTAGACCCGCTTCAGCATAACCACCGAATCGATCATGAGCCCAAAAAATGATATCTGGACCATCGCCCGTTGCAGCCACTTGTGGGAAACGAGACTCTAAACCATCTGGATGAGCCACAGTCACTTTAATGCCTGTATCCTCTTCAAAGCGCTTACCTACTTCAGCAAGGCCGTTATAGCCTTTATCACCATTAATCCAAATTGTCAGCTGACCTTCTTCTATTGCTGCATGCGCACCAAAAGAACCAAGGGCAACTAAGGTGCCAAGTGCCACTGTACTTAGAGCTTTTTTCATCGGTTAATCCTTTTTTATTATTTATGTAGGGCTATCGTCATCGGTGAAAGCCAAGTTTCAGTCTCTATCATCCGCTAGTCACGTCTACTCATCATCATCCTGACTCCTACGCCCTAGCACAGTGAGCCCATTTTCGTGATCCCCCTCTCTCAAGGTGCGTGACCCCATTCACAGAAAGAACATGCTTGTGACTCACGTCACCACAACGACTGTTGTAAAAGTGATATGAGTCCGATTTCCACTCAATCTCATCGACCTCTCTCCACCCCTATTCCTCCCCCCTATTTATTCGTCATACAGGATGATGCCTTTCCCTAAAAAATCCCCCAAACTACTCTCATCCAAATTATGGATAGATAAGTACCTTTTCTAACTAGATAGTTAGATTTACATTTTAAAAGAAGAATCAGTCCCTTAGTTTGTGTGAACAAATCCATACCGGGGAATACAAACAAGTGACTGTAATATAATAATAATTTTAAAATGGTTAGGTGATGACACTAAAAATTAACGGTGATTAATCCCTCTAGGGGGGAAGGGTTAATTTCATGTTTAGTGATCATCACCTTTTTCTTCCCAACCTTAGCAAGGTACTTAATAAAATAATGGCAGATTCCTACTTTACTGCGCCTATGCTATGACTCGTCATAGGTAAGCATTAAGTGAAAAATTTATTATTGAGGATGGACTCAAATGACCAGTGTCACGTTAAAAAATGTATATAAGTCTTATGGCGATGTGCAAATTTCTAAAAACGTCAATCTAGAGATTCATAAAGGCGAGTTTGTGGTATTCGTTGGTCCATCAGGCTGCGGTAAGTCAACGTTACTGCGTTGCATTGCCGGCCTTGAAGACATTACATCTGGTGACCTTTACATTGGTGAACAACGCATGAACGACGTTGAGCCATCCAAACGTGGAGTGGGCATGGTGTTTCAATCATACGCTCTTTACCCTCACCTCAATTTATATGACAACATGTCGTTTGGCATGAAGTTAGCTAAAGCAGATAAAGGCGAAACTGAGAAACGAGTAAAACACGCGGCCGATATTCTTCAATTAACGCATTTATTAGACCGACAACCAAAAGCCCTTTCAGGGGGGCAGCGCCAGCGTGTGGCCATAGGCAGAACCTTAGTCTCTCAACCCGATATCTTCTTACTTGACGAACCGCTATCTAACTTAGATGCGGCACTTAGGGTGCAAATGCGCAGTGAAATCACCAAACTGCAACGTCAGTTGGGTTGCACTATGATCTATGTAACTCACGATCAAGTCGAAGCGATGACTATGGCTGATAAAATCGTGGTATTAGATGGCGGCTATGTCTCTCAAGTGGGACGCCCTTTAGACTTATATCACTACCCGCAAAACCGATTTGTGGCCGGCTTTATTGGCTCACCGAAAATGAATTTCATCAGCGTACATGCTATTGAAGCCAGCAGTGAATACGTAAAAGTAGAATTAGAAAATAAAGTCGCGTTTACTATTCCGGTGGACGGCCGCACAGTAACACCTGGCCAACGCATGTCTTTAGGCATCCGCCCAGAACATTTACTCATGTCCGACTCATCAGAAGCGACGATTAGCGGTGAAGTAACGATTGTTGAAAAACTGGGGCAAGAAACACAAGTGTATCTGTCCGTTGAAAGCGCCGACACAGACATTAACTTCCGCCAGCCCGATACACTACAAGTGGAGGTGGGTGACCACTACTCTATTGGTATTGACCCTAAACGTTGTCACCTGTTTCATGATGATGGCCGTGCTTGTCGTCGCCTACATCAAGAAATTGGAGCCACAATAGCTGAGGCTTAACCCTGCATCAACACCGCTCACTTACTGTAAAGGGAGCGGTTACGGCCTCGCGGTTGCTGTTATCGTTACATAATCTTTATAACGCCCAGCCACTGCACCAGAGACCGATCCCACCTTAAATTGCATTTGTTTTTTATGCCCTGCGGACGGTGGCGATGAAAACGCCATCTTTGCATCAAAAGGGACCGTTCTGCCATCCAAACTTATGGAGTAATGAATTTTTTTACTCTCATTCTTTTCGTGTTGCAAGGCGCCATATTTTGACTCAATAGATAAAGAATAAGACGTATTGGAATTAATGGTCAGATCGAGGCTTTTTGAGCGCCCCGACTTTAGCACCCCTAAATCTAAGGTATTATTATTTAAGGATGTACTCTGTATGTCCATAGACAAATAGGGATAAATTTGTACAAATGATTTAACACGTTTCGACCCTCGACTCGCCCCCTCTAAGTGAAGTGCAATACTGGCAGAATAGGTCCCCGGCGTACTGTGCATTATATCGTCAAATCTCAACTCAAACGTTTGTCTTGAGGCATTTCCCTTGAATGGAATAAACAAGCGTTTATTGTTTAGCCTTGTATAGGCCCTTCCCGACTCATCGGTCACCCTCGCCAATAAAGTACTTTGCTTATGGCGAAAACGTAACTGACCACTCTCTTCTGTTTTTACAACCACCCCTTCAAGGTTGCATTTTTTTAGTGCATCACTAAGTTCAATCACCACCCTAACTTTTGGCGCACTTTGAGGATCGTTAGAATAGGTTTTCTTAGTGGATACCCCCCAACTGCCCGTACATTGCCCCATAGCCCAAGGGGTATACAGAAATATCAATATGCTAATAAATAATCTCATTACTTAACCTCCTGTAAAGTCAAAGGCGATAAATAGATCAAATTGTCTTCACTGTCCTCGATGATCAACTGCCCATGAAACGAAGGAGAACCTATGATAGTGATTGAAAACTCCCCATCGCCCATTCTTTCAATGGCAAATCGCCCCGCCTTGTTAGTAAAAATACTGCGGCTAAGCCCTTGCCCCTCTATCACTCCATTTCTAAGTACTATCGGGTTTCCCGCGGCATCAAGCAAAGAACCAATAACGGTTTTTGTATTATCTGACCCCACCAAAACCGTATGCCCAGTATAAGTCCCTGGGGTGATTTGGTAATATCCTGAACCATAGTCATAACCGATGGGTGCATCCGGAATCACCACATCAAACGAACTAGAAGAGTGCCCACCGTACAAAGGAACGGTATTATTGAGCGCAGCCGTAGCTGTCGCTTCCGGTTCTGAATCTATATACTCATTAATATGCACAGGAACCTTTAGCGAATCATGAATATTGACAATAGCAGCAGGCCCTCGATAGCCTCGGTTCCAAGAAAAGTCACTATCCACCACAGTAAAGCCACTTGAAATACGCCCTGAAACCGTATTGGTTTCAAAGCCACTCTCTCTATCTACAAGACGCTCAACATCCATCTCAGCGGAATATCGATTACCAATATAATCCGCTCGCATCTCATAATCTTCAAAAGCATCACTGTATTCCCCCGCCACTTGGTAACCATAACTGCCTACTGAGTTGTTACTGTACTTGGTAAAACTGGCTCTAGAACGATTGCCCTGACTAAAATATTGAGCCAGTGCTTCATAATCCCCATCATTTGAGTACCAGTCCCATTCCACAATAAAATAAAAATTCGTCTCATTACGCTCTACAACATCAAAACTTTGTAAATATTCAGTGCCAACGGTTATATCAAAGTTATCATAAACCCATTCCACATCGAGTTGAGCGGTGAGTTCATATCGATTAGGCGAACGCAATGAATCAATTTGAAATGAAGGGTTAATATTTAAAGTGCTAGTAAATTGATACGTATAGTCAATAATGGCACTAGAACCGGTAAGCAAATCTTGGGTTGTGTCCCAAGGAACCGACCTATAATCATAAAAGGTCTCTAAACTCACTCGAAAGTTTTCTGCACCGGTACTGACCCCCTCAAAAATTGAACTGGTATAATCTATAGAGGCAATTGCCCCAAAGTTTTCCACATCAGTATAATTTAAAGCGCTGCCCCTAAAACCCACACTTCCACCACCAGCACCTAAACCAAGTGTCACTCCTGCCACTTGACCTAGCGGGTGATAAATACCATTTAATCCAGAGGTAAACCAATCATTAATGCCATATTCATAATAGGACTGAACTATATATTGTTCTTTATCATACTGATATTTCCTGTTTTCTACACTCGATGACACACCAATATAAATGCCATAATCACTATAGCCACTTTTTAATAACCGTGTATTAAAAAACTGGCTGTAAGATATTTGTTCTCTACGACCAGACTGATATCTAATTTCTAGTCTTATGTCATTATTTCCCTGACGTAACGGCAAGTCATCAATACTGTAGCGCCCAGGAGGTAAACGTATATCGCCATAATATGTATCATTAATATAAACCCCTACATTAGCACTCTCGACCAAGTAAATATCTTGCGAACCCCCACTTTGAATATTTCGTGTCGGTTGCAACCTATTCCACAACCGCTCCATGGCAAAACCTCCTAACGTCACTGACGGCAAATGTCCTGTGTTATAGGGTTGAATATCACCAATAGTAAAGCGCAATGGGTAACTTGGTCGGTCAACAAAAGCCCTCACATCACCTCGATAGACATCAATGCTATCCTCTCCAAGACGGTTGCTCGGAGAAACATAAATAGATCCATCTATATTTAGCCCTTTATATCCGCCAATATTAGTCGCGGTTATCCATTCTAAGCGCCAGTTAAGAGGATCAATGTCTTGGTTGCTATCTATATATGTTGATGTAGCATTAAATATATTGTGCCAAGAAAAAAAACCCGATTCACTGTAAATAGGTGACTCATAGGGGATATCGAAACTTAACTGATTTTTCTTAGCATTGTTTTCTGCTAATGATAAATTTAAACTTAAATCTAAATTATCAAATTCAATATTAATCCCTATACTTTTCAGTTCCTCTTGAGTGACTATTTTATTACCAAAGTCCAATAATTTTTGTGATATTTCAGCTGTAATATAATTTCTTAAACGCGACTGTAATTCCGTCGCATTCACACCATTAAATGATGTACCATCCGTTACAATATTCACATCAGAAATAAGTGTTTGTCCGCGATACAATGGAACAGGAAAGGTCCACTCTTTTCCTATCGCAAAAAAGCTTATTAATAATAAGATGACTACTATATGAAATTTCATATAGAAACCAAGAATCAGTTCAAATCAAACTCAACTGCATCGCTATTTTGGAACTGCACTGGCAACTTGTATCTTTTAACCAAATTAGGTATCAAATAAATAGAGTTATTTTCAAATTTTAAATTATTCCAACTCGAACTCTCTGATTTACCATCCTTTGAAAAAGTCAGTTTTGCCTGGCCAATATTCAACACACAGTTGCCTTCATTTTTTAATACTAAGAAATCCCCTTCAACTCTAGAGTTTAACCTAGTCGTACACTCTTCTGATGTAGGTGATACAAACACTACCGTAGAGAAATTGAACAGGAATTTCACCTGTGAATCGCTTTTATCACCATCTGAGGTCTGCAGTTCTTCAAACACGATTCGGTAAGTTTGAGTTGAAGTGACCTGCTCGCCGCCTAAATACCGTACCCGAAAACGCCTCACATTATTTGGCGTAACACTGGCTTGCGGGGGTAAAATTAAAAAGTCTTCATCCGCTGGAGTGATGGTTTCTTCACTGGTATTAGGGTCAATCACAACCCTATAAGCGGACACTTGGACTAATACATTTTTGCTCGAATTATTCGTCACTTGATAGCTCGATTGAGCTTTTGACCCCACATACTCCATTTCTAAATACATAGGCGTTACTTGATAAGCCAAGACATGGCCAACCGATAACAACCAAATACAACACACTCCCAAAATAACCTTCATATTTCCTCCAATGAAATCAAAATGAGGCCAGTACAAAATACTCGCCTCATTAAAGGTTACAGAACATCTACAATTAACGTCGCACTACAAAATACCCGCTACCTCAATTGTTACTGTATCCGAATAATTACCCTCTAAGGCACCAGTTGCATCCACTGTTAACTCAACAGCCACATCTTCAAGAGCATTTGCTTCAGGAATATCTTCTACCAGATCTTTATCCGCTTCCGATGGGGTAAACGAAATAGCCGCCACATCTAAAGTATAATCTAGCAACGCATCTGATTTATCATGCGCTAGACCGCCATTATCTGACGTCATTGTCACCCTAAAGCCTGCTGTCGTATTACAATAAGCACTGACAGAACCAATAGCTAAACCGGACACATTTTTCCCAGATGAGAAGACATCAAGATCATTATCTTGTACTTCAAGCTCACACTCACAAGGGACGTCCCCAGATATTTCTAACGGTAACTCAATTTCACACAACACTGAATCACCTGGATCATCACCCTGATCATCTCCACCACCACCAGGGCCACCACCGTTATGACACATGCGGTGCTTATGACGTTTACCTGCGTCAGCATCGGGTATAATCAACCCAAATAGCGCTAACCCCAACATAGCTGTAAAAAATATATTCTTCATTTTCAATCCCTCGCTTAATGTTCACATTTACCCACGTTGCGAGGAAAGCATAGTGTTGCTTAGGTTTTTTCACGTCACCCTATCTGGTGAGTTAACGGCCATTTAGAGGGTGATTTTTGGGTGAATTTACCGTTTGTTGCACAGCACGAGCAATCAGCTCAGCTTTTGAATGTACATTTATTTTTCTCATCACACTGGAAGCATGGGTTTTTACCGTGTTAACACTCACATTGGCTGACTCTGCAATCTGCGGATTATTCAGCCCTTTCAAGATCATGAGACAAATGTGGCGCTCTTTTGGCGTTAAAGCGTGCTCTAACGCAAAGTCGTCGGCCGCAACATGTGGATCAAACTCATTGGCCACATAGGCTTTGGCTAATTTACTCAGATCTTGCCGGTTGTACCATAACTCACCATTGTTAATGGCCTTCACCGCAGGCGCGAGTTGTTCCAAACAGCACTTCTTCATCACCACCCCAGAAAAACCATTCATGATCCAGTCACCGACTTGAAAGTTTCGTTCATCGACATTAACAGCCAACCAGTCACCATGTTCATGCACAGGATTCACCCCACTTCGAACGGGATTACTCACCGTTTGCGCATCGATGAGATAAATGGAGCGCGATTGACGATTGTTATTGAGACAGAAACAGTCACTCACACTAGTGAAGGCAGAAAATCGAGTTTCGGTGAAATGTTGTTTGAATATAGCAATTGATGCACTAGCAAACTCATCTGAGCGTGTTACCACATATCCACAAGCATATGAAAGAGACATAGTTCCTCCCTAAACGTCTCATCGACAAACGGAAGGAGTCTATTTGAAATAATCAACATGATGAAAAATAAACACAAATAGTGCGTTATTCCAATTCCGTTTGAAGGCACTATAAAGGTAGGACTTTATTGGGGTTATTCAAATTTAATCTAGTTATTTAAAACAGAGACTAACATTGATTAACAACTAAGATATTGATATTAAAAAGGAGTTTTATTTAATGTTTTTTAGAATAAAAAGGTATATATATAATATTTTTTATCACATTCATGCTTTATTTGTAAAAAGACCGAGTTCTATAAACTCGGTCTTTTTAGGCTCGGTATATTATACCCGTCACACTAAATAAGTGATCAGAAATAGCGCAGGAAAAATGCTCGAAAGCACGGCAGAATTTTTCCATAAGTCGTTATTCTACAATCAAAAATTCTAACTCAGTTATCGAGTATTTTAACAAGCTAGAATGACCCGTTATTTAGTACGATTGGGATTAATGAACCGGCGCTTCATTCTTTGCGTAGAATTTACCAAAATACTGCTCAAGCACTTCAGGGGTTAACTCACCCGCTTCTTCTAGTTTTTTCAGCTCGGCGGCAATCTGTTTTTGCTCTTCGATAGAGGGCAATTGTTGCTCAGGCTGGTCTTGCGCCTCTTCAACCATAGCTTCTAGGTCTTTTTCGAAATCACTCACTGTTTATACCTCATATCTAAACTGATGTAAGTTTACTTAGGCTAGATAACAAGGTCAATCCTAAGCAAACGCAAAAAAGCCCCTCTATATTGAGGGGCAAAAGTCCATCGCTTATTATTATAGTTAACTTTGTTTAAAAATAGCGCAGTTAATCAAATGATTAGCCGAAATCGCCATTAACATAACCCTGAGTGCGATCATCTCTTGGGTTACTGAATATCACTTGCGTTTCATCATGTTCAACTAACTCTCCCATTAGGAAGAACGCCGTACGATCAGAAATACGACGCGCTTGTGCCATTGAGTGCGTCACGATAACTATGGTGTAATCTTTCTTAAGATCTTCCATCAACTCTTCAATTTTGTGCGTGGCAATAGGATCCAGTGCTGAGGTAGGCTCATCCATCAAGATCACGTCCGGCTCCATAGCAATAGTCCGCGCAATACATAAACGTTGCTGCTGGCCACCAGACAAACCAAACGCATGGGATTTAAGGCGATCTTTCACTTCATCCCAAAGCGCTGCCCCACGCAGTGACTTCTCAACTACTGAATCAATGTGTTTCTTGTCTTTAATGCCTTGAGCGCGTAGGCCGTAAGCCACGTTCTCGTAAATACTCATAGGGAATGGGTTGGGTTTTTGAAATACCATGCCCACTTTGATACGCAGATCTGCCACATCAATATTGCCGTAAATATCTTGGCCATCCATTTCAACCAAACCGTCAATTTTGACCCCTTCAATCAAGTCATTCATACGGTTCAGACAACGCAATAACGTCGATTTACCACAACCTGATGGACCAATTAACGCCGTTACTTGACGCAGAGGAATAGGCAAGTTAATGCTTTTTAATGCTTTGTTCTCGCCGTAATAAAGATCTAGGTTTTCAATATTAAATTTGTTCATTATTTGTATCTCTTAAATTCTTTAGGTCTATTCGCTGCAATTAGTAAGTGGCTTTATTAAAGCGGCTAGCGATAAGTTTGGTTAGCATATTAATGATCAGAACAACCACAATCAGTACTGTTGCCGTACCGTAGGCTTGGTTCCATTCATCAATCGTAAATAGCTCTGTAGTTAGCTTATATAGGTGCACAGTTAATGTACGACCAGAATCCAATAACGATTCTGGGATACGTGCCACCATACCTGCGGTCAAAAACACAGGTGCTGACTCACCAATAACACGACCGATACTTAAAATAACTGACGTTAAAATGCCTGGCATCGCACTTGGTAAAATCAAGCGCCAAATGGTGTAGATTCTTGAAGAACCTAAAGCATACGAACCTTCACGGAAAGTTTGAGGTACCGCCATAAGTGCTTCTTCCGTTGCACGGATAATCACTGGCAGAATCAAAATACTTAACGTGAGAGCACCCGACAGGATAGAGAAACCTAACCCAAGGATGGTCACAAAGAAGGTCATACCAAACAGACCAAAGATAATAGACGGGATACCCGCCAATGATTCGGTACAAAAACGAATCACTTTAACGAACTTGCTGCCTACTTTTGCATACTCAGTAAGGTAGATAGCCGTCATAATTCCCAATGGTGCAGCAATGGATATGGAGGCAATAACCATATAAATTGTTGAAACGATCATTGGGAAGATGCCCTGAGAATCCCCTGTACGCGTGTAGTCACCCGTCACGAAATCCCAGTTCACAAATTGCAGGCCATTGGACAAAATGTACCAGATAATCCAGAACAAAAAGCCGACGGTTAAACCAGCAGATAGCCATACAAATGCACTAAGCATATGATCTTTACGCTGGCGAGATTGTTTGAGTTTTACTGTATCCATGGTGATTATCTCGCTTTTTGACGGTTAAGGTACAACAGTGCACCGTTTAACATCATGATGAAGACCAGAAGTACAACACCGGTTGCATACAAGGCGTTGGCGTGAATGCCACTGGCATAGGACATTTCGATAGCGATATTGGCGGTTAATGTACGCGCGGCATCAAGCAAACCCTCTGGCATGGCTGGAGCATTACCCATAACCATGATAATCGCCATTGTTTCACCTAATGCACGCCCAATACCCAAAATAACGCCCGTCATAATGCCCGAACGCGCCGCAGGTACGAGAAGCTTGAAGATGGTGTAAATTTTTGAAGCGCCAAGGGCTAAAGAGCCTTCTTTATAGGTGCGAGGCACCGCGCGAATAGACGTTTCTGATACCGTAATTACCGTTGGCAAGATCATCACACCTAGCACGATAATACCGGCTAAAATGGTGTTACCCGCAGGGACATTAAAAATGTTTTGAATTAGCGGAACAATAATAACCAGACCAAAGAAGCCATACACTACAGATGGGATCCCCGCTAGTAGCTCGATGGCAGGGCGGATAATATTCGCCACACGTTTTGGCGCGATTTCGGCAATAAATATCGCGGTGAGTACGCCAACTGGAACGCCGAACATAACCGCGCCTAAAGTGGAGACTAATGAGGCCACTATCATTGTTGCCACACCATATAATGCAGGTGGCAGCCAATTTTGCCCCATAACAATACCGCTCACACCGGCTACTTGAAAGGCAGGGATACTCTCTTTAACGATGAAGTAAGCGATAATGGCAAGAGAAACAATGCCAATAACTGCACTGGACAAGAACAATCCGTGAAAGATCCGCTCTCTCCAGTCAACGCCACGGGCTTCTCTTAATGAAGAAGAAGCAAAAGCCGAAGCTTGAACATTTTCATTTTTCATTGAAAAATTCACTATTAATTTGCGATGGTAAATCTAAATACGCACGAAACCCAAAGGCAGATACAAAAATGTACAGCTGTGGGGTGCGAGTAAAAGCTCAGCCTTTGCAGGCTGAGCAAAATTTCAATCTTTTGTATTAGTTAGCTGAGATGTAGCCTTTGCTTGAAACCAACTTCTGAGCAGGAGCAGACTGCATCCACTCTAGGAACTTTTTCGTTTCAGCTGACGTTTGTGCGTCTTTGTACAGTACTAGGAAAGGACGAGCCACTTTGTAAGTACCGTTTTGAACGTTGGCTACAGAAGCGGCTGCATTATCAATCGCCACTGCATTAACTGTGCTATCCACAGTACCTAGAGAGATGTAACCAATTGCGTATGGGTTAGAAGCCACTTGAGTTTTCAGTGCGCCGTTACCGTTAGCCACTTGTGCACGTTGAGAGATAGCCGATACTGTGACATCGTTAATCTTCATTTTAAGGCCCATGATGTCTTCAAATGCGCCACGAGTACCAGACGCAGTGTCACGAGTAACTGTAACGATTGGCTTGTTTTCGCCACCCACTTGTTTCCAGTTTGAGATTTCGCCCTTGTAAATCCCTTTAACTTGCTCAGACGTTAGGTTGTTTACAGCGTTTGCTGGGTTAACAACAACAGCGATACCGTCAAGAGCAATCGTCAGCTCTTTCAGTGCTGGCTCTTTTTCAGAATCTTTAAGGTTACGAGAAGACATGCCTAGGTTTGCTGTACCGCTTTTAGCCGCACGTACACCTGCTGAAGAACCAGGGCCTTGCACTTCAATAAATACGTTGTTGTTCGACTTCATGTAAGTTTCAGAGAAAACTTCCATCAGTGGAGTGACACTGCTTGAACCAACAGCAGAGATTGTCTCTTTAGCTACAGCTGGAGTCATTGATAGTGCGCCTACAAGTGCTACTGCACCGATTACTGTCTTTTTCATCTGTTTGTCCTTAATGGGGATCAGTTTCACGACATTCATATTGTCGCGGGTTTGTTTAATCGACGAGGGACACTTTAAGGGTGTTGCATGACACTTATGTTTCAGTTCTTTGAAAGGTAAATGACAATTTTAACGCCCTTTGCCCCCTCTTATTGCTCGTTCACGCAGGTAGGCTACGAGGTTGCTGAACGATAAATAATCAGTATCAATGACCCCATATTACGCAAAGAAAACGAGGCGAGATTAACTTAAATTCAATATAAACAATGAGTTACTTATGTGACGGGCCATTTAAACAAAAGAAAGGCAAAGAATAAAAATCAGACAGACAGTTGCTTTTCTAAACAACGCTTGTTGATGAAAGGCAGTAGAAGGAGCGGGAATTGGTATTATGACACGCTAATAATTCACCTAAAAAAAAAGCGAAGCACTATGGCTTCGCTCATTACAATCACAATAAATTAATCTTCATTGTCCACTTTAGGTGGCGTTTTCTTTTTAGGTATAAAGACAGCATCTCCCACAGCCACGTTGGTATGGAAGGTTTTATCTCGTTTAACGGGTTTCTTAGCCACTTTTTTAGGGGCGGTAGATGGGTTCACTTTTTTGCCCGCTTTACCGCGGAATGCCGGTTTCTTCGGTTTAAGGCCTTTAAACTTACCTTTCAAACCTTCCAGCACATCAAATGACAGCTCTTGTTGTAAGAAGCTTTCCACACGCTTAAAGCTATCCCAATCTTTAGGGCCTACCAGTGACAATGCTGTACCTTTATTACCCGCACGGCCAGTACGGCCCACACGGTGCACGTATTCCTCGGTATGCTTTGGCATATCAAAGTTAATCACGTGAGACACATTAGCAATATCGATACCACGAGAGGCGATATCCGTGGTCACTAAAATTTTAAATACGGTACGCTCAAACTGGCTCATAATCGTATTGCGCTGAGTTTGCGTTAAGCCACCACTTAATGCGACAGCTTTAAGGCTCTTTTTATTCAGCTCTGCCGTTAAACGCTCAGTATCCGAACGCGTCGCCGTGAATATCATGATCTGATTGTACTCAGCATCATCAATGATGCGATGCAACAACGCTTCTTTATGATCTAAGTGATCACACAAATAAAACTTCTGCTCAATATCAGTGTGATGGGCATTGCCACTGTCTATGGAGATACGTTTTGGATTGTTTAGCATTTCCATCGCCATATCATGCACTTCAGCGTGATCGAGTGTCGCAGAAAACATTAGAGTTTGGCGACGACGATGTTTGGCAAGGCTATGAATTCGACGAAGCTCAGGAGCAAAACCAAGATCAAGCATTCTATCGGCTTCATCTAGCACTAAAGTGTCTAGGCCATCAAGAAACAGTGAGCGGTGCTCCAGATGATCGGCCAAACGTCCCGGTGTTGCCACGATAAAACGCGGGTATTTACGCAGTGCTTTCACCTGATCGTTAAAGTTTTCTCCCCCAACAATCAAGGTTGCTGTATAGGAAAGACCGCCCAACATAGTACGCAATTCATTATAAACTTGGCGGGCCAACTCTCGTGTTGGAGCAAGGATAACACCACGGGGGTCTTTAGCCGAGAACGCTTTGTTTTTCAGCGCTTTATGCAGCATAGGCAACACAAAGGCTAAGGTTTTGCCTGAACCAGTTTTAGACGATGCCAGTAAATCTTTACCCGCAAGCGCGACAGGAATAGCCTGTTGCTGAATTTCGGTCGCACTCTTAAATGAGTAGTGATCCAAATTCTTCATTAAACGATTGTCTAAGCCTAATTCTCTAAACTTCAAAGTGCTCTCCTAAGTAGGGGGTAGTCCGCTTCCTATTCAAGAGTAGATAATAAGAAACGCGCTATATAAAAATCTGGCTCATAATACCCTACTTGACGATTTAGATCACAAAATATCCTGTGATTCGACACTAAATAGCGCACAAATTGTTGGCAATTGACTAATTTTTATAAATTATTCGAACATATTTTATTCTACGTCTACACTATTTATGCCAGCAGAAATAAGTGGCATTACTAAAAAAAATCAGGGAGTTCGTATGAATAATAAATTTTTACTCGCAGCAGGGGTTAGCTCGGTTTTATTATTAGCTGGTTGTGCCTCAGGTCCAGATGAAGAAACAACCGCTAAAATGGCCGATACCGATGCTAGAGTATCGAAACTAGAGCAAGACTTAGCCGCACTTAAAGCGGAACATGAAAAAGACTCTGCGGATAACAAAGCCACCGCGATGGCCGCTAAAGAGGCAGCAATGGCAGCACAAGACGAATCGGCTCGTGCTAACGAACGCCTAGATAATGTCGCACAATCGTACACAAAATAGTCTTACTATCATTAATCACAGTACTTAAAATAAAAAACCAGCATTTGAACATGCTGGTTTTTTAATTTTGCATCATCCTATCAATAACACCTTCATCACTTATCCTGCGCTATTTCTGATCACTTATTTAGAGCGATGGGTATAACTGCCGTCGTAAACCAAAGTAGGCATACCCGTTTGTATTTGTATCACCGCATTCACTCGAGCACTGGCCTGTTGATAACTATCTAACCAAACCTGCAACTCTAACGGCCAATCAAACGTTTGCTTCATGCCGTTTTTTGCGGTCAATGGTTCATGAGACTCCACAAAAACACTTTGATCCGGTTCCACGGCTATTTTCACCGGCTGATTGACAATTTGCACTCTTGTTCCTCGTTGCACTTGCTTAAACAACCACTCTATGTCTCCCGGCTCCATCCTTATGCAGCCACTACTCACCCTTAAACCAATACCAAATTCTTTATTAGTGCCATGAATTAAATACTGTCCCGCCCCATAACGTAAGCGTAACGCATACTCCCCAAGAGGGTTATCCGGTCCTGCGGGGACTTTTTCTGGCAATTCAATGCCCTGCTCCTCATACGCCATACGTATTGACTGTGGCGGTGTCCATGTCGGGCCTTCTATTCGTGAACTGATTGAGGTAATCATTTGTGGGGTTTCACGCCCAATACGCCCTATCCCCACCGGAAACACATGTACATGTTGCCCATCAGGATCAAAATAATATAAGCGTAATTCAGCTAGGTTTATCACAATGCCGTCACGCTTAGCCGTTGGCAGAATAAAACGGGTAGGAATGGTTAATACTTCGCCATCATCAGGCAAGAAAGGATCAACCCCCCTATTGGCGGCAATTAAGCTCAGTAGTCCCACATCATAACGCTTAGCCAACAAGGCAAAGGTTTCCCCTTTTTGCACTTGGTGACGCTGTAATCGACCAGCCACTTGACTGCCATCAGTAGGCAATAAAAACGTCGCCGCCCAGGCACTCTGCGCTAGACACAGGCTCAACAATACCGCAATGTAACAAACCCATTTAACTCCCACGATCCTTAGCTTCCTTATACATGCGCAAAGCCTTTACCCTTTGCTGTTTATGCTCAACTATAGGGTTAGGATAGTTCAAACTGGCAAAATCAGCCCACAACCAAGGGCAATGAATATATTTTCTGGGCACCGGGTTCAACTCCGGGAGCCAACGCTTAACAAAATCTCCCTGTGGATCAAATTTTTGCCCTTGGGTCACTGGATTAAAAATGCGAAAGTAAGGCTGGGCATCACACCCCGTGGAAGCGGCCCATTGCCAACCGCCATTATTAGCAGCAAAATCCCCATCCACTAGCTTACTCATAAAGTAGGCTTCTCCCTTACGCCAGTCGAGCAATAAATCCTTAGTGAAAAAACTGGCCACCACCATACGTAAGCGGTTGTGCATCCAACCCGTTTGATTTAATTGCCTCATGGCTGCATCCACCAGCGGATAGCCTGTTTTACCTTGTTGCCATAGCTCAAAATGTTGTGGGTTTCCCAACCATTGCAGGTGCTTACCCCAAGGCACAAAACAAGCCCCTTGGCACAACTTTGGCTCAAAATAAATGAGATGTTGGTAAAACTCTCGCCATATCAACTCATTTAGCCAAGTTTGTTGTCCTTGGTTGAGTTGATGCACATCTTGCCCATCTAACAAACTGGCTATACATTGCCTAGCCGAAAGCATGCCTAAGGATAAATAGGCCGACAATTGGCTGGTTCCCTGCAGCGCTGGAAAATCTCTATGGTGCTGATAATCCTGTGCCTTGCTCCCAGTAAAGGCTCGTAACTGCTCGAGGATGGCCTTACTGGTCGAGTGCCAATATGGTGTGACTTTCTTGGCTCCCTCGGTTGGGTAATAGGCAGATAGGTCAATGGACACCTCTACATCATCAAATAAATCATTGCTTGGTAATGGTTTGGGCTGGGCTACCGCTATAAAAAGACGATTAAAACTCTTTAACCAAGTATTTTTAAACGGTGTAAACACTTTAAAATAGAGCCCCTTTTGATTGAGCACCTGACCGGGTGACTGCACACATTTATCCGCAAACACACAAAATTCAACCCCCAGTGTTTGGGTAATGCTCATCACCGCTTTATCACGATTTAGCTCATTAATTTCATACTCTTGATTGGCAAAAACATGCCCTATGTTATAGCGCTTACATAACCGCGCTATTATGTCAGGGCACAGCTTATAAGACTCGGCCACCTCAATACGTAATGAGATGCGCAATGCCTGAAACTCAGAAGATAATGCCTGTAACCTGCGCTCGATTAGCTGGGCCTGTATTGGCGAAAGCCCGTGTTGATGCCATTGTTCTGGGGTAACAATAAACAGCGCCATCAAGCCTTGTGCCCCCTCACTTTCTTGGCAAGTGGCGTTAATAGCAGCAATCAACGCGGTGTTATCTATGGTGCGTAAATCTCTACGTAACCAAAGTAAACTTCTCATGCCCTCTCCCTTTATTACAACCCCTTGTATCCATGAGTGCTAACATTACAAGCTATAACGTAACTTTAATTCTTGAGGATGAGGAGTCAGAAATTTTTGGCTTTGCAAATAACCATCAGGGTATAGCGACAGATAATGTTTAATTAAGATTAGCGGGCCCAACAAAGGCAGAAAGCCTTGTCGATACTGGTCAATGACATCTCTAAATTCTTGTCTTTGTTGAGATGAGAGGCATTTTTTAAAATACCCTTGAATGTGCATAAGCACATTACTGTTATTTTTGCGACTGGCGCGTTGGGTTAACGCTTGCATAAACTTCAATCGATACAGGTCGTAAAATTCATCCTCGGCAAAGTCAGCCACATTGGCCACCAGTTTTCCCAACGCTTTATACGCGCGCGGATCATGGGCCATTAAGGTCAACTTATAACGAGAATGAAAAGCCACTATCTTGCCTCGACTCGGTTTCCCCCCCATACAGTCGTAAAAGTCCTTTAAGCCAAACACCCTAGAGATAAAGTTCTCTTTTAATACCGGATCGTTTAAGCGCCCGTCTTCCTCAACAGGCAACCATGGCATTTGTTTCATTAAGGTGTGCGTGTACAAACCTACTCCGTTTTTTGTGGCGCTGCCTTTGGAGTACAATTTCACTCTTTCCATGCCACAGGTAGGAGAGTTGGCACACACAATATATCCGCAAAGATCCTGCTGTTTAAGCTGTTGCACTTTTTGCTGGGAATACGCCATCATTTCATCGGTATACTCTTTGCTACTGTCCTTAGTTTCCACTAACGCTAAGCGCTCTTCATTAGACACCAAACGAATCGCTGGGCGTGGCACACTCATACCGATTCCCACCTCAGGACACACAGCAATAAACTCAAACAGAGGTGTTAAAGATTCAGTCACAAACTTATTGGATTTATGACCACTATCAAAGCGTACTTTTTGCCCTAATACACAGGCGCTTATTCCAACTTTAATAGAGGTTCTCTCGGTCGGTTCACAGCTTGTATTGCTCATCATTCAATCCCTGTTATTAATTACAATAAAGAGTTGTACGCAGTAACGCGCGCAATGGAGCATTTCTAGATTAAATAAATAGTACTTACTTAAAAATTAGGTAATATCAGAGCATCATTCATCATAAACCGACGCCGTGTCTGAAAGCATCTCCGCCCCCTTATTGGCATTAAATTTTTGTACCAACCCGGCCTGCTCAGCGTTTGGTTCGGTCAATGCCACTGATTACTCCATGGCTAAAGATCGCCGTAATCCTCAAATTGCCTGTATTCGTTGCCATCGCATCTCCCCCATTATGTGGCCCGATGAACTCAGTGACGAAATCCGCTCCCAAGATGAATACATCCAACATAACCTGTCCTCTTGTAGCAACAAAAAATGCCCGAATCTTGGACACAATATTCAGCTCTATCCCGAGCAGTATTACGCATTCGGTTTTAGTGGCGATAAACGTCGCTATCGCTGCAAAGCGTGCCAAAAAACGTTAGTGGACCGATTTTCAGTCACCAATCCACACCTAAAAGTGCATGTGACCATTTTAGCGTTAATTCTTACGGGGTTTAGTTTAAAAGAGGTGGCCGATAAGCTGACAATACAAGCTAAAACACTCAATGACCATCTCAAATCCATGGCCAATATGTGCCGTCAAAAATCCACCGTCTTTGACCATCATTGGCACAACTCAGCAAAACGCTTGTTGTTGGGTACTGACTATTGTCACCTACAACCTGAAAGTGACAATGGTGTGTTATGGATATGCAGTGCCGATCTCGATTCGCACTATGTGCCGCAGCAAACATTCAATTTAAGTCACAAAAACCGCGCCAATAGCCGTCGATTGATAGCCAAGGACACAGTAACGAGCATCAATACCGCTCCCTCTCATCCGGCGAGCCATGCCTTAATCGATGTGCTTCAGGCATGGCGAGTAAATCACCACAATAGAAGTCATCGTAGTAATCCTTTACACAATAAAACCCAGCTCAATTACCCCGTCACTTCATTGCTGGTGACACCGCTATATAGTGCAACGGCGCATTTTATGCAGTTAGATCAATGGATGGATGATAAAGAGCACGTCGTTTTTAGCATGCCTTTTGAACCTATGCTGGCCAATGGGGCCCTTTACGGCTCCCCACGCTTACGCCACAACAATGCCTTAGATCTTATATATCAAATGGATGATGCCCAGTGGTCCGAACACAAAGCTGGCAGCAAACCGCAGGTTTTATCGATAAATAAGTATGATAAACCTTGGTCGCTATCAGAGCAGTGGCGATTAAGAGGTAAAGCCGAGCAACGAGCCATTTGCCAAGTAGTGGAACAACACCTGAGCCTAAAACAAGCCCATCAACTCCCTAAACTCAGCCCGATCAGCCAATATATGGATCGTTTTCACGCTATGTTTAAAAGCTGTGTCAATGAACCGCGCAGAAAAAGAAGGCCTGAAGGTTTACTACCACTGCTCGACATTTACAGAGCGTGGCACAACCTCTGTCATCAAAATAAGCCGGGGGAAACCCCTGCTGTAAAAGCGGGTATTTCAGAAAAACCCTTATCACTGGAACAACTGCTCCAATAAACCGCTTCAATGAACCATTGCAATAAACAACGGTAATAAACAACGGCACCCTATTGCGAATATTAGCCCAGTAATAACATGGCAACACCAAGAATGGCCACTAGAGTGCCAACGATTGAGCGCCTTGAAATGCGTTGTCCTTTGATTTTATAGATCACCAGCATAAATAAAGGACTGGTGGCAATTAAGGTTTGGGCAATCGCTGGATTGGCATATTTAACCGCAACCTGTTGTAACCATAACGCTAAAAATGTCCCCACGACAATAGCCGCCAGCAGCGTACACTTATCGGAGTTTGACATGGATTTACAAGAAGAAAACAGTGCGCTAAAAGGCTTAGCTTGGGTTAAAGAAACAAAAATAACGACGCACAACACACCAATGGATAAACGAATTAATGCCCCCAGTAATGGGTTTACATCACCTGCCACCAATGCAAAATGAGAAATGACCACACCGCTGGCCTGGCAAACACTGGCCAATAAACCAAAAGCAATCCCAGATTTACAAAGGGTGTTTTGCCTTGATGATGGTTGCAACACGACTGCAGTGACGGCGATGGTGGTCACTAACACCCCCAACCAATTAAACAGGCTTAATCCCAACCCAAGAAAGAGCAAAGCAAGTAAGCCCGACAATGGCGGCGCTAATGACTCTAAAAGCAAGGTGTTGTTTGGCCCTATACGCTTAAGCGCCGCAAAATAGGCGCTATCACCAACAGCGATACCAATCACCCCTGACACCCCCAAAATAAGCGCATGTTGTTGCGAAATATGCAGACTCGGTGCAGGTAAAATAGATAACACCGTTGTCATCATGACAGAGGCAACCACCCCTTTAATCATATTCAGCTGTAACGCACTAAAACGATGACTGCACTGACCGTACATCCAAGTCGCAATGGCCCAAACTAACGCGGCACCCAATGCCGCCCCTTCACCTAAAAACGTCAAACTTGCCCCTTCAAAGTTTTACAAAACAAGCACATAAATCACCTCTACACACCATAAAACAGTTGTATTCGTTAACAAAAAGCAGGAAGATAAAGCAACAATATTCGAACAAACATTACAAGGATGAAACATGTTTCTCGATTACGTTGCTTTAGGGTTGCTCATATTTGTTGCTCTTGTTCTTTTTTACGGAATCATTGTCATTCATGATATTCCGTATGAAATAGCAAAAAAGCGCAACCACCCTCATCAAGATGCCATTCATGTCACAGGATGGATCAGTCTCTTTACCCTGCACACTCTGTGGCCTTTTTTATGGATATGGGCCACATTGTGGCGTGACGACCGTGGTTGGGGTATGAATCAAATTAAGCAAGAGCAATCCGATCTTCATCATGATTTGACGCAACTTAGCCAACAAGTACAAGATTTAACAAAACAAGTGGCTGATCTCGAACAAACACGCCATCAAGCATCAACAGCGCCTGCTCAAAAAACCAGTGAGGGAGATGCGTAATGGACTTACTACTCATACTGACCTACACCGCCTTCTGCGTTGCCATCTTTAAAATATTTAAAATCCCACTAAATAAGTGGTCGGTTCCCACCGCAGTATTAGGTGGTGTGGTACTCATAGGTACACTGATCCTGTTAATGAATTACAACCATCCATTTACTCAAGTAGGCCGCCAAGTTTATAACACGACCCCCGTCGTTCCGACAGTGCGAGGCCGTGTAATTGAGGTGAATGTCAAACCAGATACCTTCATCGTCAAAGGTGAACCGCTATTTAGCATAGAATCGGATCCCTATGAAGCGGAGCTACTTAGAAAAAAAGCGGATCTTGAAGCCGCTGTTCAAGCGGTTTATCAACTGGAGTCCACTTACAAAGCCGCGCAATCTGAAGTCATTCGCGCAGAAGCCACACGAGATAGAATCAAAAGAGAGTTTAACCGCTATTATGCGGGATATAAGAAAGGCGCTTTTACTGCACAACAAGTAGATACACGTCGTCAAAACCTTCGAGGGGCCCAAGCGGATCTCGAAGCTGAGATTGCAATGGAAAACAGCGCACGTATTGCCTTTGAATCAGAAGTCGATGGCGAAAACACCACCGTTGCCAGGTTAATGGCGGAGGTCAGAAAAGCGCAGTTTAACTTAGACCAAACCGTAGTCAGAGCCCCCACCAATGGCTATGTGACCCAATTAATTTTGCGTCCCGGTCAAATGGCTGTCCCCTTACCATTAGCGCCCTCTATGGTGTTCATCCATGCCGAGGAGCATTACTATGTGGCCGCATTTAGGCAAAACTCATTACAACGTCTCGCTCCAGGTTTTGCAGCAGAATTTATGTTTCCAAGCCTACCCGGAAAAGTCTTTAGCGGTGAAGTGGTCAATGTGATTCCCGCCATGGCAGAAGGTGAAATACAAGCATCGGGGCGCTTACTTGGCACGCAAGCACTCAATGCTCAAGGACGTGCTCTGGTGAAGTTACGCATAAACGACGATCTCTCTGAGTACCATTTGCCATTAGGTACCTCTGTTGAAGTCGCCGTCTATTCTGATAGCTTCCATCACGTATCCATCATGCGTAAAATTCTAATTCGAATGAAAAGTTGGCAAAATTACTTGTACTTAGATCATTAACTCGTCAGTTAGGCTCTAAAGGACTGGTGAGCTCTATAATATCAATCACCGTCAGTAAATGGTCAAAATAGCGCAGCAAAACACGTTTAACCGGCTAAGTCGATCAGTTACTGACAGTGATAAATCAAAATTCAGCTCCCCCTAGAGCCATAGGTCAACCTAGGTCCTAAACTCTAGGCCCCTAACCCCAACTCAGCACCCTAACTTCATTACCTTCGCTGGGTTTAGAAGGGATATTTAATGACAATAGCAGCGATACACCGGCCATTGCAGCGCCGATAACAAAAACTAACGAAGGTGAGGTTAGCCATATCATGCCAAAGGTAACGGGGATCACTACGGCGGCAATGTGATTGATGGTGAAACTGACGCCAGCGGTTGAAGCCATATCCGCAGGATCGGCAATTTTTTGAAAGTAGGTTTTAATGGCTAAAGCTAAAGCAAAAAACAGGTGGTCAATCACATATAAAGCGGCAGCCCAATGGGCAGATTTCACCACCGCATAACCCACAAACACACACACTAATCCTATGTATTCAAACATCATCGATTTTCGTTCACCGATTTTACCGATAAAACGGCCAATTTTTTTTGCAAATAGGAAGTTGAACGTATAGTTAATTAAAAACAACAACGCAATATCCGCTGCGGAATAACCAAACTTTTCGACCATCAAAAATCCAGCAAAGACGGTAAATATCTGCCGACGCGCACCACTCATAAAGGTCAAGGCATAGTAGAGCCAATAACGTTTTCTAAGTACTAGCTTTTTGGTTTGCACAGTATCGCTTTTAAACTGAGGAAAACACAGCGCCATCACGGCCACCAGCACTATGGCAGTGCCGCCCGTTATGGCATACACCAACGAATAGTCCAATTTCAGCACTTGTAGCATGATCCACAAAGCGCCATAGGTGATCAAAGACGCCAATGCGCCCACCGCAATTAACTTGCCAAGCATTTCTGGGGCTTCTTCTTTCGTTAACCACTGTAACGACAAAGATTGCTTGAGGGTTTCAAAATAGTGAAATCCGCTGGACATCAATAAGGTGGTCAATAATAAGCCCGTTAGACTCGGGAAAAATCCGGTCAATAACGTGCCTAAGCCCAGCATCACTAAAGAGATCAGCATAAATTTTTGCTCTTTAATGAACAAAAGCACAAACACCACGCTAAATGCTAAAAAACCCGGAATTTCGCGAACACTCTGCAACAAGCCTATATCAGCGCCATCAAAATGGGCTTTCTCAATCACAAAATTATTTAATAGTGCCATCCAACTGGCAAACGCAACGGGCACAACAATCGAGATCAGAATTAAAAAATTCTGCGGGGTTTGCCATGATTTACCTTGTGTCACTGCTCATTATCCTCAAATTGGTCTGCGTATCCCTTAGGCGGAGGTGTCCAGCCGCGCTCGGATCGCGAATTACTGTCATGGCGTTCGGAGCTCATGGCATCTCGAATTTTATCTTCTAACTCGATAAACAATTTAATAAAGTTATTATCAAATCGCTCACTTTCAGAATCGTCCAACCAAGCATTATACAAACTATCTGAACTCTGTTTCTCTACGTAAATATAAGAATGACGTTGTTGTTCAATTTGAAAGGGATGAAAACCCATACAATGCAAAGCCACCGTTCCAACCTCAAGGGCAGAATGGAATGTCTCACTTTCTATATGATGTGCTCCCGCTTGACGCAATTGATAGATGTGGCCACGATCAAAGGCACGAGCAATCACTTTTACTTGTGGGTAGGTATGCCTGACGTATTTAACCATCTCCAATGAGGCTTCTTGGTTATCGATGGCGACAATGAGCGCTTTTGCTTTGTCTATGCCTGCCGTATGCAGTAAATCTGGCTTGGTGGCATCCCCAAAAAAGGTTTTTGTGCCTATTTTGCGTAAATTTTCCACTTGCGTAGCTTGGTGATCCAGTACTACGGTTTTCACGCCATTATTCACCAATAATCGGTTAACGATTTGTCCAAACCGGCCCACCCCTGCGATGATAACGGTCCCTTGTTCATCAATGACATCCGCTTCTGTGGTGGCATTATTTTGCTTTTCATAGTGAGGCACAATGACCTTATCGAATAAGATAAACAGCCCCGGAGTTAAAAACATAGACAAGGCAACCACTAGGGATAAGATTGTGGCAATGTCACTGGGTAGCACATTGTTTTGCACCGTAAAACTTAGCAACACAAAGCCAAACTCCCCGGCTTGAGCCAAACTGAGAGCAAACAACCAACGATTGGTGCCTTTTATTTTAAAACAGATGGCCAGACACCACAGCACTACGCCTTTAAGCAACATTAAACCCAGTGTCAGCCCAATAATCAGTAGCAGTTGATGAGACAAAATACTGAAATCGATTCCCGCGCCAACCGTAATAAAAAACAATCCTAATAATAAGCCTTTAAACGGCTCAATATTGGATTCAAGCTCATGTCGAAACTCGCTGTTTGCAAGCACCACGCCCGCTAAAAAGGTGCCTAATGCAGGAGATAACCCTACCAACCCCATCAACGCGGCAATACCAATAACCAACATCAATGCCGTTGCAGTAAAGATCTCACGTAAGCCTGAAGCGGCCACAAAGCGAAATAGAGGACGACTGGCATAATGCCCACCTACGACCACCACAGCAATGGAAGCGGTAATTACTAAACCATATGCCCAACCGGGTAAGCCTGCCACTAAACTCAATGGTGGATGGTGTTCACTGTGCTCGGTCACCGCCCATTGCGCTTGCTCAATTAATTCTGGTAGGGCCAATAACGGTATAAAGGCCAACATCGGAATAACGGCAATGTCTTGAAACAGCAATACAGAAAAAGCGTTTTGCCCTCCTTGAGTTTTACTCAATCCTTTTTCATTGAAAGTTTGTAGCACAATGGCCGTGGAGGAGAGAGAAAATATCAAGCCTATCGCCAAGGCCACCTGCCATTGCACCGCGCAAGCGTAGGCTATGCCCATCACTATGCTGGCCGTACCCAGCACCTGAAATCCCCCGAGCCCCAACAAACGGTTGCGCATCCCCCATAACATCTTAGGTTCCAGTTCAAGGCCCACTAAAAACAGCATCATCACCACACCAAACTCAGCAAAGTGTTGTATGGTGGTGGTTTCCTCCCCAACCAAGCCCGTCACCGGTCCAATGATCACTCCGGCAATCAAATACCCCAGTACCGACCCTAAGCCAAGACGCTTGGCAATGGGCACGGCAATCACCGCCGCCACTAAATAGATGAAGGCTTGTAAAAAGTAGTCGGTCATTGCAATGCTCCGTAGTTAAGACTGTTCATGCTCTGCTATTGAGGCAATATTGCGGATAAATTACCGCTTAATTGTGGTAACGATTGCGCCAATTGAGTATCGACCTTATCCGCGACGATGCCGTGCAACAGAGCCTCCCAATGTTGTAAATGCACCGTAAGGCGTCCTTGCTCTATGGCGGTACGTGAATTAAACAGCACAAAAGGGGCCCAAAACTGCAAGCCCGTTAAGGCCGCGGTTTGTTCAATTGGATGCAAAAGCTCTCGAATGGTGAAGTGGTTATAACCCTGACTTTGATACGCCTCTTCTCGCCCTCCGGCGGTAATGGCGCATAAAAAAGATTTACCGTGTAAAGCGCACCCTTCATGCCCATAAGCAAATCCATATTCCAGTACTAAATCTTGCCACTCTTTTAAAATTGCCGGGGTGGAATACCAATACAGAGGAAACTGAAAAATAATGACGTCATGGTCCATCAGTCTTTGTTGCTCTCTATCAATATCGATGTTGAATTTAGGGTAATCATGGTAGAGATCCACACAGGTAACCCCTGCGATGCTCTTTGCCACATCAAACAACTGACCGTTCACCTCTGAGCGAGATTGAGAAGGATGGGCAAATAACAGCAATACCCGTTTAGCAACACCCTTCATTACTGGGTAGTCGGTTTCGTCACTCATAATACGCCTCACTGCATCACGGTTAATTTGTTAAAATTAATAGTAAAATCAGGAATAAACAAGCTTGGTCGAAAAAGATAAAACCGCATAAACAGTGACTCAGTTCAAGCATTCGACTCAATATGGGTTAGTTACGCCATAGAATTGTTATATTTGTTGAATATTTGTATGCAAAAGTTCGCTATTTCTCGTGCGCACATTGAAAATAGCGTCCCTGCTCTTAATTTGATTTATTGTCTACAAGGAGTCGCAGTGAAATCTTTCTCGTCTATGGTTGGCTTGATGCTAATCACCTTATTGCTATCCCCTGTGGCACTGGCGTCTTCCTCACATTCCAATGTAAGCATGCCCGATTTTACCCAATCTGGCGTGGGCTATGCCGCTGTGATTATTTTTGTATTGGCCTACTGCTTGGTCATGGGAGAAGAGGTGCTAAAACTTCGAAAATCCAAACCGGTGCTGTTAGCCGCCGGACTTATCTGGATCTTGATTGGCTTTAGTTTTCAGCGCCTCGGACACATAGATCTTGCTAAGTCAGCCTTAGATCATAACCTGTTAGAATATTCAGAGTTATTGCTGTTTTTGCTGGTCGCCATGACCTATATCAACGCCATGGAAGAGCGACGTCTATTTGATGCACTGCAAGCATGGATGGTAGGTAAAGGCTTTAATCTGCGTTCACTGTTTTGGATTACCGGTATTTTATCGTTCTTTATTTCTCCCATTGCCGACAACCTGACAACGGCGCTACTCATGTGTGCTGTGGTAATGAAAGTGGGTGGCTCAAACATAAAGTTTATTAACTTAGCCTGTGTCAATATCGTCATCGCCGCCAACGCCGGCGGAGCATTCAGCCCGTTTGGTGACATTACGACACTGATGGTATGGCAGGCAGGGCATGTCCAATTTATGGAATTCTTGACGCTCTTTACCCCATCGGTGGTGAACTATATTGTACCGGCAATGATCATGGCGCTATTTGTGCCGAAAACCAACCCAGACGCGGTACATGAACACGTTGAGCTCAAACGCGGCGCGCGTAGAATTGTTTGCTTGTTCATTCTTACCATCGCCACCGCCGTGGGCTTCCATGGATTACTGCACTTCCCGCCAGTTATCGGCATGATGATGGGTCTTGCATACCTGCAATTTTTTGGATTTTATCTGCGCAAAACCCTGCCGACCTCTTTGGCGAAGAAAAGAGCTCGAGCAGAAGCAGAGGACGATAAAAAAGCCCTTAAACGTTTAGGCTCTGTGGTGCCTTTTGATGTATTTAGACGTGTCTCCCATGCCGAGTGGGATACGCTGTTGTTCTTCTACGGCGTTGTTATGTGCGTTGGGGGGTTAAGTTTATTAGGCTACCTGGGGCTCGTATCTGAAATTATGTACACCCAGTGGGATCCTATTTGGGCCAACGTTATGGTGGGCGTACTCTCCGCACTAGTAGACAACATCCCGGTGATGTTCGCCATTTTGACCATGCAGCCGGAACTCTCTATGGGGAACTGGTTATTAGTCACTTTAACCGCCGGTGTTGGGGGCAGTTTATTGTCTATTGGCTCTGCGGCAGGTGTGGCGTTAATGGGCGCCGCCCATGGTAAATACACCTTCTTTGGTCATCTAAAATGGATGCCGGTGATTGCACTCGGCTACGCAGCCAGTATCGTCACGCACCTTTGGATTAACGGACACCTATTCTAAAATCGTCGTGAAAATTGATTTAAATCAACAAAATGTGGCACGCGATATGTGTAACTAGCTGCATTATAAATCAATATGAAGTAGACACATGACACAGATAGATCAACATCGTTTAGTCGATAACTTTATACACTTAGTAAAAATTGATAGCGAATCGGGTAACGAGAGAAACGTCGCCATCGACATTGAATCCCAACTGCAGCAGTTGGGGTTTGATGTGGAGCGCTTAGCGGTTCCTGACTCTTTATCTAATGGCTTTAATATTTACGCCAAGTTACCCGGCACTTTAGACGGTAGTGTTGTACTGAGTTGTCATATGGACACCGTCACCCCGGGCAATGGTATTACACCGGTGATCCATGATGGCATTATCACTTCCCAAGGAGAGACGATTCTCGGTGGCGATGATAAATCCGGTATTGCGGCCATTATTGAAGCGGTGCACACCCTTAAAAACAATGCCCTCCCTCACAAAACCATTGAAATTGCCTTCACTGTCTTTGAAGAAGGAGGCTTAAAGGGCTCAAAACTGTTTGATTGCACTAAAATCGAATCTAAAACAGGTATCGTACTCGACTCTGGTGGCCCCATCGGCACTATCATTGCAGTCGCGCCCGGACAACAAAACCTAAAAGTCACCATTACCGGCAAACCTGCGCACGCAGGCTTGGCCCCAGAGCAAGGCATTAACGCCCTAACGGTGGCCGCAGACGCTATCTCCAATATGAAACTATCGCGCATCGACGCTGAAACCACAGCCAATATTGGTGTGGTCAAAGGTGGCCAAGCCACCAATATTGTCATGCCAAGTCTTTATCTTGAAGCAGAAGCCCGCTCTTTAGACGAAACAAAATTGGCCGAGCAAGCCGCTCACATGGTGGCCACTTTTGAAGCGGCCGCAGAAAAACATGGTGCGCAGATTCATATCGAATCCTCTCGCGCCTATAACCCGTTTCAAATCGACGAATCTCATCCGCATATTCAATCCGTGAAGAACGTCTTTACTGAATTAGATATCCAACCCATCGTCACCTCAACCGGAGGCGGCAGTGATGCAAATGTCTTTGCCGAAAAAGGGCTGACTATCGTCAACCTATCCACTGGCATGGCTAAGGTACACACCACAGAAGAGTACATTGCCATTGACGACATGCGTAAAATCAGTCAAGTGTTGGTGGGGTATTTAGGGGCGTAAATAACCGAGGGGCCCTCGCCCCTCTCTTCTCACTTCCCCCCATCTGGCATTTCCCTTACAATAGCCTACACATACATTAAGCATTAAATCTAACTCTATGAATTACTTCATTAATTTCCTTAAGGGAATGGCTATGGGGGCCGCTGACGTCGTGCCTGGCGTTTCTGGTGGTACCATTGCCTTTATTACTGGTATTTACGACACCTTGCTAGAAAGCATTCGACGGGTTAATCCTTCTCTTATACAAGTGATTCGTGAACGAGGTCTTAAAGGGGCTTTTGAGCATATTAATGGGCTGTTTTTGCTCTCCTTATTTGCGGGGATCTTTACCAGTTTGTTGACCTTAGCAAAGCTACTTTCTTGGTTGTTAGTCACCCACCCTGTGCCATTGTGGTCTTTTTTCTTTGGCTTAATATTGGTCTCTGTTTGGCACATAATGCGACAAGTCCACTCCTTCTCATTGAGCCGCTGGTTAAGTCTTGCTCTGGGCGTCGCCTTGGCTTATGCCATTACGGTGCTAAACCCGCTGCATTTAGAGCCCACTGCCATCAATATCATGTTGTCCGGCGCTATCGCCATTTGTGCGATGATATTACCCGGTATTTCAGGAAGCTTTATTTTATTATTGATTGGCATGTACAGCCCTGTATTAGGCGCCTTAAAAGGACTTGATATTGGTTTTCTGATCTTATTCATGGGCGGGTGCCTGTGCGGTTTGCTCAGTTTTTCGCACCTACTTTCTTGGTTGCTTAAGCGGTTTAGAGATGTCACCTTTATGTTTTTGGTGGGATTAATGGTTGGCACATTGCCAAAAATTTGGCCTTGGAAACAAACGCTTACTTGGCGTGTCAACTCCAGTGGCGAACAAGTTCCACTCCTTCAGCACAACCTTCTACCTCACAATTTTGAATTGATAACAGGGGCATCATCACAACTTGTGGTTGCTATTGTCATGATGTTACTTGCAATTGGTTTAGTATTAGCTTTGGAAAAATTCGCCGAAGATAAATAATGACCAAAATGATTAAAAGCCTAACCGTGCTCCTCGCTCTGGGTTTAGGCTTTTTTGCCAACGACATCTACCACGCTCTGCAAACACCTACCGACCTTGACGCTACTCACTACTGTCAATTGTCAACGCAACCCTGCAACATCAACAATGCCACCATCACCATAGCTGAAGATGTCGTTTCTCCCATGCAGCCCGTGGACATCCACGTTCAATGGCCTTCTCACCCGCAAGCACAAATCTGGGTCGAATTGGAAGGCAAAGAAATGTCTATGGGTACCGCCAAATTTGTACTGGCCAAGCAAGACGACGGATCATTTGCCGGTCAGTTACTGTTGCCCGTTTGCCATAGTAACGCCATGACGTGGATTGGTTCTATCCGATCACAAAACGACGCGCTACCTATTTCAGTAAGGATGCAAAAATGAGTAGAAGCTGGATGCTTTCCCTAATCATTGCCGCAGGGTTAGGTTTTGGGGTCAAAGCCTTTATTGACAATCACAAGCAAAAACAAACCGCCCAACAAAACCACTATGCTAACCAGCCTATGGTCAGCGGAGTGAATGGACACACAGTGCCTTTGTTTAATGCCGATGATCCGCGCATCAACGTGGTTTATTTTGGTTTCACCCGTTGTCCCGATGTCTGCCCCACCTCTTTAGCGATGCTTGGGGCGGCGCTCAACCAGTTACCTGAGGACACTTTACGCCAAATTCGTCCTATATTAGTGACCTTAGATCCACAAAGAGACTCAGGTGACGACGTTCATCAATACGCTCAATACTTCCACGATAATTTTGAAGGCTACCGAGCCGATCCCGCTACCCTAGAAGCGCTGGCGAATAAATATGGGGTCATTTATATCAAGACTGAATTGGAAGATTCTGCGCTGAAATACACCCTTGACCATAATTCTTATTTCTACTTTCTATCACCCAATGGAAGCGAGCTCGCTAAAGTCCCCCATACTCTGACTCCGGCTCCTCTCATCCAAACTATAAACACCATAACTAAAGAGACCCGACTATGATCACCCGTTTTACTGCCTTAATCCTTGTTCTGCTGTCACCGTTTGTCTACGCGCATAATTTGATTGAAGTGTCCGATGCCTTTGCTAAGGAGACGCCACCCACCTCAACCACCAGCGCGATATTCCTCACCATTGACAACCCAACGACACATGATCGTGCGCTTATTTCAGCCGTCACGCCTATGG
Source organism: Vibrio rarus (assembly GCF_024347075.1). Classification (NCBI taxonomy): domain Bacteria; kingdom Pseudomonadati; phylum Pseudomonadota; class Gammaproteobacteria; order Vibrionales; family Vibrionaceae; genus Vibrio; species Vibrio rarus. Next base: position 504,651 of record NZ_AP024901.1, read on the forward strand.
CGCAAGTCACGGAATTACATACCCACGCCATGCAAGATGGCATCATGAAAATGCGTAAGCTACAACGTATTAACGTGCCAGCCAAAAGCAAAACGGTCCTGAAACCCCATGGATTGCACGTCATGTTGTTTGGTCTCAAAGAACCTCTTAAAGAAGGGATGATTGTGCCACTGACCCTCACTTTTGATAGTGGCCGAGTGTTAAACCTCTCTGTACCGGTAAAAAAAATGAAGATGATGAAGCATTAATCTGGCGATGGTCTCTCCCTGTTATCTTTTTGTCCGTAAACGCTGCCAATACTCAGCGTCTACGGGCACAAGTAGCACTTGCACTTAGCTAGGGCTAATCAAGCAAGTGTAACTCTTGGCGGCAACTTCCCACTCTAGGTACCCTTCAGTGGATAAATGGCGCTGTTGCTGGACCAAATCAAACATATCCTTATTCCAGCGCAAACGAATCACCTTGGCGGTAGAGCCTTTATTGATCGCCACTAAGCCACGGTCTCCGCGACTAAACAGTAAATGATCATCACTCACTTCCAACACCTGCATCAGTAAGCCGTGAACAAAGTTATGAAAATCAATCAATACTTTCATTCGAGGATCGCTCCAAGCGTTCATCCAGCGAGGCTGACCTTGATCATCGGTAATAGCACTCGGATTTAAGTCGGTATACACCAAAGGTACGCCACCATCTCGGCACAAAATATAGCAATAACCTAACCACTCTGACGCTTGCGCCATAATAAGCCCATGAAAGACATCATTATTAGGAATATCATGAGTCACAACGAAGGTAATGGCTCTTTGTCGTTTCAACGCCTCACCCACATTGTATGGATCAATCAGAGCCGACATGCGCCCTTCAGGTTTTAACGCATGCAATACGGTGTTAAAGAGCGGGAAGTCGTAGGCCCCTAATTTGGTTTTTCTTAGATAGGGCTTTAGAAAGAGTTCATACTCTTGTTTGGTTGCACCACCGTCGGTAATAATTTCACCAAAAATGTGCACCCCTTCGGTGATGTCTCGTGTCCAAACTTTACGTAACTGCTCGATAGAAATATGCTTTGCTGCATCAATGCGAAAGCCTTTCACTCCCAGCGCTTTCATCGCTAACAGATAGGACTGCTGCTGCTGCACTACATGTTCACAATCTCGTAATGTGGGCAATCCGGGATCATGGGCGCCGTCGCTGATCCTGCCGTTTTGCACTTGCCATTTGTCTCGCCAATCTTTGATATCAAAGGCTTCAACAAAATCGTTTTCGGTAAATAAGGGCTGGCTCAAATCCCCAAACAAGGCTAATGATTGATAGTATTCCATATGCTTGGCGTACTTTTCCAACTCACATTGACTGGGGTATTGCAGATCCCTACGACGGTCCGACTCATTCGCCATATGGTTAAAGACCACATCGATATATAGCCGAATGCCCACGGCCTGCAAACATTCAATCATGGCTTTAAAATCATGAGTATTACCTAGCTGATTATCAATAATTCGATAATCTTGCGGTTGATATCGTTGCCACCACGCCGTGCCTTTTTCATGCTGTAACGACTTCATTGGCGGTGAGACTAACACCGCTTTGTAGCCTAACTGGCTCATTTGCAGAGCTTTCTCTGCTACCTCTTTATAGGGCCAATCAAACGCATGTAGAATCACATCCGTCGCCCTTACACTATCCATAGTTAAAGTCATGAGATCTCGCATACAACACCTTTACCACTTGGGCGGCTTTTTTAGCCAGTAGGGATACCCTACAAGATATATGCCAATAGCAAAATCCTCCCTAGCATAAAATTAAAGGGTGAGATGACCATGGCTAGGGCGCAGAGATTCAACCGTTTCATTGCGTCGAGGCTTTACCTTAGGGCTGAGATAGCCAATTTTACTCACCCGTTACCCTCTTTCATTTAACGCCACGGCGCCTGCAACGTCGGCTTTTTATTGAGCGGACTTGCGGCCGGTTTGCCAGCAAGTTTCAGGCCGAGGTAATACACATGAGCGGTAATCTCATCAATGCCGTCCTCGATGCATAAGCGTTTGAATAAACGGTCGGCATGGTCTTTATCGTCCATAGGCAGCTTCTCACAGCGAAGTAACTGATACAGGGCATCATGAACCAATGAGGCCCGCATATTATCGGAACGATCCACCACAGGGCCCGAAGGACCATCCCACGCATAACCTGCCCGTACTGTCAGCCGCCCTTGCTCGGTTAGTTGAATAAATTTCAGTTGCACGCTTTGCTTGGGAAACATTTCCACATGAAGTACAAAATCCTCTGCTAGCTGGTATTTATACCCAGCGCGATAACAAATACATTGAGACATTAACGGCTCCAATTAACGGGTGTGATTATAACGTTAGTGGATTTCTGCGCGTTTTGGAGGCCAAAATAGGTAACGTCACAGCTGAACTGACAAATCGTGATTATGATCATATAAGAAAGGTAACAAGCTCATAAGTCATTAATGTGCCTCTTTCTAGATTCATTTATCTGTAACCTTTAGTTTTTAAAACAATTACTTACAAAGGACACAGCTAAATTAAACTGAGTTTGCCTGCGCAAATTAGGCGCGGTTTACTGCTGTCATAGCCACAGCGACTATACTGGGATCATAAAATGCAAGGGAGAGCCATAATGATTCGTTTTATCTACTTACTTATTTTCAGTATCAGTTTTGCTGCCTATTCCAATGATTACTTAAAGCTGTATCAATCAGAAAATGAATTGGAATACAGTGATTTAGTCATTGATGTTAAAGGGTATAAGGTGCCCACCCGCGCAGCATTTCGCGGTTGGATGCTGATGAACGGCGCTCAAGATCGAGTAAATGAAATTGCCCAGCAGTTAAAGGATGCAGGTGTAACAGAAGTGCCTTTAAAAACCATGCCCTTACACCTTATTTTGTTACAAGGAACTAACTGGGCCATGAATGGCACCTCAGTCTTTACTGTTCCCGAACGAAAACTGGTGCCCAATATGGTGCGCACAGTAAAGTTTATTCAACAGCATGTAGAGCCCGTATTAGGGCCGCTAGTGCCCGTTTCTGGTGATAGGACTCAATATTATAATCAGACCTCAGGAGGGGCCACTAAGAGTAAACACTTGAGCTTTTGTGCATTAGATTTAGTCCCCATCAATCCCCTCACTCGAGAGGAGCTGCATAAAAAGCTATGGAGTATTTATAAAAGTGTTGGCAAAGAACACAATATGGGAATGGGGCTTTATTCTGGGGTACGTTTCCACATAGATACCTGCGGATATCGGCATTGGTAGCGCAGAGCCCCCTAACTGCAGAGGTATAGCAGTTAGGGGCGATAGGGATTACCTTTAAAGCTCTAGGCGATATCTAAATATTTATGTGTTTGCACCGATAATCGCCAATTATTGGCAATGCAGGTATCAATGCATAACTGGGTTGCTCTTGGCTTTTGACTGATAGGTTGCAACAAGATCTCCGTTTGCGGTTGCAATGTGCTGCTACTCAATAAAGCCTGGAGAGCATCAATATCTGACTGCTTAGCAACAGGGTGCTTAATCTCATTCGCCCGAGACATAGCACTTGGCTCTATGGGCAGTTTGCCTTTCATGGCAATTTTTGGCGATACCGTCACCCACGTCCCTTGACTGGCCTGAACAGCAAAGGTGCCACTGGTTTCTATTTGACAGCGATAACCATTGTCTTCTAGCAGCGATGTTAACGGGCGCAAATCATACTGGCATGGCTCCCCACCGGTAATCACAACATGCTTAGCACGGTAATGCTCTACACAATAACGCACCAAGTCTTGTTCACTTCGCTGACACCAATCATCATTATCGCTTTGTTTCACCATGATTTGTGCAAAATCGGTTTCACGCTCAGGGTCAATATCCCATGTTTGCTTAGTGTCACACCAAGCACAACCTACCGGGCAACCTTGCAAACGAATAAAGATCGCAGGCACACCAGTAAAAAAGCCTTCACCTTGAATGGTTTCAAACATCTCGTTTATTTTAAGCACATTACTCACCCGTATAAATACAACCAGCAGTACAGGTTTCTTTAATTTCAACCTTACTTAGCAGTGGCAACAGTGGTTTCGTTTGCTGATAAATCCACTTGGCCAATACCTCACTGGTTGGGTTTTCTAAGCCATCAATGTCATTTAAATAATGATGGTCAAGACGCTCATAAATAGGCTTAAATTGTGCTTTAACATCACCAAAATCAATAATCCAGCCTGTGTGCGCATCCACTTCCCCTTTTAAATAAAGACGAACTAGAAATGAGTGGCCATGCAAACGACCGCATTTATGCCCTTCTGGTACATGAGGCAGTTTGTGAGCGGCTTCAAACATAAATTCTTTGTAGATTTCAGTAGTCATAACGTTCTTCTGTGCGTGGGTCATAGGACCTAAATAGAGAAAGGCACGGATTGTAGCAAGTTTATATGAAAGCCCCAATAAAAACCGAAATAAGCTAATAAAAGAAAAAGGCAGAGCCAATGCTCTGCCTTATATTATAGTGTTCTAAAAAAGAATTATAGGAGGTATCGAACACCTAGTGCGTATAGATTATCATCACTTGAAACATCATCACCTAAGTCAATTTCATAACCTGCATAACCAATAAATTTCGGCGTAAAGTTATATTCAACCTGTAGGGCCATTTGACTCAATAACGTTTCATTGCTGTCGTCATCTTCTACTGATTCATAGTTCAATGAAAAATTCAGGCTGTTGGCCAGCGCAAAGGCGGCAATGGCTTCAATAGCGGTGGAATCAAAATTACCTTGGAATTGCTGTCCCATTTCATACACAGCGGCTAAATAGAGACCGTCTCCGTATGAGCCGAATTTAGCCGACAGTACGTTGGCCATGGCATCATCATTGTCATAGGACACCGCACCGGTATTAAATGCATAACCCACGCTAACACCTGCAAAATCTGCAGACAGTGCTATCTGACCACGATTGCCATAATCCAGGCCACCATCACTGTTTTTACCCTGCCAACCCGCACCTAAATTTAGACCAAAGTTATCCCCCATCATGAAGGTTTTACGATAGGAGAGCATTCGTTCAGCACGAGCAGAACCTAAGTTATAGTGATTGGTGTACAAAAAGTCATTGGCAAAGGCGATAGGCATATCGGCAACACCTGCCACATCATAATAAGGGGACCATTGTGTACCAGCCACCGCTCGGCCCCACATATCATGGGTTATACCAATGTAACCAAGACGGGTTGAGAAGGAGTTATCTCCACCTTCTAACGTATTAAGCCCCCACTCGGCTTTAGCATCCACGGTAAAACCGCTACCTATATCTTGCGTGGCGTTAATATTAATACGGGGGGATACAGACTGAACTTTAACATCATCGTCCGCATCATTGCCCACCCCCATAGAGATATGACCGCCCACAGAGAACGTAGAGCCATCATTGTTATATAACTCTACCGCAAAACTTTGACCGGCAAAGGTCACACCTGCAATTACACTTGCTAATAACGTCTTTTTCATAATGTCTTTCCATTTACCTATGTGTATAAAAAGTTGTGTTAAAAACACTGTAAATATCGTACAACTCAATCGACTTATTTTTTATTATGATGCAAATCGCTCAAGGCTTTTTGCTATAAAGCAACCTGTGGAAGATAGATAGTGTATGCCCCCCATATTTGGTTTTAGTGATCATTTTTCACTCAAAACAAAGATTGCCTTTTATAAAAAGCGTAGTAATGATTTTTTAATAAACCAATCAAAAAGCGTGCATAGATCACAAAAAATGCATATTACTGCCTATTTAAGTCCATTTGTGAACTGTATATGCGTTCTTTAGTCGTGGTAGTGGGTGATTGAAAATAGTAACAAGAAGAGTAAAGGTACAGGATGCTCAGGCATGGGCATCAACATTAAGGTAGAAATGCAACAGAAAACATCAACTTTCGAATTTGTATTTTCGAATTATACCAATCACAGTAATTAAGTGTTTCAACAAGCTCGAATGCTCCATTAATTACTACGATTAGTATTAACAATAGTTAGAAAATAAATATAATAATAACGAGTAGAGAATTAAATAATCCAGCAGAGAGTCATGATTTTATAGAATAAAGCAATATGCGTATACTGCGCTAAAATCTCTGCTGAATAATCATGTTATTTGTAAGCCACGCCCATTAATACCGGTTTTGATGAGCCATCTTTCATTTTAATATCAAACGGAATTGAAATTTCTATATCAGTAAAGCCGGCACCATGCAAAATAGAGTGGGCAGATTGCTGCGTTAAACCTTGGTCGCTATCGTCACTTAGCCAATCCCAATGCACAAAGACACCCAATTCATCTAGCAAAGAGTGAATGATGACCGCCGTTTCTTTAAAATCCGCAACAAAACCACACACCGAAGAGGCAACCACTATATCAAATTGCTTTCTAAATGCGGGGTGTTGGGCAACTAAACCACGGGTGAGTTCATCCACAACTGGCTCTACATTATGTAGCGCTTTTTTATCCAACTCTTCAATCATGGCTTCTGAGGCATCCAGTGCCACAATGCTTTTCGCTAAAGGCGCCATTCGTTGACTCAATAAACCGGTGCCACAACCAAAATCCAATATATTGGCTCCCGTCACTGACTGTAACGCTTGCAGTTCGGCAAAGGCCTGATCTGAAAATTGAGCGGTGGCAGGATCGCTCTCCCACTGAGCAGCATAATCATCCCAGTTGTGCTTCATATGACTATCCATCCTAAAATTTGTTGCGTACGCTGAGTAAAGCAAATCTTGCTAAAAAAAGATACCAAATTACATGTAATACAAAGAGATATTGGGCGTCGATCATGTGACGCTTGATTTTTCATCACTCCTTCCCCATAACTTGCTCAAAACAGAGTTTACACGCACCGTTGAGGTCAAGGCTATACTTGCATTATGTTGCACTCTAATTTAAAGTTGCATCTCATTTGCAACTTTAAGGTTTTGACCATGTTAAATATTACGGATAAAGCACAAGAGGAAGCCATCACTCCCTTGCTAAGACTTGGCTTTCGTCCCTTTTTTTTGCTTGGCGCGTTATACGCATTTATAGCCATCCCTGTATGGATTTATGCTTTTCAGCATGGTCAACCTACAGCTCTAGGAGCACCGGCGCTATGGTGGCACGCCCATGAAATGTTGTTCGGTTTTGCCATGGCCATTGTGGCAGGCTTTGTTTTAACTGCTGTACAAAACTGGACCGGTATTAACGGCACGAAAAGTACTCGTTTAGGTGTGATTGTCGGCCTATGGCTCGCGCCACGAATTTTATTTTGGACTCCTGCCCCATTATGGCTCATTGCCATTGTAGAAAGCTTATTTCTACTTGCTGTGGCTTATGAAATTGCCATTCGAGTCTTTAAGTCCAAAGGCTGGCGAAATCTATTCTTTGTGCCCTTATTTGCGTTAGCCATTGTGGCTAATTTTGCAAGTTATGCGACCATTAATGGGCTGGCCCCTTTTACCTCAAGCGCGGTATGGCAGGCTATGTTGTGGTGGTTCATGTTGCTGCTATCGGTGATGGGTGGACGTGTTATCCCCTTCTTTACTTCCCGTCGCTTCCAGTTTGATAAGCCTCAACCTATATTATGGATTGAAGTGGCGGGTAATTTACCCTTAATGCTGCTGTTCGTTTTAAGCTTTTTCCCTATTACTTTGCAAACGCTACAAACACCATTGTTTATTTTGGCAGGGGTGTTTCAGTTAATTAAAGTGTTGCGGTGGAAACCCTGGACCACACTGACTGAGCCTTTAGTATGGTCATTACATGCCGCTTATGCCTGTATTCCAGGTTACCTGTTGCTCAAAGGACTCACCACCAATCAGTGGCTGGCACACACGTCTTTGCATCTGTTTGCAATAGGAGCATTAGCTGGGTTGATTTTAGCAATGATTGCGCGGGTGACGATGGGACACACTGGCAGAAATATTTATCAAGGCCCCTCCATGCACATCGCTTTTGCCGCCTTGATGTTATCGGCCCTTGTAAGAAGTATTGGGGTTGGCATCTGGCCACAATTTACTCTACAGCTGTTGGATGTGGCAACCGTGCTTTGGATGCTGAGCTTTGGCCTATATCTATTAAAATTTGGCAAAATGCTCATGACAGCCAGAGCCGATGGACACCCAGGCTAATCCTTCTCTAAGGACAAAATACACAACGCCCAGTAATGCCAAACACATTACTGGGCGTTGTGGTATCTAAGCGACAGGAAAAAAGTGAAAACGCCACAAAGGTGAAGAGCCAATAACATCGCTGTGTCAATGAGTCATGCCAATCACACAGCCCAGCCTTTTACTTCCTATTGGCCAATTGTATAAATGTCTGCTTCACAGGATCGCTGTTCATAATTCGACCATGGCCCAAGGCTTGAGTGGCGACGAGTGTCACCTTGTCCATTTCATTAGCGGCCTGTTGGGATACAGCAAAACTGGTGAATTTATCCGCTTTATCATGCACAATAATGGTCGGTTGAGTACGCATTTTTAATTTCCCGTAAGGGTCAATGCTATGAATTGGGTAGTGATACTCCACACTCACCTCTTTCACCACTTCTTCAAACAACTTCATTGAATAACCCGACCGTTGCACACTACCAAATAAATTATCTAAATATTCTAAAACGGGGGCAATGAGCAATAGAGGGCTGTTTATGGCTTTATGATGCTTACACTCTATTGTAGAGGCCGTCCCCATACTATGGGCAATAATGCCTGCCACCTCTTCCACACTATCTAAAACCGCCTCTAACCCTTGAACAAACGCTGGGATGTGACCATATGCACCGCCACTGCTTCCATGAGCGGGCTGATCATAGGCCAAAGCCGTAAAGCCTGCTTGGGCAATGTATTCCATTAACGGGAAAAACTGATTGGCTGTGCCTGACCAACCGTGATTTAACACCCATACAGGACCAGTGCCTAAAGTATAAGTGGTCAGTTCCCCATGCATTGACGCCACCGTACCTTTCATCAAGCCTTCTGGCTCTGCATTTTTTGGCTGACTGCGCACAGGGGTTAATAGCAGTTGTCTTGCCACTTTGCGTGCATGTTTTGGCGCCACTTTATGGTGAACTCGCGTTCCCATGTTGATCAAAGAACGGCGCAAATTAAATTTTTCAGAAGTATTAAAGTAGATCTTGTCGCTCATGGTGGTCCATATGTCACGTAATAGAATGCTTACTCTAACATATTTGATCTCATTATAAGATGTTGTAATAAAATGCTTTTAATCGCGGCAAGCGCATTTACATCCATACTTGCCAAATATTGATCACCATAAGCACGCCTATCACACCAAACGTGGTCAACATGCTAAAGATCCGCGCTTTCATATTCTTATTAAGCACAGCGTAACCATGGGCAAAGCGCCCCACTACAAACACTGCGCCTAATAGATGCAAGGCCCATAATGGCAAACCATTCAGCTCGGCTAAGAGCAATAGGATCAGACCAATAGGAATGTATTCCGTCGCGTTGCTATGTGCGCCACGGGCAACGGCAAGATCGTCCACTTGCCCATCAGAGTGAGACACTTGATGCTTTCTTCTTTGCTTAATGACTTGCACCGATAAGTAACAAATCCAACCGGCCAAAATCGCCGCATATAATGACGTAATCATAATTCTCCCTATGCAATCCCCACCATCATCATAGTCAGTGATAAAAGAAAGCCCAGCTTAACTGGGCTTAAAGATAATCGTAGTGATAAGCGTCTATACTAGTTAACTTTCTTATAAAACACAGTAGAAAGAGGTGGCAACACCATAGGCACAGACTGTGACAAACCTTGGCTTTCAATATTTTCTGTCACCAAGAGTGCCGGTATGCTTACATTAGAGCCTTGGTACTTAGCATCATCGGTATTGAGCAACAGTTCATATTGAGACTCATTAGGGATCCCCAAACGGAATTCATGCTGAGGTACAGGGGTAAAGTTAGAAACCACCAGCACTCGCTCTCCGTTCTCATCAATACGCTCATGAGCAAGAACACTCGCCTCTGCTTCATCTTGCAAACGCCACTCAAACCCGCGCGGGTCATAATCAAGGGCATGCAACGCCGGTTGCTGTTTATACAAAGCGTTCAAATCTCGAGTTAGATTCAACACCCCTTGGTGACGTTCATAATCCAGTAAGAACCATTGCAGTTGATCATCGTGGTTCCATTCCGCCGTTTGGCCAAATTCAGCCCCCATAAAGTTAAGCTTTTTACCCGGCTGGGCGTACATATAGCCCATGTAAGCGCGTAAGTTGGCGGTTTTTTGCCATTCATCACCCGGCATTTTGTCATGGATAGCCCCTTTGCCATACACCACTTCATCGTGTGATAACGACAACACATAGTTTTCACTGTGTGCATACATTAACGGGAATGTGATGGTGTTGTGATGATATTTACGATGGATAGGATCTTGTTGAATGTACGACAAACTGTCGTGCATCCAGCCCATATTCCACTTAAAACCAAAGCCAAGGCCTCCTAAAAATGTCGGTGCTGATACCCCAGGGAATGCCGTTGACTCTTCAGCAATGGTCATAGCGTTCGGGAAGTGTTTGTACACTTCTTCGTTCATCCACTTTAAGGTGGCTATGGCGTCGTAATTCTCATTGCCACCATCTTGGTTTGGTATCCACTGATCGTGACTTCGAGAGTAATCCAAGTACAACATAGACGCCACCGCATCCACACGAATGCCATCAATATGATAATGCTCAAACCAGAACAGCGCATTCGACACCATAAAGCGGCGTACATGCTCACGCCCTAAGTCGTAAATGAACGAGTTCCAATCTTGATGCCAGCCACGTCGAGGATCGGGATCATGATACAAAGGCGTGCCGTCAAAGTTGGCCAAACCGTGATCGTCCGAAGGGAAGTGCGCCGGTACCCAATCAAGCACCACACCTAAGCCCGCTTGGTGACACTGATCCACAAAGTATTTGAAATCGTCAGGGGAACCAAAACGACTAGTCGGAGCAAACAAACCAATCGGCTGATACCCCCACGAACCGTAAAACGGATGCTCTGAAATAGGCATCAATTCAACATGTGAATAGCCTAAATCAACCAAATAAGGGATCAACTCAGCGGCCAATTCGCGGTAGTTTAAAAATTCACCCTGCGCGTTTCTTTTCCATGAACCCGCGTGCAACTCGTAAAAAGACAACGCTTGTTTGCGTTTTTCTGTTACAGGGCGAGTTTGCCAAGTCTTATCTTGCCATTGGTATTTGTTTTGATCGTACGTCACGGAAGCAAAGGATGGGTGCTGCTCATGTTGAAAACCCCACGGGTCTTGCTTATGTGGCAAACTTTCACCCTGCGGGCCTTTGATCTCAAATTTATACTGAGTACCTTCGGCCAACTCAGGAATAAAGATCCCCCAAATACCGTAATCCAAACGTTGCATAGGGTGGCGACGACCGTCCCATTGGTTAAAGTTACCAATTAAGCTCACCGCTTGGGCATGAGGGGCATAAACCAAGAATCGCGTACCGGCAATGCTCTTACCATCACGCTGTAAAGTGATGAACTGAGCCCCCATGTGCTGATACATCTCTTTGGGTGTATGCAAATGATCAAATTCTTCATACAAAGCGTGATACTGATACGGATCATCGATGATTTGCTCAACGTCGTTGCCCCAATGAACCGCTAATTGATAATGAGTAAACCTTAAATCACATTCTTGAGTTAAAATGAACGCGTCTCTTTCATCACGCACTAACTCAATACGTTTACCGTCTACAAGCACGGCCACGCGGTGTGCTCCCGGCATCCAAACGGTTAAATTGCGTCCTTTTTCACGCACGAATGGACCTAACAGTGAAAACGGGTCGGTCAGCGCTGCCTGACTCAACTTTTCATAAGCCGTGGTAAATTTGTCTTGAGCCTTTTGCACGCCCATTCTCCTTCGATAATTCATTCTATTTATAATTTTTTGAGAGTGTGTGAAAGTTGCCTTCCCTCACCCTAGCCATTTTTTGTTCATCTTAGCGATCCTGATGCCACTAAGCTATATTGTTAACAAAAACATACACTTTATTGACTGTACTTAAACGAATTTACGTCTACCCAGTGTCAAATTGTCGTTCGTTTATCACAAAATGAGCAACAAAAAATGCCCGCATACAAAGCGGGCATTTCAGTCCCTATCGGACTGTAACAAAATTACCAAAATGAAAGTTTGAGCAGTGCGTTAGTTTTCATAATAAAATGAGCATTTAGCCATTTTTTGACGCTTGATCACGAACTTCTGTTAAACGTTTTGCTATGTGGTTAACGGGTTCACGAGCAAACATCTCTTCCAGATTCACTGAAAGCTTACGACGCCAATTAGGATACTCATCTACTGTGCCCGGAATGTTGACCGGTTTATCCATCTCCAACCAATCTTCCAACTGCACACTAAGAAGCGCCGACGAACCGGCTGCCACATGCAACTGCAGGGCATCCGCCAGATAACGATCCATAGGAACCCATTGCGCATTGTCACCAATACCAGTAGATAAAAACTGTGGATTGTATTCTCTGATGGTATTTAAGATCCCTTGCTTACATGCTAAACGATCAGCAAACAACGTTTGCAATTGTTCAGGATCAGGATAGAGACCTAATTCCTCACCTAACTTTAAGTCGTCACAATGCCAAAATCCACGCAATGTCGGCATATCATGAGTACACAATGCCGACATGGATTGAGCAGCGTAATCTAATGGTTTAATAAAGCCACCATCGGCTTTATTTTCAAAGAAGAATACCTTGTAAGAATGCACGCCAGCATCACGTAAAATATCAACAATCTCATCGGGTACTGTGCCCAAATCTTCGCCAATAACGGCACATTGGAAACGGTGTGACTCTAACGCTAAAATGGCCAACATATCTTGTACGGGGTAATACACATACGCCCCTTGCGTCGCGTTCTTACCTTTTGGTATCCACCATAGGCGCAACAGTCCCAATACATGGTCAATACGCAACGCGCCACAATGCTTCATATTGGCACGTAACAATTGCACAAACGCATCGTACCCAGTAGCTTGTAATTGTTGTGGATTCAGCGGTGGTAAACCCCAGTTTTGACCTAGAGGCCCCAATACATCTGGCGGTGCACCAATACTGGCATCTAAAATGAGATTGCCCTTATCCGCCCAAGTTTCAGAACCTGAATCTGCCACACCTACCGCTAAATCTCGGTATAGCCCCAACGTCATGCCCTTCTCTTTTGCTAAAGATTGCGCTTCATTAATTTGCGTATCGGCAACCCACTGCAGATACATATAAAGATTGATCAGATCTTGGTTTTCTTGAATGAATTTCTTTGTTCCAGCGCTATCAAAATGGCGATATTTTTCAGGAAATGCCGGCCAGCCCCACACGCAACCATCCGCTTCATGTAATGTTTTATGCATGGCATCAAAGGCGGCTTGATGAACAAGGCTTTCCCCACCTTCCTCTACAAAACGTAAGAACATTTGTGCTCGTGGTGTGTTATGCGCTAAATGACGTGATTTAAATTGGGCAAACAACAGCGGTAACACGGCCATTTTAAGGGCGGATACTTCACTATAATTGACATGCTGAACTTCACGAACCTTTTGCAGGCGCAATTGGAACTCGGCGCTACCTACGGTTTGCTGGGCTTCAACACTTAAAGCAAACTCCGGCACTGAACTCACATCAATGTACATGATGTTAAGCCAACGACGAGAAGACGGGCTATAAGGGCTGGCGCCTTCTGGGTTAGCAGGAAACAACGAATGAATGGGATTTAAACCCACAAAATCACCGCCACGGGCAGCAATATCACCCACTAACTGTTTTAAATCACCAAAATCACCGATGCCCCAGTTATGCGGGGTGCGAAGTGTATAAAGTTGCACACTTGGGCCCCACAATTTTTTTCCTTTAGCGATGTCATCTTGTTTAAAACACGCTTTTGGCGTCACTATCAAGCTCATTTGATAAGGGGTTTTACGGCGCTTACGGGTCACATATAAAGTATGGTAGCCCCAGCCAATGTCCGCCGGTAGAGCAAATACCAAAGGTCCACCTTGTTTGCGATCATCTCTTACTATCTGAGATTGAAGATACCCCTCAAGGACAGTGCCCTGCTCGGTTTCTAAGCGCCATGCAAATTCACTTTCACGAGCACTGGCACCTAAATACAGCTCCACCTCCAGCGCGTCCCCATCACGCACCACCAATACTGGCGACAACACTTCTTGTTTGTGTTTTTTCTGGGCAGATTTCAGCAGTGCTTCGTCACAGCTAGTATCGTAGCCTAAAGCGGTCAGTAATTGTTCAATGGTGTCGTCTTCAACATTTGCTTGGTCTCCCCAAGCACTGACATAGCTATCGGAAATACGAGCCATTTCAGCGACTTTTTTTAATACAGATTGTTCTTTCATCGCTCTCTCCGAAGACGAAACACGCCTTCAAACAAGTAATTGAGTTTTGATAAACAGCCACGCTGTTTATGCTTCGCTTTAACAGTTGCGATAGCGCCACCTTATACCAACGTAAGATGACGCTATACCAAGGGCATTACGCCCTCACTTTAATGACTAACGGTGAACCGGCTCGAGTTTCCAGATGTTGTTCACGTAGTCACGAATTGAACGGTCGGAGCTAAACTTGCCCACTAACGCCGTATTTAAAATGGCCTTCTTCGCCCAACCCGCTTGATCTTTATACTGCTCGCCCATCTCTTCATGAGCTTTCACATAAGAGGCGAAATCCACAAGACAAAGATAGGGGTCACCGCCATCTAACAAACTGTCAAATGTGGCGCGCAATTTACCTGGCTCACCCGGAGTAAACTCTTCACCCAACAACAGATCCATCGACGCTTTTAGCAAGTGATCCGAGTTGTAATAGTCAAATGGGTTATAGCCTTTAGCACGCGTTTCGTTCACGCCATCCACATCAAGACCAAAGATATAGATGTTCTCATCACCGACTTCTTCACGGATCTCAACGTTAGCGCCATCCATAGTGCCGATAGTCAGCGCACCGTTGAGGGCCATTTTCATGTTGCCAGTACCGGAGGCTTCTTTACCTGCAGTAGAGATTTGCTCAGACACATCCGACGCTGGGATAATGATTTCCGCAAGGCTTACGCGGTAGTCCGGCATAAACACCACTTTTAGCTTGTTGCCAATGCGCACATCGTTATTGATCTTGTCTGCAATTTTGTTGATGGCGTAGATGATCTCTTTGGCTAAGTGATAACCCGGTGCAGCTTTAGCAGCAAAGAACACCACACGTGGCGTCATATCAAAATCAGCATCGTTTAATAAACGGTGGTACAAAGACAAGATGTGCAACATGTTGAGGTGCTGACGCTTATACTCATGTAGACGCTTGATTTGCACGTCAAAGATGGCATTGGTATCCAGTTCGATATCCATGTTCTCTTTAACCCAATTGGCGAGGCGCTGCTTGTTGTGCTTCTTCACCGTCATGTATTGCTGCTGAAATTCTGCATCATCGGCAAATTTAGAGATATCCGAGAGCTGATCTAAGTTTGCCGCCCACTGATCGCCAATTTTTTCCGTAATAAGCGCAGACAAGCCCGGGTTACAGAACTTCAACCAACGACGCGGTGTCACACCGTTAGTCACGTTATGCAAGCGTGTTGGGTACAACTCATTAAACTCTGGGAACAGATCTTTCTTAACCAGTGCCGAGTGCAGTGCCGCTACGCCGTTTACCGCATAAGAGCCCACTACACAAAGGTTGGCCATGCGCACCATGCGATGGAAGCCTTCTTGGATGATCGACAGTTTGCGTTGTTTTTCTACATCTCCAGGCCATTTAGCACGCACTTCCATTAGAAATTCGTGGTTAATGCGATAGATGATTTCCATATGACGCGGAAGCAGACGCTGGATAAGCGACTCAGACCAGGTTTCTAGTGCTTCAGGAAGCAAGGTATGGTTGGTGTATGCGAACGTCTTAGTGGAAATAGACCAGGCTTTATCCCAACCAAAGCCTTTTTCATCCACCAAAATGCGCATCAGTTCAGGGATAGCGACCGTTGGGTGCGTATCGTTCAACTGTACTGTCTCGTACTTAGGCAGATCCACTAAGGCGTGACCGGCTGCTTCATGGCGACGCAAGATGTCGCGAATGGAGGCCGCTGAATGGAAATACTGCTGCATCAGGCGCAGTGTTTTGCCTTTCTCATGGTTATCATTTGGATACAGCACTTTGGTAATGTTGCCCGCATCAATTAATGAGTGCTGAGCTTCAAAGTAATCTCCGTTATTGAAACTTTCTAAAGAGAAAGGGGCAATAGCTTGGCATTCCCATAAACGAAGTGGGTAAACCGTGTTGGATTCATAGCCCACAATCGGCAGATCCCAAGGCATCGCTTTCACTGTCATGCCCGGTACCCAGCGGCGTTTCTCTTCGCCGTTCTCAATCACAGTTTCAACCTGCCCGTAAAAACCAATTTCCTGAGCAATTTCAGGGCGAACTAACTCCCACGGATAGCCATCAATACCGCGCCAAGCATCGGGAGCCTCTTGTTGAGCGCCCTCTTTAAATGATTGCTTGAATAGACCGTATTCGTAGTGCAGGCCATAACCCACGGTTGGGTACTCTTGGGCTGCGCATGAATCCATAAAACATGCGGCTAAGCGACCTAAACCACCGTTACCTAATGATGGGTCACGCTCTTCTTCTAAAAGATCCGTTAAATTAAAACCCAACTCCTGCATGGCATCCGTAACGTGTTGATAAAGTCCCATACTGATCAGGTTATTACCCGTTAAACGACCAATAAGAAACTCAAGAGAAAGGTAGTTAACACTCTTTGCATGAGTGATTTTCTTATCGGATTCCGTTTGTAACAAATCAAGGGTCGTGAACTCCGCCAGCGCTTGGCCCATCGCTAAATACCACTGACGTGTGGATGCGTTTTCTTCCGTCGTCGCATAAGTGGCGGTTAGATGTTTCTTAACGCTGGCTTGAAAATGCTGTTTATCGAACTTTTTTTGTTGAGCTGGTTTCATAATAGGAACTCTCTCGCTTAGTTTTGTTCATCTACACTCATCATCTAGTAACCCCGTCTCTCCTTCATCATCCCAACCACCAAGGCCAATAGGAGGAGTCATGAGGGCGTAGGGAGGAGAAAAAATCACTTATTGCGCGAGCTCGCAAAAAAGGGGGGATGCGACGCACATAACAGGACTTAGGTCACAAAAATATGCACAACAATGCATTGGATGAATAAGAATGTTTGAGAGATGTAAAATTGCCCGTTGCCAATAACACGACTTCGGTCACGCTATTTTTTTACAAAGACAAAGAAACACCGCACAGCTTGTGCAGAGCCAGTAAGAGTGACCTCACAAAAAACGCCTATTAGAGATATTCATCACAAAACAGAGGCGTAGAAAGCAAATAATTGAGGATTCTCACCTTGATACGTTGCAGGATAAGTGAGCACAGCATATGCAGCACTGATTGATTTGCTTATACGTTTTTCGTGCAAATTAACCGCGACTCATCAGGCCAAGCATGTCTATTACCGTACACAACACTAACAAAAGGTCAGTCACCATGTGGATCCCTTCAAAACTCACCCGTCCAGGACGCTTACACAATGCGATTGTGCGCCCAAGAGTATTGGAATTGTTACAGCAAGCGCCTTGCTATAAGTTAGTGTTGCTACGATCACCGGCAGGATACGGTAAAACGACCATGGCCGCACAATGGCTCGCCGAAAAACCAAATGTAGGTTGGTATAATCTCGATGAGAGCGATAATGACAGCTACCGCTTTATTAACTACTTTATCCAAGTATTAAATAACGCCACAGGAAACAGTTGCCTGCAATCGCAAGCTTTGATTGAAAAACGACAATATTCGTCTCTGCACAGCCTATTTGGCGAAATTTTTGCAGAACTGACCAACAATGTTCATCAATCTTATCTAGTGTTTGATGACTACCACTTCATCACTAACGAAGACATCCACCAAGCCATGCGCTTTTTTATCAAGCACATGCCTGACAACATTACCGTTGTGATCACTAGCCGCTCCAACCCTCCACTGGGTACTGCCAATCTGCGAGTTCGGGATCTGATGATTGAAATAAACGATCGCAACTTAGCGTTTGACTTAGAAGAGACCACTCGTTTTTTCAATCTCAGAATGAAAGAAGACATTGATGAGTCCACTGCAGATAAAGTGCGCAATTACGCTGAAGGTTGGGCCTCTGCATTGCAATTAATTGCCGTCCAAGCCCAGCAATGTAATAAGCCTATTCAGCAATCACTGCACTGTATGAATGAGTTTAACCACTCTCATCTTTGGGACTATCTTGCCGAAGAGGTGTTTGACTCTGCAGACAGTGATATCCAAAACTTTCTTATGCAATGCTCCATTTTAGATAACTTTAATGACCAATTAATCTACGCAGTAACCGGTCGCGATGATGCCTTAAACATGCTGGATAACCTCAGCAAATTCGGCCTGTTTTTGAGCATTGATTCCGTGGATGAACACTGGTATCGCTTCCATTACTTATTCAGTGAATTTTTAAATCATCAACGTCTCTTGCATATGCCACATCAAGAAGCTCAATTACAAAGTAAGGCTGCCAACGCCTGGCTCACACACAACCGTCCTTTGCAAGCATTACAACATGCCAAGCGAAGTAAAGACCCACAATTGTGTGCCCATATCATGCAAGAACACGGTTGGCATATGTTCAATAGTGGCGAGCTAAGTACCCTTGAAAAAGCCATTGATGAACTGGATACCGAACAACTCTACCAAACCGCAAAACTGCCCCTTTTGCGAGCGTGGCTGGCGCAAAGCCAACACAGATTCAACGACGTGGGTGACTTACTGTCAGAAGCGAAAACCGAATTAAACAAACGAAACATCACGCTCTCCACCCAAGAAAAAGGGCAAGTGAGCGCACTAAGAGCACAGGTGGCCATTAACCAAGGAAACCCTGAAGAAGCGCTCAATTTGGCCGAATTAGCACTCAGCCAAATTGACAACAACGATTTTAGAAGCCGCATCGTAGGTACTTCGGTTATTGGCGAAGTAAACCACGTTCTGGGGCGATTAGACCGCGCCCTTCCCATGATGCAGCAAACAGAAAAGCTGGCGCGTCAATATCAAGTGTACCACCACGTTTTGTGGGCGCTGATCCAACAAAGCGAAATATTACTTGCGCAAGGATACACGCAAGCGTCGTTTGAATTGCAAGACCAAGCGTTCAAAGTTATTCAAGAACATCACTTTCAACAAGTGCCTTTACATGAGCATTTATTGCGTGGCCGGGCACAAATTTTATGGTGTTGGAACCGCTTAGATGAAGCGGAACAAACTGCGTTTAAAGGCATTGATGTGCTTGCCGATCAAGAGAGCTTACACCTACATAGCTATTCAATGTTGACTCGAATTGCGTTAGGTCGAGGGGAGCTGGATAAAGCCGGTCGATTTGTTAAAAAAATTGAAGAACTGCTTTTAGAATCCAACTATCATGTGGATTGGTCGGCCAACGCCTCCTTCTCTTTACTGCTGTATTGGCAAGCGAGTAACGACACGTCGGCTATCCATAACTGGTTGGTACAAACAGAGCAACCACAGGACGCAAACAATCACTTTAACCAATTGCAATGGCGCAATATCGCCCGTGCTCAAATTGCTTGCGATAGGCTTGATGATGCACGGCAAACCCTTACTCTGCTACAACAGCAAGCTATCGAACATAAACTCGTCACTGACAACAATCGTAACCTGATCGTGGAATCTGTTTTGTACATTAAACAAGAAAATGAAACCATGGCTCGCGATAAACTCAAGCAGGCATTGGCCTTAACCAATCAAACGGGAATGGTCGGCAACTTTATTATTGATGGCGCCTCCATCAATACACTACTAGAAAAACTGGTTAACAAAACACAAATTGGCGACTTAGAACGACATCGTGCTTTGCAGTTATTAAAAGAGATAGGCAACAAACAGCGCAGTCGTGCAGTTCACTTTGATGAAGACTTTGTAAATCAACTGGTTAATCATAAAAACATCCCAGAACTCATCCGCACCAGTCCCCTAACACAGCGCGAATGGCAAGTACTCAACCTCATTTACTCCGGCTTTAGTAACGAACAAATCGCTCAAGAGCTTGACGTGGCCGGCACAACAATTAAGACACATATTCGCAACCTTTATCAGAAGCTCAACATAGCAAATAGGAAGGAAGCCATAGAGACTGCGGAAAATTTGTTGCGTTTAATGGGATATTAATTCGCACGTATATAGAAGACATAAGAGCATTTAGCGGTTAACATAGAGGTTGGACAGTTTGAAAGATGTAACTCAATGTTTAAACTCAAATACATTTGGAACTTATCACGAGCCTCTAAACGCATTATCAGCGTTTTAATAGACTCTTTCTTTATTATTTCATCCTATTACGCCGCACATTGGGCTCGATTGGGTGATTTAATGTGGTTACCAAAATACGACAACCACAATGTATTAATCGTTACCCTACTGATCACTATTTTTACCTTTACTAAGCTCGGCTTATATCGTGCCGTCTTACGCTACCTCACGTTTCATGCATTGTACGTGGTCAGCCTGGGCACGATCATCTCCACCATCTCCATTGGCTTGCTGGCGTATTATTTCAATTCCGCCGTACCTCGCTCCGTACCCGTTATTTATGGCGCCTTTTTAGCACTGTCTTGTGGCGGTGTGCGACTCATTGTGCGGGTATTAGTTAGCCAGTCGTTTTCTAAAACCAGTAAAAGCGTATTGATCTATGGTGCAGGCTCCGCAGGCAGGCAACTTGCTTATGCATTGCGTACCTCTGATACCCATAAAGTCATTGGTTTTGTTGACGAAGATAAAACATTAGAAAATACCGTACTAATGGGAATTAAAGTTGCCAACGTCAACCTAATTGAGCGCTTAGTTGACCGTTACAACGTGCAACAAATCTTACTGGCCGTGCCAAGTGCAACGCGCACCAGACGTAAAGAAATACTCAATGAACTCGTCCACCTTTCTGCCGAAGTACTCACCATCCCTGATATGAGTGACATCATCTCCGGCAAAGCAAAAATAGATGAACTCAAAGACGTCGCTATTGAAGACCTACTGGGCCGCGATCCGGTGACTCCGCAACAATCATTGATGGAAGCGAACATCAAAGACAAGGTGGTAATGGTCACTGGTGCCGGTGGTTCCATTGGTTCAGAATTATGCCGCCAAATCATCAATCAACACCCTAAAACCATCGTGCTTTTTGAACGCTCAGAATTTGGACTGTACCAAATAGACAGAGAGATACAGGTATTCTGCCAGGACAATGCATTAAACATCGACATCCTACCTATTATTGGCTCAGTGCAAGACAGCAGTCGTCTGCTGAATGTCATGAACACATTTGCTGTACAAACTGTCTATCACGCGGCGGCCTACAAGCATGTACCCCTTGTGGAATACAACGTGATTGAAGGCATTCAAAATAACATTTTTGGTACTTACAAAACCGCGCAAGCGGCCATTAAGGCCAACGTCGAATCTTTTGTGCTTATCTCAACGGACAAAGCCGTGCGCCCGACCAACGTGATGGGAGCCAGTAAACGCATGGCTGAATTGTCATTACAGGCGCTTGCCGCAGAAACCAACCATAACACCCGTTTTTGCATGGTTCGATTTGGTAACGTATTAGGTTCCTCAGGCTCAGTGATCCCATTATTTAAGAAACAGATCGCCAAAGGGGGGCCTGTGACGGTCACCCACCCCGATATCATCCGTTACTTTATGACCATCCCAGAAGCGGCTCAACTGGTCATCCAAGCGGGCTCTATGGGCAAAGGTGGGGATGTGTTTGTTTTAGACATGGGAGAACCGGTTAAGATTGTCGATCTTGCAAGCAACCTTATTCAACTCTCCGGTTTAGAAGTCAAAAATGAAGATAATGAAAATGGTGATATTGAATTGAAATTTTCAGGCCTACGCCCTGGAGAGAAGTTATACGAAGAGCTGTTGGTGGGAAACAATGTGGAAGATACCGCTCATACTAGAATTATGACCGCTCAAGAGAGCTTCTTAAGCTTTGCCGAGTTCAAAGTAATTTTGGATGACATGGATAAAGCGTGCCATAATTTTGATCATCAGGCGATTAGGGACTTGCTGATTAATGCACCCACGCAGTTTACTCCAAGCGATGGTATCAGTGATTTGCTATGGAACAAAAAGGATCACCACCAGGCTTGATGGTTTCGAATAAACCACACACTAAAATGAACTCATTTATTTAAAGGTATATTTTGCAAAAATATTTAGTCACTGGAGCAAGTGGATTTATTGGCTCAACGTTAGTAAAACGTTTGGGAACAAATGCAACTTCGGTGGTCAGAAAACCGACCAACTTAGATCTACATGAAACAACGGTTATTGGTGACATTAATAAAGATACTGATTGGACTCATTGCTTAGAAAATATCGATGTCGTAGTACACCTTGCCGGTATCGCCCATAAGAGCAATATCTCATGTGAAGAATATAATGAAGTCAATCATTTAGGCACCATCAAATTAGCCCAAGATGCCATTAATGCCGGAGTGAAAAGGTTTGTTTTTATTAGTACTATTGGCGTGTTAGGTTTGTCTGGTACATTTGATGATAACTCAATACCTGAGCCGCATAATGATTACGCACGATCTAAATTAGATGCTGAAAATGGACTATTAAAGCTAGCTCAACAAACTGGACTAGAGGTTGTCATTATCCGCCCTACCCTTGTCTATGGACCCAAGGCACCAGGTAACTTCGGTCTACTATGTAAATTAATTAATAAAACGCCTTTTTTACCATTTGGTCTGTCTAGTAACAAAAGAAGTTTTATCTCCGTTGAAAACTTAGTCGACCTAATTGTTACTTGCTCAAATCATTCAAATGCGGCAGGCAACATTTTTTTAGGTTCAGAAAGTACTGCAATTTCCACAAAAGACTTTACCAATCAAATCGCACTAGGATTACGGAAAAAAATCATACAACTCCCTATTCCACCATCACTCGCAAAACTTGCTTTTGCGTTAATTAGAAAGCCAGGATTGTATACACAACTTTTTAAAGATTTATCCATTAACTCAGATAAATCACAACAGATTTTAGATTGGGTGCCACCACACACTATGGCACAAACAATGACACAACTACATGAGAGCAATAATGACTAGAATATTAGATTTTCTCTTTGCATTTTTTGGGCTTTTAATTCTATTTCCAATCTTAATTATTGTCACAATCATTGGGTATTTTGATACAGGATCACCTGTATTTATACAAACACGAATGGGAAAAAATAAAAAGCCATTTACTCTTATTAAGTTCCGTACTATGGGAGTCGATACAAAATCTGTGGCCAGTCATTTAGCAAGCAGCGCCTCAATTACACCTTTTGGCCATTTTTTGAGGAAAACAAAATTAGATGAATTACCTCAGCTAATTAATGTTATTCAAGGGCAAATGAGTTTAGTGGGACCAAGACCAAACTTAATGAATCAATTAGATTTGATTGAAGTTAGGGATGCACATGGCGTATATGATGTTCTTCCAGGGATTACAGGCTTGTCACAAGTAAATAATATAGATATGTCCACACCCGAGTTATTGGCAAAAACCGATAAAACAATGATAGATAATATGAAGTTGACCACTTATTTTGAACTGATTTTAAAAACGGTCACGGGAAAAGGAAGTGGCGACACAATAAAGTAGTTAAATATAACTGATGCATCAGTCCTATATATGAAACAAAAAAAAGCCCTTATAAATAAGGGCTTTTTTCTAACAAAGATAAGTATTAGTTATACCAATAACACCAAGTAAGTAATCAAAAATTCTGACGCAATTATCGAGTGTTTTAACAAGCTAGAATGATCAGCTATTTAGTACGATTTGTATTAGATGTCTTTTTATACTTGAACAGTATTACATTAATAAGATAACCAATACAGTAATATAAGCTCAATGAAATAGATAGTTTCTCTTCATTCCTATATATATTCCAAAAAAATGGTATTAACTTAAATTTCGACGAACTCACCGAACCTTCAATTAAATTGTAATCCGCTAAATTTTGTTGCATCCCATAAATGATTTTTGACTTTTTAACTAATTTTAACCATAAAGCAAAATCTTCATGTCCACAAATTGGAAACCTTAAATCACCTAATAAATCTTTACGTACCATAGCAGTCAAACACCCAACACTATTGTTAGTAAGTAAATCTTTATACGTCACCTCTTTAGGTGGCACGTAACTACTAATAACAATACCAGATTTTACTAATCTATAACCAGAACAAGTAAAACTAATGTCGTTTTGCACCATTAAATTGATTTGAGTTTCTAATTTATTATTACACCAAATATCATCAGAATCTAAGAAAGCTATATAATCACCTTTGGCATGGTCAATACCAATATTTCTGGGCTTAGCTGGAGATCCTGAATTTACATCTAATTCTATGCACTTTATACGTTTATCAGAAAATGTATTAACTAACTCAACTGTATTATCAGTTGAGTAGTCATCAATTATTATAAGTTCCCAATTAGCATAAGACTGTGATAAAACTGACTCAATTGATTTATCAATCGTTGTAGCACTATTATATGATGGCATAATAACTGATACCATTGATAGTTCAGAACAGTTCATTAAGTGTTTGTCTCCAGAACGATTTATTTAAGCGCGTATTTTAATCAAATACTTGAAAAATATATTCAATAATTTTAATGGTAATTTAAACAATTTAAAATATACAATCATAAACGTAATAATACTTCTAAATGATTGAGTTCTATATACAGAAATAAATTCATTTCTAGAAATAATATGTTTAATACAAACATTAGCATTAGAATAGTCGTTGTTAAAATCGTCACTTCTAATTAAATTTATAACAATACCAAAGCATTCTTTAACAATACAAATGTTGGCATAATTAGATGTATTAGATCTTATTTTTAGCAGCTCTAAAGCTTCTAAAAGCTTACCAAGAACAGCGCTATTTGTCGTGGTTATTGAACCTTCCCTAATTCGATAACCATAAAGAGGTTCGTTTATATGAACAAATGAACGTGTCATATTTATCAATAAGGGTATTGTAGATATATCCTCAAATACTTTCCCTTCTGGAAATAGTGGTGATAAATTAAGAAGAAGGCTACGTTTAAACACCTTATTCCAAGCATAAAGAGGTTTAGTGTAATAATCCTCTATTTTTTTTACAGAGCAATTTATATGACTAGTTACTAATGATGGAGCATCTTTAAATCTAAATGCGTTAAATGAAATTAAGTCCACACTTTGATTACTTATCGTCTCTAATAATAGAGCAATAGCAGTAGAAGATATCACATCATCTGAATCAATGAAAAATACATAATCTCCAGATGCATGTATTAAACCATAGTTTCTTGCAGAAGATAATCCACCATTTTCTTTTGTGTATAGCTTCATATTAGAGCTTATATGCTTTTTACATATGTCTATAGAGTTGTCAGGAGAACCATCATCTACAAAGATAAATTCAACCTTTGTATTATCAAATTTATCGCAAGAAAGGGAATTAAGTAAGTCTTCTATATAGTTTTCTACATTATATACAGGAATAATTATCGATAATAACATCTCAGTCTCTTGTATTTGATTTGGTATTAATTTTTTTAATTAAACATAATTGTTTTATACTTATATACATCATCAGCGTAAACGATAACTTTATACAAATATGGTAATGAAATGAAACAGGTAACCAAAACAAACTCCAACCAACGTCTTTTTAAACAAAAATACTTACAAACATAATAAATAGGGTATATATTAAACCAAATAAAGTATGCATACACTCTAGGATAAAGTCCAATAATATCAACAAGTATTATTGACATGTATAAAAAAGAGAAAGCTGTAACATTAAATTTAAAAAAATTACTTTGAGTGAATTTACATATTGGACCATGCTTTAGATAGAGGTAATAAAAAACTATGTAGACAGGTATGTTTACTAATTTTAGTATTGTTGTTTTTAATCCGACACCTTCATTCAAACTAGTTTGGAAATATTTAGCATAAGTACCAGTATATAAAGATGAAAGAGTTCCCCAGTATACATATATAAAACCAAACAAAATAAATGAAGCTAAAAAGTAAACTAATGTATATTTTCTTTTAAACTTAGATATGTAATTCAAAGGTATAAAAATAAGCATTATAAATGATGAAGGGTGACAAAATATTGCAGTACAAAAAAACAATAATGCTTTTAAAATTTTTCCATTTACCAGAAAAAAGACAAAGTAGAGAGAGAGTATAATTGCGACATACTGTCTTAATTGACTCATTTGATAATGATAGAAATTTGTTATCACAAACATCACAAAAAATAACAAAGCTAGACTTACTTTATTATACTTATTTTTCACCAAAGAAAGATAACCAAACAGTAACACAGAATGTAGTAAAGAATATGTGACAAATATATACTGTGATGATAACCCTAATTTATTAAGCATGATCACTATACCAGAGAATATATATTCATGATTTCCTAGATAGTAACCTAACTCATATTGGTAGTTATTATATATAGATGAATATGAAAAATAATCTCTTCCGATATCATACTGTATACTCGCCACTGCAATATATATTACTATAATAGGTATAAGTACAATAAATGCTCTATAATGAAAAGTCTTTGTTGTAATTTTATCAATAACAGCTAAATGTATTGTTAGTAATGATAGTAAGATAATGTAAATCAATTTTACCTCACAAACGCATTAACGTTATGTGACACCCGCTTTTCTTCAGGGGGTAACTCCATATAATTTCCATATAACTGGCCAAGATATGTATCATAATCTTGAATGCCATTATATTGCTTTCCACAAAATGTGTATTTAGAGTAATTATCATATATTTCTTTTTCAAAGATATCTTTTTTATAATAAACACTACCAGTACTAATAGCAAAATTAGATTTAACTTTATTGAAATTAAAAAATTTGTTGATAGCTTTTTTAGCGATTAGGTTAACACCAGGGAATTTCCCCATAATAATATATGCAACCTTTGACACTTTACTATTAAATCGTTCATTAAAAATATATTTTGAGAAATATATTTTTTTAAATAACACAAAAGAATTAGATTTATATGATGCTATTTTTTTTGATCCAGAGAAATAATCTATTGGAAATATATCAATATTAATTCCAATCCCATCTATATATGAAGGTGCATCTGGCTCAACAAGTAATGTGTTTTTAATGGCTAATTTTCCACAATTTTTAAAATACGGCTTATCACCTTCAGGCATTGAAGAATATGAGACTAAGTTTGGAATAGACTTGGTAATGTTACTGATAAGAAAATCATAGTCTTCTCGTGGCATCATAATATCTATATCATCATCCCAAGGAATATAGCCTTTATGGCGAATTGCGCCTAACATAGTACCACCGGCTAGAGAGTATTTTAAATTATTCGCTGAGCAATATTCATGAACATAATCTAAGATCTTTATTTGAAATTGACGTAATTCCTTCATTGATAATTCATTCATAATTTATCACTAAAGCTATTTAGTGTCCTCTCAATTCCGTTTGATAAGTTAACTAAAGGTATCCAACCCAACTGTTCAATTCTATCAGTATTTAATCGAGTTCGAGGGTAATTACAATATAGTCCATCGACAGGCTCAATTCTTGTTAATTCTATACCCTTTCCTGATTTATTTATGATTTCTTTTGCAAGATCAAAGATCGTTATGTCTTCTTTTTCATTAGCTATATTATATACCGTTGATACTTCACCTTTTAGTAATACTAACAACATTGCGTTTATAGCATCCGTTACATAACAAAACGAACGTATAGCCAAGCCATCACTATTAAGTCTGATATTTATTGACTGTAAAGTATCACCTATAAAATCAGACATAACTCTGCCATCGTTTAACTTCATTCCAGGACCATAAGAATGTGCAATTCTTACAACATTGAATGGGATTCCATATTGAATATTGGCACTCTTAAATATATTTTCGGCCATACGCTTGCTTTCAGGATAACAGGAACGTGCATCTAATGGATCAAAACACCCCATAGTGGTTTCATAAATTTCATCTTTATCTTGAACATTGCCATAGACTTCTCTAGTCGATGTGAAAAGGCAATTAATGATGTTATTTTTTTTAGCAAGGTTAACAATATTTAAAGAACCTAAGACATTTGCTTCTATTATATTTACAGGTTCATTTTTAATATAAAAAGGGCTCGAATTACCAGCAGCATGAAGAATATAATCAATATTAGAAGTTAAAGTAATTTCATCTTTAATATCTTGAACTAAAAACATCAAATGATCATTTTCCATGCCAAATCTTTCGATTAAGCGTTCTTTGGAACGACCCAATAAAATGATATTAATATTATAGCCTTTTTCATTTAAAAAAAGTAAAAAATCAACAGTACAAGCGGCTAACATTCCAAGCGCACCAGAGATAAGTATTGTTTTATCTTTTAGTTTTTCGAATTCTTTATCATGGCGGTTTACTAAAGTATCAAAATCATTAGTGAAATTATTCATTAAAAGCCCTTAATTGAAAATAGCCATTTGTTCATTTGCATCCAAAATAGCTTTGAAAATAAAAAAGTCAATTGGTGTTGTGATTTTTATATTTTCTGAAATACCTTCTATTAAATGTACACTAAATCCATAATGGTTCATTAATGAACATGAATCTATAGCTTCTGTGTAATTATCTGCTATTGCTTTATCATGTACAGATAATATATCTTTTAAATAAAAACTCTGCGGTGCTTTTGCCAATCTAGACAAATTCCGGTTATGAACACCTTTCACCTTTTTATTTATATCAACTTGAACAAATGTTTCAACTGGAGGGCATGAAGTGATTGCACTTCCATATTGCTTAACTGCATTGATATTAAGATCAATTAATTCATTATTTATTATTGGCCTAACTCCATCATGAATTAAAACTATTGATTCACTTGGATAGTTATTACTAATACATTTCAATCCTTTATAGATAGATTCTTGTCCTGTATCACCACCCTCAATAATAAATTTAACTTTCGTAATATTAAACTTTACAATTAGTTTTTTTAAATAATCAATCCAATCTTGTTTACATACAACTACTATAGACGATATATTTTCATTTTTTTCAAAATGTTCAATTGTATAAATTATTACTGGCTTTCGATGAACCTCTAAGAATTGCTTAGGTCTTCCTTTATTACCCATTCGGGAACCAACACCACCAGCAAATATAAGAGCAACATTATTTGTCATAATTTTCCTCAATAATATTATTTTTAATATAAGAATAAGACCTATTTTGATGAATAGAAAGTTTCTTTTCAACTTCTTGGTAGTTAATATTACTTTGATGTAGGTTAATACTATCTTCCAATCCAATCAAACACTCTTTTAAATCCAAGGCTGATGTTATGTTTTGCATTCTAAAATCAGAATTGTCTCGCAGGAATAAATTAAAGTCTTTTTGGTATATAATAGAAAAACATGCACCATGGAATGCATTAGTCACTATATGACTTGCATTTTTGAAGTACCATAGATATTCACCTACACCTACAGAGCTAAGTACCTCATGATTAAATAAGTATTTATTCGCAGTGAAATTACTAATTTCAACTAACTTTAGCCCTTTCTTTTTAGCTAATACCGTTGCTTGCTTTAGCATCCGTCTATTATTTTGCATACAATTATATACAAGTAGATAATCTTTTATTTTTTTAGCCGGTTCAGAAACAATTCTCTCATAATCACTTTTATTTAATAAAAGTGTAGGGTCTAGAACCCAATCGACATTTTTCTCAAGTAAACTTGATACATATTCAGAACCTTGACGCTCTCTTAAACTAATTGCATCAAACTTCTTAATTTTATCTAAAAATTTCAATTCATCAGTCTTGGTCATACTATCTCGCCCTATTGAAGGGGAATAAGCAACCTTTACTGCATTTTTTGCTGCAGGAAACTCAAGGAAAAATACCTCATCAAAACCTTTAGTAGAATTTA
Source organism: Vibrio rarus (assembly GCF_024347075.1). NCBI lineage: Bacteria > Pseudomonadati > Pseudomonadota > Gammaproteobacteria > Vibrionales > Vibrionaceae > Vibrio > Vibrio rarus. The sequence goes on from NZ_AP024901.1 coordinate 534,819, forward strand.
TTTTCCAAATAACATCACTTTCACAAATAAACGTATCATATTTTTCGTCTAACTTTTCTAATTGCATTAATTCATTATAACTATACGTTCGATTTGACATTTTATAATGTTGTTCAAAAAACCTCTCAAACTTATCATATTTTATCAAATTTGTACGAAATGATATTATTCCATGAACAAAACTTGACACTCTATGCCTTAAAGTATCCCCTTCTCTAAAAACATTTAATACTGGATACTTAATGTTGTATCCTTCTAGGCTTTTCGGCATATAATCAATAATTTGAGCATCTAAGTTTTCTCTATTTAAATACTGTTGAAATGCCCAAGAATGAAGCACCGCGCCATAATTCATATGATGTGAGTATTTGTTAAATGAAACAACACCTATTTTTTTCATATTATCTTCTCATAAGTATTTTTTTGACAATCATTTTTTCATCCCTATTTAACATTATTAAATAGGTTAATATAGCTCCAGAGATCACTGATATTGCTGTTGAATACAGAACTCTAATTATACTAGGTTCAATAACTCTTGTTTCAATGTAAAGTATTCCTCCTAATAGAAGCCCCATAATAATCGCACTGAAAATAACATCAATTATATAAACCTTCCAATTTAAGGATGCTTTAATCGACAATATATATACTCTTGCAATCACGGCTATGGCCTCTATAACTAGAGCTACCAATATTAACGGTTCTGCCTCAACACCTTGACTAGCTAAAATCACAATTATCGGTAGACTTAATAATGATAATCCACCAACAACTAACTGGTACAATTTCATATCACCAATAGCTTGTATTGCAACTTGCAATCCATTTGTCATCATATTAACCATAATAGTTAATACCATGACTTTACAAAAAGTGCTTGTATATTCAGGAACATCACCTAGCCACAAATTTAAAACTGTTTCCATTTCAAATATGAATGCAAGACCAGGTATCATGATCATTACTAGACCACATTTACTCGCAAAGGTACTTAAGGACAATAACTCTTCTCTATCTCCTCTCGATTCACACTTGTAAATCATTGGCTTTAACGTTGCTATTATATTTGTTGACAATAACTGTACTTTAGATGCAGTTTGATTGGCAATCGCATATGCAGAGTTGACTATTGGTCCAAAATACAGATTCAAAGCTATGTTGGTACCATTGACTCGAGCGCTTGCTGATGCAGTCCCAATTGACATCCAACCAATAAAACTCATCGACAATAGTATTTCTTTATAAGAAATACTATTCGAATCAAAGAAAACATTTAGATATCTTTTTCTAGTATAAATGAGTTTTATAAGCTCAACAGTTATTGTTATAAATAATAAACTATATACATAGGTAATTATTTGATTATCATTTATAAACTGTAAACTGTATGCTGAAGCCAAATTCAAGGTAGTAAAAATAATACTTAATAATGCATCAAGATGAAAATCTTCATTTGCTTGGATTAAAGCTGTATTGATTGAACCAATTTGGGTTAAAAACATTATGACAACTAACACTTTAAATGATATTAATGTAGAGTCGACTTTATCTATAGGTATATTTAATGATTGTACTATATATTTTGAAAATACTAATGCGGTAACTAATAATATGCTTGCCACTAAACTTACAAGGACTAAATTACTATTATATGATTCTAATATTTTGTCTTTCCCTAGGGGTATCGAGTAACTTATACTTCTTTGTACTCCAATGGAAATTGCAGTACTGATAAATCCCATTAATAATATTACACCATTAATTAGATTAAATATCCCAAAATCTAACACTCCTAAATATTTTAATAAATATCTTACAATTAATAATGATAATAATGTTACAATAATCAGTCTTATATACATAAAACTTGTATTTTTGAAAGCTCTATTTAAATTCAAATTTATTGCTCTTTACTGTTATATATACACGGTGATCGCATGAACATCTCCGTCATTCAAGCCTTCCGAGTACTTTATGAAAGCCGTTTCATCCACGGGAAAATCACGAACATCCCCGTCAATAAAGGCTTGCCAGAACCTTCAAAAGGTACTCAGAATCCATCGCACACATCGCTCTTTTGTGCTTAATACTCGCTTTCAAAGTCGTTTCACTCTTCAGCATGTTCAAACACATCTGTCTGATCCTTGCAAAGTTCTCTGCACTTTCTTCTGCCCGTTTTCGGCACGCGTCTTCACCAAATGTCGTATCGAGAGACCAATGCATCGACTCGACCAACCAATGTGAACGCGTTGCATTTAACAATTCCTTAGCATTTAAATCTTTCGAGCTAATGTAGTATCTCACTGTGATTTCTGACTCTTTCGCCACTGTTTCCTCTTGTCTAACAGAAACGACGATACACATTGTTTTTAGCTCTGGCCAGTCAAACGCCAAATCACCTAAAACACTTAAATCCGTGTTCGTTAATGCCAACCTGGTTTCTTGTCTACCTCGGGATTTTTCTTGCGTGCTGTAAGAGTCGCCATCGTGTTTTTGGAGCATGTTCATATCGAAATAATTATCGAATGCTTGCTCCAAACGACCTTGATTTCCTTTTACCGCCAACAAATAATCTGCGTTTTTGTTTAGTATTTTTTGAGCGATTTTCTTTTGGCATCCCATAGCATCAATAGTGACCAAGCAGCCTGATATATCAAGCAGTTCGAGCAACTCTGGGATAGCAGTGATCTCGTTGGATTTTTCGTAAACTTTGTGTTGTCCGAGACTAACGCCATTTTCAGTCGCAAAAGCGTTCACCATGTGAATTGCGCCAAGACCGCGAGAGTCATCATAAGAGCCCCTGACAGTCTTACCATCAATGGCTATCACTTCACCTTTGGTTAACTCACAGCAATCTTTCATCCACTCAATGAAGCATTTTTGAAGTCGAGTCGCACTAATCATACCCATCGTTCTAGCTATCGTCGAAGTAGATGGTACACCATGACTAAAATCGCCAAATCGCTTCAAGAAATCCAACTTAGCCTCACCGTAAAGACTAATCGCCTTCCAGTCATCTTGACCAGAAAGCACAGCACAAATTGTTAACAGAATGATATCAGTTAACTTGTGCTCGACTTTGCCTTGTTGTCACGGAAAAATCACGAACATCCCCGTCAATAAAGGCTTGCCAGAACCTTCAAAAGGTACTCAGAATCCATCGCACACATCGCTCTTTTGTGCTTAATACTCGCTTTCAAAGTCGTTTCACTCTTCAGCATGTTTAAACACATCTGTCTGATCCTTGCAAAGTTCTCTGCACTTTCTTCTGCCCGTTTTCGGCACGCGTCTTCACCAAATGTCGTATCGAGAGACCAGTGCATCGACTCGACCAACCAATGTGAACGCGTTGCATTTAACAATTCCTTAGCATTTAAATCTTTCGAGCTAATGTAGTATCTCACTGTGATTTCTGACTCTTTCGCCACTGTTTCCTCTTGTCTAACAGAAACGACGATACCCATTGTTTTAAGCTCTGGCCAGTCAAACGCCAAATCACCTAAAACACTTAAATCCGTGTTCGTTAATGCCAACCTGGTTTCTTGTCTACCTCGGGATTTTTCTTGCGTGCTGTAAGAGTCGCCATCGTGTTTTTGGAGCATGTTCATATCGAAATAATTATCGAATGCTTGCTCCAAACGACCTTGATTTCCTTTTACCGCCAACAAATAATCTGCGTTTTTGTTTAGTATTTTTTGAGCGATTTTCTTTTGGCATCCCATAGCATCAATAGTGACCAAGCAGCCTGATATATCAAGCAGTTCGAGCAACTCTGGGATAGCAGTGATCTCGTTGGATTTTTCGTAAACTTTGTGTTGTCCGAGACTAACGCCATTTTCAGTCGCAAAAGCGTTCACCATGTGAATTGCGCCAAGACCACGAGAGTCATCATAAGAGCCCCTGACAGTCTTACCATCAATGGCGATCACTTCACCTTTGGTTAACTCACAGCAATCTTTCATCCACTCAATGAAGCATTTTTGAAGTCGAGTCGCACTAATCATACCCATCGTTCTAGCTATCGTCGAAGTAGATGGAACACCATGACTAAAATCGCCAAATCGCTTCAAGAAATCCAACTTAGCTTCACCGTAAAGACTAATCGCCTTCCAGTCATCTTGACCAGAAAGCACAGCACAAATTGTTAACAGAATGATATCAGTTAACTTGTGCTCGACTTTGCCTTGTTGTCGGTAATCTGGAATGACATCGAAATGCATAAATGGGTGCTGGTTACTCATTGTTGGACCTCCAATTTATCTATGGAGGTATTAGATAACACTGAAAATGATCTACAAATCGATCATCAGATCATTGATTGTTATGTGATAACGCTAACGAATGAAGTTCAAAAATTGTGAACTCAATACGTCACGAAGCCTTTAAACATGGGCATCTACATGATTTTTCCCTGGGACCTCCAATTTATCTATGGAGGTATTAGATAACACTGAAAATGATCTACAAATCGATCATCAGATCATTGATTGTTATGTGATAACGCTAACGAATGAAGTTCAAAAATTGTGAACTCAATACGTCACGAAGCCTTTAAACATGGGCATCTACATGATTTTTCCCTGGCCTTGTTGTCGGTAATCTGGAATGACATCGAAATGCATAAATGGGTGCTGGTTACTCATTGTTGGACCTCCAATTTATCTATGGAGGTATTAGATAACACTGAAAATGATCTACAAATCGATCATCAGATCATTGATTGTTATGTGATAACGCTAACTAGTGAAGTTCAAAAATTGAGAACTCAATACGTCACGAACCCTTTAAACATGGGCATGTTCGTGATTTTTCCCTGGGATTCTATCAACAAAACACCATTATCTGCTGCAAATGCTTCAATTTCTCCCCACGGAAAAATCACGAACATCCCCGTCAATAAAGGCTTGCCAGAACCTTCAAAACACGGAAAAATCACGAACATCCCCGTCAATAAAGGCTTGCCAGAACCTTCAAAAGGTACTCAGAATCCATCGCACACATCGCTCTTTTGTGCTTAATACTCGCTTTCAAAGTCGTTTCACTCTTCAGCATGTTTAAACACATCTGTCTGATCCTTGCAAAGTTCTCTGCACTTTCTTCTGCCCGTTTTCGGCACGCGTCTTCACCAAATGTCGTATCGAGAGACCAGTGCATCGACTCGACCAACCAATGTGAACGCGTTGCATTTAACAATTCCTTAGCATTTAAATCTTTCGAGCTAATGTAGTATCTCACTGTGATTTCTGACTCTTTCGCCACTGTTTCCTCTTGTCTAACAGAAACGACGATACCCATTGTTTTAAGCTCTGGCCAGTCAAACGCCAAATCACCTAAAACACTTAAATCCGTGTTCGTTAATGCCAACCTGGTTTCTTGTCTACCTCGGGATTTTTCTTGCGTGCTGTAAGAGTCGCCATCGTGTTTTTGGAGCATGTTCATATCGAAATAATTATCGAATGCTTGCTCCAAACGACCTTGATTTCCTTTTACCGCCAACAAATAATCTGCGTTTTTGTTTAGTATTTTTTGAGCGATTTTCTTTTGGCATCCCATAGCATCAATAGTGACCAAGCAGCCTGATATATCAAGCAGTTCGAGCAACTCTGGGATAGCAGTGATCTCGTTGGATTTTTCGTAAACTTTGTGTTGTCCGAGACTAACGCCATTTTCAGTCGCAAAAGCGTTCACCATGTGAATTGCGCCAAGACCACGAGAGTCATCATAAGAGCCCCTGACAGTCTTACCATCAATGGCGATCACTTCACCTTTGGTTAACTCACAGCAATCTTTCATCCACTCAATGAAGCATTTTTGAAGTCGAGTCGCACTAATCATACCCATCGTTCTAGCTATCGTCGAAGTAGATGGAACACCATGACTAAAATCGCCAAATCGCTTCAAGAAATCCAACTTAGCTTCACCGTAAAGACTAATCGCCTTCCAGTCATCTTGACCAGAAAGCACAGCACAAATTGTTAACAGAATGATATCAGTTAACTTGTGCTCGACTTTGCCTTGTTGTCGGTAATCTGGAATGACATCGAAATGCATAAATGGGTGCTGGTTACTCATTGTTGGACCTCCAATTTATCTATGGAGGTATTAGATAACACTGAAAATGATCTACAAATCGATCATCAGATCATTGATTGTTATGTGATAACGCTAACGAATGAAGTTCAAAAATTGTGAACTCAATACGTCACGAAGCCTTTAAACATGGGCATCTACATGATTTTTCCCTGACCTTCAAAAGGTACTCAGAATCCATCGCACACATCGCTCTTTTGTGCTTAATACTCGCTTTCAAAGTCGTTTCACTCTTCAGCATGTTCAAACACATCTGTCTGATCCTTGCAAAGTTCTCTGCACTTTCTTCTGCCCGTTTTCGGCACGCGTCTTCACCAAATGTCGTATCGAGAGACCAATGCATCGACTCGACCAACCAATGTGAACGCGTTGCATTTAACAATTCCTTAGCATTTAAATCTTTCGAGCTAATGTAGTATCTCACTGTGATTTCTGACTCTTTCGCCACTGTTTCCTCTTGTCTAACAGAAACGACGATACCCATTGTTTTTAGCTCTGGCCAGTCAAACGCCAAATCACCTAAAACACTTAAATCCGTGTTCGTTAATGCCAACCTGGTTTCTTGTCTACCTCGGGATTTTTCTTGCGTGCTGTAAGAGTCGCCATCGTGTTTTTGGAGCATGTTCATATCGAAATAATTATCGAATGCTTGCTCCAAACGACCTTGATTTCCTTTTACCGCCAACAAATAATCTGCGTTTTTGTTTAGTATTTTTTGAGCGATTTTCTTTTGGCATCCCATAGCATCAATAGTGACCAAGCAGCCTGATATATCAAGCAGTTCGAGCAACTCTGGAATAGCGGTGATCTCGTTGGATTTTTCGTAAACTTTGTGTTGTCCGAGACTAACGCCATTTTCAGTCGCAAAAGCGTTCACCATGTGAATTGCGCCAAGACCGCGAGAGTCATCATAAGAGCCCCTGACAGTCTTACCATCAATGGCTATCACTTCACCTTTGGTTAACTCACAGCAATCTTTCATCCACTCAATGAAGCATTTTTGAAGTCGAGTCGCACTAATCATACCCATCGTTCTAGCTATCGTCGAAGTAGATGGAACACCATGACTAAAATCGCCAAATCGCTTCAAGAAATCCAACTTAGCTTCACCGTAAAGACTAATCGCCTTCCAGTCATCTTGACCAGAAAGCACAGCACAAATTGTTAACAGAATGATATCAGTTAACTTGTGCTCGACTTTGCCTTGTTGTCGGTAATCTGGAATGACATCGAAATGCATAAATGGGTGCTGGTTACTCATTGTTGGACCTCCAATTTATCTATGGAGGTATTAGATAACACTGAAAATGATCTACAAATCGATCATCAGATCATTGATTGTTATGTGATAACGCTAACGAATGAAGTTCAAAAATTGTGAACTCAATACGTCACGAAGCCTTTAAACATGGGCATCTACATGATTTTTCCCTGAATTTCTCCCCTAGTTTTCACCTCAAACATTATAAGCTCACGCCAGTTCACCGCATCAAACTATTTTTTGTAATGTCATCCGGAAAATTTAAGAATCAGTGCGAAAATACCACTTGTTCGCCCTGAACCTAACAGCAAATGAGAGACATTCAACCACGCTACCGCCCTTGGGAAAGCCCCAATAAGCACTGAATATTAATGACAAATTTTACGTGATTATTCCACACAACCCGTTTAAGTGACACACTCCAAGCTCTAACTGAGTGATTTTCACTCTATTGGGTCGCCGAGTCATGTCTCCCCTTTTCAAAAAAGTATTTTAAATACCAATTAAAAACATAACCTTACGCCGTTTATTCTGACGCGTGTCAATAGTGGGTTAACAATAGCGCGCGATCAAAAGGTGCGTATGATCACATAATCAAAAGGTGGTGACTAGCCTTTAAAAACAAGAACAGAAATTCCACCAGCTCTTACTATATATCAATAACTTACATACACTGTAGCGTTGAAATAGGCAGAATTTCAAGCACCAAAGGTAAATAACCTTCTCCAGTTCAACTCTCTGTATGTTTTTTTTATTGATACTTTGTTATGACACCTGATAGTTTGTTGCATGTTATCGCATCATTTCTAATTGGCTAAGCATTTTACCTACGCCACACAACTCGCCATCACTTTCCTATCTGACTCCTGCCTGGTTGTGGACTCTCGCTTAAACAGAGGCAATGATAAGCAGCATCACAAAGCCTCCCTTACTTTGGCACATGAATAATTACCCAAACTATAATTTGCTGTGTGGTTAGTTTTTCTTGTTCAACAATGCCATCATACTTCTTCTACGTTTATACGTTTCTTTGATGCGACCTATCAGCATGGCATAACAACGCTCCCTCTCCTTAAAACCCGAACTTTCTTTCTCAATGCGCTTTATAAGTTCATTGGCCTCTACATAATCCTTATAGGTGGCGAGGTCGATGTGTTGTGAAATCATCAGAAAGTAACGGTCAAACACCCATTCTACATGTTCATTAATTACGGCTTCACACAACTCAAACATCACATCGTCAGGTCCATCACAGATGTCCGCTTGGTCTTTTGCTTGCTGTGCTTTGTCTAAATAGAGATAAAATAAGATCAACTGCGCGCTACTTTGCTTTTGTAACCAACGATTTTCTGCCCTATTGAAGACATCAAACAGATACCCTTCGCACCAGTCAACAAACTCGTTTCTGTCTTGTTCTAGTATTTGGCAGTATGGTTCAAGGGCGATAAAGGTGGCAAATGAGGGACGACCACTAAAAGCATCTAACACGCAATTCCACGCACGGACCCAATGTTGCAGTGCTATGCAGATGTCGATTTCCACACGCACACATTCAATTTGGTCGCAATGCTTATAAGCAAGGTTCTCGGCGTTTGTCAGCCAGCGTTTGGCTTCCCGTGCATCATTATGTGCCAAACAGATTTTCGCCATCTGTAAATAATCAGCGCTACGAGATGCAATAAACGATAAAATATGAACTTGTTCAGCCCAATCTTTTATTAGTGTCGCTTGTTTAAGTAACGGATCGGCAAGATGAATCGCAAGATCATGGCCAATTTCCTCTTGTTGCAATGCCTGTCTACAACGCTGTAAAAATAATTGGATAACAGTATTGAGTTCAGCACACTCAACGTCCCTTGGAATGGACATTAAGCTCTCTTGTTGAGTAAAACGGGCATATAACCAATCCACCTTTTGATTGTCATCCCAATCTAGGGTGACAAACAACGCTTTTTGCTGTTGCTGTAAATAATGAAACAATGGTTGCTGGAGGTTATGTGTGTCTTCTATATTTTGCAGCGCTTTAAAGAAACGCGTCTCGGCATACTCCACCACTTCCCATTGTTCATTCAACGGCATCCATTGCATTGCCTCTTGTACAGTGTGCATTTTCTCTAATGCCACACCAAAGTACTGGGCAACATGGGGAAAGTTCCATATGGAAACCCTTGGCAATGCATCATCAATCAACGGCTTTAATTCGCTCACAGACAAACGAGCCTGGCTTATGGTCATTTTCTGTACCCAACGACTGTACACATTAGGATCATGGGCAATCAATGAATAGGTGATCTTCGCCAGTTCAGCAACCGGAAACTCTGCAAGCCAAAGTTGCAGATCTTGACACGCCTGTTGCTTATCTCGCACTGTAATCACAGCCGCCACCCCATGTTGGCACACGCTGTGATAACGACTCTCAGCACAACTGCACACACAGTGAAAGTGGTGCTCACAATCTATGTGCACGGTATAGACCACATCATCCGCCACCTGTGCTCGTAATTCGAGATCCGTTTGGCTTTGTATGGTCACTTTATATTGATTGGCCAGTGCTTGGCCTTGCTCAAAGAAGGTCTTACCGGCTAAGGATTCAAGTTGTGGGTCGTCGATCATGACATTCATTGCAGAGGTATGGATTGAGGCGCATATTATGCAGTGACACACGCCGTCTTTCACTCTCCCTTGCGTTAGCAAGTGTTACAGAAACTCTTGTTTTCATTCCTTATAACTTTCAAAGTAATGATACCAATCGTACTAAACCACGGGGCGTTCTAGCTTGTTAACATACCCCATAACTTCGTTAGAATTTTTGATTGTAGAATAATGACTTATCGAAGAATTCTGCCTTGTTTTCGAGCATTTTCCTGCGCTATTTCTGATCACTTACTTGGTGTGATAATTGGCTTAGCTTAAAACGAAAAAAACCAATAACAGCAAATGCCATTATTGGTTTTTTCATTTCTTATTGCATCAGCACGGTATTAACCGTGCTGCATCATTATGAGGTAGGTTGTTCTTCACTTGGCAGGTTTTGTGTTTTTTTCCACTTTCTTACAATTTTTGCCATTTGAAACGAGTGCGTCATCCAATAAGTGTGACATAAGAAGCACAGCACAATCGTATAAAACATAATATACTCAGGCACATTGGCGTACTCAGCTAACAAGCCAATAGTAGAATATATAATCTGCACAAGACAAATCACTACCAGCGACTCTCTTGGTGTAAAACCAATGCGCTGCATAATGTGATGAAAATGTTCACGATCAGGATGGAATGGTGAATGCCCTTTACGGATGCGGCGGATCATGATCGCCATCATATCAATCAAAGGCACTGCAATAAGCCAAAGTGCTGTTACTGGCCTAATGACATATTGGCCATGTTGCGCCTCTTGGGTACCACCGATTAAAATCCAAATCACAGTAAAGCCAATCATCATGCTACCCGCATCACCCATAAATACTTTACGTACCTTGCCAAAGTATCCGAGGTTAAACAAAACAAAAGGAATGATGATCACAATCAGCACTAAAGTAAAATAAGCCGCCTGCATTAAGTCGTGCGCACAAAACACAATCCCTAATGAAGCAAACACCACAATGGTCAATCCACCCAGTAAACCATCGATGCCGTCCACCATATTAAAGGCATTAATCGCTCCAATCACGGCAAACAAGGTCACTACTGTATCCACGTATTTCGGGAACTCCCAAACACCAAACCCTAATGCATTACCAATATGGGTAAGTGTCAGTCCTGTGTAGTGGGTCATAATTAAAGTGAGAACAGCTTGAATGCCCATACGCAGTTTATAACTGATATCAAAACGGTCATCGGCCACACCAATGAGTACCAGCACAGACAAACACGCCGCAAAAAGTTCCGCATTAAAGATGTGATTTCTGTTCACGTACAAAAAGTACATGACCGTAATACAAATGGAGATCCCCCCTACCAGTGGTACACTCCCCTGATGCAATTTTCGTGCATTAGGTTTATCTACTAGACCGATTGCGTAGCCCACTTTTCGCATGCAGTACAGCACGGCAAGTGATAAGAAGAAAAACATCGATAATTCAATAAAATAATCAAAAAGGGACATGAATTGAAGCCTGTGCAAATAACAAATATAAGGTAAGTGACACGAACGCTTTTACGTACAACATAATAAAAAACAGACATTTGGGGCGCACAAGTTAACACACCAATATGACAGTAATGGGTCATTTCTCTATTTATTGTTCATTAGAACGAATAAGAAAATCATCCCCTACCGTTGGCGTGGTAAACAAGAAAGGCGTCAATCTTGTTTGACTGATGGAATGTTTAAAACCTAGGTACATTTCATAAAAAATCGCCCATCCATGTGAAGATCTCATCGACTTTCATCTCAAGATTCGCAACGACGCGAATAAGTGTTGCGTGGTGATTTGCAGTTATAAAAAGCAGGTACGGTTGAGGTCAAACATCCATATTATGTATCACTTGTCCTACAATACCACCGCCATTTATAAAGTCATACAATATATTTAAATAATCATAGCTTTTTATAAAATCAACCTACTTCATCACAGTTATGAATACTCGAATATCATTAATTTGCACCGCCTTATGCACTCATGAGAATAAAGATTCTTTTTAGATAGAGCGAACATGAGAGACAATTATTAACGGAGTCACTATTTACAGAGCGAGTGGTAAGTTCAATCAATGAACACGTTCTTTCAACCGTAGCCAAAGCATTTGTCAGCTTCCTACAAGACAGTTGTCACCCATAGTGGCATTAAGTGGATAAGTGAAAGCATCTTGTTATTACTACAAAATTGCAGAGCGCCAATGCACTTGACCCCATTGAAGGTGAAAGGCACGTGTTAGGCCTGTATCACCCCCTCAAAAAAGCCCTTATGGATGAGAATGATGCAGATAGAGGATGTTTGTGAATCGTTTAAGGTGGAAGTATAACCATTCATGGTGCCTTTTATACTTTATCAACCCACATAAAATAACAAAAAAACCACTCCTAAATCCATAGGAGTGGCGTCTAAATTCTGACTAAGTCATTAAAAGTAAAAGGTTAACTTAACAAATATTCAAGGGATTTGAGTTGACATATTTTAAGCCTAAACGCTTTTTAGTTTACACATCATGCGCTCTCAGCTTCTTTAACTGGCGCTGGGTTACGGATTAGGTGATCAAATGCGCCCAAACTTGCTTTCGCCCCTTCACCCATCGCAATGATGATCTGTTTGTAAGGTACGGTTGTTACATCACCCGCAGCGAACACCCCTTTCATTGATGTTGCGCCATGAGCGTTAATTTCTATTTCACCGCGTGGTGACAGCTCAACTTTTGACCCCTTCAACCACTCACTGTTGGGCATTAGGCCAATCTGAACAAAGATCCCCGCCAGTTCAATCTGTTTCAGTTCATCCGTATTGCGATCTTTGTATTCCAGACCCGTAACACGGTTGCCGTCGCCGAGCACTTGCGTTGTTTGTGCCATCTTGATGATTTCGATGTTTGCCGTCGCGTTCGCTTTGTCGATAAGCACTTGGTCTGCGCGCAGTGTATCGGCAAACTCCAGTACTGTTACGTGCTCCACGATGCCGGCCAAGTCGATCGCTGCTTCAATACCTGAGTTACCGCCCCCAATTACCGCTGCTTTCTGCCCTTTAAATAAAGGACCGTCACAGTGTGGGCAATAAGCAACCCCTTTATTGCGGTACTCTTGCTCACCCGGCACGTTCATTTCACGCCAGCGAGCACCTGTACTGGTAATGACAGTGCGAGATCGCAATGTTGCGCCGCTCTCTAACTCAACATGAATGTAACCGTCTTCTGTGTCGTCGGCTGCGATGATGTTCGCTGCGCGCTGCTCTGTCATGATATCAACGCCGTACTCTTTTACGTGCTCTTCAAGACTTGCCACTAACTTAGGACCCGTGGTTTCTTTCACTGAGATAAAGTTCTCAATGGCCATGGTATCCATAACCTGCCCACCAAATCGCTCAGCAACCACCCCCGTGCGAATGCCTTTACGTGCAGCATAAATTGCCGCTGAAGATCCCGCAGGGCCACCGCCAACAACCAAAACATCAAACGGTGCTTGTTGGTTGAGGTTCGCCGCTTTCTTTTCTGCAGCGCCCAAATCAACCTTGTTCAAAATCTCAGCCAGTGACATACGGCCTTGCCCAAATAGCTCACCGTTAATGAACACGCTTGGCACGGCCATGATGTCACGAGACTTCACTTCATCTTGAAATGCTGCGCCATCAATCATGGTTGTCTTAATCAGCGGGTTAATGGCGGACATCATGTTAAACGCCTGAACCACTTCTGGACAGTTTTGGCACGATAGTGAGATGAAAATCTCTACATTAAGCGGTTGATCTAATTCTTTAATTTGCTCAATTACGTCAGCTTCAAGCTTGATAGGGTGACCACCACTATGCAGCAGTGCAAGTACCAGTGACGTGAATTCGTGACCCATGGGTAAACCAGCAAAGCCAATCGCAGTGCCTTTATCTTGGTTCACCACCTGCATGATAGGGTGGCGAGTGCTTGCGTTATCATCACGAGTGACTTCAATTTTATCGCTGAGAGAGGCGATATCCTTCGCTAAGTCTTGAAGTTTGTGTGCGGTATCGCTGTCATCCAGACTCAACACTAACTGAACTTGGGTTTTTAGGTTTTCTAGGTATGCTTTTAGCTGCTGCTTCATTGCTTGATCTAACATAATCGTGCCTGCTCTTAAATTCTGTGCTTGGGTATTAACCCATACCTTCTTGCTGAAAAAGGAAAATAAAAAGGGGGCGCAAGTCGGCAAATATTGTGATGTATATGGTTTGAAAGGGTGGCGCGCAACGACCCTTTAGGAGGGAGGCCGAAGCGCGCCTGTAGAAACATTTAACGGTTCTTTTTAGCGACTCTTATTTCGCTAGGCTTAAATTAAATCTTGCCTACTAGGTCTAGAGAAGGTGCTAGAGTCTCTTCCCCTTCTTTCCATTTAGCTGGGCAAACTTCACCTGGGTTAGCGGCTACGTATTGTGCAGCTTTCACCTTACGTAGAAGGTCTTCAGCGTCACGACCGATGCCTTCAGCTGTAATTTCCATTGCTTGGATAACGCCTTCAGGGTCGATTAGGAACGTAGCGCGGTCTGCTAGGCCTTGACCTTCACGCATCACGTTAAAGTTGTTTGTGATGTTGCCTGTTTGGTCGCCTACCATGAAGTATTCAATAGTGCCGATTTTGTCAGAAGTATCGTGCCACGCTTTGTGAGAGAAGTGAGTGTCAGTTGATACTGAGTAAACTTCTACGCCGCGAGATTGAAGCTCTGCGTATTGGTCTTGCAGGTCAACCAGTTCCGTTGGGCATACAAATGTGAAGTCTGCAGGGTAGAAGAAGAATACCGCCCACTTGCCTTTAACGTCTTGCTCAGTAATGTCTACGAATTCGCCGTTTTTGAATGCTGTTGCGCTAAATGGTTTAATTTCTGTGTTGATCATGCTTTGACTCTCTTTCTAATTTGTTGTGTATGACGCTATCCCGCGTCGATGGAGATATATTGCATTCACACCGAAAATTAGTGAAGTTGGATATTTCTATAGATTCAATAGGTAGTTCCTATCTTTGAAAAAGCAAAACGATAAATAATATCAATCACAGTCATTAAGTAGTCAGAAATAGCGCAGGGAAATAGAATCCTCCGAGGTAAAGGTCATCGCAACTCTTACCTAACTCTGGATTTTCGGCGAGCATCTGAAATCCAGATAACAGCCTCTCCTTATAAATCTGCCACTGCTCTTCAGACAAGTTATTGCTGGTGTACCTTTTGATTTTGTACAAATGAAACGGCGCTAATTTGCTCAATTTGTAGTGTCTTTTGGCATTGTTTAATTACAAGTCCTTTAAGAAACGTTCACCCTTCATGAGCTGAGGTATGTTGGTTTTTCCATTATTCGAAACTTAACCAGGCCACCGTAAAATAAAACCCAACGATGGAATGAAAAATGCCATGCGTTGGGAGTCACTTTAAGGAAGTAGGCCGTCACCTCAGTCTATTGACAATGATTTTTCGATATCGCAGATCCTTGCCATAAGTACTAAAGGATCAAATGTCGATTCTTTAAAGCCAAATTTCTTGTAGAACATTTGCGCACCACTATCAATAGCATGGACTAAGATTCCTGCCCCACCGACAGCGTTCATTGCTTGTACTGATCGAATGATACAATCTTTTAAAAGACCCGCTGCAATGCCTTGACCTTGATAGGCATTATCTACCCCAAGCCGGGCTAGAATCACCATGGGAATGGGATCAGGGCTATTTCTCCGTAGTGAACTAAATGCTTGCTCTCTGGAAACAGAGCCAATGGCAATGGCATAATACCCAACAACTTGATGGGTATCAGTGTTATTGACAGCATACACCCTCGCGGTTCCCCGCTTTTGATTCTTTAAAGCCTGTTTTCTTAACCAAATATCGAGTTCTTCGATGCCACATTGAAAGGCACTAATCTTGTGATCATTAGTGAGCAGGGTTGGTGCACTTATTCCCAAGGCGATTTCCTTTTAAACAGGTCTTTAATGCCTTCAAGAGTCTGTGGTTCTGCGCTAAGTTCGTTATCGAATGCTTCAAAAGCCTTTGCTTCAAGAACAAAATCCCGATGTTCTGCCAGTACGCTATGGGCTTCATTGAGAGCGGCTTGTTGAATGAACACGGTTCTATCGACTTTTTTTAAACTTGCAGCGGCATCGATAATGTCTCTTACCGATGGTAATACTCGCATGTTGATTGGCGCTGTTTTTGTTGCCATGGCACCATCCTCTGTATATCTATTTAATATACAGTCTATACGGCTCTTGTGTGTAGTCAATAGATATACATTATCTTTTTGGATCTGCGATACGAAAAATCGGTTGTAGTTGGTAGGATTATGATCGTAGCTTGTATGTGACTTTATATGTACTGGTTCATACTTAGTCTGACAAAATCAGTGGTTCGATTTGACCTGATCACACAATCATACATAACCACTAAACTCACATTCGGACAAAAGTGATTCAATGACTTTGCTAATTTAGTAGTGGTAACGAAATTATTGTAATGGCTTGATCATCGACTGCGTAAACAAGTCTATTAGTGTCGTCAATGCGGCGAGACCAAAACGCTATAAATTCTCTTTTAACTGCTCTGGTTTACCAATACAGATAGTCACTCCAAGCCTCATCAGTCGACGATAGTAAACGTTGACTGCTACTCATCTATTAACTCTCGAGCGGTTGTTTTACCAGCACGGTACTGTGCTATTGATCGGTTTAGGTGCTCAACATTTTTGGGAGAGCGTAGTAAGAGCACTGTCTCCATTAGACTGTGTAGTAGTCTAATGACATAACCACAGCATCTTCAGAGTCGCGGCGTGTAATGACTGTTGTGTCTGCCTAAATCTTCTTAACTATTTTCTCAGTATTCTCAAAAATTGAATTAGCGATATGCTCAGGAAAGTCTTCAGGCAATGCAGCACTGACTTGTAACATTGCCTTAGGCAAAGCACCTTTCATTTCATCAATTACCTCTTGCATAGTGTCTTGGCTAAAGTTTACAACTTTAGCTGTGTCTAAAAAGTGGCGAGGTAGGATTTTACAGATTTCATACTTCTTGCCTTTAGTTGCCTTCAATCCCATCGCCAGCTTTAACTTTCTGATATTGAGCCCTTTCCCCCCCAGTAGTGGGTAAGCTGACAAAATATCGTAGAATGGAGTAAGTCTATAGCTTCCTCCCCTATCAATATAGATAGAAAAGTTCTTAGCATGCCCATCTGTCGCTCCAATGAGCCATTGAAAGACTTGAAACCTCATGAAGTTATATCGATCTTCTATCGCATTGCTTGATCCCATTAACAACTCCATTATCTGTGCTATCTCTGGACCGCCTTGAGATTCGTACTTAATCGACGATGGCATACCAAATACTTGGCACATATCTTCTTGAGGCAAGCGTAGTAATCCTGCTCTGTCTTTTGTCCAGCGCCTGTCAAAACGCTCTACCGCTAAAGCTTTGATGCTGCCAGTTTTGATTATATGAACGTTGGGAACTGCGAAACCAAGAGCTCTAGCTAGCTCAATGCAAAGGTACTCGTTTTCTACGCTATCCTTGAGATCGAGGGTCGCGTTCGCTTGCTGGATCTCTCCAATAGGCAGTTTGATTATGTGGGTCGTCGGCGTGTGACCTTTCGGTATACACCATTGCCCATCAACGAATAGTAGAGCCGTTTTCTCTTGAGCACCTGCGACTGAGATTCTAAAGTCTTCCTCTTCTTCAAGCATACCGAGTGGAATATCAGACTTGTATGCAGAAAGAACCGATTCTAGTTTTTTTTCATTCAGAACTTCGTAGCTAAGTGGCTCTTTTTTATAAAGAACTTCTGGAGGAAGTAAAGCAATTGCACCAACACTGTCTTTTCCTATTTCTTTCAGGAGATCAAAGGGTTGTTTGGATGGTGCTTTGTACCTAGCAACGATTCTATCTCTGACTTGAGGACTGTCTGGCAAGAGATTGTCAAAATAGTTTATAACTGCATCGGAAGTGATGGCTGGTAATTGAAGTTTTAAAGACAATGAGATTGGCCGAGTCACCGCATTGGTCAACCAGTTTTTATCATATTGAAAACTGTGCGCACCATTCTTTTGTTTCTCTAGAGTGCCAACAAGTTCACCATTCATGTATGCGGTTAGCTTCTGCATTACCAATTATCATCATTTTCATTTAACGGAGCTACCTGTGATCTTTCTTGGATACTCAATGTGAGATCCATTGCCTGGGCAAGTTTAAAGAAGGTAGAAAGAGTTGTTTTGTTAGGGTTGTTTTCGAAGTTCGAGATCGTCGCTTGCTTGATACCCACTGTTTTTGCTAGTTCTGATTGTGTCCATCCATTCTTCTGGCGTATCAGTAGCATCATATCTGCTAATTGTTTTGGGCTATATATCATTTGTTCCAGCTTTCCATAGAGTTAAGGCACACCTTCAAGATATTTAATTATCCCTTAGTGGGGATAGCTGAAATTATATCCCCACTAGAGGATAAAGTCCATATTATCCCCACTAAAGGATAAAAACTCATTTATCCTTTAGTGGGAATATTGAAATGACTATCCCTGAAAAACCACGTAGCCGTTCGCAGAGATACCGTTTAACCGCACTTGGTCATGCTCTTAAGTAGAAGATAGCTTTATGTTTAATTTAGTCACAATGCGACCAAAACAGAGATAGTTACACAATCAGCTTACCAAGGGAGTGTGTAATGGGTAAATTCACTGCACAACAAAAACAAAATCGCTCGAATAGCAATGTTGGGATTATGCCTGATGCTCAGACATTGCCGGAGTGCGGTTAATGAATTGATGTGTGAACTACTCAGCGACAGCATAGCTTCTTTCTAGCTGATCACTGAGCTTCTAAGGCGGCTAAGCCGCCTTATCTAATTTGTTATGACTATGCGACACGCCACTTGTTATCTTGTTCTTCTAGATGCAATTCAGCCATTGTTGATTCAATTTCGGAGTCCGAAAGCATATTGAGCAGAAGACCTATTTGGCTGTCATCGTCATTGAACTCCGCAAACATAGCTCGAAGAGTAACGTCTGCGGTTCTCGGGATGACAGATTGCCCTTTTTCCCAACGAGCGACAGTTTGAGTGTCAACACCCAACAGATGACCAAGCGCTTTTTGAGACATATTGAGTTCAATACGAATGAACTTGAACTCTTGATGAGATATTGGTCTTACCTGAGATACAATATTTCGACCAATAAGAGCATGTAGCTCATAAAGGTTATCAATACTAACAAACTCTTCATCCTCTACTTTGTCGATAGTGAAACCATTTGCTAAATAAACATACGGTAGACCACTTTCTTTATAGTGATACATATTAGCCTCTTTACTTAACTATAACCGTAACAACAAATGCAGATGGATCGTCTTCGTGTCTCTTCAGCGAAACAACGACTTCTACGATTTCACCAGCAGCCATACCTTGAAGGTTACATTTCCAATCGCCTCTAGGTGTTTGATGGGGAGCTTCCGTTATTCTACTGTGCTTATTGCTAAGCACTTGGAATATTTGCATGCGAGTCACGCCACGTTGCTCCATGCGCTCTCGAGCATGTGAGCCAATAAAGACTCTAGCGGTATGATGACTTGCCAGTTCATTGATAAGTTTCTTGGCTGACGCTGAAGTCAGCGGAAACTCATCTATTCCCTCAAGTTTACTTTTTGATATACGGGAAACCTATCAATTTGATAGTTTAAATTATGAGGTACAACAAGATTAAACGCAAGATTTGATAAATAGTCATAACGATTATTAGGCAACATTTTGTCGTCTTTTATCCTTCGATGATGAGTTATCAACTCAATCGAATAAGTTTTGACCTTTCCTACTAAAATAACAAGGTCAAAGCAACCAAAGCTAAAGCAACGATTTGGAAAAAGAGGACTTTTGGGTCGGACGGT
This sequence comes from Vibrio rarus, assembly GCF_024347075.1. Taxonomy (NCBI): domain Bacteria; kingdom Pseudomonadati; phylum Pseudomonadota; class Gammaproteobacteria; order Vibrionales; family Vibrionaceae; genus Vibrio; species Vibrio rarus. The sequence continues at coordinate 554,690 of NZ_AP024901.1, forward strand.
TATTTCGTTTGTTCTGTTGGAAATGCTAGTGCTGACACCGTGAGAAAATACATTGAAGATCAGGGCTAGGCGAACCTTCATGAAGGATAACCTTAGCACCTGACCACTGACAAAACTGGAAAATAAGCTCATGACTAAACCCGAGCCGCCTGTCCTCGCGCCTCATTGCCGGAACAGAGACACCATAATGGCGAGCCGCTTCGCAGATACTCACCGACATATAATCGATGCTTTACACCAAAAACCGTAAACGTCGGATTAAAATGTACCTAAGGACACGTTAATCAATTGGCATTGCATAAGACAACTCATGGATCAGCGCCCTGAATTGTGACTCTTTCTTCTCCGGAATTATCAGTTGATCTTTGCCAACTCGTTGACACCATTTACTCAACTGAGGGGTTGAGGCGATATTGTTTGCGGTTGTTTCTGAGTTGCATCTTAGCAATAACACTCGGCCGACCACTTTTACGGCTTGCTTATTTGCATCCAGCATTTTAAAGATATTTTCTATCTCCGTCGGTAGGTAGGGCTTTTCATCCCTAGCTTGGATAAACGCTTGTAATTCTTGTAAATCACCGCCGTTTTCGATGTATGCTAGCATCCTATTTTTCGATAATTGCCAAACATCATTAGCAAGCTCATCGGCGTAATTGATAAGAAAAACTCTCTCAATCGAGGTAGGAGGTTGCATAAAATGTATTCGCTTATTGGACAATAAAAGCACGGGGGTTTCGCTACTCGATGCTTCGCTGTGATCCTCAGTAAGGCCAAGTATATAAGCTCCGAGTTCGGTTAAACGTAGGTATTGCAGTCCATCATAAATAGATAAATAATCTAAATCGAAGTGTCCGATGCGGTTGTAATAGTCATTAGAAGCCTCTTCGGGGCGATAGTAGGCGATATCAACCAGACCCAAAGTCACGAAATACTCCATTATTAGACATCGGGTATGAACATTGCTTAACGACTCTTCGTCATAGATACGTCCATAATGCGCATCGCCAATGTATAAAAATGATGGTTCTTCAGTCACTAAGTAATAGTGTCCTTTCGCGGCCATCAATCTCAAAAAATCAGTAAAAGAAACCCACTCACCTACAGGACAAGCTTTCAGGGTTTCAGTGCACGCCTCTCTTCGACTGTCTGGCGTGGTAAAATACCGCTGACCTTTGCCTTTCTGCCCTTTGACCTCATTAATACGTGAGAATTCGTCGAACTGACTGTTCTGTTGCCAGTCCCAAAACAGTTGCTTCATGGCATCACTGTTTTTTTGTTGGAGCGTCGCGGTTTTCAGGTTAACGTTTAACTGGCCATGACTCTCCTTTATCCAAGAAGACGCCCTCAATACCTGCACCCAGCAAAACGCTTTTATTGTCTCTAATGATTCCCCAACACTTTCTGAATACGGTTCATTGAGTTGACTCGATAGTTTCTTCAAAAGCGCTTTTGATGGCATGCCTGTCTTTGCGCTTACTTTTAATTTTTTATCCTTTATAAGGTTAATCAAAGCATTCAGTTCACTCTCAGTTTGCTTCGAAGACTCTAACAGCATGATGTTTTCAGCGTCAAAAGAGGCAACCTCAATACTAAACTCAGGAGGCTTCGGGATAATTGGCATGAGGCATTTCAACAAATCCTCTGGGATGCGAATGGAGTTACCGTGTCTACGTTCAGGATAAATGATAATTTCCAAGTTCTTAAACCAGCATCTTCAAGTTAATTGGGTATAAGCATACCGATGATTAAATATCACGGTTCAAATCCAAATCAAGAAATAGCCGTAACGGAAAGAGTAGCAAGCGGATCAAAACCGAAGATGGGGAGTTCGAACTCGATACACCTCGTGATCGCAATGGCTCTTTCGAGCCTAAGCTCGTTAAAAAACACCAATCTCGATTTACATCTATGGACGATAAGATTCTGTGGCTCTATGCACAAGGCATGAGCACGCGTGACATCGTCAATGCCTTTGAGGAATGGTACGGTGCTGAGATTTCACCGAGTCTCGTTTCGCGAGTGACAAACGCCGTCATCGATGAAATTGTTGAGTGGCAGTCCCGTCCGCTTGATGCCCTTTACCCCATAGTATACCTTGACTGCATTGTGATTAAGGTGCGTCAAGATAAACGTATTATCAACAAATCCATCTTCCTTGCCCTTGGAATTAATACTGATGGGCAAAAAGAATTGATGGGCATGTGGATAGCAGAAAACGAAGGTGCAAAGTTTTGGCTTAATGTTTTGACGGAGCTTAACCAACGTGGCGTTGAGGATATACTTATAGCTTGCGTGGATGGCCTCAAAGGTTTTCCTGATGCTATCAATACCGTGTTCCCTGAAACACATATTCAGCTATGCATCGTTCACATGGTACGTAACTCTCTGAAATACGTCTCTTGGAAAGACTATAAAGCCGTCACGGCTGACTTGAAGCGAGTATACCGTTCTGCAACAGAAGACGAAGCGTTACTTGAATTAGAGCGTTTTGGTGAAACCTGGGACGCCCAGTACCCTCAAATAACCAAGTCTTGGCGCAATCACTGGCAAAACTTGAATACGCTATTTAACTACCCGCAAGATATTCGAAAAGCAATTTACACAACCAATGCGATTGAATCACTCAACAGCGTGATACGTAAGGCTTTGAAGAAGCGTAAAATCTTCCCAAATGATGAAGCGGCAACTAAGATGGTTTATCTAGCGATTAAAGATGCCAGTAAAAAATGGACGATGCCCATTCAAAACTGGCGTCAGGCGATGAGTCGATTTATCATCGAGTTCGAAGATCGTGTCGAGAAGCACATAAACTAAATGTCAGTTACACAGAATCTGTTACAGCCTCATCTCTCGTGTAGACAGTAGCTTATCCTTCAAAAGGGAGCTGTTTAATCGGGTACTAACAGCGTACTATCTTGGTAACAATGACTTTCATTTGCGGAATATTGGCTTACTTTTGCCCGAGAAAGGCTATGCACAGCTAGCCCCTATTTATGATTATGTATCTATAGCCCCGTACCCAGACTACATTGCCAATGAAGCTTCATTAGCATTGCCGCTATTAGCCAGCGAAGAAGGCGATAATGGGAATACCAGCGACTATACATCGCATTGTACCTATACAGGCTATGATTTCCTCACGTTTGCGAACAATATTGGAATTCGCCCCAAACTAGCTAAAAAGTTGATTGAGCAGCTTTGTGCGCGGGCGGATGAAATTAAAGATATCTACAGAAATAGTTTTATGCCCGAAGCGGATATCATGAAGGTGATTAAATGGATTGATAGTCGTCATAATGACTTAAATCAATTTGAACACGTGGACATTATGTGACAGAACTCGCTTATTGAAACGTAAAGCGCTCCTCCAAATAACGAATAAAGTTTCGTTTTCTTTTCATATGCTCTTTTAACTGCCGGACAAATCGGGACCAGTTGAGTTCATGTTGCGTTTTATCAACGCAGGCCATTATTTTAAATCTAGCGATCATTTTTACCGCTTCAAGGTAGGCGCTGTTATTTGTCTCTTCTACCTTATTCGTAATGGCTGTGTGATACAGTGTACAGGCGACATCATAGTGTTTTGAAGGCAGACTATCGGCGACGCTTACACCTAAGTAAGCACTCACGGCTTGGTGACGCGCCCACATCAATAGGATATCGATCCGCTGGTAGTTCAGAGCCGTTTCCACCAATAACGGTACGTCTGTATGAGAATGAGAGCGTGAATTGGTGCGTCGCAACAGTAACTCAATTACATCAGATTGTTGCTGCTCCTTGAGCTTTCCTTTGGTAGGCATCAGGGCTTGTAGCGGTTTTAGTGTTTCTGCGCTAGGGCGTTTTTCAAACTGTTGCCAGCGGATCTGCCAAGCTTTTTTATCTTGTCCCTGTACCGTTGCGAGCTGACATGCAAAGTTAATCAGTGAGGTATGCTCTGGGTTTTGCACCGCTTCACCCGCTTGGGTTAAGCAGTGCTGAGCTTGTGCGTATTGCTCAAGCCTGAGGTGATATTTTCCTAAGTTTAGCCAATCGTGCCAATCGAGCTCCATTTTGAGCTGCCATTCAATGGCTTTTTGCCACTGTTCTTGTGTCGCTGCCTTATGGCTGTAGTGGCGACAAATTTCGCTCGCCGTAGATGATGGTAAAGCTTCAAAGAGTGCATCCGAATGAAGGGCTTGCTCAAGGGCCATACCGAGGGCTGGCACGTTATTGTCTAAGATCTTTAAGAATGAATCACTGATATCAATTGGTGCTTCAATGATTGGGATGATGAACGCGAGTTTATCGGTGAGCGCGGCACTGCTTGCCATAAGGGAGTCTAACAAGTGCTGTAAAAATAGCGCTAAGGTGGGGGTGTAGTCACCGCTAGTGGAATCAACGTAGTCGATACAAACGGTGTTGAGGCGCTTGATCCCATGCCAAGCCACAGGGTAGCACTCATCATCAGACAAGGCAGCAAGTGCCTGATCAAGTGCGTGGTATTTATCATCTAAGGCCTCAAAATAGGCACCGGCTTCATCGTAGTCCCAGGCATTATCATAGGGTAAGGCGTCATCAATCAAATCCGTGACTTGTCTGGCGGTGAGTGACTCATTTTGCGTTTCAACGTAACAGCGGTACTGCAGAGCCTCAAACAGTGTTGAGTTGTCCTCAAGTTGTGCGTGGAACATCTTAAGTAACTGCTCTTTTTCAAGCGAAGCAAGCCAACGGTGCACCTCGCGTTCATCAGGCAGAGTCAGACCGTTTTGCACCAGTGGTGCCTGCGCTGCGGTGTATTGCCCCCAGTACACTAGCAAGGTGGCGACGGCATGCTTACAGATGGGCTGGTAAGAGGCTGCAAGGCACGTACATTTGATGTGCTCGCCGATGATCGAGACATCGTAAAGGTTTTCACCTTGTACCTGTGCGGTAATGCGCCCATTATGGTGACGACAGTGGTAGACCTGTTCATATTTGGCCAGTCGCTCACCACGCTCAAAGGTCGCAATACCTGCCCACTCTCGCAGTTCTCCAAGATTCACAATGTTCTTCCTTTTATCGAGTTGTTAGACCTATTGAGGAGACTTCACCCAAACAAAACTCCCGCCACAGTAACACCCTGTGCCACCCTATGTATATCAAGCTATATTGAGCACATATTTTGTACTTCGACCACCAGCATCAGTCCTCTTTAGACACCCTATTTCTACCAAATAAGCAAGGTGCCGAGTGGCGGTTGGCTTGCTGACCTTTGCGACCTTATGGTACTGACTGGTATTTATCCCCTCAGGAAAATCACCATCTAATAGTCGATTAAGTACTTTGGTTTGTTCAGATGAGAGCTTTGACTGTTCAACTTTCCTCCAGTAATTGGTTTTCTGTATAGTCAGATCAATCTCATTTAAGACATCAGCGAACGTTTCATTGAGGACCTTACAAAACCACACTATCCACTCAGTGATATCAAGGTCACCTTTCTGGGTTTGTTCGAGTGTTTCATAATAGCTTTTGCGATTAGCCATGATCCCCACAGACATGGCATAAAAACGAACCGATTGCTTATCGGCCTGGGCCAATGCCAAATCGGTCAGAAGGCGAGTGATACGCCCATTGCCATCATCAAGCGGATGCAAGGTAACAAACCAAAGATGCGTGATGGCAGCCCTTAATAGAGGGTCTACAAGGGCATCCGTTCTAGACATGTTATACCATTCTGCTTAATTAGTTGGTCAGATTAATCCACTGTCTTGTGCACATGTTTGTAACTCGTTCTGGTAGGGCTAAGAAGTCATTCCATGCCTTACTTACGCAATCTACGATGTCATTGAAACCAGTAAATGTTTTATTCGCCAAGTGATGCTGCCTCATCCAACTCCACACTTGCTCTATAGGGTTCAACTCTGGTGCATATGGTGGAATTTTGAGAATCGAAACATTCTCTAAATTGTCTGCTAACTCTTCCGTGTGCCACCCTGCACCATCCATAACCACTAACGCGTGCCTGCCAGATAACGTTGCTTTCGAGACTTGCTCTAGATGCAATTGCATGACTTCTTTATTGGCACACGGAACAACGAGAGCTTCACCAATCCCTCGACTAGGGCATACGGAACCAAATAGGTAACTGTATTCAAATTGTTTTTGCTGGATGGCTTCTGGCCTTGTTCCTTTCGTCGCCCATAATTTGGTCGTTGTGTTCTGTTGACCAAATCGAGCTTCGTCTTGAAACCAAACATCGACAGTATTCAAAGCAACATGGCCGGGGATCTTAAAGATCGTTTCGATTTGGAATTTTTTTAAAATCTTCTTGGGTTTGCTTGGATTGCTTAGGATGCTTTGAGCGTGAGGTTATCCATGAAAAGCCGAGCTTTTTCAGTAGTACATAGACGGAATCAAGGTGATACGTTTTGCCAAAATGATCTTCGATATAACTACGGACATCCATGCCAGTCAGGCGACCACCTGATGGTTTGACGGAATTTTCATTAATAAATATGGATAACTGCTGCTTTTGCGCAGATGAAAGATAAGAACGTCGACCTGTTCTAGGTTTATCTTTTAGACCTTCAAATCCTTGCTCAAGAAAAGTGGCGACCCACTTATTAACACTTGTTCGGCTCACTTTAAGAAACTTGGCAGTTTGTGTTCGTGAGTGACCATCTTGTATGTGAGAAAGTGCAAGTAAACGCATCTTCATTTGATTCGACTTTTGTTTACGGGCAAGTGATTTAAAGTCAGTATTTCTTAAGTCATTCATATCGGTTAAGTGAGCTATATTCGAATGATATAATTAGATCATATTTTTAGGCAGAATGGTATTAAACCATTCTACGAATTGACCCAATTCCTTTTCCAGCACCGTTCGTGGTGGTGCTTCAAAATGGACATTCGGTCTATCAATACGTCCTGACACGACTTGCATCGGCGCATCTCCTCGCCACTTTCCGCCTACCACGGGATTGAACAACGCATACCCACTCGGAAACAGTTTCTCATGCCAATATAATATACGCTCTAACGTCAGAGGCTCTTCTAGACGCTCGATAGTATCTAACATGATGTCCGCGAGTCCATCGGTTTGCTCAGTGGTTGGAAACGGTTTTTCTTCCGACACCCCCAACTTATTCGCGAGTGAGGAGCGAACCGAAAACGCATTCAATTTTTCACCTTCAATCGCACTTGAATGAACGATGTTGGCTAACAAGGTATCGAGCATACTTTGTTTATGGTCGAGCGACTGAGTCGACATCTTTCCCAGCAATACTCCCTGGTTCAACCTGCTCTCACGCAAAATAGGTTCGATACGCTCCCTATCCCATTGAAAATCAGGCCAATCCAATTGTTCCCATATCCACATATCTGACTCTCTGATTCGTTTATACACTCTATTCTAATCACATTATGATTAGAATAAAGTGTAGTTTCAAATCAAAAGTCAACACTAGCCCATATAGCAAGCCTTAAACGTAAACTGAGACACTTTTTTAACAGATCAACCGTCTCAAAAAGGATCTCGATTACATGGTGACTAGGTAAGCAATTGATTTAGATGAATTAAACATGCAGTTTCGAGGATCAGAGCAAAAGTTAGGGGTATTCGAAGGGATTCTAGAAACTCACATAAGACACTGATTATAAATAATTTTTATGGCAATCCCAAACTGAGGTGAGACACTTTTTGCTCCGAAATCGTCGTTTTGAGACAGTTTCACTCGCAGTTCAAAAACCTCAGTGATTCGAATCCACCAGATAATCTAATCACAATATGATTCGAATAGGCTTCATAATCACATCATCACACCGCTCAATACTTTCCGATCTACTGTCATAGAAATTACAGTAACTCTATTTACATTAGGTTTACTCAACACAGATAAATAGAAAAAGTCACACTACACGGATGCTGCTCCCTCATTTAAATCAATCTAAAATCTGGGGTCAATTGAGACCAATGCTTTCTAAGTGCGATTTTATGTTCATCCAGCATGGGTAATGTTTCGAGCGTATCAGGCCAATAGCTTCGAGCTCTCTCAAGAACATCCAAAAGATGGGGCTTGATCGCAACCCAAGGAGCACCCGTTTTTTCAGCCCATAACTTGAAGTCATCCAAAGAAATATCAAACCAATTCTTGGTGCCTGATAAGTTAAGGGCAAGGCTATCACCAACGATATAAGGAGATGTAAATACCACATCATAAAGTGGTGATAAAGTTGCAGATCTCTGATCAGAGTATATCAGCGTCCAGTTTTTCAAATGCGCATCGCCATTTCCCAACAATATATTGATGAGAAGTCTTCTGGCGAATTGCTGAATGTTCTTCAACCGTTGATCGCTGTATTGATACACTATCTTACCCACTTGCTCGTAATTGACGCGTTGGTATTTATCTGCAGGATACAAACCGAGTACCTGAGCAAAATCCTCGGTGTGGATACGCCCAATGTCACTCCGATCAAAACGTTTTATCCCATACGCGTATTGCTCATCAGGTAACTTGATACTCGGCATCCCCTCCAGTTCTTTCATTTCAATCAATCGAACCTCTGGTATCTCAGCTCCCACCATTTCAGCGAGTTTCATACAGCTAAATTCGTTCAGCGGAACGCCACGGTGGACAGATGAGGGTGTTTTGATGATCCACATATCCCCAGAAAACTCTTTATCAATGTGGTAACGTCCATCTCTAAATGATGACGAAAACTTCATCTGTACCCCAGCAAGAGAAAACTTACTATTTGTATGTCTCACATTGATCTGTTGAGGCGCAGTAGATAATCGTTGCTCTAATGCCCATTTCGGAACGTCACCTGCATTTATTGGCGTTGCAATAATCGCACCAGGTAAATTCGCCCCCATATAAGCTAAGATCGTAAATTCATTATTGATATGACACTGAAGTGCCCTAGCAGTAAGCTCTCTCAATGCCCCTTCTGGGAGTAGATTCGATAACACTGGGGGGATTTTATCTGTTCGAATTTGTGATTTACTCAGATAATCAGGGTCAAATAATTGCCTAAGAGTAAATACCTGACGCGCCTGCGGAGATATCGCTATGAAGTCAGGGTCGAAGGTAAGGATGTTTTTCCCACCCGCATAATGCGCGATGACACCCACACGATTGCCGTGTAAATAAATAGCAAGGCCTTCCACTTTCTCTAGTGGTTTGTTCATACCTCGTCCTCAGAGTTAAACCAAAAGCTAAGATCATCAGAGTCGTCTTTTAACTCATCGTTCTTTGCATGGTTGCCAGTAGACTCGGTAAGGGTAGAAGTGACCTTTTTACTCCTTGGGACAATCGAAAGTTCTAAATCTAGTCCTTCTAAAACCCTCAGTAAGGTCGACAATCTAACGTCACTACCAGATTCGATGCGCTGATACTGTTGCTGCTTCATACCGATGCGCATATACATGTCTTTTTGTTCAATTCCCAACGTTTTACGTTGTGCAACAAGCAGCTCAGCTATGTCATCAATCGTCTTCATCCAACCCTCAAACAGCCTAATTATTGTACATTAAATCATTAACAGCATATTAGTTGTTTATTTAAACACTTACAACTCTTCAGTTGTTAATTTGCATCAATACAACTTTTAAGTTGTTTATAATGAAAGAGCCACTTTCGCACTGTACTCAATCTTGAAGGGTTTACCGGGACTTTACACTGAAATTTTGTCGTATCAGAAATTCAATTAGATAAGCAGGTCAATTGTTCACTATAGCTGTAAGTTAATTAACAAATGCCTAGGGCGTTAAAACTTGCTTACGGTAAAACACGTTGGAGATGGTTTAGACAATTCAAGAACATTCGTAGAGCTCTCAATTGGAAGCAAAGCTGAGGCCACCCAACTGTTTTTGTGAGGCTTAAAGTGCTTGTTAATTTTTCCCATTCAACTTTTTGATGACGTCTGTCATTCTATAAAGTGCCGAGCAGATTTTTACCATGAACTTTTAGAGACTGATTTTGTCGCTTAGATGTGCTATTTGTATCTATCTGAAATTAAGATCGCTCAATCTACTCGTTCTGCATTTAAAGGATACGCCATGACCCCAGGCCTTAAAAGAATAATCACAGTCAACAGCAAACCTCATGGGCACCTACTCAGCGAATTCGACTTTAACGGCGCCACACGAGTCACCGGCTCAAATGGTGCGGGAAAAACAAGTCTACTCAAGCTCATTCCGTTCTTCTTTGGAGCCGATAGAAAAAGTATTATTGGGGGAGCCGAGCGGGTGAAGTGAAATAAAGAAGCGGGTGAAGTGAAATAAAGAGTGGTGTTTCATTTAATGCGCTTTAGTAATTAATCTTTGCTCGCTCAGGCGAACCAGTCAGATAAATGTGGGCGCACATCTTGTGTTGCCAAAAATTGGCTAGTACATTGCCGTCGTCAAAATCTGGTACCAATATTAATATCAGCCACGCAATAAACACTACTTGCACCACCATCAAGGATCTTTCCTCAATATTGACACACAAACCCATGACACTCTCCCTTGAAAAGCTCTATAGATATCATGCCTGTTTATTTGCACAGTTCAGAGTCATACTTAAATCTGTTATCACAAATGAGAACATACATATTGACGTTATCATTTTTGGATACTAATATGTCGTTATCACTTATGTATAAATCATCCGATGAAGTTACTTGGCAGAGATAAACTAGAGAAGTACATCAAAAAACATGCTGACGCCAAGAAGCCGTTACTTGCATGGCAGAATGCTGTTCTCCATGCGGAATGGGAGAACACCCATGATGTCAAGGAGCGCTTCTCTAGCGCAGATTTTCTGGGCCAGAGCGATAACAGGGTCATCTTTAATATAAAAGGTAATCACCACAGGCTTGTTGTAAAAGTGCGCTATGGTAAAAATGGGATGGTTGTTGTTGAATGGGTTGAAACTCATGCTGAATACAGCAAAAAGAAATTCAATTAAGGGTCTATTATGAGCTTTTTCAAGGTAATAAAAAATGATTCAGACCATCAAGCGGCATTATCACGTCTAATGGACCTGATGAATCATGACTATACCGAAGGCACAACAGGGTCTGATGAACTTGAAGTATTAGGAGTTCTAATTGAACAATATGAATCAAACACATTTCCAATTGAACTGCCTACACCACTAGAAGCCGTAAAGTTTGAAATGGATCAAAGAGAACTGAGCCGTAAAGATATGCAAGCATACTTTGGGCCTGCATCTCGAGTATCAGAAATATTAAATGGCAAACGCGCAATGAGCGCTGAAATGCTACGTAAACTGCATCATGGTCTGGGTATTTCTGGAGAAGTCTTACTTCAAGAGCAATCGGAATTAAATCTGAGCCAACCAGAAATTCAATATGCGAAGTTCCCATTACGCCAAATGTCAGATAATGGTTACTTTACTGACAGCAAGCATCATGTATCAAGTGCTTTAAAAGACCTAAAAGAGTACGCGGAAGATTTAGTAAAACCACTACTTGATAGTTTTGGTGTTATTCCTGAGAGAGCACTTTTAAAAACAGCTGTTCATGGCAACTCAGCTAAAGCAATGGATCCAAACGCGCTATCTGCTTGGTTTGCTATTGTCCATAAAAAATCGCTCGATGAAAGACTAGAGTGTAAATATGAAAAATCCCTACTAACTGATGATTTTATGAAGCAACTGGCTTCACTATCAACTCTTAACAATGGTGCTCCATTAGCAAAAGAAAAGCTCAATAATATAGGTATTCATCTAGTAATAGAGAAGCACCTTCCAAAGACCTATCTTGATGGTGCAGCTTTTATGTCGAAAAACAACCATCCAATAATTGCTTTAACACTTCGATACGACAGAGAAGATAACTTCTGGTTTACCTTAATGCACGAGCTGTATCACGTTAAACTGCACCTGAACAAAGACGAGGTATTTTATGATGATACCGAACAGCATGCTTTGGAATTAGACAGCATGGAGAAAGAAGCTGATGATTCAGCCAGAGAAACGCTTATTCCTTCGAGCTTATGGAGAGAAATAAAACCAGCTTTAGTGTCTCCTGCACACGTTCAGTATCAAGCAAAGCTAGCTAATAGATCACCTTCAATTTTGGCTGGAAGATTCCGGAAAGAAGATGGCAACTACAGGACATTCGCAAGATTGATTGGGCAGGGAGAGGTAAGAAAGCACTTTAAATTCACATAAAAGTAAAAAACCCCATCCTTAAAAGGACAGGGTTATTAACGTCTTAGTTCATGTTGACGCATAAACAAAGACATAACATCAACGAGAGAACCCGAAGTTGCTATAATTTACAAGCAATAAAATTATAGACCTTTTGCTCATATTGAACAAGGCATTATGCCCGGGTGGCCTCTCATAATAAAAATAGAGGTGCCATTATGGCTACTACAACATGTCAGCACTGCGGCAATATTTGCAGTATTATCTTTCGTCGTTCGCGCACTGTGAATGGGAAAACAATCTACTCTAAAGGGCGACCTTTTCCTATTCCAATCTGTGATTGCCAAAAGAAATAACAAGCAACCTAGTCCCTAGCGTAAGTTAGGGGCTTAATTTCAGCCCCCAACACATGCCGTTCATATTTTGGAAATTGCAATATTGCACCATAACCATACTCAAGCATGGCTCGTATCTTCTCATCAAGAATAAGAGCGGGTGTATCATTCATTATTTATCCAAATCTGTGCTATCGCACTGCAAGCAAAGAGCATGAGACATTACTCAAAGAAAGCGGGACGAAAGCCGATGCTACTGTCCGAGCTCAAGCGCGAAGCGTTGAAGTGAAGCGCCCCAAGCCCTGCACTAGACGCGTAGGCCCAGTAGCCACCGCGAATCGGAAGACGCTCGCCATAATTTCGCATGTACAACGCCCCCAAGTCTTGAGGTTTAGCGGAAAACTCAATGAGGAGACGCCGCAACAGTAAGTTTGGTGTGTAAGAATTTGATAGCGTGACATCTGCAATCAATTTATGACGAGATGCTCCAGAATTACTGCTATCACCAGCAACACCATCTCTAATAGTAACTTTATCGGAAAGCGTTATATCAGCAACAGCATCAAGAAATGCCTCCTGTGATATCCAATTCGCCTCATCTACTGAAGGGTCATTATCTGCCGTCGATATTATTAGACCATCGACTAGCTTAAGCTGATCTACCCACTCCAAAACATTGCCGACCAAGTCGCATATTCCAGCGACAGTCCCGTCGTGATTCCATGAAGAGGGACCTGAACCTGTATTGCTTCTCCCTATGCCAGTATTGGTCCCGGGAGTTTCACCGTCCCCACGAATGGCGGTTTCAAAGTGTTCTTCATGAGATTGTCCGTAATGCGTATTCCCTCTCGGGACTGAGTTGTTAGCTATAGACCATAATGCTGCAGCTGCCCATTCATGACCCGACGTTAAATGCCAGCCGGAGCCTTTATCAGTGCATGCTTTTTTTGCGGTATCATAATCAACATAAGTCCACGGCTGTACGTCGGGAATGACAGAGCAAGTACCACCAGTTCCGTGACTAGCAATATACTTGGCATACCAAAATCGCTTGATAGGCTTGCCATTTACAATAAATGCAGGGTGTAATCCAGTGCCAAGATCTAAATCCGCTCCTGTTCTAGTTTTGATTGCAGCTGATATTGATCTGCTCCAGTCAGACTGGACACCGCATTAAGCGACATATTGTGTTTCAAAGTTAACTGGGCTTACATACCCAAGAGCACTGTGCCTTCTTGTTCGATTATAATCAACTTCGATATATTCAAAAAGTGCTTGGCGCATCTCTTCTCGCGTCATTATCGGCTCGTATTGGACGGCTTCTACTTTCATTGAGTGGAAAAAGCTTTCAACACATGCGTTATCCCAGCAATTCCCCTTCCTACTCATACTTTGTTTTAGATTATGAGCTGAGATTAAGTCTCTGTAGTCTTTTGAACAATATTGACTACCTCTATCACTATGGATAATCACCCCTTCGGGCATGCCTCTACGGAACAATGCCATTGATAGCGCATCACAGACCAGATTCGCGGTCATTCTGGTGCCCATTGACCAACCAACTACTTGCCGTGAGTACAAGTCGATAACAACCGCTAAATACATCCAACCTTCGCTTGTCGCTAGATAGGTAATATCTCCAGCCCATTTTTGGTTTGGTGCTGTCGCATTAAAGTCTTGCTCAAGCAAGTTCGAGGCAATAGGAAGCCTATGCTTACTGTCTGTTGTACATTTGAACTTACGGGCGGCCTTCGCGATTAAGCTCTGACGTTTCATGCTCGCGGCAATGGTTTTTACATCGTGCTTATTACCATTTGCCTCAAGTTCTTTTTGAATACGCCTTGCACCATCGCGTTCTTTTTTATCATCAAAGACTTCTCTAACTTTGCTATCAAGCTGCTTTCGGTGCTCGTTGCGTTGAGTGACTTTATGGCGATTATCAATCCAATAATAAAACCCACTTCGAGAAACCCCAAACACCTTAACCATACGGACAACTCTATACTGCATAAGGTGTTCGAGCATAAACTCATAACAATCTACTTTAGATTTTTCGCGAAGTAGGTGGCGGCCTTTTTTACAATATCTAGCTCTTCAGTTTGCTCAGCCAGTAATCGTTTGAGTTTGGCATTTTCAGTGGCGAGTTCTCTTTCTCTATCGCTGATTTTCGCGTCTTTTTTGACGGCTTTACGCCATCCATAGATTTGAGATTCATGTAACGATAGTTGTCGTGCGGCAGCAGCGACACCGACTTTATCTGCTAATTTAAGCGCTTCGGCTTTGAATTCAAGAGCATGTTTGATTCGTGTTTTTTTAGTTGTCATTGTTCACCTCGTTAGTGATTATACTCACTTAACTCAGTGTCCAAAACTTCTGGAGCAGATCAAAATTCAGGTCTATGAAGCTTCTGGACAGAAGCTTTTTCTAATTTAGTAAGTGATGCATTATCTCAGATATGGGGGATACATCAGAAGAGCACGACCTTAGAGGCTAAGTTCATTAGTCACTGATGAGAAGTGAAAAAGCCCACCAGCAGGACTTTTGTTGCAAGTTGCCACATATGATGCAATGCGCTACAATTGGTATCAACAAACAAATGACCATCGACCAAGGTAATACATATGGCTACTACAAGCGTTAGACTTGATGAGAGCCTAGTAGATAGAGCTGCAACCATTGGAACAGCTTTAAATCGAACGACCCCCAAGCAAATTGAGCATTGGGCGAAAATAGGCAAGATCATGGAGGATAACCCTGACTTAACCTACGAGTTCGTACTGCAGGCAATCATCGCTAAAGCCGAATTAGAGCACGGGAATACGACCTCTTATGAATTTAGCGAAAGTAACAAAGATTGAGCAAACTACGACATTTGCCAAGACCGTAAAAAAGCTACACAAAAACCAGAAACAAGATCTAGATAAAGCAGTGAAAGAGGTTATAGAAAACCCTTTTATTGGCGTGATGAAGAAAGGCGATTTGTCTTTTCTTAGGGTGCACAAGTTTAAGATGAACAAGCAGCTCACCTTGCTTGGGTACAACTACGATGAAGACGGGACGTTAGTCCTGACCTTATTGGCGTTGGGCAGTCATGAAAACTTTTATCGAGATGCATCCAGAACATTTAGATAACCAAAGCCTCGCCAAACGCGAGGCTTTTTTGTGCCCCTCAAACACCTACAAACTGATCGAAAAAGAGCTTAAGGTTAGCTAACGCTGAAGGAAAGGTGGAATCTACTCCCGTGATACATCACGGGGATTAACAGCATGAGAAGAGTGGATAAGTTTTAGTATGGTAAAAACCCATGAACAGGGTGTGAATGAGTAAAAGGTCTAGCCAATAATGGAGCACTTTCGAGTTAGAGACTGCCATCGCTTGATAATCGACGATCAAAGCGCTCCACAGCTAAGACTCGCATATCGTTGGCGACCAAAAGGTCGCAGTGAGCGGTGGGTAACTCCCCTATCGGCAACTTAATGATGTGAGTGGTAGGTGTTAGCCCTTTAGGAATATTCCAACAACCGTTATGCCAAAGCAGCGCGGTCTTTTCTTGCTGACCCGCAATCGAGATTCGAAAGTCGTCCTGTTCATCAATCATGCCCAACGGTGCATCCGAGAGATAACCTTTCAAAACCGCTTCTACCTCATCATCAGTCAGCGGTTTAGCATCAATGATCGTATGGTCAGGGATGGGCTCATCTTCTGGCAATAAAGTGATCGCTCCTACTGCGTCTCGTCCCACCTTTGCTAACAGATCGAAGGGTTGTGTGGTCGAGGCTTGGTGACGCGCCACAATTCTATCGCGTACTGCTGGGTTGTCAGGTAAGAGGTTGTCAAAAAAGTTGAAAACTTCATCACCCTCAAAGCGGTCGCTTCGCAATGGTAACGACAGAGAGATTGGGCGACGACCTCGTTGTGTCAACCACGTCTCACTGTAGACAAACGAATGAGCACCATTACTCGCCTTACTTAACGTGCCAACGCGCAGACCGTTCATCAAAACAGTCAGGTTGCTCACCATTCCAAGTCCTCACCACTCAGGTTGGATTCAGAGGTAGCCCCTTTAGGAAGAATGTGCACCTCAAGGCCCAGTGAGTTCAGTAACTTGAATACGGTTTCTATAGAGGTAGTGTCCTGTTTATTTTCAAACTCGGACACAGTGGCCTGGCGCATACCAACCTTGGCGGCCGCTTCACCTTGCGACACGCATTGCATTTTTCGCTGTTCCCGAACAAATGAAGCGAGCGCCTTAGGACTATTGACGTACATATCCTTTCCTATACTGACTTGCGTATAAAACATAGTTTATACTCTAGTCAGTATATACCCTTTAATATACTAACTAGAGTATAAGTGCCCTTTACACTGGCTTTGTTGCTTAAATTGATGGAACTAAATCTAGAAGCTACGATCTGATCAGCTACACCCATCAATCGTCGTAGCCTCATACCTAAACCTCGTTACAAAACAACTAACTGGAAGCAGTACAACAAAGCCTTAATCAATTGTGGTTCTCTGACCTTTTGGATTGATGAGAAAACGATAGCTGAGTGGAAACAAAACAAACAAGGCAAGCGTGGTAGACCTTGCCGATTCAGCGACTTAGCCATTACTACCGCACTGATGGTGAAACGCATTTTCTCTATGCCATTGAGAGCGCTACAAGGTTTCCTAGAATCTGTATTTAAGCTGGCTAACATCCCGCTTGTTTGCCCGCACTGCACCTGTATAAGCCGCCGAGCTAAGGACGTTGAGGTTTCATTTAAAACCAACACCAGAGGAGTAATACAACATCTAGCCATTGATGCCACTGCCTCAAGGTTTATGACGAGGATGAATGGAAGGTCAAGAAGCATGCTACTGATGGGAAGCGCAGGGTCTGGCGTAAACTGCATATTGCAGTAGATACCCGCGCTCACGAAATAGTCGCAGCAGGGCTGAGTTTATCTAACGTAACCGATGCCGAAGTGCTCCCCAACTGACTCAAGCAGACGCGTCGTAAAATAATTGAAATATCAGGTGATGGTGCTTATGGCACAAGGAATTGTCATGATGCGATACGGATTAAGCGAGCGGTTGCGCTTATCCCACCACGAGAAGGGGCTGCATTCTGGGAGACACCCTCGCAATTTAGCAGTAGCTTGTCAAAAGCTCTACGGCTCCAACAAGAAGTGGAAAAAACGGTATGGCTATCACAAGCGCTCACTATCAGTGACAGCAATGTACCGAGTAAAACCATTGCTAGGTGGGAAATTAAACCTAAGAAATTACAATGCTCAGGTTGTGATCAAAGCGCTGAACAAGCTTACAGGGCTTGGTATGCCTGAAACTCAGTATGTTGTTTAAGAGTTCGATATGTGACCTTTGGCAAACATACTCTTTGTCTATCAGGTTTGCAAACTGTTCAGGAGTGTCAGAACTCCCCCTTTTACACTGTGCTTTTTAATTCTGTCCATTTTGACTCAGTATAGCCTTAGACTCACTTTGGTTGTTTCAACACTTTTATATTTGCCGCCGCAAGATAGTCTTCACGAAATATTGCAGATTCCAACATTTTCTCAGGCACCTTTAAACGCAGCACCGTTCCTGAACGAATCACCACTTTACTGACGGGGCTGTTGATAAAGGTGATATCACCCTTTTTTAGAGTTATACCTGCACCCAATATAGGCGTATTATTCACTCTCATTCCTTTGACTGTATCATAACCGAATACGGTCAAGCTTCTACCAAGGTGTGACAGGGTTTCTTTGAACTCAACTTCAACTAGCTTCTGTCTGGATTTTACGATCTTTTTCAAGTGCTCAACTTTGTCTTTGACTGAGGACGAAAAGACCCATTCTTTTATAATAGGCTCCCACTTTCCCCCTAATCGTAAACACTCTTTGTAGGTGAGCGCATTCTTTTTTCCAGCTTTCAGCGTACAGATCTCTATCGAGTCTTGCTCTGAGAGCGGAAGGGTAAGCCTGAACACTGCGTCATGAGCAAAGTGGACATACCTATCTGTGATCTCTTCGACATGAAGCCTGTGCTTACCTGCCGTTAGGTCCCTACTGAAATCATCGATGATAATGCGACAATGACTTCTACCGTCAACTCTGCATCGAAAGTACCCTTCGCCTTCTTCAAGAACTTCGAAATCACGCATCAGGTTGGATCCACATTGTCTGTAGGCCCGGTATGTGAATGGCCAAAATGTTTGACCTCTTCATCACTGAGTTCCTCTACATCAACGTGACTTTTACTCAACATCGCTTGTATGCGACTCCCTAAAGGACCATCAAACGCCCGTCCCTCAGAGATGAGTTTATCCACCTTCTGATCGTGTTTGGACTCATTAGAGGCATGCACGTACTGGTTGGTCTCGCGTTGTTTCTCTTCAAGTCTAATATCCATGTCATCGAAGATCACATCCCTAAACCACTGAATGTATTTACGATTAAACTCTTTTTCAAAGTATTTCTCGGAAAGGCTTTTGACTTCCCGCATTTTATGTTTTTTGACAAATCGCTCTACACGATCCAACTCAGCCGTAGGAACCGGCGAATGGAAAAGGCGTTGCCTAGCTTGATACATTACCTCTTTGGTCGGGGAGTTAGCCAACTGCCTTAGCCGAACCAATGATGGTGGCCACTCTCGATCTTCATCTAAACGTTCGAGCAGATTATCATGCAGACGTACGCAAGCATCAGGAGTCAATTCGGTGGCAAAGCGCATAAAATGCTTGTCTGGCTCCTCCCCAAAATAATGCTTCATCTTTGAGTCAAACGCTTGCAACAGCATTGACCAGATGCGTAATATCTGCTCGCTTTGACCACGCCTATGGTATTCATCAAAGATCCTTTGAGCGTTAGGGTTCGATAAACCTCGACGGTTAGAAGGATTATATTTAAATTCTGTCGTTCTGTTTCGATTTGCTGCTGGTGAATTCTGGTTACGAATGCCATAACTCGTCGCATTCGACTCTCTCACCTTTCCAACCGAGGATTGCTTAGACTGCTTTCCAACATTAGTTAAATGCTCTTCAAAGGACGTACCTATAACGTCACTCACTTTTTTTATTTTATCGCGGTCATTATTATTCATCGTGAATCACTTAGTAATATCTAAAGTACAAAAAGTTAGCGTGAACCGATTAATCATCAAACTCATCGGTCGTGTAATAGTCTCTAAACCTTTCTTCAAATTCACTCATAGCCGATTGTTTCGCTGGTCGAGAATATGGATGGTTAGCGCCACCGGACAGTCGTGATTGTTTATAAAAACTGATTTTCTGATACAGTCGGTTTATTAGCTGACTAAGCGTGAAAATTTCATCATCTGACTCATGCACGTCTTTCACTAACGATCTCCATATCTCAGTATCGCCACCCATGCCCATCTTGAACAAGATCGCCTCGGCCCAATCATGAACCTCTTGCTCGTGAATCTGGATTTTATGAAAAGTCTTTTCTTTAGCCAATTTATCTAAAGGGGCGACTTGAGCCCTTTGGCTGCGGCTCAACCGACCTTTTTGAGGTTGTCTATTAAAATTATCTCTTTGTGTTTGCGCTTGAGCATATAAATCAGGAACAGGAGGCGCCGTTTGCGGTGAAATCATCGCGTTATTTTCTAAGTGCAAGCTTCCCTCAACGTTATTGCTGTTGTTATTCATTCGACGGCTACTCAAACTAATTACCTTGATATGATTACTAGATAAATGATGAAGTATCGTACTGGTTGCACCGCTACTAATACCAGTTAACGACTTAAGCTCAGCATATGTAGTTTGGAAGTTGCCATTTCTATCGGCCAGCTCTGCCAAAGCCATTAATAAAAACTTGCTTTCACCTACTACTGCTTTTAGGTCCCAAACCATACTGGTCATCTTGCTCGACATTCTATAACCCTCTAACGAACTCATAGTTAAATTATCGTCGAGTCGAGATGGATTAGCAATGAGTTGTGCACTCTGAAACTTTGGCTTCTTTAGATAAAAGAGCGTTTTCATAAAAGCAATGTAGAAAACCGAGTGTACCAGACAAACCCAAGTGTTTCTTGCAGCCAATTCTTACACACAAAAATGCCCATTACTATTTTATCCAAGGCATTACTTAATAAAGGCATGAGGTGCAATTGCGTTCACCATAGTTCAACGGCCTATCATTGATTAAAAAGTTGCTCTACCGTGCTCATTGGCAAAAACATACCAATGCGTCAATTGTGCTCGCACAATACTTCAAATCCAAACTTTGCATAGAATGTTTGAGCAGCAGATGAAAGACAATCGACGACAATAGCGTACGCTCTCATGTGGTGATTCACTTCCCACAAGTAATTTAATGCGCGAATTTAACTGATCTTCCTAAGTCCTGAACCATGAAATTCTTTGTGCACAGCTAATTGAGCTAATAAAAAAACCGGTACTGGATATCTAGGTAGTTTCTTTGCTCTCTGTATTGGCAGTGTTGAGTAAGTCACGCTACATAGTCATTTCCCGCCAATTAAGATTGTTAACGGGCTATGCTATAACTCGAATTACACTTTTATAGCCTTTGGGATTCACATCAACGCCTTGGCCAACGCGCAAACTAAATCTAAAAGTAGGATATAAATCCAATTATACTGAGTTAAATGGGAATATAGTCCCACATTTAACTTAATGGAGTTGCTTAAATCTCAAGATGAGATTATATTCCCAGTAATGATTAAATAATGGGAATATAGTCCCTTAGATTGGTGATATGGCTAAGCGTAATTTGCACAATGTACTGTTTCCAAAGCAGCGCAAAATCCTGACTCATTTTGGTGAAGACCTGCTGTTGGCGATGAAACGACGTGGTTTTACAAAGAAGCTGCTGTGTGAACGTACTGGATTTGATCATAAAACGGTGAACAAAGTCTTCGCAGGTGATCCTGGCGTTGCCATAGGCACTTACTTAAAGGTTATGGCCGTTCTTGGCATGGAGAGTAATTTTGCAGAAGTGGCCGCCCATGATGAGGTGGGTATCAAGCTGCAAAATATAAAATTACTGGAAGGTTCAAGATGAGCCGTGAAATCGTTGAAGTCTATGCCGACTGGCTGCCAATGGAAGCGCCTTTGCTAATAGGGAAGCTTGCTTACAGCGATTCAAGCAGGGGTGGCGTGTTTAGTTTTACCTACGATAAAGTATTTTTAACTTCAGCCTATCGCTTGCAAATTGATCCAATCCTGACGCTTCACTCCGGTGAACTCTACAACGATGAAGCCGATAAAAACTTTCGTGCATTTCTCGATTCATCGCCTGATAGATGGTGGAGTCGTGCACTTTGGTATCGCATTGACAATGTCTTCGTTAACTAAAAGCGAGCGGTTAACTAACCTAAGCTTTCTCTAACATCTGAGATAGTAATAAAAAGCTTATTTTCTGTATCACTAAACGCCTGAAATCCATATCTTTCATAAAAGTCTTTTGCACCATCTTTAGCATCAACAATCACGACTGGAAACGCAACGCTGTCGCTCGCAGCTACCAGCTTTCTTAGTGCATCAATAAGTAACCACTCACCAAAACCTCTCGCTTGATATCGATTGTCAACAGCCAGGCGAGCGATAAGGCCACCCGATGTCGAAGAATGGTGCTTTTCTTGTAGCCTATCGGGTAATGCCTTTAAGTCAATTGGTGTCATTGTGAGTGTATAAAAGCCGATGATATGTGAATTGTTTCTATCATCTTCCAATACGAAAGTTCTAGTATTGTCTTTTTTTGCTTGTTGACTCGCCATCACCTTTAAATAGTTATTTAGCTCATCGATACCACAGTTGAACCGGTTTCTATCGTGTTTAGCTTTATCGAGAAGCACCGAGTTCATCATTGTGTTTTATTCTCGTACCGATCAGACGCTGCTTTCAATTTGGCATTCGATTTAGCTGGACGATCTAGGGCATCCATCAACAGCATCGCGTCAGCCTGACTCAATTTTAAAGCCTGCTCACGCTCAATCACTTGTTTGGCTTTTTCAATTGCCGCACTCAATACAAAAGAGTTGATACTGGACATACCGGCTATTGCCGCAGCCTTGGTCAGCAAGTCTTGGGTATCGACATCCACCCGAGCAGTAATACGAGGTAAAGTAGTGGCCATAATGCTTCTCCTTCTGTGTCAAAGTGGCACATTAATATTATTACCTTAAACTCGACAACAAGCAAGATACGTGTCACTTTGGCACCTATTTCAAACCACTCTATTTCCAAAGAACAGATCATTTCCCTCAACCTAAATACTGTCTGGCTCAGACTCTCGTAAATTACCGGGTATATTACCAATTATTCTATAAGTTTATTTTTATATAACCATGTATACCTAATTATATTATACGGCCCTCTACACCTCTAAAGCCTTATACCACAAGCCCTAACATCTTCATCTATTTGTCAAAACCCTCTCACTCCCCCCGATTTTGGAAATAAAAATTCACTGATATTTTGGTAATGAACTCCCCAAAAGATTCCACGTCTTTGGGGAAGTCACGAATCCAATCAGCTGACCAAGGAGGGTGTAATGAGCAAATTCACTGCACAACAAAAACGAAATCGCGGCAACAACAGTGGCGGGGTTGCGCCTGATGCGCAGCGCATTGCCACCACCCTGGCCATTGCACTGCATCGTATTCATCGCAAAGGCGATTCTGATACGGTTCGTAAACGCAAAGTTGTTACGTTTCTGACTTGGTGGCTGACGCATGAGCTGATTAATAGTGACAACATTGCGCACCTTCCAACACTCACACGCGTGACTGGCAAGGCTCAATGTGAGGCGCATACGCTAAGGCCTGTGCGCACCAACAATGTCACTAGAGTGGAATACGCCCTCTGCTATCTCCATAAGGGGGGCTCTGAATATTTATGGCAGCCCATTCCTGATGCGTTTAATGCGCTATTTGTGGACGCCTTGTCATCGAGTTCAGGGGCATTGCTCACGGATAAACAGCATCAAGCGCTGTGCGAGGATCTGTCTCGCAAGTGGAAAACGCTAGGGAAGCTCGCCTGTTACCCTCGCGTGAGAAAAGATCGCTTGTTTCGCTATTGGATGCACATGGGGCAAAGCGATTCTAAACTCTCTACCATTGCAAAAAGCGTGATGCTACCGCGTCATCAAGACCACCATCATCAAGCGAAGTCGTACCAACGAGAAACCAGCGATCAGATACGCTTTAAGGTATTTGAGGCGCACAATCGTTATTTCAAACGCATTACGGATGCAATCCGTCTGTATGAGTTAACGGAGTTCTTTGGCTTTGTGTTTAAGCCAGAGACAAAGAAACCGGATTATCTAAAACACAGTGGCACCATTGCGCAACTTGAGCGAGTGCAAACCAACGGCACCTATGTGTATAAACCCATTGCGCCCATTGTGATGGGTTCTGACAGAGCGCTGTCGGTGGACGATACACGGCAGTTTTTTCATGTGCTCGCCGATAGCGTCAGTGAGGCGTATCGCACTGTGTCGACGCCAGAGGGGCTCAGACACTATTACAATCTGCGCACCTATCAAATCACGTTTCAGTTTTTAATCCTGACCGGCGTGAGGCCCACGCATGCCATTTCAATAGACGCGAGCCAGTGTTATGACTGCCGCCACGCTATGGTGTTCGACAAAGGGCGCTATCGCACTGTGTGGCTGTGTGATTTCTTCTCACAGGCCCTTAAAGCGTACTTAGCTTTGCAACACGTTGTGTGTCTGCACCTATCACTGACCCCAAACACCTTGTGTCTTTGGTACCTGCTGGATGAGAATTTCAAGGCGCAGCCACTCACGGCCAAAACCGTTCGACTGGCAATGCAGTCGTTTTCACCCGATGCGTCTGTGGTGCCTTATCAGCTTCGCCATACCTTTGCACAAATGGCGTTGACCGCAACCCTACCGACTCTATCCACGCAACTGATCGACCGCTTAATGGGGCACAGTGAGTTTGGTGAGCACTTAGGCAATGAGCACCGCTTTCCGGCGAGCCAGCACATTGCCCAAGACCACTTGAATCGGCTTGCCCATCAGCTAGGGCTCGATTCGCCTAGCACGTTCAGAAACACCCTAAACCAAAGCACATCTCACACCTGCGAGGCCCATCATGAAGAATAAAGGATTAACCGTGAGCCATATTCAAGATCACCTTCATAACATGGGGCTCGAGGCGCTAGATAGCGCTCACTATGACACGATCATTGAGCAGATTGCGCTCTATAGCGACACCTCTCGTGTGCTCACTCAAGCCTCGCTTGACCCCATTCAAGCGACGATCAAGAGCACCTTTGGGGGACGTCAACGCCTGCTAAAGCGCGCGCTCAATCATGTGTTGCTCTATCTTGAGCAAGTGTGCCAATGGCAACTGCCAGAGCAAAAGGCGCATGTGTATCGAGATCACAAGCATCAGTGGTTGGTGCAGGTGATGAAGCATGCCCAATTAGGCGGCGCATTATTTGGGCACTATCAACGTGCGCCTTGGGCCGAGCGCGTCAAAACTCTATCGGCGTGTGAGCTCATCTCACTGCTCGCCATCGAAGTGGCTCCACTTCCTTTGGCGACGTGGCTGGCCGTGCTGCGCCGTGACCGTAGTAAGAGCAAGGGCAAGGGCAAGGGCAAAAAACCTCGCATCGAAGTCATCGACGATAGGCTCACACTGGCTCTTTGGCACCCTATCAAGCACAAACAGCAACTGCTTAGCTTTACGCGCTACGCTTTAACGCCTGTCGCGTACGTGGCACTGCAGCACTATTGGCGACGCAGACAACCTTCGCACCGCGTCTCTGAGCCCGCCTTGTTAGCGGGCCTTGATGACATGGTGCGTGCGCTGGTGCCTGGCAATCCACTGCTCGCACGCACTTATGCTAAGCCCATAACAGCGAGACAGTGGCATTTGGCGATGCAGGCCATTTGGCATTGCAAGCATCAGTACCCGCCAGAGCTACTCTTTGATATGGCAGTGCCGAGCCGTCACTGCGCGTTTCATCCTGTGCTGCCTAGCAAGGCGCATACCCGAGAGGCGTTAAAACAGCTGTATGTGTTACCTCGCCACGCGAATTCTAGTGGGTCTGTGCCCAGTGCGAGAAAACGCGGCGCACAGTGGCCCCATCGTGCCTTGTTAAAACGATCAAAAGATGAGCCAAGGGCGAGTCTTAAGGCGCAGCTCGCCGCAGAGTCGCCGATAGAATGGCCCTTCGATGACGTTGTGCCCGCCTTGATGTATCTGTTTACCCGTGAGTTGATTGTGCATGGCGGCGCAATTTGTCCTAATCTGGGTCATAACACTTTGTACAAATACACTGGCATTTATTCAAAGCTACCCCGCCCGCTGTCGTACCTTGAGGCGAGCGATCCTCATAAACTCGATGATTGGGCCAAAACCGCGTTCGAGTCACAAGAGAATGAGGCGCAGCAATGGTTGGTGTACAACTTCCTTCGCAGTGTGTCGCAGCAAGCCCTGACCGATCATTTGGATGTCAGTCAGTTTGAGTGCCCTACTCTGCCAAAGAATGTCGATGCCTATAGGCTGCGAACCGATCACGTGCATCACGCGGCGCATCATCTTCTGGAAAGTGACCACGGCACTCATTTGCAACGCTTGTGCAGCGCAGTAGCATTGCTGCTTGGTTTTTACGGTGCACTTCGCCGCGGAGAAGTGCTTAGGCTTCGCCTGCAAGATGTGATGCGCCCCTCGGCCACCGGTACGCAATTTCGCCTGAATATTACGCAAACCCTTGAGGGAAAAACCAAGAACAGGCAATCGCGGTTTGTGTTCGTGGTCATGCCTGAAAGCGCGGCCAACTTAGTGGCGCTTCTCATTCAAATCAAACAGTCTTGCGCACCGCACACCCCGCTCATCGGCTTTGAAGGTGAAACCTTAAGCTCAAGGGAGCGTCACTATCTGTATCCAGTGACGCAAGTGCTCAAAGCGCTGTATGGCAATCAGGTGCGTTTTCATCACCTGCGCCATTCCGGGGCGCACCTTTTGTTTTTACAAGGGATAAGCCTTGCGTGCGACTTTCACTCGCATGCCCATTGCGATGGCATGAGTGAAGAGCTGCTGACCAAGGAGGCGTGCGAGGCCCGCTTTGCTTTTTGGCTCGAAGAGAAACCGTTCTCACAGATGAACGATGGCATTTTACTCGATGTGATGAGTGATCAGCTCGGTCATCGCTATTACGCCACGACTCGCCAGAGTTATCTGCACGGCGCGGAGTGGCTTCCTGAGTGTTTCTCTCACCCCAAAGCGTATAAAATTTGCGCACTGCAAGCCCTATTAGGTAAACGCACTGCGGCCTATTTGCTGTCACATCCCAAGGTAGCGAAGCAGCTTAGCCAAGCGCCGAGCGGGCAGGATGTCGTGACGCTAAGCCAGAACATGCTGATCGACGCGCTACTGACAACACCCTCAGGGCGACGTCTTCGTTACTACTACGCGCCCGATACACCCGCCATTTACGGCAGTAACGAATTGGTCAGAGAGTGGGACAATCGCGCGCTGTATAACTCGTATCAAACCCATTACGCCAGCGCTCGCGCGAAAGGGGTAACCGCGCTTGACTGGCAAACCCGTGAGCTGCTTACCGCCCTTCAAGACGGCAGTGAGCGCTTTAGCGACATCAGTGTGTTTTGGCAGCGATGCGGCCAGCATCGCTCGTTTGGGCTCTCAAACCGACAGCGCACCGCGCTGTGCGAGCTGGGTCCAATCACAGTGACAGGGGCGCGCACCTTTACCGTGAGCTTTGCGTGCAATCAAAAAAACAGTGAAGCCTTTAACGCGCTGTTTCGCAGCCATTTATTGGCGTGCTTTGATGTGTCGTTTCATCTGGCGCAAAACCGAAAGCAGCCTCCAGAGCGAAAGCTTGCGCTGATTAAAAGGCGTTACGCCAGAGGCTCTGAGCCCATTACGGTAGAGACCGTGCCTTGTGGCAGCAGCCGCTTTACCGTGACCTTCACCTTCACGTTGCACAGTCCATTACTGTTTGACTTCATCATTCACTCTCTTACTTAAGGTGGTCTTATGCTTACATTTCATTCCCAGTATCACGTGCAGCTTAAAGCGTTTGTGGAGTCCCTTAACCTTAAGGGCCCTGAAAGTGGCGTCACCTTTGTGGTGGATCGCAAGGCGAGCACCTTGATCCTCATTGCCGGCTGCGCGTCGCACCTGCATATGATCGCCTTGACTATTGATGATGAGTGCAGCCTGAAAACCGGGAAATTCACCATCAATGCCAGCTTGTTTAAAATGTTTTGCCAGCCACTGTTTGAGAGCTGTACCCGAGCGGAGTCCATTCATCTGAATGTGGAATATCAAAACCGCCGACTGCCGATGCTAACCATGATGGTGAACCAGACAACCTGGCGTGATGCGCAGGCCATACCGGCCAATGACACCCATCTTGAACTGTTAAAGACGGTGCAAAGCGCCGGGTTTGAGCTCGTCTCAAAATGCTGGCTTGAAAGCGCGCTCAGTCACACCCTCGCCCACCCTGCACTGTCACTCTTTAGGCTCAATCATCGCAAGGAGCAATTAGAGATCATCAGCGAGCAGACGCTGCATACTTTCGACGTGCCGTATCAAAATAACCCCAGTATTGATCTGCAGGTGGATAACGCCAGTGTCGCGGGGTTAAAAGCGCTGTGTCGCCACTCTCGCGCTCACGGCATTTATGTGTGCGTCGATAGCGAGGTGGCGTATTTCTCCGATGAGATCACCACTGTGTGTTTTGCGCTGCACTTTGATGAGGCGGATATCAAGGCTAAGCCCATTCAATACCGTATGGAGTCGACATTTAGCGTACATGCGGGCGAGCTCACCGCGTACAGCAAAGTCGATACCTTGCATCAGCAAAACCAAACCTCGCTGTATGTGTCGCCAGAGGGCATTTTGATTGGCAGTGCCACCGATAAAGAAGCCTGTCATAGGCTGTTTGAAAACAAAGTCCCGTCAAACAATGCGCCAATGCTCTATAGCCTGAGAGCCACCGAGTTTAAACAGGCGCTGTCGCAGTACAGAAAACTCTCCACCAGAGAGGTGTATCTGCAAGTGCTGCTTGCCCCTGATGGCAGTCGTGTCTTGGGGCTGTATAAAGACACCGGCGCAGAGCATCCTTATTCGACGGTGGCGATTGAGTTAAGCCCGCAAGGGTTAGCGTCCATCGAGGAGACCATTGAATACCATCAAAGCATGAAACCGGCGCAAAAGGATCTGTTTAGCGACTTTAACGATTAACTATAAAAACAAAGGCTTAGTGTCGATTTTGGAAATAAAAAGGCGATGTTAGGCTAGAGGTAAAAATAGAAAAGAAGCAGGAGGGCTATCTAAAAGAGAAAGTGAAAAGTGAAAGAAGAAAAGAGAAAACTCGCAGTTGGAGAGAAGTGGCGGCCACCACTTCCCTCCGTACCGGCTGCAGGAACTTTAAACCAGAACCAGCCGATGGATAAATTCTAACGAATGCCATCGGTTTAGGGTAGCACTTAATTGATGGAGGCCATTATGGCTCACATTCGTATCCGTCCGAATGGACGCATTCAGTTTGATTTACACCTTTATGGGACGCGTTTTCGCGAAGGCACTAAGATGATGGCAACGCCAAGTAACCTTGCCAAGGCCAAAGCCATGCTTAAACGCATGAACGCGGAGATAGACTTAAATTGCTTTGAGTACCGCGATTATTTTCCGCACAGCAAAAAGGTTGCCAAATTCGAGCTTTTGCAGCGTGGCAAACACCCCGACCGTTTGTACCCTTTCTTTGAGGACTTCGCGAAAGAGTGGTACCAGCGCCAAATTCCTAAGTGGAAATCCAGCTATCAAAACACCATGCGCAACATTCTGGAGCGTTACTTGATCCCCGAATTTGGTAATACGCTGATGAGTGAGTTTACGCTGGCCAAAGTGGATTTTTATCGCAATCAATTGATGGAAGACACCAAGCCTGACGGCACAAGACGACTGTCGAATCGCCGTATTAACAGCATCTTATGGCCCATCATTGCCATGGTGGGACTGGCCGCTGACGAATTTAAATTTGAGTATCCGCTTCGTCGCTATCGCGCACTAAAGGAAGAAAAGGCCAACTCGAAACCGCTCACCATTGCCGAAGTGAAGCGCTTTTTAGCTGCGGTGGATGAGAAGTGGAGAGATTACTTTATTTTGCGCTTTTGGACAGGCATGCGCAGTTGTGAGGTGCATGGTCTTTTATGGAAGTACGTGGATTTTGACCATCGCCTCATTCAAGTCAGGCATAACTATGTCAATGGGGAGCTGTGTGATGTGAAAACGCCTAAATCAAGACGTGATTTGAAGATGTGTGATGCGCTGTTTGCGGCATTGAAACGTCAACAAACGCGCTGTGACGTTGACAGTGACTATGTATTTACCAATGACAAAGGATTGCCATTAGATACTCATTGGATAAGTAAAGGCGTTTGGTATCCCACGCTGAAAAAAGCCGGACTTGCCAAACGTAGAGCCTACGAAACGCGTCATACGGCGGCGGTGCTTCATATTGCGGCCCTAGAAAACCCGCTCTATATTTCACAGATGCTTGGGCACAGCGATACGCAACTACTGTTTGAGGTGTATGCCCCTTATGTCGCCAATGCTTCGCGAAATGACGGCAGTGCGTTTAATGCATTGATGAATAAAGAAGGGCTTTAGCGTTCTTTCAATGGCTCACTTGAAAAACTTGAACAGACAACCTGAGATGTAACTATGCCAGCTTAGTTACATCTCGGAAGAGTGAAACATTAGCTGTCAGATCGGTTTTAAATTTGTTTAAGCTCTTTCGTTTAAGCCTGCTACGTCGTCAATTGATAAATTAATTAATGGCATTGGTATTACAAACCTATATTGCATAATATTGTACTAAAAAAAACGGCAACTAACATGAAGCTAGTTGCCGTTTAAATACTTTGCGCTGTGGCAATAAACTGAAATTCCTACCCAGCCGAATAATGACTCGATTAAGCTAGTAAAGAAATAGTATAGTTAAGAAATAATTTTACTTATTGTAAAACTCTTTGTACCACTGAACAAACTCCGCAACACCCTCTTTGACCGTTACTTTAGGCTGGTAGCCTGTTGCTTTGAACAAGTCTTGAGTATCTGCGTATGTTTGATAAACATCACCAGGTTGCATGCCTCGGAAATTTTTGTTCGCTTCAATGCCTAATTCATCTTCAATGGCTTTAACAAAGTCCATCAAGTTAATTGGCGAGCCATGTCCGATGTTGTAAACCGAATACGGCGCAGAGCTTGTAGCGGGAGAGCCTGTTTCTACTGTCCAATCGGGGTTACGTTGCGGAACAACATCAGCAATACGAATCACACCTTCAACAATATCATCCACATGCGTAAAGTCTCGCCACATATCACCATTGTTATTAATATCAATGGTATCACCATCAAGAATCTTCTTAGTAAAGATAAACGGTGCCATATCTGGGCGGCCCCAAGAACCATACACAGTGAAAAAACGTAAACCTGTGGTTGGGGTATCGTATAAATGTGAGTAGCTATGTGCCATCAACTCATTAGATTTTTTAGTCGCCGCATAAAGAGATACTGGGTGATCAATAGAATCTAACGTTGAAAACGGTGTTTTAGCATTCAAGCCATATACCGAACTAGAAGAGGCATAAACCAAGTGCTTCACTTTATTATGACGGCACCCTTCTAAAATATTAAGATGCCCCACCAAGTTAGAGTCAGCATACGCATGAGGATTTTCAATTGAATAGCGCACACCTGCTTGCGCAGCAAGGTGAATCACTTTATCAAACTGTTGTTCTAAAAATAGCTTAGCGACAGCTTCACGATCAGCAATATCAAGCTCAATTAACGTGAACTTTTCATGTGCAATGCGCTCTAGGCGAGCGTGTTTTAACGCCACGTCATAGTAATCATTTAGATTATCGACGCCTACAACGTCATACCCTTTAGCTGTCAATTGCTCAACAACGGCGCTACCAATAAAACCCGCAGCGCCAGTGACTAAATATTTCATATTAATTGTCCTGAATTACATTTTACAGAAGTACTATTTTGAGATGTTAAGATTAAAGCTTCTTTGTAGAAGATTTATTAATACTCACTTTACTTCCCTTTAAATAAACATGTTCATAGCAGTAATTGGTCGCATCGATATACCCTTCGACACTACCGCAATCAAAACGTTTACCTTTGAATTTATACGCGATAACACAACCAGATTGAGCCTGCTTTAGAAGTGCATCTGTGATTTGAATTTCACCACCTTTACCAGGTTCTGTCTCTTCCAAAATATCAAAGATATCTGGAGTTAAGATATAACGACCAATGATGGCAAGGTTACTTGGCGCACTGCCTTGCTCTGGCTTTTCAACCATATCAGTGATGCGTATAAGATCATCACTCAAGTGTTCGCCCGCTATTACCCCATACTTATGAGTTTCAGATTCAGGCACCTCTTCCACTGCGACAATCGAGCAACGAAACTGTCGAAAAAGCGCTGCCATTTGCTCAAGTACACCTTGACTTTCGTTAATACATAAATCATCAGCCAGCACTACAGCAAATGGGTTATCACCCACTAACTCTTTACCGGTTAAAATGGCGTGTCCTAAGCCTTTCATCTCACGCTGACGAATAAAGGTGTAATGCGCCGAGTCAATCAATGAACGGATATCATCAAGTAACGGTTCTTTATTGGTATCTTGAATTTGATGCTCAAGCTCATAATTTTTATCAAAGTGATCCATGAGTGAACTTTTACCACGGCCAGTTACAACTGCCATGCTGGTCATGCCTGCTTGGATAGCTTCATCAACGCCATATTCAATTAACGGTTTGTTGACGATAGGCATCATTTCTTTTGGCATTGATTTAGTTGCAGGCAAAAAGCGGGTACCGTAGCCCGCAGCAGGAAATAAGCAGTGTTTAATCATATCTAGCCTTAATAATAGTATTGTTTTAAATGAGCCCTATTGTGAACTCTATTTATTAATAAACATTCTTGCTGTTCACTTTACTAGCACATATAAATCATAGATGGATAATTTAGAACTAGGAAGAGTCTATTCGATGAATGTCTAGACAATAAATTTAAAGCCTAAACATTGTATTGAATTAACACTTAATCACTGCCAAATAAGTCACGTGTGTACACTTTTTCGGCAACGTCTTTGATTTCATTTACCATGCGGTTAGAAACGATGACATCACAGCTTGATTTGAACTCTTCTAATGACTTGATGACTTTTGAATTGAAGAATGTAGCCTCATCCAAGACTGGTTCATACACAACAACTTCAATGCCTTTGGCTTTAAGGCGTTTCATGATTCCTTGAATGCTAGACGCTCTAAAATTGTCAGAACCAGACTTCATAATCAAACGATAGATACCTATAACTTTAGGGCTACGCTTTAAAATAGAATCAGCAATAAAGTCTTTACGAGTAGTGTTTGAATCAACGATTGCACCAATAATATTATTTGGCACATCTGCATAGTTTGCACGCAACTGTTTAGTATCTTTAGGTAAGCAATAACCACCATAACCAAATGAAGGGTTATTGTAATGGTTGCCAATACGAGGATCTAAACCAACACCCTCGATTATTTGACGAGCATCTAATCCTAATGATTCAGCATAACTGTCCAGTTCATTAAAATAAGACACCCACGGAAAAATCACGAACATCCCCGTCAATAAAGGCTTGCCAGAACCTTCAAAAGGTACTCAGAATCCATCGCACACATCGCTCTTTTGTGCTTAATACTCGCTTTCAAAGTCGTTTCACTCTTCAGCATGTTCAAACACATCTGTCTGATCCTTGCAAAGTTCTCTGCACTTTCTTCTGCCCGTTTTCGGCACGCGTCTTCACCAAATGTCGTATCGAGAGACCAATGCATCGACTCGACCAACCAATGTGAACGCGTTGCATTTAACAATTCCTTAGCATTTAAATCTTTCGAGCTAATGTAGTATCTCACTGTGATTTCTGACTCTTTCGCCACTGTTTCCTCTTGTCTAACAGAAACGACGATACCCATTGTTTTTAGCTCTGGCCAGTCAAACGCCAAATCACCTAAAACACTTAAATCCGTGTTCGTTAATGCCAACCTGGTTTCTTGTCTACCTCGGGATTTTTCTTGCGTGCTGTAAGAGTCGCCATCGTGTTTTTGGAGCATGTTCATATCGAAATAATTATCGAATGCTTGCTCCAAACGACCTTGATTTCCTTTTACCGCCAACAAATAATCTGCGTTTTTGTTTAGTATTTTTTGAGCGATTTTCTTTTGGCATCCCATAGCATCAATAGTGACCAAGCAGCCTGATATATCAAGCAGTTCGAGCAACTCTGGAATAGCGGTGATCTCGTTGGATTTTTCGTAAACTTTGTGTTGTCCGAGACTAACGCCATTTTCAGTCGCAAAAGCGTTCACCATGTGAATTGCGCCAAGACCGCGAGAGTCATCATAAGAGCCCCTGACAGTCTTACCATCAATGGCTATCACTTCACCTTTGGTTAACTCACAGCAATCTTTCATCCACTCAATGAAGCATTTTTGAAGTCGAGTCGCACTAATCATACCCATCGTTCTAGCTATCGTCGAAGTAGATGGAACACCATGACTAAAATCGCCAAATCGCTTCAAGAAATCCAACTTAGCTTCACCGTAAAGACTAATCGCCTTCCAGTCATCTTGACCAGAAAGCACAGCACAAATTGTTAACAGAATGATATCAGTTAACTTGTGCTCGACTTTGCCTTGTTGTCGGTAATCTGGAATGACATCGAAATGCATAAA
The DNA here is from genome assembly GCF_024347075.1 of Vibrio rarus. Lineage (NCBI taxonomy): Bacteria > Pseudomonadati > Pseudomonadota > Gammaproteobacteria > Vibrionales > Vibrionaceae > Vibrio > Vibrio rarus. The sequence goes on from NZ_AP024901.1 coordinate 588,922, forward strand.
TGGGTGCTGGTTACTCATTGTTGGACCTCCAATTTATCTATGGAGGTATTAGATAACACTGAAAATGATCTACAAATCGATCATCAGATCATTGATTGTTATGTGATAACGCTAACGAATGAAGTTCAAAAATTGTGAACTCAATACGTCACGAAGCCTTTAAACATGGGCATCTACATGATTTTTCCCTGATAAGACACCCGCATAGCTAAATAAGTATTGGAGAATAATTTAATTCCCTCTGCTTCAGTTGAGTCAGTGAACAACACTTTTATGTCTTCTTTTACTGCACCTTCAACTAGGAGATCGGCAAAGACTTTTGCGCGTTCACTTTGCTCACCAACGATAATGCGAGAGGGATGCAAATTATCATACAAGGCACGACCTTCACGTAAAAACTCAGGAGAAAAGATTAAATTAGCACAGCCTAATTCCTCTTTAATACGAGCTGTATAACCAACAGGCACTGTGGACTTAATGACCATAATGGCATTTGGATTAAATACCATTACATCTTTAATGACAGCCTCAACGGAAGATGTATTAAAGTAGTTGGTTTCCGGATCATAATCCGTAGGGGTAGCAATCACTACATACTCTGCATCACTATAGGCCAACTCTTTGTCTAAGGTAGCCGTGAAGTTTAAATCTTTATTCGCTAAGAAATCTGATATTTCTGCATCCACTATAGGTGATTGTCTATTGTTTAGAAGATCAATTTTCTCTTCGATGATATCTACAGCAGTAACTTAGTGGTTCTGAGATAACAACATAGCATTGGAAAGACCAACATATCCTGTACCGGCGATTGCAATTTTCATTTTTTACCTACTTAATAGCAGACTTAACAGCCTGCAAATATTTCTGAATAACTATTTTTTCGTCAAATTCCTTCTCAACTTTAATTCTACTTTCATGACCCATCAATAACCGCTCATGATGAGAATTATTGATCATAAGATCTAATTTATCGACAAGACTAGACGTACTACGAGGCTCACACAAATAGCCATTGATGCCATCATCAACGGTTTCTCGGCAACCGACATTATCAGTTGTAACGATAGGCTTACCCATTGCACATGCTTCCAATAGTGACTTAGGTACCCCTTCACGATAGAAAGACGGCAATACCATACAGTCGACTTGTGCTATTTCTTTTTCAACAGAATCAGAGGTACCTAAGTAATTAACAATACCTTCATCTACCCAAGATTGCATATCTTGTTTAGATACAGCTGAAGGATTATTAACATCAAGAAAGCCCAAAAGCCTAAATTCGACCTTATCACCGTGCTTTTCTTTTAACTCACGAGCGGCTTCTACATAGTGCCCAATGCCTTTGTCGTAAAGCATACGAGCAATAAGCAAAAAGCGAACAACACCATCATCTTCGCTAGGAGATAAGGAAAACCGAGTCAAATCTGCACCAGAACCTGGCACTCTATCTGTGATATCAAGCGGTGCTAATTTATGCTGAGCGAACAACTCTTTATCTTCATTATTTTGGAAGAAAATGGTATGTGCTTTAGGTTGACTAATTCTATACAAAAAACGAGCAAGTTTGGCTGTGATATTTTCATTGATAAATACCATACCCAGTCCTGCAATGTTATTAATAGATTTAGTCCCAAAAAGTGACGCGGCTAAAGTACTATAAATATTATTCTTTGGCGTAAAGTTCAGAACTACATCCGGACGTATTTTTCTATATAAACTAACAAACCCAAAGAAAGTACCAACATCTTTAACTGGATTAGTACCACCTTGGTCAATTTCAATAGGCTGATACTCAATTCCTAAGTCTACTAGCTTTTTAGAATAATCATCTTTGGGAGAAACAGCGATAACTTGATAACCTTCTTTGACCAAGGCTAATATTGTATTTTTCCGAAAGTTATAAAGATACCAACTAGTATTAGAAGTAATAACTACGGTTTTTGATGAACTCATTTTTGATATTAACCTTTATATTCTGAACCAGTACAACTGGATATCTAACTTTGTAATTTATCTAAATTGATTGAGTTTGAGAGCACGGAAATCGCATGAACATCACCGTTATGCAACGCTTCCGAGAACCTTACTTAGGTAGTTTTCATCGTAAGCGATTAATTAACCAGTGAAGTATTAATCAGCTTCACCGATTTCAATGTTCCACGGCATGAGATCCGACATGTCATCGGTTGGAGTTCGCACGGAAAAATCACGAACATCCCCGTCAATAAAGGCTTGCCAGAACCTTCAAAAGGTACTCAGAATCCATCGCACACATCGCTCTTTTGTGCTTAATACTCGCTTTCAAAGTCGTTTCACTCTTCAGCATGTTTAAACACATCTGTCTGATCCTTGCAAAGTTCTCTGCACTTTCTTCTGCCCGTTTTCGGCACGCGTCTTCACCAAATGTCGTATCGAGAGACCAGTGCATCGACTCGACCAACCAATGTGAACGCGTTGCATTTAACAATTCCTTAGCATTTAAATCTTTCGAGCTAATGTAGTATCTCACTGTGATTTCTGACTCTTTCGCCACTGTTTCCTCTTGTCTAACAGAAACGACGATACCCATTGTTTTAAGCTCTGGCCAGTCAAACGCCAAATCACCTAAAACACTTAAATCCGTGTTCGTTAATGCCAACCTGGTTTCTTGTCTACCTCGGGATTTTTCTTGCGTGCTGTAAGAGTCGCCATCGTGTTTTTGGAGCATGTTCATATCGAAATAATTATCGAATGCTTGCTCCAAACGACCTTGATTTCCTTTTACCGCCAACAAATAATCTGCGTTTTTGTTTAGTATTTTTTGAGCGATTTTCTTTTGGCATCCCATAGCATCAATAGTGACCAAGCAGCCTGATATATCAAGCAGTTCGAGCAACTCTGGGATAGCAGTGATCTCGTTGGATTTTTCGTAAACTTTGTGTTGTCCGAGACTAACGCCATTTTCAGTCGCAAAAGCGTTCACCATGTGAATTGCGCCAAGACCACGAGAGTCATCATAAGAGCCCCTGACAGTCTTACCATCAATGGCGATCACTTCACCTTTGGTTAACTCACAGCAATCTTTCATCCACTCAATGAAGCATTTTTGAAGTCGAGTCGCACTAATCATACCCATCGTTCTAGCTATCGTCGAAGTAGATGGAACACCATGACTAAAATCGCCAAATCGCTTCAAGAAATCCAACTTAGCTTCACCGTAAAGACTAATCGCCTTCCAGTCATCTTGACCAGAAAGCACAGCACAAATTGTTAACAGAATGATATCAGTTAACTTGTGCTCGACTTTGCCTTGTTGTCGGTAATCTGGAATGACATCGAAATGCATAAATGGGTGCTGGTTACTCATTGTTGGACCTCCAATTTATCTATGGAGGTATTAGATAACACTGAAAATGATCTACAAATCGATCATCAGATCATTGATTGTTATGTGATAACGCTAACGAATGAAGTTCAAAAATTGTGAACTCAATACGTCACGAAGCCTTTAAACATGGGCATCTACATGATTTTTCCCTGCCCAATCGTATTTCACCAAAATCGCTAATGCCTTCCCAGGTATCTGACCTGACAAAACACCACAAATTATCAGCAAAATTATATCGGACAATTTATGATTAACTTTTGCAGCTTGGCGGTAATCTTTAATCGTTGAGAAGTGCATAAATGGATTGGTCATTTTTGTCATTGTCTGGCTCCAAATGAATATGAAGCTATTAGACAGCAATCAAAATGATCTACAATCTGATCCTTTATTAAGCAATACAGATGTGACGTATATGATGAAATAAGTAATAAATGGACTAGTGTTTGAAAAATTTTCGCTGGCTTAACCCTTTAAAAATGGGAATGTTCATGCGATTTCCCTGAGGAAGACTTGAACCCATTTATTAACGCTGGTTCTACTTACCTTAAGAAACTTGGCAATCTGAGTGCGAGAGTGCCCGTCTTTGAAATGAGCAAGGGCCAGCAATCTCATTTTCATCTGCATGGATTTTTGCTGGCTCGCAATTTTTTTTAAGTCGATGTCGTTAAGGCTATCCATAGCGATTAGTCCTAATTGTGAACGCCTCAATTAGATCATATTTTTACTTAGATTGGTATAATAAAGAACCAAACAAGGTATCAATCCGCATTAGCCTTAAATTAGGTTTGTACTCGGTTCTGAGATATGGTATCTACATTTAGTTAGAGGTGAAAGGGGCGTAAAATACATGAGTATTTTGTATTTTCCTTTCATTACAAATGACGTAAATTTATAGTGACTAAGACTATTTTGTCAGTATTGATTTCCATATGTGACTGCGCTTTGAAAATAACTCCCGATAGTCAAATTGTTCAGATGTTTCTATACTAAATTTTGAGCTTTGCCTATATTCATAACTATTGAATAACTTTTCAATCATTTTAGCCAAAGTTGTATAATCTTTTTTCCTATGTATAAAATTTTTTTGTATCAACTCTGGAATACCGCCGGCATTGCTTGCTACTATAGGCAATCCACAATTCATCGCTTCTACGATAGAACGTGGAAGTCCTTCTTGCAGAGATGGCTGAATATATATATCTAGCGATGCCAGCCAATCTTGAACTTCTTTACCTGGTTTTTTCGTTCCTAGAAACCTTACTCTAGACTCAATTCCCTTTATACTGTTAGCCCAACGAAGATTGTCACCAGGACCAAGAACATTAAGCTCAACGTCATATCCTTTATCTAACAGTAATCGAAGGGCTTTTAAAGCATCAGAAATCCCTTTGTGAGGAGAATCAAGGGAACCTATTAGACCTAAAGAAATTCTTTTTGATGGTGTAAACTCCTTTATATGATGAACTTTTGTATCACAGTCGATTTCGACGTCAGAAACTCCAAAGGAATTACCATTAGTCGGATATCTACTTTGTAAAAAACTTGAAGTGACATAAACCACATTTGGACAATCTAAAACTGCTTTCCTATTTCTATAATAAAATACTGGCGCATATAACTTTGCTTCTAACCTTCCATAGTGATAAAGCGCATCCCAAGGACAAGCTACAAATTCAATAGCATAAGGAATACCAAGTTTTTTTGCAGACTTTACAGCTAGCAAACCAATTTCACTTGGAAGCCTTGCTATAACAAAATCATAATCGGCGATAATTTCGCACATAGAACTAAGGTTATTACTAAATAGTTCTATTGGATTAGATAGGTTTTTAAATCCAATAAAGTTAATAACTTCATTATTTATTCCATTAAATTTGTTGTCACACTCAATAGTAGATAGTTCCGTTTGCTCGAATCTCGATACTACAGTAATTAAATCTGAATGATTTAAATAGAGATCAAACATCTCACGCTTAACTTTCCCCTTTGAATAAACATTATTATCACTATTTACTATAAACCGATGGTCATGTGCAAAAATTGTTTTCATCTCAAATCTCTTTTAAAACTTTACTTGGAATACCAGCAATAATGACATTGCTATCGTAAACATTATTTACTACACAACCAGCAGCAACTATAGTCCTGTCAGAAAGTCTGCTTCCAGCTAAAATTCTGCTTCCGCAACCTATCCATACATCAGATCCAATACTAATTGATTTTAACTCAAGATTATTATACTTTATAGGATTTGTTTGATCACTCCACATATGTTCAAACGTAATAATTGAAGAATTGTGCGCAATAGACACGTCACTACCAATATCTAATCCCCCTTTTGCATCTAGGTAACAATTCTCATGAATTGATATATTGTCATCCAGTGTTAGTTGTTCAAATCCTTTAATAGTCACATTAGAAGCAATATAAATGTTGTTCCCACACCTACACATAGACTTTAAAATTATCAGTCTAATAAAGACACCAATCTTTGTCGGAAAATTTTTAAATATTTCAAAAAATAACATTCTAAAACAAAGCGGCAATACTCTCAATACAGAAGATAAAACAAATATAAATGGATGAAGCACATAGGTTATACTTCTACCAGTAAAAAAATTATGCATTTCTAAACACTCCTATAAAAACGAAGAGTTTAAAAATCATACTTGACAACCTATTTCTTTTATAATATTTGTTTTTAGCTAAAAATTTTAATCTTAAAAAGAAGCCACTTCTTACTAAGAATAAATCGTCACAAGGATGGTCATAATTTAGTTTGTTTAAGCAATTTATTATTGATAGTGATTCCTTGATTTGTAAATTTCTTTTATTTACATCAAACAAATTCTTAATAGCACTAAGAGTTTTACCAAAGCCTGAACTAGAAGCACCTATAACATTCCTATCATGCTGTCTATAACTTATACGAGGCTCTGTATCATAACTTACATTACCTAATAAGCTTGCTACCTTGATAATCAAACTATCATGCATAATGATATCTTTTTTATCTATCATCTTATATACGGATAAAAGTTCAGTCCTAAATTCGTTAGTGAATGCCATAGTACAACCAGTAGCACCAGATTCGATCAGGCTATTTTTGTATGTAATAAATGTTCTTTGATTAATGATCTTGATAGGATTTAGAGCTTTATCTACCACCTCAAGAGCAGAGCAATATAATTTAGAGTTGTCATTCGTCAAAAATTGTGTAGCCGTTGAAATCTTATTTTTGAACCAAACATCATCTTGGTCACAAAGGAAATAATAATCATAATCATCGATCATCGATATTAATTCAAAAAAACTATCAATAACACCCACATTTTGTTCTTGATAGACTTTCGTGTTCGCAGGGTTCATCTCGCGAATAAGTTCAACCGTACCATCTTTGGAACCGTCATCTCTAACATGTATATCAACGTGAAAATCAGTGTCTTGATCAAGAATAGACTGAAGTTGCTCCTTTATAAATTCTTCACCATTATATGTGGAAAGTAAGATAGCGATTTTTATCATGTGTAAATCTCTAGGAAAATCTGAACATTAAGGGCAGCAATGGCGATGAAAAAAAAGAAATAATAGTTAGTGAACAATGCAACCCACCAACAATAATTAGCTTAGAGACATCAGTATTTTTAACTTTTGCTTCTGTTTCATTTATAAAGTCTGCACAAAGAAAAGGAAATAATGGTAATAACCAATAATAGTTACGGAAACTGAATGCCATTTCTAAGAGCAAGACACAATAGACTGATAGCAATATGATTAGTGGCAACCATCTTGATTTTTTTATACTTTCAAAAAAAAACGCACTAAAGAATAAGGCTACCATAACAGGCATTATTGTAGGTATTCGACCAAATAGATTTAGACTGTAAAATGAATACTCAGTACTCTGAAGATACATTAATATCCTATTTAAATTATCACCAAACAAATTACTTGGAAGGAAATTCACAATATAAACTATAGATCCAATAATCCCTAACGGTCTAAACAAAGCTATTAAAGTGAATATTATTGATGTGTATAATATATATTTCAACCATTTTAAGGAAATTAATCTGGATATAATATATAATATATATACTACGAGTACTGACCAATGAAATCCAAATGAAATAACTGCTAATACAAAAAATAAAGCTAGTTTTTGTCTAAATAGAAATGAAAAAGAAAACAAAAGAAATAGAAGAGCATAAGCTTGTCGATATGCGTTGAAAAATAAATCTAGATATGTAGAGCTAAATAAAAGTAGAACTAAAGTTATAGACCGAGATTGTGAGCTAGTAAATATCCACACAATACATGAAACAAAAGCTAACATTAGCAATACAATAACTTCATTGAAAGCAGTAGGAGACACATCAAGTACGGATAAAAGCCAGTATAGAGTACGAAAAGAGTAATCAAACCTAAAATTAGAAGGAGATGAAACATAATCAACATATGCTTTTAAATAAGTTGGTTCATCTACACCATAGCCATCTCTGGAATATATAAATAAGATAAATATAATTACTGACAAAACAAAAGTTGTGTTGTCGATAATTTTACTTTTTTTATAGTTTGCATACAACGATAATAGCAGTAGGCATATATATACTAGAAAGTATAAAGTAAGTAATTCATTTCTAAATATAAACATTATAAATACCTATAGCTCTGTACTTTCTTGTCCATCAAATAACTTTCTTCCTTTCAAAGTTATATATCTGTAAAGCATATAGTAGCGTCTAAATTTCCATGCCTTATGTATTACTCTTGAAAACAACGAGTGATAAAGTCTTACCGAAAATGATGCTTGGCTTTTTATTTCAGGAGTAATACTGCCCCCAATCAACGTGAAACAACCTACTTTATCATCTATTCTTTCTTTGCATAAATTGCCTGCTGAGTATTTTTTCCAACCAAGATGCTCAACATTGATTCTTCTTGGTGTTCTACAAGAATATAATTCAGGCCTAAGGTATCGGATGTGATCTGGGTAAAATTTAGGTGAAAACTCGATTGACCAGTCCCATCTATATATTGCTGCAGTGGTGTCTACTTGAGATACAAAAAGATTACCAATCATCTTATTTTTATTATACAGTGATTTCTCTTGTTCAAGAATATTTGCAAGCTCAGGTTCAGACTTTAAATAATCCCAGTTTAATGATATTCCTAACTTGCCTATTGATATATTCTTGTTCATTTCCTCAATTAGATACGTTAACCAACAAGAACTAGATGGATTACATTGTGAAAAATCAATATCACCATCGGTCAAAACAAAATAGTCTGTTTTAAATCGGGAGCAAATGTCCATAATTGTTTCGTTCAGACCTAATATCCATCTATTGGTGGAGTTTCTTTTAACAGAAATATTTTCGATTTCTTCAAGTTCAGTTAATAACTTTCTGTGAGCGTTTAATTTAGAGTTATTATCCACAATAAATATATGAATATCTATACTAACTGTATCTAAAATTGACCTTACGGTCGTCTCTAGATCTTCGCATTCATCCTTGGTCATAATTATAATTGGAAAGGACATTTAAAAATTCTCTTCCAAAAAAACTTTTTCAAGTTTATCTATATCATATGTGAATGTTTTAACTGTACATTTTTTAATACAATCTGTTATATCTTGTGCTTTCACTTCATTAGATATAGTTAAAAAATCTTCATATGGCCTATTTGTTGTAGAATAGTAATCAATAAACTTATAATCCCCCCCAGTTATTTTGTCACTAAGTATAATTCTTTTATTTTTTATTCCATATGAATCAGCCAAGATCAGTCCATGCATGGAACTAGAAAGAATGTGATCACACTCCATTAACTCATCAATGAAACTTTTTGGTGATTGTCTTACTGAGATTATTTTTCCACCTAGTTTAATTACTACTTCTTTTATGGGGTGGTCTTCATCTACATAATGTAACACTAAACCAAGAGAGTGCGTTTTTGATACTTCAGGTAAGTAAATTTTTGGAAACAATACTGCAGGATCTCCTAAAGGTAAATCATCCAATTTGATATCAAAATTTTCTTCAAGAGCTTTCTTTGTCAGTTCCCCACGCACAACCTTTACTTGCCCAAGCGATTTAATATGATTTATGTATTCTCGCTCTATTAGTCCACTACCAAGAACAGTCGTTTTTTCATTCATATTATGGATTACACTACCTACGACAAGATAGTGCGGTAACTTTGAACATCCTCGTGTATTTAAAACTTTCTTATTCGAGTAATGCTCAATTAAGTCTAAATTTAGAACATCACCAACATTTGTAATTCTACTATAATATTTAACAAAAACAACTTTTCCCAATTTGAATTTTATGAACGCAATTAACAAATCAACTATAGAAATTATCTTATTCATTTTTTCTCACTTTATTCTTTAATAAATCAGTCAACATCGATTTATCTTTTTTATCGTAAAAAAACACAGACAAAACAATCAATATCGAAAACTGAGTAAGCATTACCAAAAACAACTCTGACATATTATTAACTACAACATACTTATTAAATAACTTACAAAATAATAAAGAAACAGCAAACATTATCAGTCCTTTCAACTGGGCATTAAAAAAAGTGTTGTAAGAAATACCCAGGCATTGAGATACATATAAAGGGGAGAATATAGCATTCTTGAGTGTTAATGAAATAAATGTTCCTAAAACCACAGAATACACACCCAGTTGAGTATAATTAGCGGTGTAATATGATATAGTCAAACCTAGTAATCCACAAAATAAACTAAATAATGCAGGTATCTTCACTTTACCAATTGCTACATTTACAGAAAATATAGGTAGCATTCCTAAACTAAGCAATATACTCATGAGCATATAACTAAGGAGTTGACCATGTTCCGAGTACGTTTCCCCTAACCAGTACTCCATTAATGAATACGAGTTCATTACAACTACAGCAATGCTAACTGCAATACTCAAGGTAAGAAACCCAATAAATGTTTTAGTTACTGATATTATTTTATCATTGTCTTGATTTGCAAAATAAATCATAACCATAGGGCCAGTTACTCCAGCAAAGACTAAAGCAAAACTTTTAACTACATTAATAATTTGCATTATAGCTGAATACACACCAGCTTCATAAAGTCCAACATATCGATTCAGTATAATTAGATCAACTTTTGATAATAGCAAAAAACCCAGTTGATTTACTAATATCCAACCTCCGAATGCGCTTATTTCTTTAAACTTTCCAAGATCAAAGCATGATAAGTTATACTTAAGCTCTGGTGTTAGTCTTCTTGATATTATTAAAGTCATAATTATAACAACAATACCACTAATAACTGATGCTATTCCTATTGCTGTTAGACTAACTTCCCAATATAAAAATAAAATCACAATAAAAAGCACTCGTGAAATAGCACGTACTATTTGTAAAGATTGCATTATATCTAGGCGATTTGTTGCATACATAGATACTGACAAAACTGAAGTTACAAGCGATAGAGAAAAATTAGCAAATACCAATATAAACAAATTCTTCGCATCCTTAAGTATATTGTCAGGGATACTAATTACTTTATCTAAGTTTAAAATTGGATAATATACCAGAATAAATTGAAATATTGCAAACATCGTCATTAGTGACAATGCCGTACTAAATATTATTTTAGCATCAGTATATTGCTTTTTTTCTATTGCAACAGTTAACAAACGATTTATTGATGA